>CAZIJQ010000045.1:0-13945 GCA_964539785.1 uncultured bacterium | reverse complement strand
AATCTGACAATTCTTCCGCTAGTTGGTAAACCTCCAGCTCGTAAACTCTTTTCATTTTCCTCTAATTTCTAATTTCCAATTTCAGCGTTTTGCAAACGCTTCAAATATCCTTCTGCAATATTCGCAGCTATACTATCTGATGATCGTATAATCTGATAACCCATTGTGTTTTGAACCTTTTTGTTCCACCTGTCAAAATCATGCCAAACCAAATCTGACAATTCTTCCGCTAGTTGGTAAACCTCCAGCTCGTAAACTCTTTTCATATCCCTAATTTCTTATTTCAGCGTTCTGTGAACGCTTCCAAATTTTCAGCTTACCCCTTTTTCCAGGCTGTCAGTCCCCGTTCTTCAGCAGTTCCCGGGATGGTATTATCCAGAACCAGGGCGATAAAAGCACCGACTGCCATCCCGGTGCTGCCCAGGGTATTAATGATATCGGCCAGCCATTTCAGTCCGGTTCCCAGAACCAGGGGATTGTTAACAAAATATTCAGGGACGCTCAATCCCATGAAGAAGGAGAATCCCAGGATAAACAGGTTGCGAGCGGAATTCAGGTCGATGAACTGCAAGTTGGAGAGTCCCACGGATGCGATCATCCCGAACATGGCGCAGTACATCCCCCCTACAATCGGTGCTGGTATAGTGGTAAACAAGGCGCCGAATTTTGAAACGGTCCCCAGGATGATCATGATAACCCCGCCAACTTGAACCACCCGTCGGGAGCCCACCCGGGTCAGACCGATGGCACCGATATTCTCACTATAGGAAGTGGTGCCGTTACCCGTGCCAAATAATCCGGCGATGAAACAGCCAATCCCTTCAAAAGTAATCCCCCGGTTAATCACTTTGTCATCGGGGATTGGAGCGCCACTCAAACGGGCGCAGGCATAATAATCACCGATGGATTCGACCATGGAAGCGATATAGCCGGCCAGCATGCCGATCAAGGCAGCAGCGCCGAATTTGGGGAAGCCCCACTGGAACGGATAGGGAATACGCAGCCAGGGTGCATTTTTCACATTTTCCAAGCTGGTATAGGCCGGATGCCCGACCTGAAATATTCCCAGGGCAGTAAGAATCGCCGCCAGACCCCAGGCAGTACAAATTGCCAGTAAAATCGGATAAAGTTCGAAGATTCGCTTTTTATGACGTAAATACTGGCTGAACAGGATGATCAACGCGATAGTCAAACCACCTATGGGCCAGTGTTTGCCAGCTTCCGGTGCGCCAAATTTGAATAGGGCCAGTCCAATTAAAGCAATCGTTGGTGCAATGGTGATAGGACCTACAAACCGCAGTAACCGGCCCGCCAATCCGCTGGCGCCGACCACGATTTCAAATAATGAACCGGCTATAATGGCTCCCTGCACATGCTGCATGCGTACTTCCCAGCCGGAATTGGCCAGCGCGGCCATACCACAGATAGCGAATGTGGGAGCCAGAAATGAAAATGTACCACCCTGCACGATCGGCAATCGATTCCCAAAAATCGTCTGCAACAGGGTCGTGATGCCACTTACAAAGAACATGGTGGCGATCAGCCAGCCTTTTTCCACCGGATTAGTGATTCCGAATGCCGGCGCCAATAACAAAGGAATGGCGACGGTGGATCCGAACATAGTTAAATAATGCTGAAAACCGAGCACGGCGGTTTCTAACGGCGGCGGAATATCATCAATTCCGTATAGCAGGGAATTGTTCTTTGTCTTAGTCATCTTTTACAGCGCTCGTTTTAGGGGTTAAAATATCAGTGACCATTCACAGTTTGAAATTGGAAATTAGAGATTGGAAATTTGAAAGTGGAAAGTGGAAATTAGAAATTTGTGTTATCATTTTTTTGTACTATTAATAAAAGCATTCAACTTTGGTCCAAGTTTGTCAATTACCGTCTGGTACTTTGACACATCTGATTCATCTATAACTTTCCTCTTAATAAGTTTTCGTAACCATGATTTAGTTTCTTCAAACGATCCTCTTGAATATCGTAAACTCTTTTCATTTCCCTCAAATTTCTAATTTCCAATTTCAGCTTTCTATGAACGCTACACCCCTCAACTCATCCAGTTGGTACGGGCTTCCGGATTCCATTTTATGGTGGTCTTTTTCAATTTGGTCCAAAATTCAATCGAACTCTTGCCGGTGATATCCCCCACTCCGAATTTGGAGTCGTTCCAGCCACCAAAAGAGAATGGCTCCCGGGGAACAGGAACACCGATATTTACTCCGACCATGCCGGCGCTGACCCTTTCGGTAACATATTTGGCTAATCCTCCTGACTGAGTAAATACACCGGCCGCATTGCCATATTCAGAAGCATTTTCGATTTTCAGGGCTTCATCAACAGAATCGACACGGATAATGGTAAGTACGGGACCAAATATTTCTTCCCGGGCAACCCGCATATCAGGGGTTACAAAATCGATGACAGTTGGACCGACGTAAAATCCATTTTCTTTTCCGGCAACTATTGCCTCACGGCCATCAACCAGGATTTTAGCACCCTGCTGCTCAGCTTCGGTGATATAGCCTTCAATTCGCTCCTTGGCGGCTTGAGAAATCACGGCTCCAAGGTTTTGACCCGGTATGATTTTACGGGCTTCTGCACATAATTTATTAATGATGGAATCCAGCTCGCCCACAGCGATCATGGTTGCCGCCGCCATACAGCGCTGACCGCAACAACCGGACATTGACACCGCAATATTAGAGGCAGTCATATCCTCATGGGCGTCAGGTAAGACGATTAAATAGTTCTTGGCTCCACCCAGGGCCAGTACACGCTTATAAGTTGATGTCCCCCGACGGTAAACGATTTTGGCAACCCGTGTGGAACCGACAAAGGAAATACCATCAATCCCCGGGTTATCACAAATCGCTTCAACTACTACTTGAGCGCCATGGACAATATTAAAAACACCGTCGGGAAGTCCCGCCTCCTGTAGTAATTCCCCAATCCGGTTGGCGCTAAGAGGCGTCTGTTCAGACGGTTTCAAGATCATGGTATTACCCAATGCGAGGGCGTTAGGCAGGGTCCAATGGGGTACCATATTGGGAAAATTGAAGGGAGCAATACTGGCAATAACGCCGACCGGTTTCCGATCAGACCGGCACTCTACATCCTGGCTGACTTCCTCCACCTCACCGGCGACCATTTGAGGCAGTGAGCAGGCAAACTCGGTTACCTCGATCGATTTATCCAGCTCGGCAATCGCTTCCTCCATGGTCTTGCCATTTTCTTCGACTACCAGGGCGGATAATTCGACCTTGTGTTTTTCCAGCAAAGATCGGTAGCGGTAAAATATCTGCACCCGCTCCTTGATCGGTAAGGCTGCCCAGCCGGGAAAAGCCTGACGGGCTGCCTGCACCGCCTGATCAAGGTCAATCGAACCGGAAAGTGGTACTCTGGAAATAATCTGGCCGGTCTGGGGAGCATAAATATCAAGGTACTGACCGTCAGTCTGAATTGCTTCGCCATCGATAAAATTAGTCAATTTCGGATATTTCATTACCTGTCCTTTGTCGAAAAAGTTAATCTGTTTGTTCGCAATAATACAAACGGAAATGTTGATAGTAAATAGGCTGGGTGGTTTGCTACGGCTTTATCCATTGGTTTTCAATTTCATGTAAAATAAATCAATAGCATACTAACCAAGGAGGTTATTAATGAAACGACTCAAATTGAATGCTGTAATCTTGTTGATTTTCGCTATCGGTTGTGCAGGCTTGAATAAAAGCCTTATGGAGGTCAAGGAGTTGAACACCGTTGCGGTCATATCGATATCGATAAATGGTGAGATCGAGAGCCCAAGTACTGGTAAAGAACCAAGTAAGATGAAGTCGGGTTTGGCAGGACTAAAGGCGGCCAAGGCCATGATGAAAGGTGGATCGGTCAAGGATGTACTGGAAGCAAGTGTTCACACGATGGAAAATGTTGTAGCAGCAGCACCACCTACGATTCTGGACAACATTAATACATCAGCTACTGTAAATCTGATGCCGTTGGACCAGATTCTGTCAAATGATGCTTATAAAATGGTCGAGCCACCCAAAGGATTTTTGGGTATGCAATCCAGGTTCAGTGCTGAAAACTGGAAAACGATTGCCACTACTGATGCTGATAAAATAAAAAGTGTGGCAAAGGAATTAGGCGTTGATGGGATCATGGTCGTTGACTTAAAGTCCAGATGGTAATGACTACCGGTGTTGGCGTGACAGGTGTCACCAAAGCGGAGGTAGATGTAACGGTGACCCTGCTTACTGCAAATGGTGATCAAATCTGGACAGCCTTGAAGACTGCCAGATCGGACAATACGACAGGCATTGTCGGGGGTGTATACGACTGGACCGCAATGGACGAAATGCTTTTAAATGCCATTGATAAGGCTAGCTCAGCCCTATTCACAGATCTGAAGAAAGGGATTGACAAGCTCTAAACCTACCTATTATTGTTAGGCGCCTCGACTTATCGAGGCGCCTATCTATTTACAGTCAAGAAAATCCAACTGCCAGATCCGTAATAAGTGTTATCCACTTGAGTTTCACTACGGTGGATAAACTACTGCTCCCCGCTGATATTTTGCCAATGATCTAAATTGGATTAAGAGTCCAGTTAAATATATTTTACTCATAGTCACTAAATGGGTAGTAACGCCTGCCCCCCCTTATATATCATTGAAATGCAATTGATTACACAACTATAAATAAAAAATTGACTCTGCTTTTCAAAGTAATATCAGATCTCATATTTTGTAGTACGGCCATGTTTTAATTACAGTTGTCTGTAAGTGTAGCGTTCTTATATGATTAAGATTTCAGGTTTCTTGATTAATATTAATCTTTCAGGTAATCAGAGCTTTTTAGAAAATGATATAGCTTATCAGAAAGTTATTCATCCAGAGTTTGCACATACTTTGATTATGCCGTATGTTTAATCATTGTTAATCCTACCATCTGTTTAATTAAAGAAGAACATTATGAAAAAATTAATGATTATTATTTTAATGTTGATTACTGCTTCAATGATTTTCGCCACTCCCCCAACGTTAAAAAAAGTCTTTGTGGTATTTAGTTATCATTCCGAATTCTCATGGGTTATTGACGAAAATAAGGGCCTGAATGAAGGCTTTGCCGGGCAGAACTTCGAGCTGGAAAGATTTTATATGGATACCAAGCGTAAAACCAGCTTGGAATGGAAACAAGCAATAACTGACAGCGCCATAGCGCGCATAACAGCTTTTAAGCCCGATCTAGTAATGGTTTTTGACGATAATGCATGTGAATGGATTGCCAAGCATTACGCCGGTTCCACCCTGCCGGTTGTTTTCGCAGGAATGAATTTCGAACCGTCCCATTATGGTTTCCCAACGGCAAATATCACCGGAGTTGTTGAACATATCCCATTGAAAGCCATGGTTGACCTGGTTACAGAATTAGATCCCACGGTGCGCAAAGTAGCTTTTATTTCCGATGACAGTCCTACTTCAGCAGGTATTGATGAACGGCTGCCGTCCTTAGACCTTCCGGTTGAAATACTGGAAGTGGTTGCCACCAATGATTTTAATCAGTGGAAGGCAAAAATTACGGCCTGGCAGGATCAGGTGGATGCCATCGGGCTATTCACCTATAATACTATAAAAGATGAAAATAGTGCTGTAAGTATGCCAACGGCCAGCGTCATGCAATGGATAATTGAGAATAGTAAATTGCCTGAATTCGCTTCATTCGATTTTGCGGTAAAAGATGGAGCACTTTGCAGTTCCTATAAAGCCGGGAATACTCAGGGAAAAGTTGCCGCTGAAATGGCAATAAAAATTCTAACTGGCACTTCCCCGGCGGACCTGAAAATTATTGATCCACCGGAAAGTATCAGAATAGTGAACCAGGCGAGAGCCAAACAACTTGGTATCCAAATACCTGAAGACATGGACTACCGGATAATAGAATAAGTAATTTTCTATATAAAATAGTACGCTGATTTAATTTTACTTCCTGAAGGATAACTAATGGAACTTAAACAACGAATAACATTTTTCTTCCTTATCTTACTTGTTCTAACGGGGTGCCAAGAAAAATCAACTCATATTGGACCCTGGCTCCAGGCTCCATCCAATGCTGGTCTAACAATATTAGTTGGTACTAAAAAAGAAGTTAAAGCCTCCTTATTTCTAAGTACAAACGCTTCAGAGCTTACTTCGGTTATGAACGATTCTTTCAAGTTGCGATTGCATTCATATACAGTCACTGGATTGGACCCCGGCAAAAAATATTACTACCAGGTCCGCTGGCCGGGGGGTCAGACGGATACGGCATATTTTAAAATTGCGCCCGACAATGATACATCAAATGTCCGGATTTTAGCCTATGGCGACAGCCGCAGTAATCCCGCAGTACATGAACAGATTGTTAACCAAGCGCTGGAGTATAATCCGGATATCGCTTTACACACCGGTGATCTGGTTGTTAATGGAAAAAATTTAGCACGCTGGGAACCGGAATTTTTTGCACCGGCAGCAGATCTGTTGCAGCAGATTCCCATTTATCCTGTACTGGGAAATCATGAGCGGGAATCCGGCTATTATTACGAGTTTTTTCCTTTACACGAGAATAAACATTACTGGTCTGCCGATTACGGTATGGTTCATATTATTGGACTTAATACCGGCGTGGCAACCGACCCAGAATCGGAACAGTATCAGTGGTTAGAAGCTGACCTAAATGCAAATGTAGACCAGCAGTGGACTATAGTGATTCTGCATTATCCGATGTTTCATGTCCACCCCATTCGTCCCGTTTATGAATTCAGATATCACTGGCAGCCACTTTTTGAAAAATACGGTGTCAACCTTGTCTTTTCGGGCCATGATCATTACTATCTCCGTAATCATCCAATCGGCCATGGTGGCAGTGGTAAGACCCCGGTAACTCATATTACTACTGCCGGCGGTGGAGCCCCCTTATATAAGATTAAACCACAACCGTTTATGGCCGTCTCCCAGAGTATTCATCATTTTACTATGCTCGAAGTTTCGGCCGAGAAAATTGAAGGTGAAGCTATTGATCTTGATGGAAATACCATTGATAAATTTAGCATTTCAAAAAACGGTTATCTCACTGACGAAAGTAAGTATATCGATTTTGGTATCATGGAACTGGAACAGAACCTGACAAACCAGTTGGGAAATCTGGAAATCGTAAAATTGGCTGATTCCCTGCTGCAGTTTAGAGCTGATTGCAGTTTTGGCAGTGAGCTAACATTTGATTCCGATTTACATATTAAATGGCAGGAATCTGACCACTGGCAGATTACGAATCCTGATCTTGAAATTGATATGCAAAGTGGTGTCGATTACCCGTATGAGTTTGAAGCAGCAGTTCCGGCCGACAGCATATTACCGGGACCAGTGGTGCAGTTTACCGTCTCCCCTGTTTCCAAACCAGAAGTCGATGATAAACCAGCGACTATTCCCGAAAATCTGACATTTGAAGTATCTCTGGAAAATGCCATGTTTACTTTTGCTGTTGCTGTAATTAAGTCTGATACCAAACCGGTTATCAATTTTATAAATGTATTTAAAAACAGTGCTTATACACCCTGGATTATGCGGAATCTGGCGTGGAGTTATAGCCGAACAGTAAACGACTCTCTGCACTTACTACTGGCAGATCTGGAGCAATCTGATCCGGCAAATGTTAACTTGTTCTATTATGCACCATTCCATTTTTTCAACGGTGATTTCAATAATTGGGATAAATGGCTGGAGACAGTAATTACGACACCGGTCCGGAGTCAGGTTGCCATCAGACCATTGTTTTCCAAAATCTCAACCGATACAACACTGGATATTCACACCATAACGGACTGGACTACCATCGGACCTTACGATAACCCCGACGGTAGAGGTCTTAAGATTGTTTATGATCCTGAAACAGAATTGAACTTCGATAAAGTCTATCTGGGAAAGGATGGTCAGGAAATCAGTTGGCAGGAAGTAAAAACACCAACGGGTTGGGTGGATTTCCTGGAATTATATGATCCTGATTTGAATGCGGTGGCCTATGCCCACACAATCCTGGAGGCCAACCAAAATGGTCGGGTATTATTCCTGCTGGGCAGTGATGATGCTCCGGCGCTGTGGCTGAACGGAAATGAGCTATACCGCCTGCCAGGAGGCCGGGGGGCAGCGAAAAACCAGGACTTCATTGTTGCCAATCTCAAAGCCGGATCTAATGATATACTAGTAAAAGTGGATCAGGGTGTCGGCGGCTGGAAGCTGATCCTGGAGGTGGTAGACATGGATCAGATCCTGAGAAAAAAATAGTCGCAAACCTCTCAGCAGGTAACATGGAATAGCCCGATGACTGCACCTTCTGCGGTATTCCATGTTACTATCGCACGGGGTGTAGGTTGAAGCTCCACCTGACAACCATTCTTTCTAAAAAATGCTTCAGCATCGTCTGATAGTTTAAGGAGCCCGTTTTGTCCGGTTCCTACGATCAGTAGCTCAGCTCCGGTGGAATAGATTTGTTTTGCTTCCTCAAGCGATACGATATGGGAGGTTCCGTACCGCATTTTTGACAACTTCTTCTTGCGCTTATTAATTTGACCCTGCAAATTGATCACAACATCATGTTGGTACAATTCACCAGCTATGGTGATATTTCCAAATTGCGTCCCATTGATGATTTGATGCATGATCTATCCTATCTAATCAGTTTTTTTACTCCCACTAAGCTAATGTACAGCATGTATAAAATAATTTCATTATTGATTGATTGAGAAATACCATCTTCCGAGTCTGAATAAAATCCTCTGTATTTTGAGATCGTTAATTAAAAATTACAGGAAAATTTTAATCCGACGGTGTTATTATTCAGGTCAATATCTGGTGAAAAGTTAAAACTTAATTGCTGGCCATATTTATAGCGCACCCGATCCCGTTTATTCTCAATAGTTCTTATGCCATGAACAAAATCATAGACAATATCGCCTAATATCAATGCCGCTCCTAATATTATCAGGGCACCGCTCCCACCCTTTTGTTCTCGAAATATTTCTCGAAGCTTATAGGTAGTATCCATCCCGGTTACTACAAGCGGAATTTTCTCATATTGACGCTCTTTTTCTTTATCACCTGGGTTTAGAATTAGCAGATTAAAATCAGAATCAGGAAAGTCACCATCGTCAAGACTAGCAGCTCCTATCAGGATACTCCCTAATCCTGCCGCTGCGGTACCAAGGATAATCAACCCGGTCTTTTTCTCGCCGGCATAGAAATGAATCATACCTGGAATTGGAATCGCAGCGAGGGCCAATCCGACTGTTAGTCTGCGATTCATGTCCTGATACTCTTCAAACGTCATTTCCATTGGAACTGGTGTCAGTGGGGCTTCATTTAATAAATCACCGCCAGAGAACTGACCGTTCACGGGATTCAATAAAAATATCAATAACAGTAAATTGACAAAAAATGTTCTAACTTTTAATTTATTCATCCTATTTCTCCATATTCTTAATAGGTCTTCAAAATTACAAAAAATATGATTAATCTGTAATCTCCATTTCATCCAGAAGGTATCCCGCTCCGGCATATTTTTCAACCAGGAACATGACATAGCGGATATCCACCGAAATTGTTCTTTGAATCTCCAAGTCATATTCCCAGTCACCGGTCATTGCTTCATAGTTGCCATCGAAAGCCAAGCCAATCAATTCACCCCTTGAATTCATTACTGCACTGCCACTGTTTCCGCCCGTAATATCACATTCATGGAGAAAGCAGCTGGGCACATCGTCCAGGTCAGGGTCAGCCCAGCGGCCTAAATTACCAGTCTGATGGAGTTTTCCAAGTTTTTCCGAAAAATCAAATGGGTCTTCCCCAGTGTATTTATCAATCATGCCAGTAAAGGTCGTAAAAGGAGTATAGTTTATTGCGTCTCGAGGACTGTATCCATTGACATAACCATAAGTAAACCGGAGAGTGCTATTGGCATCGGGATAGATGTTTTCATTCTGCCAATCAATCATAGCCTCAATGTAAAGTTTACACAGATCACCGGTTTCGCTGTCGAATTTTTTATCTACCAGGCGCTTTGTCTCGAATCCATCATAAAGAGCGGCCTGGAGATTTATAAATGGATCATTCAGGTCCATTAATTCCTGAACCGTCATTCCTTGCAGGCTTTCTGCAAATTCCGGATCATTCATCCTGGTTTCACCGTACAGGTGATCAAGATATTCATCAATCGTACGATCAGGATTATTAATAATCTGATCCAGCGCCCTGATTGTTTGATCCCCGGCCAGTTCTTTTGCTTTTAAAAGAGTCAGTTTAAACAAGGCCCGGTCAGTTGGTTCGAAATAACTGTAATATGAATACTTAAATCGTTTGTAAGTATCCTTGTTATCGGCCTCGGTATACCCGGTCTGTCTTTCAGCCGGTGATTTTTCCAATTCTCGGGCAATATCGTATATCTTTTTAGAAGTTGAAATCAAAGTACCGCTGTAGACCCAGCGAAAGCGATTGAAAACTGCATTTTGTTTACGGTTAATAGAATTATTCTGATACAAATTCTCAATATCACCCAGGATATGACCATATTTTTTCCGGAATTTTCTTTTACTGCTAACAAATTCCATAAAATCCTTTTCACCACCGATTTTAGATTCCAGGAAATCAGTGCGATTCATTCCATCGACCAGACCCTGATATTTTTTCATGACATTGTTAAGGCTGGCGAGGGTGCTTTTGGCTTTTAGCTTTCCCGTGGGAGATCCTGCCACCGTTACTCCAATTAAGTCTATCATTTCCTTCAGTTTTTTAATTGAACTCGGGTACAGGTAGTTCAGATTGTAACCTACTGAACTGGATGTCCGGTAACGGTAGGTTTTTCCAGGAAATCCCATAATAAACGTAAAATCACCTTCATTCAAATCACCAGCTGATATTTTTAACCAGCTTTTTGGTTTGTAGGGAACGTTTTCCGGACTGAAATCAGCACCTGAACCATCGGAAGCCGAATATACTCGATAAACGGCAAAATCGCCCGTATGTCGGGGCCACATCCAGTTATCGATATCACCACCATATTTTCCGATTGATGATGGTGGAACCACTACCAAGCGGACATCATCGAAGCGCTGATAAATATAGAGGAAATAGCTTAATCCGTTGTACATGGCGCGAATCCTGGCGCTGTAGTCTTCCCGCCCCGCTTCAATTTCCAATTTGATTGCTTCCATCTTCAGATCAACTGCTCGATCTCTTTTAACAATATCCTTGATTCCCTGCGCGGCTGTCAGAATTTCGTCGGTTACATCCCTGGTTTCAAGTAAAATGTAAGCCCGAGCCCCGGGAGCTTCAATTTCTTCAGTCCGGTTCAGGGCAGTAAATCCATCACGGAGGTAATTGTTTTCAGGTGTTGACGCCCGCATCACGGCACTGTAGGCACAATGATGATTGGTAATCAATAGGCCATCAGGGGATATAAATGAGGAGGAACAGCCACCCAACCAGACAATTGCATCACTAATGGAAGGTTGGTCGGTATTATAGACTTCATCAACAGGAATTTCAAGACCTTTGCTTTCCAGATCCAATGTGTGCAGTTGATTAAGGAGCCACATACCTTCTTCTGCCGATCCCGTGCTAAGCATTGCCAGCACAAGGAATGTATATTTTATTTTTTTAATTATCATTTTATGCTCATTATTATTTTTTCTGAAAAATTCAGGCCGCCCATTGAGCTATTCGCTAATTGGATATGAAGTGGCTTTAAATTCTTCAATAACTTCAATTGTTCGCTGATAGCCTTTTTCGATTGCTGCCTCCAACTCAAGAAAATCCAAATCTGTCAATCCAGTGTTTATGGCGATAACTAAGTCAGGGGCTGTTATGGCCAACCGACTCTCTGCGATCATAGCCGCAAGTAGAATATAAGTGCGATGGGCTATCTCAAGTCGATTTAAGCTCACTTCCTTATTTTTATCTTGCCTGATAATACGCTTTAATCCGGTCATCTCCAGTTCAAAATTATCTGAATTGAGTTCCGATAATGAATCTGGTATTGACGACCCCGACAGGGGCGCCAGAACGTTTACTGCGATAACAAAGTCAGCCCCCATATCGCGTACGACCTGAGCCGGAACCGGCTCGGCAAACCCACCATCGATCAATATAAGCGAGTCACTAATAACCGGGGTGAAAATAATTGGCACGGAAATACTGGCACGCACTGCCCATGACAGATCACCGCTTTTGATGATATGTAATTTACCAGTGTTAATGTCCACGGTTGTGGCAGCATAAGGAATCGGCAATTCCTGAATTTGATGCTTGCCGATATGTAACTGCAGGAATTGTCTGATTTTTTCACCATCAATTAATCCCGCCTTGCTAGGAATTGGGTCAAGCAGTCTAACAACATCTAAAGCGTTCGATAATCTGGCCACGCTTCTTAAACTATCCGGTGACAAGCCAGCAGCGTATCCTGCCCCGACGGCCGACCCCATACTGCTGCCTGCTATATAATCAATTCGCAGTCCATATTCTTCTAATGCTTTTAGAACTCCAATATGAGCCAGACCTTTTGCAGAACCGGCCCCCAGAGCTACACCGATTGTAAAATCTTGCTGCTTTCGTCCATTGATAACCTCGATAAAATCCAAATTCAAATCACCTGCAATACTGACAACAAGCGGCAACATAATAATAATTTTATGAAGATGCTTCATACCGGTTACTTAAGGTAGCCTGATTTAACGGTTAAAAGCAATCATTCAAGGGGTGTTGGAATAGTGGCTTAATGACGCATCTACCCCACTATCGGCCTGTTTAGCAGCGTTTCTCTGGAGTACTGGGGTGAGTATGGCATGCTGCTCATTAATAACGGTATCAATTGCAAATTATCGATTTAAGAGCGCATTAAATAATGCGGGAATCTTGGTATCAAATGTCATTGGTTCCTTAGTTGTAGGATGCAATATTGTGAGGGAACCGGCATGCAAGGCCAGCCGGCGAATGTCCGTTCTCTTTTCTCCGTAGATTTTATCGCCCGCCACCGGATAGCCTTTATCAGAAAAATGGACCCGGATTTGATTTTTCCTGCCCGTCAGCAATTCGATTTCAACCAGGCTGTAATTTTTTGATTCGCGTAAAACCTTGTAGCCGGTCTTTGCCAGTTTACCTTTATTCGGGTCTTGCACGGAATACATTTTATGGACGGCGTTTTCCGCCAGATATGAAGAAATTACCCCCTCTTTCTCGGCGAGCGTTCCCTGAATCACGGCATAATACTTTTTTGAGAATCCCTGCCACTGATCCTGTAGAAAGCGTTTGGCCTCCGCAGTTTTAGCAAATACCAGGACACCTGAAGTATCACGATCCAGGCGATGAACAATAAATATTCGGTTCCTTGATTTCGAATTGCCCTTGCGAACGTAGTTAGTCAAATGATAATAGACCGTATTTTCTCGAACACGCTGATTACTCATTGTCAGCAGCCCGCTGACTTTTTCCACCACTATAATCGCAGAATCATCATGTAGAATCGACAGTCCCCGTGGTTGATGTTTTTTGGAAGGTTTTTTAATAATTTTTGCGATTTTTGGCATATTACTTGCTATGGAACAGGGCCATTTAATATTTCAATGGCAGCATAATTTACCACGGTATTTGATTATGGTCCGCCAACATATTGTTCTGAAACTGTAGAATAAAGAAAAATCCCTGCTATTAATAGAATTATAAGGATTTAGATATTCTGTCGGGGCAATTCCGATTAATCGGGACTGCCCTATGACCCCCAGTAATGAATGCAGTATACGTACCTTCAGCAATATGATAATTTACAGCGACGTGTAAAAATCCGTATCCAACCGGTATCCGGATTTCTTATTTTCTATTAGGAAGTATTTCCGGTTAGTTTTTTTCAAGTTAAGGAAGCTA
>CAZIJQ010000044.1:19721-21440 GCA_964539785.1 uncultured bacterium | reverse complement strand
TTGAAAAACTAAAAGGCAATTGACTTCGGTTACCTTTTATTATGAGGCAACTGGCCTTTCATAGATCATGTAGCGCATCATCCCGGCCAGTTTCATAATTGCCTGCCCGCCTTCACTGTCATTATTACGCTGGGTGATTGCATAAATATTATTCAGTGAATTAAAGAAAAAATGGGGATTGATCTGGGTGCGCAGAAAAGCTACATCTGCTTTTAATTTTTCCTGTTGCAATTGATTCTGTTGCCGATAGCGTTGCAGCCAGTCCCGGCTGATTCCGTAAAGAAAGGCAAATACCAGCACCATTGTGTTACCGGCAAAAATCCCGATATCATAGCTGATCCGGTGACGGTATTGCAGTATTTTATCTGAAACTTGATTTGAGCTGGTGGGCAGGTTAAACAATTTTAAAATAATTCTGTCAAGCTGATATTCCACCAGTGATACTATGATCAGTATACCAATCGACCAGATTAATAACCGCACTGGTTTTCGGAGGGCAATCTGCCGCGGAATAAGTCGCAGGCTTACCGTAAAAATTATTAAAAGGGTGATTAGAATATCAACGAAACGAGCCAGGTAGATACTGCCGTCAACGGAATTAAATGCTCCCATGAATACCGGTTGCAGTTTTGGGATGGTAATTGAATAAAAAGCTGCCGTCACCAGGATAGTAATAATAATATGTTCGACTCGCGATTTCATTTAATCTGACACCAATTTCGACGATACAATATACGTCGGTCTGAGCAATGATTTTTTAATCCGTCAAACGCCAGGTCAATGCTGGCATGAACGGGTCTAATTATGACACAAGCGCGAATTAGCCGGTTTTAACGTGTTGGTGCCATTGGTAGGGGCATTGGAGTCATTAACTCAATTACTATTGATGCACAGCAATACCTTCCGGCCACAATTTGAAAGGATAATTCTATGGTTTCTAAAAATCGTTGGTTAATGATGGTCGTTGCAATAATTACAATTAACTGGTTGCCAGCTGAACGGTTACACATTACGGTCAGCGATAGTCTTGATACCGGTAAAGTTATCATCCTGAAATCCGGTTTTCTCTCAAAAGACTCCACGGTAATTGAGTATATCAAAGGGTCCAATGAAATAATTCGAGTATTTGATAATGGTAAGGAAATCCCCACTCGCAAATACGGCAAATACCGGGAGAAAATCCTGGAAACACTGGAATTAGAGAAAATGAGTGAATTACTCCCGGAACTGCAGGAACTGGAAGTGTTGATGGAATCAGAAAAACTCAGTGCACTTGAAAAATTAGACGAGATGGAAGTAATGATAAAAGAGATGGCCGTAATGAAATCTGAATTGGCGGAAGTCAACCGAGAAATAATAGAAATCCGGCACGAGACCTTGTCTTTCAAGGTCTTGCGGAAGAAATTGCAGGAAACTCTGTGGTCGAAAGATATATTTCCCCCTGATGAAGTGAATCTAATTGAGGTGGATGCTGATAAATTTATCGTTGATGGAATCGAGCTTGATTCAGCTATGACCAAATTGTGCCGTGAGATATTCGAAGAAGTACAGGGTAACAAAATCGGTAAAAATGAAAGTGTGAAAATCCAGTTTGATTAATTTTATTTAGAGTGAGGGTGGCATATAGATCAAAATTCAACGTTCGATAATCGGTGTTGGTTATTCTCAGGCCCACGCCGCACCGATAAATCGGGGCACCCCTCCGAGGAGGGGAATTTA
>CAZIJQ010000044.1:0-19621 GCA_964539785.1 uncultured bacterium | reverse complement strand
CACCCCTCCGAGGAGGGGAATTTAGAATGTGTGCTCTTATTCCCCTCTTGAGAGGGGAACCCACAAAGTGGGAAGGGGTGTGTAAAATAATGAACATCGAACAAGGAATAACGAATAAAGAAGTATTGTTGGCACGTAGTTCAAAAATCAACGTTCGTTAATCGGTGTTGGATATTCATTTTCTAATTGATCACCAACCCCATTCAAACAATTTAGGTCATATATTAAAATGTAATAACGTTGTAATCACCCTTGATGTAATCCGTTAGTTCACCGCCCATGTATTTTACAGTAACACCCAGCTTTTCCAGCTTTTCGGAAACGCCGTACTGATCGGCACAGGCCTTGCAGGCTTTGGCGATAATTCCAGCATCCATCATTTTCTGAAGCGACTCCTGCACTTCCTGATCCTCGGAAAGTAATTTGGAGGATGGTCCCCACACAATCAGTGTTATATGTTTCCACCACTCAAAGCGTGGGGCATTACCGGCATACATAAATACCATTTTCAGAGCCACATCGCGGTCACCGCTGGTCCACAGAATCACCAGTTTCTCATCATCGGGAATATCACGCGCCGGTGTTTGAGCGCTGGTGAAATTCACCAGCAGGAAAAGAGCGGGGAGCAAAGAGGGCACTTCTGTAATTTCGTGCTGATTAATTGTTAATTGCCAATTAGCATTCATCTCGCTGGATTTGATTGTAAATAACTGCCTTGCCCATTCAGGAATTACGTTGGAAATTCGATTGATGTCAGAAGATAAAAAACAATATTTGGTTGGTAATACACTGGTTGAGTTGCAGGATTTCTGCGCCGACATTGATGAACCGCGCTACCGGGCTGATCAATTGTTCTACTGGTTGTACACTAAGCAGGTCAGTGCTTTTTCTGACATGACCAATATCCCCAAAACATTGCGCAACCGATTGGATGAAATCGCCGGCATTCATGTACTTAAAGAGGCAGCCCGAACCGAGTCGGAGACCGGTGAAACCCGCAAAGCGCTATTCCGTACTGCTGATAACCAGCAGGTGGAAGCGGTATTGATGCAAGAAGGTAGCAGGATCACGGTTTGCCTTTCGACCCAGATAGGTTGCAAGCTTGATTGCCAGTTTTGCGCTACTGCCAAAATGGGTTTTGCTCGCAATCTGACGGTTGCTGAAATTCTTGACCAGTTTCTACTGCTGCAAAAGATTTCCAGTGCACGAATCACCAACGTTGTTTTTATGGGAATGGGTGAGCCATTCCTGAACTATCCCCGGGTGATCAGCACAGCCGAGTTGTTAAATCATCAGGAAGGCATCAACCTGGGCGCCCGTAAAATTACGATTTCTACTGCCGGTATTGTGCCGCAGATTCGCCGTTTTGGCACTGAGCGGCAGCGCTTCAAACTGGCCGTTAGTCTGAATGCCAGCGATCAGGTTACGCGGGAAAAAATCATGCCCATCGCCCGGCAATATCCACTGCCAGAACTATTAAATTCGGTACGGGAGTATTATGATATCACCAGCAACCGGCCGACTTTCGAATACGTGTTGCTGGCCGGGATCAACGACAGCCAGGAAGATGCCGTGCGGTTGGTGAAACTGATTGGCGGATTACCCTGCAAAGTCAATCTGATTCCCTATAATGAAATTGGCGGACGCTACCAGCGGCCTACCGATGAAAAGATTGAAGTTTTTCTGGAATTATTGTATAATGCACCGTTCACAGTGACGATTCGCAGGAGCAAAGGAATCGGCATTAATGCCGGTTGTGGTCAGTTGGCTGTCAGTCAAAATTAAGTTTGAGCTTATGAATTCAAATATTATTGAAATGACGAACTACATCATTGACCGCACCGGTTTTAACGGTGGAGTAGCCATTGTACTGGGATCAGGTTTAGGCGATTTCGCCGATAATCTGACCGATAAAACAGTAGTTCCTTACGGTGATATTCCCGGTTATCCCCAGCCAACGGTGGAAGGCCATGCCGGTGAATTTGTATTTGGTGATTTGAGCGGAATTCCTGCGCTAGGCGCTAAGGGTCGGTTTCATTTTTATGAAGGCCATGACTTTCATACCGTCACTCTGCCAATCCAATTATTTCATAAATTGGGTGTAAACGCGCTGATTGTTACTAATGCCGCCGGCTCGACCCGGCGGTCAATGCCTCCGGGATCCCTCATGGCGCTAACGGGCCACCTGGATGGCACTTTTCGCCACGGGCCGGAAGACCCGAAAATAGTGACTGGTGACCCGTTTCACAGCCCGCAATTGCTGGTGCTGGCACGAAGCGCCTTCCAAAAATCGGCGGTGGATCTGGCGGAAGGTATTTATTGCTGGACCATGGGACCGAGTTATGAAACACCGGATGAAATCAAATATTTCCGGAAGTTGGGCGCTGATGCGGTGGGCATGAGTACTGTCCCGGAATTACAGGCTGCTGCGAAATTTGGCCTGCCCGTCCTAGGCATATCCTGCATAACGAATTTCGCCTCCGGGATTACCGATCAACCACTATCACACCAGGAGGTGATAGATACCGCTGAAGCGGTGAAGGAAAAATTTACCAGATCAATTATTGAATTGATTATCAATATTGGCCGGGAATTAAATCTATAAGCTAATTGGAAAATTATGACAATTAAAATCAGACCGGAAATTGAACAGCTAGAAGCTGAAATCATTGCCACCCGCCGGGATATTCACAGCCATCCGGAACTGGGATTTCAGGAAATTCGTACGGCAGCTCTGATAGCAGAACGCTTGGCAGAATATGGAATCGAAGTCCAAACGGAAATTGGCAAAACCGGCGTAGTGGGAACTCTCCGTGGTGGTACAGATGGGCTCATGATCGCCCTGCGGGCCGATATGGACGCCCTGCCGGTGCAGGAAACCAGTGAGGTGGATTACAAATCACGCAACGATGGTGTAATGCATGCCTGCGGCCATGATGGTCACGTGGCGACGTTACTGGCCGCGGCCAAAGTGCTGGCTGCCCAGCGTGAGCAAATCAAAGGCAGCGTACGTTTTCTTTTCCAGCCAGCAGAAGAAGGGGCTGGCGGAGCACGCTATATGATTGAGGATGGTTGCTTGGATGGTGTTAGTGAAATTCATGGTCTACATTATTGGAATTATCAATCATATGGTGTGATCGGAGTTCTGGCAGGTCCGGTGCTGGCGGCAGCTGATAGATTCAAAATCCATGTTAAAGGAGTTGGCGGACATGGCGCCACTCCACAGGGTACGGTGGACGCTGTTATGGTTGGCAGTCAGTTGGTGACGGCTTTGCAAACCATTGTCAGCCGCAATACCGATCCCCTCGAAAGTACGGTTGTGTCGGTTGGTACTTTCAATGCCGGCTCCAATTTTAACGTAATCGCACCCGAGGCTCATCTACTGGGAACCGCCCGCTCATACACCGAGGAAAATCGCCAGATGATCAAAACTCGGATGGCGGAAATCGTTGCTGGAATCGGCCAAACCTATGGAGCAAACATCGTATTGGATTACGAGGATGGCTATCCACCAACAATAAATGATCAAGATGCCACGCTTAAAGCCCGGCAGGCGGCCCTCAAAATTGTGGGAGATGAAGGTGTAATAAAACCGTTCCTGACAATGGGCGGTGAGGATTTCAGTTATTATTCCCGCAGGATTCCCGGTAGTTTCATTTTTATTGGATCCTTACCGGCAGGCGCAGAACCACAGAGTATTCCTCATCACTGTTCCCATTTTGATATAGATGAACGGGCGCTACTGGTTGGAGCATCGTTTTATATTCAATTAATCGAAAATGAGCTAATGTAAAAATCAGCGGTGATAATCTTCGTATTCGTAAATTACTAATTTATAGGGAATTTCTATTAATTCGCCAGTTGAGTAGTCGCCTTCAAAATAGTGTTCCGACCGCCGGCGGTAATCAGTATCATATTCATAGATGGTTTTAAAGACCAGGTTGTTTTTATCATCATATTCCAGAATACTGGTGTAATTGCTGTTATCATTGTAGTTGGTAACTATCCTGAATACCAGGGAATCTCTAACATCATACTGCAGCATTTCGGTCTGTTTTTCCCTGGGACTAAGAATAAACTCAGTTCGTATTTGCTCTTCATCGGTCTTGATGATATGTGATTCCAATTGATTGGATATGGAATTCCGCCAGTAAACATATCTCCACTGGGTTGATCCTTCCGGAAGAAATGTCAGTGAACCGGTAAGACGTCCGGCAGGGTCATATTCTGTTTTTCTCTCAAGGTTGTTTTGATGATCATACCGGCGCTGTTAAATTTATTCCGTACCCGCTTCAGATGAACCAGGTTGGTGTCAATCCAGTTTCTTTCATTGCAATTCCCCAGTGAATCATAGCTGAAGGTCTCGATCAATTGCAGAGTGTTGGTCGAATTGTATCGTTTGACTGTCAATAGTAAACCATTTCGATCATAAAGGTATGATTGAGTTGACAGCAACAATCCAGCAGAATCCAAGAAAGTGCTGTCGGTTTTTCGACCGGTCGAACTATAATCCAGGCGAATAATGTTTTCTAATTTCTGACTGTAGGATGTAGTATCGGGGACATAGGAATAAATCAGTTTTTTATAGGTTTTTAGACCGCTGTAAAAATGATTATCAGGGGCTGTAGCAGGTTTACCATAGCTGAAGCCAGCCGATCCCAGTAATATGATCAGCACGATAAGCAGTAAAAATAATGTTCTGTATTGCTTCACCGGACTATTGTAAATACCTGTACTTTACTGAAAAGAGTATCTACAATATTTGTGCCAGATTACCGGGAATTAATTATTTTAAATAAACGATTTTTCCTGTCGTCGATTTTAAGGCCGGGCTATCAGATTCGGATATCTGGTACAGGTAGAGACCACTGGCAACAGTCGCCGGTAATGCAATGGTAATCAGGGAATTGTTGCCCGGGCTAACCGATGATGTCTGGTGATAGCGAATGCGTCCCGCCAGATCAAAGATATTAATCGTAACTTGATCAGATTTTGCACCTGTGATTGAAAATGTTAGCGAGCTGTTAAACGGGTTGGGGTATACTGATGTAACCATAAACTGTGCTGATAAAATCGTTGGATTAGCATCAACTGCCGTAACCGGGTTTCGGTTTTCGAAATAACTGAAGGTTCCATCATAAGTCCCAATTGTCAGATCGAGGTCGCCATCTCCATCCAGATCGCCGAAGGCTGGAGCAGCGTTTTGGGAGACTGTTACACCGGCAAATAGAGCCGAGTTTTCCGTCCAAACTGGTGAGCCGAGAGTACCTGAATTTTCATAATACTTGAGGCTACCTGAAATCCCGCCCAGCAGAATATCAAGGTCGCCGTCATTGTCATAATCTGCAACGGCCGGGGCGGTATTGCTTGGTCCACTGATGTCGGTAAAATAACCATCGATTAAAACAAAGTTGGCATCATTAGCGGTTCCCTGATTTTTAAAATAATACAAAGTTCCAGTATCATTTCCCACAACCACATCCAGATCCCTATCATAATCCATATCAACAAATCGTGGTATCAGCCACCAACCAATGTTCAGACCGGTGAAATGATTCGAATTGGCGACAAATTGCGAACCTGTATTATCGTACAATTTCAAGACGTTATTTACAAATCCCATTAATAAATCAGGATGACCATTATTATCCAGGTCTCCAATTGCCACTGAGGAATATATCGATTCTCCTTCTATGACAGCGAAGATCGAATGGGCCGGTTCCCAAGCTGGTCCGGTGGAGTTACCGACGTTGCGATAATATTTCAATTCCCCCATATTGAAGCCGCTGATCAGATCTAGATCACCATCAGAATCCCAATCAAAAAGGCAGGGATTGCTGGCGCCACCAACATCGAGATTACCGCCAAATACTGAAGTGTTTTCAGTCCACACCGGTGTTGTGCCGGTGCCGGTGTTCAGATAATATTTCAGCGGCCCACCATAATGGCCAAAGATCAGATCGAGGATTCCATTGCCGTTTAAATCGACCATGGTGGGAGTGGTAAAATAATGATTCCCAGCCAGCCCGGAACAATAGGAATTGTGACTTACCCAGACCGGATTCTGGGCTGTGCCATCATTGCGATAATAAAACAAGCTCAAATCGTCGCGACCAATTAATAAATCCCAATCGCCATCAGCATCAGGATCAACTAATTCTGGATAAGCGTATAAGCCTACATCAATCCCGGGCGAAATGGCGCTGTCATCCGAAAATGCCGGTGAACTGCTGGTACCCGCGTTTAAAAAATATTTAATTGCCCCGCTTTCACTTTGTCCGATTAAAATATCTTTCGCGCCGTCGCCGTTAATATCGGCGATGGTGGGTGCGGGACTATTACCGGTAGTCAGACCGGCAAGCAATAATGTATCCCGCGTAAAAATCGGTGTTGTGCTGTTGCCGGTATTCCTGAAATAGACCAGGCCCGTATAACCACCGGCAACCAAATCAGGATCGCCATCGTCATCCAGATCGGCAATCGCGCATAAATCAGCTTCCAATGCTGTGATGTTGTGGGAAGTAAAACCGGTTTCAGAAAAAATCGGAGTACTTGGGGAACCGATGTTTTCCAGAAATACCGGCGCTGAATTACTGCCGCCCAGGATCAGGTCAAAATCGCTATCACCGTCAAGGTCAGCAAACCTTGGTGCCGAAAATGTCAATGATGGGACACCACTGGAATTGTAAACAGCATTATTCTGGTGCCAGTTTTGGGCAATTGCTGAGGAGGTTATCAGAATAAGTGCTAATGTAAAAATGGACATTTTATGAAAGGTGGCTGCGGAATTTTGCATATGAGAAATCAGAGGTGTGATCCCCAGGGTTGCCAGATAGAAAAAAAGGGCGCTCATGAGCGCCCTTTGTAGTAGTTTGGGTATAAAACTGGTTCTAAAAACTGCCAAATTTTAGGGTCAAGACTGCGGCGGGACCGGTTAAAAGGGCATCATCGATGGCATTAAGGTCGACACCGCTAACGTAACGGTAACTTGCGCCAAGGCCAATCCGAGCCCAGCGTGATAGGTTAAGTATCACATTTACGGATGGCTCAAATACAAAAACCTGGTCATGATCCCATTTACTTTCCCAATTATAATCTTCATTTTTCATTTCATCAAACATGGCGTTCCGGTAGCGAACTTCACCACCACCAATTAAACTATTGACGGAAAAATGCACCAGACTGTTTGAAGCAATGATTATTCCCATCTCAAATCCGCCATAATTGAAATCAAGGAAACGGGTGGAATCGGTATCCTCATAAAGAATGGGAATATCATTCACTAATCCATAGCCACCGCCACCGAGTGTCAATTTTTGCCCAATGATCCAACCACCACGACCGCCGACCAATAATCCCAGATCATTATTGAATTGACTTAATTTGAGAACTGGTCCGCCAAAACCGCCGTGGGAACTGAAATTGCTGAATAGCACCTGTTCCTGAGCTGTTACCAAACCGACAGTCATTAATACCAGTATTAAAATCTTTTTCATGATACTCTCCTAAAAAGTTATGTATTCGTACGAATTAATTTCGCACCCAATTCAGACTCTATAAATGCAGTCTGGTTGTCCTGGATAAGTTTAATCAATGGAATTTCGAACAATAATTGCGGCAGATCACACTCAGCCCTATAAAAAAGTAATTACAATTATTTTATTCCCTGCCAGGGTCCGCCGTTGAAATCGTCTATAAACACCTTACGGTCATCTTTATCTTTGATCTCCTCACCGGCTGCTTCAGCCAGGCTGATGTATTTATTAGCGGTTTCTGCATTCCCGGCGATTGCATTAGCGCGGGCGACACATTCATACGCAAAAGCAATATCGAAATCCTGCATCAATTCCTGGTGTTTTTGTGTCAGCTCAAGGCAGCGATTGGCGTGCCGAAGTGCTGAATCGGCCAGGCCCAGAACTGAGTAAACGCGCGCAACCTGCCATTCACCGCGCTGGTGATTCAGGGGTGTACCAATCTGCATCCAGAGATAGCAGGAGGTGTGAACGGCATGAACCATGGCTTCATCGTCTGCTGGACTGCGATCAGTCTGCTCAAGATAATCCCATACTTTATTAAAGTAGATTTTGGCTAATTTGTTCTGAGCCTGTTCTAGGCTATAGTTGGTTGCATCAGACATTTGAACCTCCGATTGAGCGCTAATTGGTGCAACTGCTAATATGAGCATCAGCAGCCCTAGTATGTTATTATTCATACTTCCTCTGCCCCCGGTTATCGGCAATGCTGCCGGTTATATCAGTCCAGTTCCTGAACCTGCCAGTTTTCATCGACCCACAGGCCGATAATTGTGATCTTTGGGAAATGTTCGCCCATATAATGCATTGATTGCCGGACTTGCTCAATCTGCCGGGATTTTGAAACCGGATTCCCGGCGCAATCGTAATGACCGATAATTGCCAATGCATCCGATTTATGCTTGTTTACCGAGATATCGGTTCGCAATAAAATATTTTCAATAATCGATTGGTTGGTTTTTTCTGCCAGAATTCCATTGGGACCTGGTTCGGTTATACTGTCAACGTAATCGGCTTGAAAACGTTCTTTCATATATTTGATGACCGGCTCCTGAACCCTGCCATCCATGCAATTAATCACTGTACAGAATTTCATAATCTCTCGCTATTAATTTTTACCAGGTCAGATATTTTAATCGGGAGTTGTAATTCCCGAGTCAAAAATGTATTTCCAGTTACCATCCGGTTGTTTACGCCAGATGGAGATATAATGTCCCTGTGATTGACTGGAACTGTCATTTGAGTTGGAAGATAAAGTCCATTTACCCATGGTAAAACCAAGGTCTCCGCCAGCCCCAACTTCGGCTCGATAAGGTTCCCAGTTTAGAATTGCATCCGGGAACTGTTCGAAAGATTTTCTGATCTGGTCGCGACCCTCAATCGGTGGAGAATTATCCCGGAAGATTACAGCATCTTCAGTAACAAACTGGTCGAATGCAAATGGAGCGCCCTTGGTTATCGAAATCCGAGCAAATTCCCGATCAGTGTCAATTAAATTCCTGATTTCAGCGGAATTTTTCATCCGTTGTTAATTATTCTCCAATTGCTTGCGAATAGCTTTTAATTCCTCGAGAATCTGAGCCATTAGATTTTTTTCAGCACTCACTGTATTTTCTGCGGTTGTCAATGCTTCGGATACGGGATGCAATTGCTGCAATTTTTCACGTAATTCCTGATGCAATTTTTTATAGTCAATCAATCCACTTAGCTTGCCTTCAAATCCACTGGGGTTCTGGGTTTGACCGGCGGTCTGAATACAAATTGAACCGATTCCGAGGTAGCGATCAAATAATGAGCGATGAAGCATGAAATCCGTTACAGCCCGATAAGGTATGTTTTGCTCGACTTTGGTTAAGATACCTTTGAAAATGATGATTCGGTCCGCATCAATCCGGTAAGACAGGTTCCGAATCCAAATGATAATCAATGGAGCAGCAATCAGCCACAGGAGAATAATAGTACCGAACGTAACCAGCCATAAGATTGCAGCGGTTTGAGCAGGAACGTTACCCTCAACAAGATAAATGACGAGATGGATAATTGAGCTGGTTATCACAGCCAGTAGCGATAATGTTGACAATACCAGCCATTGTTTAATGACCAGTTTTCGATCAGGTTTAATATTCATTAGCAGATTCCCCGGTTAATTTTATTGCTGGTGAATCTAATGATTTTACCGATCAGGAAATACTGTAAAATTGATATTATTTGGTTGCCGTATAGCCTATGGAATTAATGGCGGATATTACTTCATCCGTATCAAACTTTTCACCAGATAGAGTAACCATTCCTCTTTCAAGATCAACGGTGGCGGTTTTTACACCGGCTATTTCTTCGGCGGTCCGTTTTACATTCGCAGAACAATGGCTGCAAGTCATTCCTCTAACATTTAATATATTTATTTGCTGGTTCATTTTTTCATTCTCGCTATCAAGTTGTTGTGGTTTATAGTAATATGACCAGGCTACCACAGCTATCAGTATGACTCCCATGCTGTTCTCAAACCAGCCTAATCCTGCTTCGCCGTGCACGTGATCAGCCATGGATGGTATTACTGCGGATAAGGTCGGAACCAGCCAGTTTAACAGTAATCCGCTGGCGACAGCACTGACTGCAACAGTGGAAAGGTAGATAATGGCTGTTTTTCGACCTAGAACCTTGAATATTGTAGTAAATGCGGCTGCATTAGTTGCTGGACCTGCCACCAGAAAAGCCAGTGCGGCCCCCGGTGAAGCACCCATATGAATAAATCCGGCGGCTATTGGTACCGATGCCGTTGCGCAGACATAAACCGGAACACCGGCAGCCATTAAAATCAGTATTGATATAATTCCGCCGCCAATTAATCCCCCCAGATAGTCGGGTGGAACAATAGCTGCCATTGCCCCGGCGATAAGAATACCGACCAATAATGTTAATCCGATATCTTTTGGTAAATCAATAAATCCATATTTGAATACACGTGTCAGTTTACTTTCGCTATTTTTGGTTGAGCAGCCGCCACAATCACAATCATCATCTTTCACATCTTCGGTAATGACTGCTGCCGAAGTTTGAGTGGAATCATCGAAAAATTGAACGATCGCACCGCCGACAATTCCGGTGAGCAAGGCAATAACCGGACGAAATATTGCATAGACGGGACCAAGCAAAGCGTAGGTCACCAGGACCGAATCAACTCCAGTCTGGGGGGTCGATAATAGAAATGACGTGGTTGCGGATCGACTGGCCCCATGCCGGTAAATTCCTGTTGAAACCGGAATTACCCCACAGGAGCATAGCGGTAATGGTACACCAAAAATTGATGCTTTGACGGCGGGTAAAATTCCTTTTCCACCGAGATGTTTTTCTACCCATTCGGCTTTAATATAAACGGAAAGAATTCCCGCAACCAGGAATCCGAATAGGAGGTAAGGTCCCATCTGGGTTAATACCAGCCAGATTTCGTTTAGCAATTTAGCGATCATATCAGTATTCATATGCAGTAGTTAGCAGTGGTTGTCCAGTGAATTTATTGGCGACGATTGCAGGCAAGCAATCGGAATATTTGATTTAATATTGAAGTTTCGTTAAACAGATCAGTTCCCATTATTATACAATTTCGAATCAAAGTATTGATATGGGAATTATCAATAAATATAGTCAATGTTTTTAGCTGAATTTCAAGAATGGAATAAAATCCAGTGCCCGGAGTAATTTCTATTTAATGAAATGAATCGTGAGTGGGTAACGGTAATCACGATCGGTTGCCACTCGGACTGTATTGATCATAGTAATTAATCCGATATACCAGCCCAGCAGGATTAGCAGGGGCACACCTATAACTAAAATAATTAATGCTGATAGGCCGAACAAATAAATGCACATGGTTAACTGGAAATTAATAACATCAGGGCCGTGGCGTTCCATTTCAGGGACTTCATCACGTTTGTAAATCCAGATTAGCAGGGGAAAAATTACTATTGGTAACAGATTGCTGAAATGTAGTAAAACCAGCCAGATTTTATTGGTACGGACCTGGGTGGGATTAAACTCAAAATCAAGAACATCCGTCAGGAGGCGCAGGGTAGTCGATCGCGGATTCACTTCGCCTGCTTCTAGTCTTTGTATCGTTCTGACATTTACATCGCAGCGAAAAGCCAGTTCTTCCTGTGTGAGTTTATGTAAAGTTCTTTGTTCGACTATTTGACGACCCAGTTCCGGTTGACGCAGCATAATCCGTCCTTCAATTTTGGTTAATTATTAATTTATATTACGAACTATTGATTTGCCGGACAACTGCATCTACCCGGCATATGCCCGACATTAGCATTATTTGATAACAGAGATCGATAACTTCGGTCTGTTGAATCGAGAAAAAGAACATGCCTATAAAAAAATTCATCAGTTATGATTGTTATGAAGAATATCCGCTTACGGAAATGGTTGAACGCTCCCAGAAATTTTTTGAGGATTTAAACCGACGGCGAACGGTACGACAATTCTCCAGTCGGTCGGTTCCAAGCGAGATAATTGAGAATTGTATCAGTGCAGCGGGGACAGCCCCCAGTGGTGCACACTTACAACCCTGGAAATTTGTTGTTGTCGGAAATCCGGAAATAAAAACTAATATTCAGGCTCAGGCCGAAGCTGGGGAACGGGAATTTTACTCCGGTAAAACTACCCAAAACTGGGTGCGTGATCTGGAACCACTGGGCACTAATGATCATAAATCGTTTTTGACTGTAGCGCCCTGGCTGATAGTGATTTTCGCCTATAAATATGGCCTAGATTATATTGGCGCCAGGAGAAAACATTACTATGTGGCTGAATCAGTTGGGATAGCATCAGGTATTTTGATAACGGCGTTGCATCACGCGGGATTGGCATCATTGACATATACGCCCAGCAAATCAAATTTTCTGAATAAATTGCTGGGACGTCCGGAAAATGAACGCCCGTTTATGATTGTTGCAACTGGCTTCCCGGCTGAAGATGCCAAGATACCAGATTTAAAACGAAAATTACTTTCTGAAATATCCGAATTTATCTAAAATTCCGGCGGGCAATCAGAGCTGCCCCGAGCGCTCCAACGATTTGAGGTTGCGGTGGTATGAGTAATTCGCATTTTAGTTTATCTTCCAGTAACTGGATGACGCCCTGATTCAAGGCAACTCCGCCTGTCATTATAACCGCGCCATGGATACCGACTGTCTGGGACTGTGCCCAAATCCGATCAACAATTGCCTGATGCAAGCCACGGATAATCTGATCGCGAGGATGATTTTTCGCCAGCAGGGATACGACCTCACTTTCGGCAAAAACGGTGCAAGTATTACTAATTGGCACTGCCTGTTCAGAAAGCAATGCCAGGTTCCCGAATTGATCTAGATTGGACCCCAGACGTTTTGCCATTACTTCCAGAAATCGCCCGGTACCGGCGGCGCATTTGTCATTCATGACAAAGTCCACCAATTGCCCGTTTTCATCAATATGAATCACTTTAGAGTCCTGTCCACCCATATCGATCACTGTACCGGCTTGGGGATATATATGATGGGCGCCGGTGGCATGGCAGGTAATCTCGGTGACTTGCTTTCCGGCGCTGGTCACATTTGCCCGCCCATAGCCGGTGGCAACGATTCCTTTCAGGTTCTCCCCATTGATCCCGATTTTGGCTAAAGCCAGGTTCAGGGCATCTTCGGCCGCAGCGTTACCATCCAGCCCAGTATCGATAATAGAAAAGCTCAATTGCTGTTTATTATCATCGATTATAACAGTCTCGGTGCTATGAGAACCAACATCCATTCCGGCATAATATTTTTCGGACATGTTAATTACCTAAAATTTCGAAAAAAGCATCCAAACGAGTTCTTGTCTGTTCATCAGAATAAGCTCGTTCATCAGTGATATCGCCATCGATAATTACGGCTGGGATTTTCAATTCCTGATATAACTTCCGCTTGATATCATATTGACCCACTGAATAAGGCTTGCAACTGCGGGCTGAATGAATCACTAATCCGTCAACCCGGTATTCCTGAATCAATCGCTGCATCAGTTTTAAGCGGTAGTCCAAATTATTATTTAGAATAACGAGACTGTAGGTCTTGGCCATTGATTCAAAAGGATTATTCACATCCAGATGTTGTGTGGTTTCCGCCCAGGCATTGGTGTAAGTTGCCGTAACAAAATTCATTCCCTGCTCAGCAAACCGAATGGAATGATCTCTGACTTTGTACCAGATAGCAATATTATCCCACATCAGTCTTTTCACTTCGCAGGTGGTTGCCCCGATCCCAGCGCGCACACGCTGTTTCAGTTCAGCCAGTAGAATCTGGTAATAATCGTAGGTTACCGGCAATCCCCGTAGTGAAACGATTGGAGCAAGATGGAAAAAAGTCTCGAAGATTGTCATGGGAGCTGGGCGATTCTGCATAGTTGCCAGAATTGCTCCCCAGATGAGGGAAGTGTCTCTGGCACGGCCTACAATTTCCGTAAATTTTGAATTATTGAATTTCTGCCCGGAAGCTTGCTCGAGGACCGGGATCATTTGTTGTAATTGTTCAACCATATAATTGATATCCGTTTGAGCTAATTCAGTATAGTTATAGGGCGTGTCAAACAGGATCAGAGGTATGTTGTAATGGTGTGAAATTGCTTTGAACCAATAGGCAATCGTCTGGCAAATATTATTTGATGCGAATAACAGGTCGGGTTTTGGTAATCGTCCAGCGGGAGTTTTACGTGACAGGGTATGGGCAAGATCAATTCGGGCGTAAGAACAGAGATCGGGACTGTATCCGGCGCCTTCCGCAATCGAACACATGGCGGCACCTTGTTTTTTTGCGCCCACTAAAGCGCCATGATTTTCCGGATAGATAGTATAAAAACCAAATGATCGCAATAATTCCACCGGCGCGCCACTGGTTACCCAGGCCACCGGTTTGGCTCCGGTAGCGAATCGCGCCAGATAATAATGGCGAGTCATAATTTCCTTCAGCCGGTTGGTACATTCCAGTGGCGGACCAAACAATTGATTTTGGGAACGGGAGCGTTTTTTTCTGGTCAATTCGCGTAGGCCAATCAGAGCTGGCGCACCCACATCTTTCATGAATTGATATTTTAATTTTCCAGAGACAGTCACGTTAATTGCCAAGCATTTCAATAAAGGCTTCTAGCCGGGTCGTTAGTTGGCCGGTCAACCCACAGTTTAGTTCTGTTTCAATCACCAGAGATGAAATTCCAGCTTTTTGCAGGCCCTGTTTTAATTGGGGTAAATCGAATAATTCCGGCTCGCAGAATTTAGGAATCAGGAAAACGATTCCCTTGGCATTGCTGCTGTTTGCCAAATTTAGCAAGTGGTTGAGTCTTTCAGATATAGTTGAGCCAATGGTGGAGCACGGTGGACGTTGTAAATAGGCTGAGGTGAGAGCATCCATTGGATTTGAGAATTTTGATTGAGGGAGATAAAATCGCCGCTGATTGTTTAGTAAATCGTCGGCCGCAACCTTGACATTATGTTTATCCAATAATGATAATATTTCAACCGGATTGGGGACTATACCACTTAAAACAATTGTTGTACCTGGTTTGGATGGTGTTGTTTCTCCAGCAGTAATTTCGCTCAATAGTTTTAAATAGTCTTCCGGCCAGAGAAATTCACCCTGGCGCAAAATTGTGTAATATTCCGAATTAGAAAAATTCAATTGATTCGTTCTCTGTAATTTAAAAATATTATTCAACTGTCGACCAATTTCATGACTTAATTGCAGGCAGTCAGTCAGACGATCAGTATCCATTGGACTAAAATTGCTGGTTAATTGGTCGATTAATATTTCTAATTGTGCTTGATAAAATTTTTGAGTCGCGGCTGTAAAGGGCATTTTGGGATGGTAAAATGAAAACACCGGTTTATTGAGTTCTAAATGGTCATTTACTATCGATGCCAGGTTTTGTAATGAATCGCAGGTGTGGGAAAACAGGAATCCATCTACGATATCCGTATCGCCCCGCAGGATTAATTCGAGACCATTGCGCACTATTGGACAGATATAGGGCTGTAAATGTTTATTTGCTAGAACGGCTGTGCCGGGCGGATCCCAGATTTCGATTGGTAGAATATTAAACGCCCACAGGATTTCCCGGGGAAATAGCGCAGGGAATACTCCCAGCAAGTAACGACCTTGGGTTTTTTGCTCATTGAGATACTGAATCCGATTGGGTTCAGATTTGAAATTTTGGTCTGCCATTGACGGAAATGTAGCAGTTTATATGATAGCAATCAAGGGTAGAAATATCTGATAATAATGATGTTTTGTTAATATAAACAGACCTGATGAATAAGGAAGATGGACATTGAATATCGATTCACAATTATCCAGCTCAATTTGAAAGATATATCTTATTCGTTTTCATAAATTAAGATTTACTGATAATTGCCATACTCCTTACATGCTCAATGAAGCCTTCATGATCGGTCACCGGTTTAGTAAAAATTATGATGTTCAATACTTTAGCGGGGAAATGAATATATTTGAAAAAATATGCCAATATCCTTCAATATCCTGCAAAATTTACTATTTAATTGTTCTGAACTGCGCCGACATATGGTTACAGGTAGTTGTAGCGCCGGCTATCAAAAAGTGGTAAACTTGCCGGTGATTGGTAGATTTTATTAACTATGGAAAATGACTAATGAAAGCAATGATCCTGGAACAGTTGACCAAAGTTGAAGTTGATTCGAAACCATTGGTTTTTAAGCATATTCCTGATCCCGTACCGAGTGAGAACGAATTGCTAATCAAGGTGGAAACCTGCGGTGTATGCCATACTGAGCTAGACGAAATCGAAGGACGGACACCACCGGAACAACTGCCACGGATTCTTGGACATCAGATAGTTGGTACAGTCATTGGAAGTGGTGGTAATGCCCAGCGCTTTAATCTGGGAGACCGGATTGGAATTGCCTGGATAAATTCCGCCTGTGGGAATTGCCTGCATTGTAGCACTGGGAATGAGAACCTGTGCTCACAGTTTATTGCAACCGGTCGGGATGTTGATGGGGGCTATGCTGAGCTTACCACAATTGCTGAAGATTTTGCATTTAAAATCCCGGATTTCTTTGCTCCTGAATATGCAGCCCCCTTACTATGTGCCGGAGCCATTGGTTACCGATCACTCAGATTGAGTGGGCTTAGCAACGGTCAGAGAATTGGGTTGACCGGTTTTGGCGCATCAGCTCACCTGGTGTTGAAGATGGTCAAATTTCTTTATCCCGACACTGCTGTGTATGTATTTGCCCGCAATGTCCGGGAGCAGGAATTTGCCCTCGATTTGGGCGCCGTTTGGTCCGGAGATACCACTGCCGTCGCCCCGGAAAAGCTGGCGGTAATCATTGACACCACCCCGGCCTGGAAGCCGGTAATTGAAGCCCTGGGAAACTTAACACCGGGAGGCAGACTGATTATCAATGCTATTCGTAAGGAAAAATCTGATAAGCAGTATTTACAAAAATTGGATTATTCAACCCATCTTTGGCAAGAGAAAGAGATTAAGTCTGTGGCTAATGTGAGTCGCCGGGATGTGAGCGAATTTTTGGAGCTGGCGGCCCGTATGAAGCTAAAGCCCGCAATCGAAGAATATGGGTTGGAGGAGGCCAATCAAGCTCTGTGTGAACTGAAACACCAGCGAATACGTGGTGCGAAAGTTCTGCGAATTGACTGATGAAAATGATATATAATTAATTTAGCTTTCCATGCTAAAATTTCAAGATAACTTCACTTTCTGGATAATTATGAACTACGAATTACTTTGATGATAATGTTCAAGTCAACCAAAATAATAGCTGCCGTAATAATCACATGTACTTTCGGCTTCGGTTTTGATACACCGTATGGTGATCACTTCTATACCTTGGAAGGGGCTGATTCCCTGCTGTCTGGAGCAGTTACTATCGATGGAATTGTAAGTTCAGCGACGGGCGATTTTATCCAATTAGCCGACAACCGGACCACTGGCTATATCATCTTGGCCCCCCGGCAAACAGATGAGCCTTATAATCGGGGTTTACCATCTTGGAATGGAACGGCCGTTGACGACAATTCTGGCTTTAAGGTTTTTATGCGTTTTCCATATGGTGCAGGGTGGTCATCATGGATGACTGTGGGATATTGGAAGGATAATATCTGGCCGGTATACGGGGCAACCAGTTATGGCGGGGGTGAGGTCGACATTGATTATGTAAAATTGGATGATTATCAAACCCAATGGCAATTTAAGCTGGAATTAAAACGCACCAGTACCAACATCGCTTCACCCACATTGCAAAAATTAAGTTTTTCTACCAGTGATCGTCAGACTACTCTTCAATTGAATTATTCAGATATTCTCAACGATGATCCACCGGAGCTATTTATCCCCACAACATTTTTATACCAGTATTCACTGGATCCGAATATCGGTGGCAGTATTTGTTCACCGACGACAGTATGCATGATTCTGGAGAGTTATGAAATAACGGTTGCGCCAGTCGATTTTGCCTGGGATACCTACGATCCTTATTACGGGCTGTTTGGTGTCTGGCCCCGGGTAGTACAAAATGCATCAGAATATGGTTTAGCCGGGGCGGTCACCCGCTACCGTTCCTGGAGTGAAACTTATTCGGTTTTAGCCCAGGGTGGGCGAATTGCAATGTCGGTTGGGCAGCCGTTGTATTCCGGCCATTTGATTATGTTGGCTGGGTTCGACTCCAATGGCAATCCCATCGTTCATGATCCGGCCAGGACTTGGGGCTATAATCATGTTTACAGCAAGAGTGAAATCTCCCATTCCTGGTTTGACAAAGGTGGTGTTGGTTATACTTTCTATCTTCGAGACTCGCTTCAGGTGGCAATCACTTCGGAAAACGAAGACCACAATAATCCCAACGAGTTCTGTGTAGTTTCCAATTATCCGAACCCGTTTAACGCCCGAACCACAATCAATGTTGACCTGAATGACCTGACCCGCGTTGCGGCGGCAATATTTAATATTAACGGCCGGCAGGTACGCTCTTTGTATCGGGGTTACTTATTGCCGGGATCCCATTCATTTCCCTGGAATGGAAAGGATGACAGCGGTAAGATTCTGGGATCAGGTATGTATTGGTTCTCAATAATGGCTGAAGACGGGCAGCGCACTATGTTACCAATAACTCTGTTAAAATAATTTTATAATGATGAAAAAATCGATATTAGGACTAATCACAACATTGGTTTTGTTAAGTGGTTGCGCCAGCGATGCCTGGCTGTTTCCGATCCAGCATGAGTGGCACAAGCTAAAGATTGGGGAGGCAATATTGATCCATTATCTTAATGATGAGGCGAAAATTCTGAATTTGATTGATGCCACAACCCAAAATGTTTTTTTCATCGAACAAAATGTACCCTGGTGGAAATTTGGCCGACCGTCAAGGACATTGATTAAAAAATTGGTGGACCTATTCGATGAAAAATTCCTCATCCGTACAGTAAAAGATATAATATGGGAGGACATATATTATGGGGATGAGATTATTGACCGAGGTCCCAAGGATTCAATATCCGGGTTAGCGGGTGAAATACTAAATATTGATGAAATTGAATGGCAATCAAATTGCCAGGCTGTTGCCTGGTTCTGGGTTTCGTCAGGAGAACTGAACACCATCAGATATAAATGCGATCTGACTCGAAAGGACGGGAACTGGCAGATTGTCAGCATGATAGTATTTCATAATTTGTATTGATAATTGGTAAATAATTCATTTTTCCAATTAGTTGCTCGCATCAGAGATTAATAAATATTAAAATGAATTAACCAACAGCACTGCAACTAATATTGAAGTGATTGGACAGGGCTAATTATGAATGATAAAATCGCCTCGCCAGGCTTGTTACAACGTTATCGGGATTTATGGTATATTGTTGATGATCAACCCAAATGGAGTCAGCCGATCTGGAGAATTTTACTGGTGGCAGTGCCGGCCTTTATCGCTTTTGACATTATCATGCTGGTATATATTATAATAGTGTTAATATTGAAAATGAAAGGTATTGCAATTCCTGTGTTCTGGTAATAGTTACCGCTAATTA
>CAZIJQ010000043.1:0-21568 GCA_964539785.1 uncultured bacterium | reverse complement strand
TTTTTCCAGTAACGGCTATAATAGTTCCTAGGTTGATTGAGGATTTCGGTGTTCTTCATCAATTCTATCCAGTCTGTCTCCAGCTTTTTAGCAGAGTCGAATGCTTCGGCTGTTAGTTTGGATATGCTACCGCGCTGCGACCGTACCTGTTCCATCAGCGAATCTTCCAGGTTGTCGCGCTCAGGTATAATTAAATTTAGTCGATTCTGAAAATCCATTAAAATCAGGCGGTGCAATCGTTCGTGGCGCCACCAGATGGACTGTTCATCGTATTTCTTATTCGTCGAATTGATCGGTTCGGGCCAACTGGTACCACCGAAGCGGAAGGGCTTGAAAATGCTGGTGCAGGGGGCTGCTGTTCCGGTTACCCAAATGGTTTGCTCATCAGCGTTAAGCTCGGCCACCAGGGAACCGGTGGACTGGGCTGAATGACGAGAAATAGTATTGGCGGAATGGGCGCAAACGCAGTTCATCAGAAAATGTGAATCCGGCCGGTAATTGGCTACAGCGTGATCCCGCAGAATCGAAAATGCATCCCGGACCGAAACCGTCCCGGTTAAAGCCGACAGCCGATTATTCGAGCACTGCTGTCGCGCGCGACTTCCTGAAAAAGTAGTGTAGAACCAGTCAGAATAACAGGCCGCGAAATTGAAGATCTGACCTTTTTTTAGCCATTTCTTTTTACGGGCGGTTTCTATCACATCAGAATGGGACAGGTCGAATTGTTCACCGATGGAATAGCGGTTACTGATACTGTACCTGGTTTTTACCTGTTTAGCCACCCATAGTGGTCCGGCCGTCTCGAGTACCCAGGCTGAGGTTTTATCTGCGATAATATAGCTGTTATGATAATAGAGCTTTGACTCATAACCACAATTACCGCCCTGCCCGTATTCGGTCAGCAATTCAAGCATTATTTCCAATGCATTTTCAGCGGAATTTGACCGCTCCAGTCCCAGCCGCAATAAATCCATGCCAGTAAGACCACGGGTACTTTTCATGGGCATTTTACTAAACACCGCCTCGTTGCCGATAACGACCCCCTGATCATTGGCGCCAATCTCAGCTCCCCACATCCAGAATGGGCGACTGATCAGGATTGCGTTAGTCTGCCGTACCTGTGGAATCTCAAGATAAGTGCATTGCAATTTTGCATCTTCCTGAAATTCCGTTGCCGGATGCAGCTCTACAACCTGAGTTTCGTTAGGTTCGCGGTCACTGTTTTTACCGAAAATGACCGACCTTCCCGACGTATTCGAAGGCAAAACGACAAAGGTATCACACATCAGCGTTTAATTTTTCCCGGTAAAATAAAGACATATTTTTTATGTAATAGGCTTTGCTTTATCCAGCGATCAAACCGGCGAAACATCAAAAAGAGTACCCAGATCATTTTATCTTCACGATAATAATTATCAACTTCCTTGGTGGATATTTCAGCAACATTGGCTGATCGTGCCCGGTTAACAATCTCAAGTAGCCCTGGTATCAAATCCGGACGCTGTTCTTTATAAAGATTGGCTGCCAGATCGATTAGAATCTTATGCTGGTCGTAATAGCGCTCCATTACATCCTTTAAAAACAACCAGCGAATTATCCAGCGTAAAAAGGAGGGAGCACTCTGCAGAATCAATTCAGGATTTAACTGCTCAATTCCTTCGAGACGGAAAAGTGGAGTGGAAGTATCAACGTAAAGGATTTTTCCGTCATTTACATCGCCATTTTCAAAGACCCAATTTGACAACTGGGCATCTAAGGCCAGTTCAATTTTCGGTTGGTTATCATCGTTAAATTGCCATACGCTCAAAAGGTGTGGTACCAGACGCTCTAACATAGTAAAAATAGCGTCGTCATCGAGGCTGTGCAGTAGATTATGGGCAAACCAATCTGCCGGCAATTGGCGCTGTACGATGTAAAGCACTACAGGCTCATTGATAATGGAAACAGTTTGCAATTTATCTTCCGGTAGACTTATTCCAGCTTGACGCAAAAAGCCACAGTATTTTTGGTAATTGGCTCCATAAACTTGAGCTTCATCGACTGCCTCAAAGAGCGGCATACGCTTGTAGGCCCAGTCATTATCATTTTCAATTTGGAAAATAGTAGAAATTTCGCCGTAACCCAAAACACGCGCAGGTATTTTTGAAAGACCAATAACATTTGTATCGAGACCGCGCTCGAAACGCTCCAGAAAATCAAGGTCTTTAGTATGCAGCATTAGTTTTCCTCTCTTTTCCTGGGCGTGGATACCCGCCCCCACAGGTTCTGAATCTTTTGCTTACCCTGGAACAATTTTCGCAGACGCCAGGCACTATTCAACGCGCCACCCAGTTGATCGCAAACCACATCGACTTGACTCGGATTCAAATTTAAGGGAGGTAGAAATTGGCTTACAGACGGGTCATTTCCGGCGTAAACCAATAAAACATCATGGTCAAAAGCTGCTTTGGTCAAAATTGGTCCACTGTTTTCATCGACCAATTCCAGACCAATCATCAAGCCTAACTGACGAACCCCCTTAAAGAAATTTTTATGATTGGACTGCAAGACTTCAAGGTTGTAGGAAAATTGAGTAGCGGACTTATTGACCTGGTTTAAAAAGTCCGGCGATGATGATATTTCCAGAACCCGTCGTCCGACTTGACAGCCAATTTCCGAACCGCCAAATGTTGAAATATGAATAAAGGGATCGGCATGAAAAACCTTTTCCAAAGGTTCCCTTAAAACAGTGGCGGATATGGGATAAAGACCACCCGAAAGTCCTTTACCAAGCACCACTATATCAGGAATGACATCGAAATGTTCAAAACCCCACAATTTCCCGGTACGGCCTAAGCCGGTCTGTACTTCGTCAATAATCAGTAACGTATCATTTTTTTTGCAGAGATCGCTGACAGCAGCCAGGTAGCCCTCCAGGGGAATTACCATTCCCAGGGTTGCCGGAACAGTTTCCAGAATAACCGCCGCCGTGTTACTGTCCAAGGCAGTTTGTAGAGCGCTAAGATCGTTAAAGGGAACTTGACTGAAACCGGCGGGTTGGGGACCGAAGGCTGCTCGGTATTTAGCATCACCGGTGGCCATTGCCAGCCCGGTATGGCCGTGATACCCCCCCCGGGCAGAAATAATATTGCTGCGGCCAGTGTAGCCCCGGGCAACTTTGATTGCCAGATCAACTGCTTCACCGCCACCTACTCCAAAAATGGTATAATTAAGATCGCCGGGCATGAGATCTGCCAACATTTCCGCCAGCAGTGCTCGTTCCTGGCTCATTAAATGGTGATTTCCAATATCAAAATTATCAAGAACCGATTTTAATACTTCCACCAGCTCCGGATAGCGATGCCCAAGATTAAAAACACCACCGTTGCAATGGAGGTTGAACAACCGTTTTTCACCATCAATGTCGTAGAGATAGGGTCCCTCGCGACGCCCCATGACAAAATCCATTCCATAGCGCTTGAAAAAATCGACCTTCCCACTGGATACGTGCTGATGGTAGAGATCAATGGCTGCTTTTTTGCTGTCAGATATCTTCATGATACACGGAACTTGCCGTTTTTATCAAATATTACCAAGAGGATTTTACACGATTGGACAATTGTCGATTTTGCTTAATTTAGTTGCAGAATATTAATTGATTTAATGGTATTCTCCAGGAGTAAAAACTAACGGAACCAAGCCCCAAAATGGATTTAAATCAATATCGCCCGCGGCCCAAATTTATTCGTTATATTGCCGGATACATGGCACTGTTACTTGGTAGTCTGGCAACCAGAACCAGAATCAGTGGACGCCAATTTATCCCCAGGTCAGGCCCATTTATTATCGTTTGCAATCATTTCAGTGAGCTGGATCCGGTCTTTGTAATAACCGGTGTTCAACGCCCGATTAATTTTCTGATGGCCAGCGATCTGGAACTGGGCGCGGATATGTCCTGGGCCCCTCGGATATATGGATTTATACCAACCAATCGTTCGAAATTGGTACCATCGACGATTAAGCAATCCCTGAAAGTTTTAAGGAAGGGAGAAATTCTCGGTATTTTTCCGGAAGCGACCTCCCTATCCGATGAACTGCGCACCGCCAAGGATGGGGCCGCCTATCTTTCCGTGGCTACCAATGTCCCTATTCTGCCGGTCGGTGTTCATGGAACCGACAATCTATGGCCCAACCTTTTTCACGGAATCCGGCATACGGTTACCGTTAAAATAGGACGTCCATTTGGACCATTTGAATTCTCGGCTAGCGACCGAAAAGACAAACAACGGGCGCTGCAGAAGATTGGAGTAGAAATAATGTGCCGGATAGGCGCCTTGCTGCCAATTGAGTACAGGGGAATTGTAAAAAACGATCCACGTGTAGCGCAGTATTGGGCTGAGAATCAACGTTTATTGGGAAAAATTAGCTAGGTCGAATTCTGCGCGATTGATATATAATTAGAAACAAACCGGCTAAGGTCAGCACACCGCCCACGACAGTTAAACCAGGCACATTTTCCCGTAGCAGATACCAGCCCAGGGTTGAGGCTACGATCGGTTCCCCCAGGGGCACAGCAGCCACCACCGTGGGCGATACAAACTTCACTGCATAATAAAAGCTGGTGTGTCCGAAAACGGTTGGAATAATTCCCAACAGAATAAGCCAAAGAAAATCAATCTCGGCGACCGGCAATAACGACTGACCAGTAAAACCAATCATAAGTAGCATGGTAAGCGCCCCAACCAGGTAAAGACTTCGACTGAATACCAGGGCGGCCGTATCTTTACGGATTTGTTCAGTCAATAGCAGAACTCCGGCAATAAAAACTGAAGCGGCCAGACCGAGTAAATTACCGGTGGTACTGGCTTGTCCGAGATCCAGGTGTCCACCTTGGATTATTATTGCACCGCCAATGGCGGCGGTCAAACCAAACAGGATGGTTTTGCTCCAGATCCGGCCTAAGGCAAAACGTTCGATAATGGCCGTAAATACCGGAGCCATGGTAGACAAAACAGTCGCGTTGGCGATGGATGTGTATTTCAGCGCCCCGAAAAAACAGGCAAAATGCAGACCGAGCAAAATGCCTGCAATTATAACCCGGCCACGGTTGGTCGACGATAAGCCGGTGGGTCGTCCGGGTATGGTTATAGCCCATAGAATAGCACTGGCAATCGCCATGCGCCAAAAAGCGATTGTGATTGCCGGCAGATCGGGAACCATCCGTACAAAAATGCTGGCCGTACTGACGGCCAATAAGCCCAGGGGCAAAACGATAATAACCGGAAGTCGCATCAATAATTATTTGAAGTTATTGATGAATAGAACTGTTGCCTGGTTTTATTCAAGATGTCTTGTCTTGTTTTTAGTTTAGTGAGTAGCTTAATTTTTGTTAGCAAATTTTGCGACATTTTTTATTAGATAAATTACCTACAAATATAAACACCAAATAACACCCGACTTCATTATCAATTAAGGGGAACCAGTGATGACCAGACTAAAATTTTTCTTATTTGCCATTGTTTTTTTTATTGGATTAACGAGCTTTCTACCTGCCGGAGATAGCGCCGTAAATTCTGAAATAAGCGGTTTTATCAAATTTGATGGCTATTATGATACCCGCCAGATAACCTCAGCCCGGGAAGGCCATTTCCACCTCTATCCCAAGGATATTGACAAAGATAGCGAGGGGAATGATTTGAACGCTGTCAGCAATATCAATATGGTCAATTTCCAGTCGCGGGTGCGAATAAAAATAAATGCTCCGGAAGCACTGGGCGCTAAAGTAAGCGGTTTGCTTGAAGCTGATTTTTTTGGTGCTGACGACGGCAATGAAGATGAATTGCGCTTGCGTCATGCCACCATCAAATTGGACTGGGTCAGCAGCCAGTTGTTGATCGGTCAGTATTGGTCACCATTGTTTACACCGACTGTATATCCACAAACAGTCAGTTTTAATACCGGAATGCCATTCCAGCCCTTTGCCCGTAATCCACAAATCCGCTATACGGTAAAAATGGGTAACAACCTGGCAGTCTTCGGAGCGGCAACAATGCAGCGCGACGCCTATCAGGAAATCGGCGGTCGTGTCAAACAGCAAATGTCCGGATTACCCGGAATGCACGGTAACGCCGAGCTGGGAAATGCCAAAACTCTGGTGGGAGCCGGCGGACATCTGCGCTTCATCCGCAATGATGCAGCGTCAGATGTAATGTCGTCGCTGGTTTTAACCGGTTATGGAAAACTGGTTGGCTCCAAATTCGCCCTGCGCGGTAAAATGGTTTACGGTGGCGATATGACCGACCAATTAATGCTGGGTGGCTATGCCGTTCTCACGGACACATTATCCGGATCAGTGGAATATAAGCCACTACAAACTGTTAGCGCTTGGTTTGATATCACATCGGTTGGTAAACCTATAACCGTAGGTATATTTGGTGGTTACTCGAATAATCTGGGAGTTGACTCAGATATGGCTAGTAACGTAGCGGGTGATCTGACCACCACCACTCGTTGCCCGAATATCACTGGATTATGGCGCTTGAGCCCCCGGGCTGTTTATAATGCCGGAAAACTGCGCTTCGCGTTTGAGCTGGAAATTACTAGCGCTTTATATGCCGGTGATTACGAGCAGAATCTGGCACCAAAGGAATTAGCTGATGACGAGCGAGTAACCAACATTAGAGGCCTCTTTGCCACCTATTTATTCTTTTAATCCGCCTTCGCGTACGACTACAGCGGATGAGAAGGGCCAGGGCTTGCCCTGGGGTACATACCATTGATTATATGAAATTAAAAAGCCGGGCAGTAAATGTCCGACTTTTTAATAATTGTGCAGCTCGTGCCTAAGTTTTTATTTCAATACTGCCGAACAAAACTGTCCCATTTATTTTGACGGTCTTTGTAGCGTGACCGTCACCGGAGCCGGACTTATTGGTGATATTGCCAAATAGCGGCGTACCGGTTGTTATCACCTGCCAGTCTTTGGGGACTCTAATTTCTATACTACCGAAGATGGCTGTAAAAGTAAACACGCACTCATCCGTCGGGTTGGCAGTACCAAAGTCAATATCTAAGCCGCCAAAGATTGCCAGTGCTTCACCGCCCTCGAGTGACTGAGAGACAATTTGATGGTCGCCTCCTCCAAAAATTCCACTAAGGTTAAAATAATTTTCATTCACTTTTTTACCAAATTTATGGAATAGGCTTGAATGTCCCCTGGCTTTGAGAAGTACCTGAAGTCCAAGGATAATTAGAACTACCGGCCAGAAACGCCAGATACTTCCCCAGTTGATTATATCAAGCGTAGCGGATAAAAACAGCGCCCCCATGAAAATTAAGATTGTCCCGCCAGGCTGCTGCTTGTTTTTGAACTGGGAGATTCCGATTATTATTAGAATCAAGGGCCACCATTCGGCAATGAAATGGCCAAAATGGAGAATGTTTAAAGAGTCCAATAAAAAAAGAACACCAATGATAACCAGCAAAAAACCGGTTATGGCATGGCTTGAAGGATGTTTTTGTTTTTCACGCATAATAAATAAGCTCCACTACTGATATAAAAATGTAAGGTTGGTCTTAATAAATACAAAGGAGAATATTCTACTATATGGTGGTTTAGCTTTAACTTGGTTGTTATGATGGAACGCCTGAATCAATTATTTTCACCGGTTCTTACCGCCGGAAGTCTGCCTCCTGGACTTGACATCCATGAGATATTGAGCAAAGATTTTCTGTTGACACAGGCAACATCCATATATAAGCAGAAGGTCAATACCGTCGTCCGGCTTACTCTGGAAGAGCAGCCGGTTGTAATTAAGCTTTTTGGTTGGCGCAATCCTTTGCATTATTTTTTATCTCCAGGCATGCTGAGTCGCGCCTGGCTGAGTTGGCAGACAGCAAACGCATTGCTGCGGGCTGGTGTCCGTACCCCGGAACCATGCTTTGTTTATACTAGTCGCAAGAATGGTTTTATTCAATCTAATGTTTATATTACAAACAGCCTGGAACAGCATTATTCATTACGGCAATTTCTAAACAGTAAGCCCGCCATTGATGACGCCAGGAAGGTGATTGAGGACTTGGCAGTAAGTTTGGCCCGGATGCACGAAGCTGGGATTTTCCACCGTGATTTAACACCTGGAAATATATTAATAGATGAAAAACAGCAAACCTATTTGGTGGACCTGAACAGAACAGTTATCCATTCAACACTGACGGTTTCCCAGAGATTGCGCGATCTGGCAAAATTAAACCTTAAAGGCAAGCAACCGCAGTTTGAAAAGTCGTTAGTAGGTGCTTTCTGTGATTTTTATGCGAATGAATGTCGGTCGCAGGTCGATTGGTTAAACGGTTATTGGGAGCGCCGTCGCCAGTTGCTGGTTTATCGTCGCCGAAAGGCAGTACTTAAGCGCTTAAAGCCGGGTAAATAATGCTATTCGATGAGCGTGCAGGCCGGGCAAAACCGAATACAAAGCCCTCAGCTCCAAACCGGCAGTGCGGGCTTCGTCAATCAGATCAGATTTAGAGATCATTGTAATTCGCGAAGGCATTTTCACAATCGCCCGATGGGTTAAATGCAGCCAACTTGAAATATACAGTGACACGATGATCCACTTTCGGCTAATCCTGGCAAACTCTTTATAAATTGCAACCCGCTCAGTGGATTTATGCATGTGTTGTAACAGGCGGAAGCAAAATACGCCGTCGAAATGATCGTCAGCAAAAGGCAGTTTATCAGCCGGTGCTTCTACGGCTGCAGGATCGGAGCAAATCTTTTCATTATAATAGGCCACGGTATGATGATTCAGGTCGGCCGCATGGACTGTTCCATAATCACTTAATAAATGAAAAAACCGTCCATAACCACAAGGTACATCAAGGATATCGCCAGCCAGTTCATATTTCTGAAAAAGCTGCTTGACCAATCGTTGCTCACGGTCACTGATCCAGCGTTGATCCCAAGATCGATACCTTCGATTTGCATACCGTTCGACCTCTGAGAGATCTTGATAGATTTTATAAGCCATTAGTGTTTTCCTGCATAGTTAAAGGTTTTATGCTATTTGTACAAGGAAAAAATCCACTGTGAATCTTTCTCATCCAGGGGTTCGCCAAGAGCAGCGGCGGCAGCAACCTGATCCGGGTTGCGCTGACCCAGCAGTACACATCCTGTGGGCGCGTCACTAAGCAAAGCCCCTGTCAATCCATAAAGAACCGGCTGGGGGTGATCCGGGAATCGATCTTCGAGCATTTGCTTATTTTCCTGCATGCGAGCAATGAAATCGGCGTCTGTGAATTCTGGAACAGTGGACCTAAAATCGCCGGATTCAAATTTGGCCGGACCGGCATACTTGCCAGTCAACAACCCATGTCGCAACGGGGAAAAGAAAACGACCCCAACCTGATTTGTATCGACCCAGTTTTTCAGCCCACTGTCATGGTATGCATCATCATGAACATTGCGATAAGGTTGTATTACATCCGGGTTAATTCGATCAATGACCTTCATAATTTTAGATAAATTCCAGTCTGACAGCCCGATGAACCGGATTTTTCCTTCATCCTTGAAGCGCAACATGGTTTCCAGTGCCGCGCCGAGATATTCTTCCTGTTTGCCAAACATACAGTGGTGGAAATAATATAAGTCGAGCTGATCTACTTTTAGTAGTCGCAGTGAATTTTCCAGTTGTTTCCGCATCTGATCCGGGTGGTAAAAATGGGGATATGCTCCCTGATCCCAGCCAACTTTTGAAGCAAGGAATATGTCGTTCCGGGGTACCGTGTTCCAGGTTTGTCCGATCAATTTTTCGGAATGTCCGTTGCCGTACACATCTGCCGTGTCCCAATGGTTGATTCCGCTCTCCCAGGCCAGTATCAAAGCCCGCAGCGCCAGACTATCATCATGCCCGCCCCACCCCACTCCACGGCCACCCGCAGTGCTGGGGCCGCCATGGGCCCAGGTGCCCAAACTAATGGTTGAGACCTCTTGCTTAGTACGCCCCAAAATGATTTTTTTCATCTGATATTCCTAATAAACCGTATTTGATTATCACATTGCTATAACAAAATTAAGGTAATATTCTGTAGTGTGAAATATTCTGTTGGAAAAATGCTGATTGTCAACGACAGGCAGCTTTTAAAAGCTGACAGTAATTTGTAAATTTAAATATGAAAATTGTACTACGCTTTTTCACGATTGTTTCGCTTCTGCTGATCGCCGGCTGCGGTTCTTCCAAACCTGATTTTGCTCAAATTGCCCGATCTGATCCTGATTGGCTAATTGCCAGAGAAGACTCTCTTCTAAAAGCCACCCCAGATGATGAAAATTTAAACCAGGCCTTGCTAACCGTGCATATTGGCCAGGGGCAGGCAGCATACGATGCCCGCGATTGGACAACAGCCATCTTTCATTACCAGAGAATTCTCGAGCGGTCGCCGCGCTACATACAGGGTCGGTTTGGGCTGGCAATGGCAGAAGGACAATTATATTTCAAAAAAGGTGGACCTAATGATCTGTGGGAAGCAATTGTAAAATTTGGTGAAGCCGCCGTAATTGATACTGCTCAGGGTGTTCCACATTATTGGCTTGGAAAATCTTATGAAAAAAAGGACAAAAATGATTTTGACCTGATTATCGAGGCTTACGACCAGGCGCTTAAAAAACAGCTTCCACCCGAAATAAAAAATGCGGCTGAAAAGGACCGCACCATTGTTTTACACAGGAAAGAAATATATAAAGCATTTTGGAAATAAGGATTAACTGGAGAAAAAATGACTACTATCGAGAAACTACGCAAAGAATTAAAAACTGTGACCGATTTAAACGGGGCTTCCGCTTTATTACAATGGGATCAGGAGACCTATATGCCTGCCGGAGCAGGTGCCAGTCGCGCCGATCAAATTGCCCTGCTGGACACCCTTAGCCACAAGCATCTTGTTGGTGACTCTGTTAAAGGACCGTTGAGCGAATTAGTGGAACTGTCTACCGGCGAACCTGATTCCGGCCTGGCGTCAGAAGAACAACGTTTGGTATCAGAAATCTGGAATGATTTTCATCGGGCTGCAGCCATTCCAAAGGAATTTGTGGAGGAATATTCGCAGACAACCTCCCTGGCTCAACAGGTTTGGGCTCAAGCCCGCAAAGAGAATGATTTCGCAAAATTTGCTCCCCATTTGGAAAAAATTGTTAAATTAAAATTCCGTGAAATTGAATACCTTGGTGTAAAAACAACTCCCTACGACACCCTGTTGGATTATTTCGAGCCTGGTATGACTTCGGCCGAGGTAACAGAATTATTTAATGAGGTAAAAGAACGACTGGTACCCTTGGTCAGCAAAATAGCGGCGTCCGGCGTTAACACTGGATCTGATTTATTACGAAAGAACTATGATGTTGATAAGCAATGGGAGTTCGGCGTCTCCATTTTACATGATATGGGCTATGATTTGTCTACGGGTAGGCAGGACAAATCAGCCCATCCATTTACAACGACGTTCCACCCCACCGATGTTCGCATCACTACCCGTTTAAATAAAAACAATCTAATGTCCGCTTTATCCAGCACAATTCACGAGGGTGGTCACGCTCTATATGAGCAGGGTATGGACGTAGATTGGTATGGTACTCCGTTTTGTGAAGCCGTATCATATGGTATTCATGAAAGTCAGTCGCGCCTCTGGGAAAATCTAGTTGGATTGAGCCGGCCTTTCTGGGAGCACTACTATCCCCGCCTTCAGAACCTATTCCCGGAAAACCTAAGTGATGTAACATTGGACCAATTCTACCAGGCCATCAATACGGTTGCACCATCACTGATTCGAGTTGAGGCCGATGAAGCTACCTATAACCTACATATCATGTTGCGCTTTGAAATCGAAAAAATGGTAATCAACGAGCAGCTTCCAGTCGCCGAACTACCGCAATTGTGGAATAACAAAATGGAAGAGTATCTTGGTATCCGCCCCGATTCTGATGCTAACGGTGTGCTGCAGGATGTACACTGGTCATTTGGTGGGTTTGGTTATTTCCCCACCTATGCGCTGGGGAATCTTTATAATACGCCAATGATGAACCAGGCTCGGAAAGAAATCGGTGGCCTGGATGATATGATAGCAAAAGGAAGTTTTGGCGACTTGCGGGAATGGTTGCGCAGCAAGGTTCACAAAATTGGTCGCCGTCGGACAGCCAGTGAATTAATCGTTGATATTACAGGACAAAAGCTTTCTGCAAAACCGTTTCTAGATTATCTGGAAGCTAAATATAAGGCCGTGTATTCACTGTAAAAACAGACTGTTTTTTCGGCTTTTAACCTGAATTTGGTGCTATTTAAAGACACCAGATTAATCCTTGACATATGTTTTTACACGCAGTTATATTAGTTCGTCGGTGTATGCGAACATCGACCACTTGCGAATCCGAGGTAAATATGCATGTTTCAGGGGAAACTATGAAGAAAATCCTTTTATTTTTGGTTACATGCACCTTATTCAGCACAGTAATTCTGGCTAAAGGTGCAACAATTTCTGGTATTGTTATCGACTCCAACGGCGAGAACGTCCTAGAGATACCGGTTTTACTTTTAAATGAAGACGAAACCACTGTCAGTAGTACGGAAACGGGCAAGGGGTTTCGGAAAAAAGGCAAGTTTGAGTTCGAGGATATACTTCCCGGAACCTACATCATCAAAGCTGATGGCGGTGGATCTGGGAAAGCCAACCAACGAATAACAATTGCCGATGATGATATTAAAGACCTTGAAATAATTCTCGCTGTTGTGCAAGAAGTCAAGGCGCCACCTAAAAAATCTCAATCAACCGGAGCCGAACCAATTGCCGGTACTGATGAAAACTACATTATTAACGAACTCAGTTTTGAGATCAAAAAAATGGCAGCAGAGCTAAAACACCTCAATTCAGAGGTTGAAAATCTCAAGGCTATGAGCAAAATGTGGGTTAATCCGCTGGCGATTTATTCCAAAGAAATTATTCTAAAAAATGGCAGTACGGTGTTTGGTAAGATTGTTTACCAGGATGAAAAAACACTTAAAGTGGAAACACTGGTGGGATATTTAGTCATCAACCGGGACACAATTGTTCGAATAGTCGATAATGTTGTATCGGAAGAGACCCAGGAATACATCCCGGAACAGATTCGTGATTCCTACTCGCCCCCACCAATGCCAAAACTGGCTCAACCCAACTATACCGGAACTTCCTCGACTGATCGCAGCGCTGATAAAAAATATTCAGCCAACTGTGTTTTGGTTGGTAATATCAATGAAACCAAGGACAACCAGGGCAATGTAATTTTCGCTGGTGAGATAAAAAATATTGGTGGTCGACGAGCTGATTTTGTAAAAGTGGATTTTGTATTTCGTAAAAATTGGAGTGGAGAAACTAAAACTCTTACTACTTTCATCCGTGGTGCCTTTCATACATTCGATTCCGGTATTACCACGGACGCTACCCTGTTGCCTGGCGCAGCTGGAAATTTCGAACTATACATTCCTCATTCCTTCGGTTCGTTTATCGGTTATTCATATGTGATTGACTGGGAGGAATACGAATAATGCAATTGACACCGCCGACGGGTTTAGTAAGACCGCTGGCCGGAGTTATGCTGCTTCTTTTTTGCTTGTCGTTGCTGGGGGCACAGAGTACAACGCCAGCGATGATCTCGGATATTTTTTTTCTAGATCTGGGAATTGTTATTGAACCAGTGACAGGCAAGGAACAATATTCACGGTTGATAGAATCGCCTTCCAAAGAAGTAAAATTCAGAATTAATAAAGTTAAGAGTGGGTCTGTTTATATGGCCACATCCAAGGAGATGATGGGCACCCTGGATCGTATTAATCTTCGAATTGCTTCACTCGAAAGTTCGTTTCACGCTGAAATGAATCGTTTGCAGCATGAAAACGAGGAATTGCGGGTAATATTAACGGAAATGCGAAATTCGAGTCGATCTCCCGCCCCAATTGTCACTCAACCAGTTACTGAAAACATTGTTGAGGCACCGGAAATAAAGCAGGATGATTTGGTACCGGTATCAGCGGAACAAAAACCAATGGAGCGGCCTGTTACTGTTGTTCCCGAAAAAAAAGTCGTTCGTTTCGATCAAACCGAATATATGGCAGGTGTTTTTGCTTACCAACGTGAAAATTTTGCAGCAGCCCTTGAACATTTTAGTCGACTGGTAATGACCGATGTTAGCCTGAGAACCAAAGCCAATGTTTTATATTGGCAAGCCGATTCCCACCAGCGGCTTGCGCATTACGATACCGCTCTGAATATCCTTGATGAAATTATGATACTGGGGAAAACGGATCGCCACGATGACGCCCTGATTCAAAAAGGATTACTATATCGAAAAATAGGTCAGGAAGAACAGGCTTTGTTTGCGTTTGGCGAGTTAGTAGATAAATATCCGGGCAGTGAGTACATAAAATTAGCCCGCATGGAGCTTAAAAAAGCGGAAATGGTACCATGAGAAAAGCTTTGATAATACTATTGTCTTTCAGTTTTTTAAGTACTGCTCTGGCTGGCACAAGGGTAGCTTACACGAGACCGGGACCGATGATGAAGATACCATTCAGCCGGGTGTCGCGATCGCCAAATTTATTTACTGCCGGATTCGGTACCGAAATCCACAACTTTTCTTATCTGAACATGACCAAAGGAGTATATTTCTACTCCGAGTTAGGAAATAATTTTTTGGCCGGTTTCAGTTCCGTTCAGGGGGCCGATACCACCGACTTAGAAACAATTGGCACTGTTCCGTTTACAGCTCCGGTTGAATTTGGTTTTCATATGCAGTATAAAATCTATTCCTATGGTGACATTTCCATCACCACCGGTATTCAGGACATTATTTTTCAAAATGCTGGTGATGACAGCGGGCTACAGCTTGATCCCGAACAATTGTCTGTTTTCGGTGTGATCAGTAGCGATAAAGAAATCGGTTCGTATCACATGAGCACTTATATGGGATTTGGTAGCGGCGGCCTGGCTACCATTGATACGGTTGCCAGCGATACTGTGAGCGGTACACGAACCGGTGTATTTGCCGGATTTTTATTAAACACTCCCTATCTTGGTAAATGGGGAGGTCTGGATCTTGTGGGTGAATTTGACGGAACAGGTATCAATGTGGGACTCCGCATCCCCCTTACCTCGGATTATCGCCTGAGCCTAGGGTTCACCCACATTGAAAAACTACCCGATTGGAAAACAGGGTACTGGGCAGGTCACCCAGGACTAACGATTGGCTTGGAGATGTCAGTTCCGCGGGCACGGGAAAAGACTGCGATTTCCGCAACCGGCCCGGCCATGGTGGGGGATCAGATTATCTTGCCGGGAACCGATCCGTATGAATCCTTGTCGGGACAAGTCGATTCAACTCTGGCAATGGCTGATGCGGCGGTAATGACTCTGCGTGATTCTATGTCCCTGGTACAGAATGAAATGCGTAACCTGATGGTTAGACTTTCAGCTATGGAACAACGCTCATTACATCTGGAAGATTCTCTTAGTTCAATGAAATTGACCAACAACGTGATTGAGCGGAACATGAATGAAGCAATGCGTCACCTATCACGCTCATTGCGCTATTTCTATGCCGGTGATTACCGGACAGCACTGCAGGAAGTCGAATTAGCGCTGGAGTTGAATCCCAATCTGGCTCTGGCTTATGCCCGCCGGGGCTCGATATATTACAAGTTGGGCGATGTTCAGCGGGCGACCATCAACTGGAATCTGGCCTTACGAATGGATCCGGAATATGAAGATGTTCGCAATATTTTAAAAGCATTGCATGAAAATAGATTAAAATCCACCAGCATAATTGATGAATAGGGTTTAGTATGGACATTGCAACAATTATTGGTATCATTGTCGGAGCAGGTTCAATTTTTGGCGGAATTTACGTAGCCGCTACCGCTGCCGGTGCAAATATGATGGGCTTTCTTTCCTTTTCAAGTTTTCTGATTGTTTTCGGAGGTATGATAGCGTCACTATCGGTTGCTTTCCCAATGCCGGATTTGGCAAAATTGTTTGGTGCTATTAGCGTCGTATTCAGGGGTGGTGTAATTCGACTTAGCCCATTTGTCGATGAAGCTATCCGAATTGCTGAAATTGGACGGAAAGGTCCCAAGGAATTGGAAGCGGGCATAGGCTCGATTAAAAATCCTTTTTTCCGGGATGGAATACAAATGGTTGTCGATGGCTACTCATTGGATGAATTAACCGAAATTCTGGAAACCAGAATCGACTACCGTGAAATCAGGGAAAAAAGTCAGGCCGATTTACTGAAAACGATGGGTACCATGGCACCAGCTTGGGGTATGATTGGTACGTTGATTGGTCTGGTAATAATGCTGGCTGGTTTTGGCGGCGACGAAGGTGGCGGCACCGACGCTCTGGGTGCTGGTATGTCGGCAGCACTGATCACCACTTTTTACGGATCGGTTTTTGCGAATCTTTTTTTCCTGCCAATGGCAGCGAAATTTAATCAGCGCATTGTTCACACCAGCTCTCTACAGTCTTTATTGATTGAGGCTACCCGCCTGATTCATCAGCGTAAGCACCCACTGATCGTTCGTGAAAAACTAAATTCTTACATACCACCCAAGGAATGGAAACGGGAATAGTTTAGCATGGCTGCCACCGCCAAAGAGATAAAAAAATACAAAGCCAAAGGTGCAGCTTCAATCGAAGAAGGTCTCCCGGGATGGTACGGCACTTTCGCGGATATGATGACTTTGTTGTTAGCATTTTTTGTTTTGCTGGCAGCGATCTCCACGATTGATCCGGTGAAATTGCAGGAAATGGCTGATTCAATGGGTAAAAAGGTTGGCAAGCAGACCAAAAAGGGAAAAGCCATGAATCTGGCTGATGTTAAGGCTGCTGTGAACGCCATGATGAAAGAAAATAAAGAGCTGCAAAAAGATGTGGAGATCAGCACCAGCCCCAAAGGTGTGACCATCGGTATCTCCTCAGATATCAGTTTCAGCTCCGGGTCCGCCGATTTGCAACCGGGAATTATCAGAGTGCTTGAAAAAATATTGCCAACGATAAACAATCCGAAAAATAAATTTCGTATTGCGATTGAAGGACATACTGACAGCGATCAGTTGCCGGAAAAATTTCAGGAGAAGTATCCCAGCAACTGGGAATTATCTGCCGCACGTGCCGCGGGTGTCGTGCGACAATTAATTAAGATCGGAGTAGATCCAACCCGTCTTGAGGCTGTCGGTTTAGCCGAGTTTTTACCACGGGATCGTCCAACCGATCGTGTGTTAACCAGAAATATGATACCCCGCTACAATCGGGATGAAATTGCCAAGGCGAAGAACCGGCGTGTGGAAATCACGTTTAAGGCAAAATGAACGCAGCAATGTTGTTCACAAAAGGAGTTAGTATGAATATGCGGTTGTCAGGCAAACTATTAATATTTGCGACCGTGGCCCTGTTGTGTAAACCGGTACTTGGGCAGGAAACCAGTTATCTAACCCAGAAATTGATGCTGGAAAACGATATTCGGAAGAAAATTACCGAAGCACTGTCGAAAATCATTGATGAACAGAAATACGTCATTGATGTGAGCATTGATCTGGAGTTGTCCAGCGAAGTTCAGGAACAAATTACAGTTGCTCCCGGCACTGATCGATCTATGGGAGATCAATTAACTGATTTATCGCGTTCAATTGATGAAAGCGCCACACAAATGGAATCAGGTAGCGGGTCCAGTGATTATCTACCAATTCCGGGGTTTGAATTTGAGATGAGCGGCTCGCAAGACGTTACAGCAACAGAATCTGATGTGCCAGCAGAGCCTGCGGCAGCCACAACTAACGGCGATAAAATTTTATCGCGGGTTGTTACCGATAAGCGATTGTCGGTTGCCAATATTCGAAAAATGGATATCAGCCTGATATTACAGGAAGGTGCTGCCCCCGAATTAATCGAAAACATCCGTCAGATTATTATGGTTGCAGCGCGCTATAATCGTGCTCGGGGTGATGAGCTGAGTATCATGACTGCCACATTTAAAGAACGCCGGGATCAGCGCTCCGCCGAAGCCATCCTCTTGAAAAGTATAGCTGACAAGGTGGATGCAATGGAGCAGCAGCGCGAGGTAGAAACAGCAACAGCCGAAAGAGACTGGCGGCAAGAATTAGAAGCCTATAAACAGGAAGAAACCCAGCGCAGGGATAAGGACAAGACGTATTTCCAGTCCGAATTGACAAAAATTGAAATGGCGGCTCGTAATCGTGCATTTGAACAAGAGAAAGAAGATATATTGCAGCGGGATTCCTTGCGGTTACTGCAGTTGAATCAGGAAATCCTTGACTTAAGGAATCAACTGACTGTTGCCAGCATGTCTGATACAGAAGCTCTGGCGGCCCAGGCCCGGGTTGATTTGGCTGAGGGTGAACGATCAGTATTAGATGCGCAAATCTCTGAGAAAATAACCAGCCTCGAAAGTGTCCAGGCCGAACTCGATAAAATCCAAGGTGGGATCAGCAACTTGCCCCTGTATTTGATGGGATTACTCACACTACTGGCTGTTATCGCACTGGTGTCGGTTTTGGTAATGAATAGCCGGAACAAGCCGCGCTACGCACCACCACCACCGTGGATGATGCCACCACCCCGACCCCGGAAAAAAAAACGAGCGCCTAAGAAGGAAATAGTTACCCAGGAACCGAGCCAACCAGAACCAGCTCCGGTGGTCGCACCACCACCCCAACCGGTGGCTCCAGTTGCACCACCAATACCGGTCGCTGATGACCCCGGTGTAGTGCAGAGTGAAATAAACGATATGCGCAAAGCCGTTGTATCAATGAGCGTAGGGCAACCGGAAACCGCGACGCGGATTGTGCGGGAATGGATACAGGAAGAAGCGCCACCGGCCCCGGCTGAACCTGAAGAAGCTCCGGCCGAACCGGAAGAAGCAAAAGGCAAGAAAAAGAAAAAATAACAGGATCTTAATATGATCACAGATTATAACCGCCTGTCCGGCTTACAAAAAGTGGCCATTCTTTTTGCAGTCCTGGGTGAAAGCCTGGCAATGACTCTGATAAAAGGATTAACCCAGACTGATTTGCGCAAAGTGCGTTCCACGATCAGAGAGTTGGGTTCAATATCTTTTAAAGTCAAAAAGCGGACAATAGAAGAATTCTATTTCAGTTTCATTAGTGACAAATTCAATGAATCAGGTGACGAGCCCAGAAAGCCGTTTGCATTCATGGAACATCTAACCGACGAGCAAGTCGTGGCGTTGTTGGTTTCCGAGCAACCCAGGGTGATTGCCATAGCTATGGCTCAATTACCGCAGGAGCGACGGATGATGGTACTTGATCGAGTGGATGCCGAAACCAAGGGTCGAGTACTGATTGAAATCGGTGACTTAAACGACGTTCCCCTGGAAGGCGTGGTAGACGTTGCCCATGATTTAGAAGATAAATCGCATTTCCTGCCCCGGACAATCAATTTTTCCCGTGGCGGAGGGCAAGACATCGCTGCCATTCTGGGTGATATGGATCCGGAAGAAGAACGCAAATATCTCGAAGCGATCTCACTGGAAAACCCGGAGCTTGCCAAAGAAGTCAAAAAATACCACCTTACTTTTGAAAATATATTCGAATTTTTCACCGATGGACTACTGCGCGACTTAATGAATTCAGTAGAACTGGACACTATCGCCATGGCTATGAAGGGTATGGATGAAGATACGGTTAATCACGTGCTTGAAAACCTGCCCCAGAAAAAACAGGCTATGTATGAACCGGTAGAAGGCGTGGTGGCCAAGCGTGAAATCGACAAAGCCCGGAAAAGTATTGTACAGGTTGCCCGGGAAATGGAAAAAGACGGAACTTTTAAACTGGCTGACCTGATCGGCGGTGGTGAGATGATCGAATAAAGCTTAATTTTATTTCTTTATAAAAAGGCTGCCCGCAGATGGCAGCCTTTTTTGTTGATATCCATTGCGCTTTTTTCGGTTTTGAAAGAGTAAAAAGCAAATGATTTCATCCGGTGTTGAGCAAGGTTAATTTGCAGTCCAATCAAATAAGAGGATATGGGCCAAATCATGCCGGAAAAACCACGTTTTCGCACTGTAATCGAACCGTTTATCATAAAATCTGTCCAGCCGATTCGAATGACTTCTGTGGCCGAGCGGGAAAAATATTTAAAAACAGCACATTATAATTTATTCAAGATTGAAGCCCAGAACGTGTTGATCGACCTGCTTACCGATAGCGGTACCGGCGCCATGAGTTCGGAACAGTGGGCGGCCATCATGCGTGGCGACGAATCCTATGCCGGCAGCGTTAGTTACCAGCGCTTTGAGGCGGCGGTCAAAGAAATATTTGGTTTCACCCATGTGATTCCCACCCACCAGGGGCGGGCGGCAGAGCGAATCCTGTTTTCGGTAATGTGCCAGGAAGGTGATATCGTTCCCAACAACACCCACTTTGATACCACTCGTGCAAATGTGGAATTCCGTGGCGCTCAGGCTCTCGATCTCGTTATCGATGAGGGGCGCGATCCTGCCAGCACACACCCCTTCAAAGGCAATATGGATTTGGATAAGCTGGAGGTGTTGATCAAGCGGGTGGGAGCAGAAAAAATACCCCTGTGCATGCTGACAATTACAAATAATTCAGGTGGTGGCCAACCGGTCTCCATGGCAAATATCAAAGCTACTCGCACCCTGCTGAACAAGTACGGAATTCCGCTGTATTTTGATGCCTGTCGTTTCGCCGAAAACGCCTTCTTTATAAAATTGCGCGAGCAAGGATATGGGAAAAAATCTGTACGGGAAATTGTGCAGGAAATGTTCAGCTATGGCGATGGTTGTACCATGAGCGCCAAGAAAGACGGCATGGTTAATATCGGCGGATTTCTCTGTACCAATGAAGGTGATCTCGCACAGCAGGAAAAAGATTTATTGATTCTGACTGAAGGATTTCCCACCTATGGTGGATTGGCCGGCCGCGACCTGGAGGCTATCGCTGTGGGGCTGAACGAAGTATTGAACGAAGACTATTTACTCTATCGCATTTCAGAGGCTAAATACCTGGGTGAGGGCCTGACCCGGTTGGGTTATCCGATTGTTCAACCGCCCGGTGGCCACGCCATTTATATCGACGCCAAAGCTTTGTTGCCCCATATTCCGCCCTTGCAGTATCCAGGGCAGGCGCTGTCGATTGAGCTTTACCGGGCCGGCGGTATTCGCACGGTAGAAATCGGATCGGTTATGTTTGGAAAAATCGACCATAAAACAAGCAAAGAATTACCTGGCGCCATGGAATTGGTACGCCTGGCCCTGCCGCGCCGTACCCACACCCAAAGCCATGTTGACTATGTGCTGGAAGTAGCAAAAGAAGTATTTGATAAAAAGGATAAAATCCCCGGCTACCGGATAACTGAACAGCCGCCGTTTCTGCGTCATTTTACTGCTAAGTTCGAGGCGGTTTAGGAAATTGTAAATAGCCTTCCCGCGATTGTTTCCAATACTTTCGTAGTTACATCAGCCTAATCTATAAAACAAATTCCCTTAAGTTCGGGTGGTTGACAAAGCAACATA
>CAZIJQ010000042.1:20966-22261 GCA_964539785.1 uncultured bacterium | reverse complement strand
AATCGCGACTGGTCGGATAATGGTGATATCTACACCACCGATATCAAGAAAGTCAATGCCGAAGGCAACTTCTGGGATTTTGAGGTTATCGCATCCGATGTAATTAATAATGTCAATCTGACCTTTGCCGGCATCGAAGATATCCCGGCAGAATACGACATCTTCCTGATCGATAAATCGATTAGCACGGCCCAGAATCTGATTGGCCGTCCTGGATATTATTATGCCATCGGTGGCCGCAATACCAAACGTGAATTTCGATTGGTAGCAGGTACCCGCGATTTCGTAAATGCCAACAACGCCGGTGTGGCTCTTTATCCGGATGCCTACAGCTTGAGCCAGAACTTCCCCAACCCATTCAATCCCAAGACGACAATCCAGATTTCCATTCAGGATGAAGCGATTGTCGATCTGGTTGTATATAATCTGCTGGGTGAAGAAGTTGCAACCATAGTAAATAATGAATATCTGCCGGCCGGTTATTATAATTATATCTGGTCAAGCAGGAATCACTCTGGTCAGCGAGTCGCCAGCGGAATTTATTTCTATTCAACCAGAATTAAATCTCCATCCGGTCAGATGCTGCTGAACCAGACCAAGAAAATGATATTGGTTAAATAATCTGAATCAATTAAGTCTGACAAAGGGCGGTTTATCCCGCCCTTTGTTATTTCTAAACTGGCCGATAGATATATTTGTCATGACCGACTGTGGTTATTAGGGTTAGTTATGTTAAATTTGATCCACGATAATTAATAAAAATAATTAATGGGGCTTGCCGTGAAACAATCCGTCAGAATATCACTGTTAACTTTAATTATTCCGTTCATTTTGATTTCTCAGATTGGTCTGGCGGCCGAATTCGGCAAGATCACCCTGCCGCTTGGTAAAGTGGAAGTGCTTGTGGTTGGGTCTGAAAACTGGTCCAGGGCCATGCCCCGTCAAGCCCTTAATGTAAATGACCAGATTCGTACCGCCGTTAAATCCCGTTGCGAAATAACACTTACCGGCGGTGGGAAAGTGCGGATTGGCGAAAATTCGGAATTGGTATTAACGGAAGCCAACGTCAAGCCCATGACCAAGGAATTCAACGCCACCTTAAAGAAAGGCAATGCCTGGGTGTCTGCCAAAGCGGCTTTTGGTGAAAAGAAAAATGTGTCCATTCGCACCCCAACAGCTGTGGCGGCTATCCGTGGAACCGTCTATCGCACCAGTGCCGGCGAAGATGAAAGCTCGGTATTGGTTTATGAGGGGAAAGTTGATGTTAATCAGCCTACCAACCTGGATGCCGAAGC
>CAZIJQ010000042.1:0-20866 GCA_964539785.1 uncultured bacterium | reverse complement strand
AAGACCGTTTTAGATGGTTATGAGTTTCGCTCATACGATTCTCGCATGAAGGCCAAAGTGGCTGATAGTGAAGAAGCTTCAATTGATGATATTGTAATCATTGATATTGATCTCAGCTCGGTAGAAGGACTGGGTAATTATAAGGACTGGCCCCATGCCTACCATGGCCAGTTGATCGATGTGGTGACTTCCGGCAATCCCAAGGCCATTCTTTTTGATATTATTTTTGATGCGGAAAACTCCTTCAATTTTGATCTGGTAAACGCCTTGGTTTCTGAAAACCCACCGGCAGCCGAAGATCTTTCAGCGGTTACCGAACAGTTCCTAATCTCCAACGATCCCGCCAGATTTGTCGAATCTACTGCTGCCAGCAATAAAGCCTACCACGCCCTGGTTTTTGAGGCTGCTGATAGCAGTACTTTTCTCTATCCCATGGATAGTGAACCGGCCGGGTACGATCCCAGTCGGCATATTTTGGATATTCCCCTGGAGCAAGCGTTGCAACTGCCTCGGGCGGAACGTATCGGCAATACTCACCTGGAACTGTTGTCTGTTGCCCGGCGGGCCGGCAGCGCCAATTTCCCCCAGGATGAAGATGGCATAATCCGACGGGCACCAACTGCAATCTTTTTTGAGGGTCCGCAACATGTTTACCCATCGCTGGTAATGGCGGCAGCCATGGATATCCTGGATGTTCCGGCGGATGGTTTCTCCTATGATTTTGCCAAACTGATCCTGACCTTGACCAACCGCGCCGGCGAAATTGTCCGGGAGCTCCCCATTGACGATCAGGGCCGTGTTTTTGTTAATTATTATGGATTTTTTAAGACCTTTTATTATTTGCCATATATGTACTGCTTCGATCCGGAAATGCTGCCGCCGGAATATTGGCAGGATCGGGTCGCTATCGTAGGTTCTTCTCTGCCGGGATTAATGGACTTGCGGAATACACCGGTTCAGGAAACCTTTGCGGGGGTTGAGATTCATGCTACCGTAATGCATAGTATCCTGAATGATGAATTTATTCAGCTGGTCAGTAAACAGGCTAACTTCTGGGTTACAGTGATTACCTGCCTCCTGGTCGGTATTCTGGTTTCACTGATTATTGCACGACCGATCCTGGCCATGCTGATACCGGTAATTGTATTAATTGGCTGGATTATTTTTGCCTACAGCCGATTTCTGACTGCTCTGGCTGCGTGGGAAATTGTTCGTCCGGTACTGGCTGTAGGGACCACCTACCTGGGTGTTTTCCTGTATAATTTTCTGGTGTCTGAGAAAGATAAACGATTTTTGAAGTCGACTTTCAGTACCTATATTTCACCGGAATTGATCGATCAAATGTACGAATCCAAGCAGGAACCCAAACTTGGTGGTGATGCCGGTTATCACACCGCCTTTTTCTCCGATATCCAGAGCTTTTCTTCGTTTTCCGAAGTGCTGGAGCCAACGAAGATGGTCAGTCTCATGAACGAATATTTAACTGAAATGACCACGGTTTTACTTAATCGCCAGGGTACACTGGATAAGTATATTGGCGATTCTATTGTGGCCTTCTATGGTTCACCAATGCCCGTTGAAGACCATGAATACCAGGCTTGCATGACCGCCCTAGAGATGGAGCAGGAGTTGGCTGTATTGCGTACCAAATGGAAGTCGGAAGAAGGTTGGCCGGAAATTGTTCACAATATGCAGCACCGCATCGGGTTGGGATCGGGTGATATTGTAACCGGTAATATGGGTTCAACCATGCGTATGAATTACACTATGATGGGTGATACGGTTAATATCGCCTCACGGTTAGAGGCTTCCGCGAAACAATATGGTGTGTATATCCAGGTCCTGGACACAACTTATGTGGCGGTAAAGGATAGATTCGAATGGCGCTTCCTGGACTATGTACGAGTTAAGGGTAAAAGCGTACCGGTAAAAGTTTATGAGCTATTATCTGAAAAAGATAAACTTGATCCGAATCTCGCAGCGGCGGTAGTCGCTTTTCATGAAGGGCAGGCTTTGTATCTTGATCAGAATTGGAATAAAGCAATCAAGGTTTTTAAAACAGCCGAAGCTCTGGAGATAATGTTCCCCGGTCGAAATACAAACCCCTCTGCAATCTATATTTCCCGTTGTGAACACATGAAGAAAACCCCCCCCGGTAAAGATTGGGATGGAACCTGGACCCTTACCAGTAAATAGATCTAAAGGTCCAGCAAACCAAGTTTGTGTTTACGGACAATTGTCTTAAATAGCTCTATCATATCCTCAAAACCCAATTCATCAGATACAATTTGTAGATCATCCCACATTTGATCATCGATGAAATCTTCATCAGCTATAGTTTCGGTCAAAAATTCGTCTAATTTAATTCGGTTTTGACCGCGCGGTGTGGATTTACCCAGTTCCCAATTGACAACTGTCGGAAGACTGACGCCGAGCTTTTCAGCCAGTCCTTTTTGAGTTAAGCCCAGTTCCCGCCTTACTTGTTTTAGATCATCTCCAATTAACATAGTACCGCTCCTAGAAATGTTATACAGTAAACGTAGTATTTCTTAGATAAATTATCAATACTTATTTATAAATATAAATTATTTGGTATGATATTTATTAGTGACCATAAAAGTTATTGGCAATAGCTATACTTTTTATCGCTTCTAATGATAGAAATACCCGGCTTGTTTAAGATTTAGCAGCAACCGAAATTCCGACCCCTGTACAATACCATGAAAAACCAATCTCAGATTAAAACCGTTAGTTTTCACACTCTGGGCTGCAAGCTAAATCAGTCGGAGACAGACGCTATCGCGGCGGATTTCAGGCGTCATGGTTTCGAGCTAGTGCCTTTCCGGTCGGCAGCGGACTTAACGGTGATTAATACTTGTACCGTCACCAATGAGGCCGACAGCAAGAGCCGCCAGATTATCAGGAACGCTATCAAAGCATCACCACAGGGCAGAATTGTTGCCATGGGTTGCTATGCTCAGATAAATCCGGAGGATTTGTCGTCAATCGCTGGTGTTGATATGATTTTAGGGACTAATGAAAAATATCGCCTTTTGGAATATATTACCCAACTGGAAACAAAGGTAGCCAAACCGCTGGTTTATGTGAATGAATCCGGCGATATTGAAAATTATCGGGAATTGGAATTTATTTCTGCCACCGGACGAACCCGGGCCTATCTGAAAATTCAGGAAGGCTGCGATTATTTCTGCTCTTATTGTATAATCCCCTTTGCCCGGGGTAAAGCTCGCAGTCGCCAAATGTCTGAATGCCTGACCGAAGCTAAAAATCTCGTGGATCGAGGCTATCGGGAACTGGTTCTTACCGGGATTAATATTGGCACTTGGCAGGATGGTAGCAATAAACTGGCGGATTTGCTGGAAAGACTAAGCATTATTCCCGGATTGAATAGAATAAGAATTAGCTCGATCGAGCCCAACACAATATCTGACGATCTATTGCAATTGCTGGCTGAACGCCCCACAATTTGTCCTCACTTGCACATCCCATTACAAAGCGGGTCCCCTGCGGTTCTCAATCGCATGCGGCGCAAATACCAATTGGCTGAATATTTCAAACTGGCCAGTCGCATCGGAAGCATACTTCCCAATGTTGCCTGGGGAACAGATTTGATTGTTGGTTTTCCCGGCGAAACTGAAGCGGAATTTGCTGAAACATTAGCTGTTGTTGAGCGGCTTCCATTTTCATACCTGCACATTTTCAGGTATTCTGAACGGGATGGTACGATTGCGGCCAAGCTTCCGAATCGGGTTGATTTTCATGTTAAAAAGAAACGGGCTTCGATTTTGCGTGAAATGAGCGCAAAAAAGAAACAGGTGTACAATCGACGTTTTCTAAACACAGTTCAATCGGTGCTTTTTGAAACGATTGGGAAAGATGATCTGGTTTCCGGAATGACTCCCAATTATATCCGCGTCAAAATAGCGGGAGATGAGTCATTCAAAAACACAATCTGTCAGGTACTTCTCACTCAGGATTGTGGTAATTTTCTGATTGGGGAAATTTCAGAATAACCATGATTCGTCTCGAAGGAATATCAAAAGAATTTCCGGACAAAGTCCTGTTTAACAATACGGGATTGGTAATAAAACCCGGTATGCGCATCGGGTTGGTTGGACCCAACGGATCAGGAAAAACCACCCTTTTACGGCTGATGCTGGGCTATGAAACTACCGATAACGGTAATGTGTTAGTTGATAAAGGAACCGTGATCGGTTATTTGCCTCAGGATATTATTCCCGGTTCCCGGCGCTCAATTCTTGAAGAAGTCATGAAGTCATACCCGGAGGTGGCGGAACTGGAAGAAAAAATTTATACCGCCTCCCAGCAATTGGCTGAAGAACCCCATAACCAGATAATATTAAGCCGGTTGAGCCAGTTGCAGGAAAATTATGAGCGGCTCGAGGGCTGGTCACTGGAAGATCGGGCCAGGCGGATTTTGAACGGACTTGGTTTCCAAACGACAGATTTTCACAGATTGCTGGAAGAATTCAGCGGTGGCTGGCGCATGCGAGTAGCCCTGGCTGGCATTCTGCTGCTCCAACCGGATATGCTTTTCCTTGACGAACCAACCAATCATCTCGACCTTGATGCAACAATCTGGTTAGAAGCTTTTCTGGCGAATTGGAAAGGCGGACTGATTATGATCAGCCATGACCGCACCTTTCTCGATACGTCGGTTACTCATATTGTCGAGCTGGATCAGGCAGTAATAAATTTGTATAAAGGAAATTTTTCTTCATTTGTAGAACAGAAAAAATTGCGGCACGACCAGCAGGAAGCAGCCTTCCGAAATCAGCAACGGAAAATTGCTTCGACCGAACGGTTCATTGAACGATTTCGTTACAAGAATACTAAAGCCAGTCAAGTTCAGAGCCGGGTCAAGCAGTTGGAAAAAATGGAGCTGGTGGATGCACCGACCACCGACAAGCCTCATTTCCGGTTGACAATTCCGCAGCCGGGACGTGCCCCTTTAAAGGTGGTGCAACTGAAAGAAGCCCGTAAGCAATACGGTGAACTGGTGGTATATCCCCGGCTGAATTTGACAATTGAACGGGGACAGAAAATCGGACTAGTGGGATACAATGGCGCCGGTAAATCGACCCTGCTGAAAATGCTGGCGGAAGAAACCGGTTTGTCCGGGGGCAGCCTGGAATTTGGGGACGGCGTGGAAAAAGCGTATTTTGCCCAGCATCAACTGGAAATACTTGACCCTCAAAAAACTGTTTACGAAACTATTGAATTGGTCGCTGGTGGCTGGTCCATTTCTCAGATCAGGGGTTATCTCGGTGGTTTTTTATTCTCAGGTGACACGGTTGAAAAACTGGTAAAAGTATTATCCGGTGGTGAAAAATCTAGGCTGGCATTAGCCCGCATGCTGGTGGAGCCGTCGCACCTGCTGCTTTTGGATGAACCAACCAATCATCTGGATATGATATCACGGGATGTTGTTGAACGGGTTTTGGCCGAATTCCAGGGAACCCTGGTTTGTATTTCGCACGATCGCCATTTCCTGAATGCAGTAACAAATATGACGATCGATATCGGCGATGGAAAACTTAATGTTTATACGGGTAATTATGAATACTACAGCTGGAAATCCAGCCAACAAGAAGACGGTAGCTCTGGGAAATTGAAAAAGGGGCTGGGAGAATCTGCTGACAAAGAAGCTCGAATAGTGGCTCGCAAAGAGCAAAAGCGGCTCGAAAATGAGCGTAAAAAACTAACCCGTGAAATCAAGAAAATGGAATCGGATCTGGAAAGCCAGACGATTATTATTAATGATCCAGCTAACGCCAGCGATTATTTAAAAATCCAACAGGCTATGACTACCCAGGAAGAGCTCGAGACTGCTTATCTTAAATTGCTGGATCGATTGGGAAAAATCGAAGATACAATCAGCTAAGCTGTAACCGTTGGAGACATTTTTATACGATTTATTGTTTGTAAAACGAATTGATTGAGATAGGCCGCAATCATCAGCTATATATTGAAATTAATTATGTGTTTAATGAACGGCTGTAAACGGCCATAAGACTGGAATCATAAAAATTGCCGTGACCCATAAAATTAATGCCAGGGGGATTCCAACCTTCATATAATCAGTGAATTTGTAGCCTCCGGGGCCATAAACCATTAAGTTGGTTTGATAGCCTACCGGAGTAGCGAATGAGGCCGAGGCGGCAAAGCAAATAGCAAAAATAAACGGCCGCGGCATTAAGCCCAATTGAGCAGCTGCGTTGATTGCGATTGGTACCATAATTATTGCGGCTGCCGCGTTCGACGAAACTTCGGTTAATATGGCGGTAATCAGGTATAAAATCGCAAGTAGGATATAGCCCTTAATTGAATCGGGCGCATTGGCCACGAGATTGAAAATATTACCACCGATCCAATCGGCAGTTCCGCTAGTTTGAATGGCCAGTCCCAAAGGAATCAACGCTGCAATCAATACTATCACCGGCCAGTGAATTGAATGATAAACTTCACTGGGTGTCATCACTTTGACAACCAATAAAATAATGACAGCCAGTAAACTATTTTTTATTATTGGTGATATTCCCAGTGCAGCAATTATTACAGCTGCCAGCAGGACTAAAATGCTCAACCACCAGAAACGATGACGCTTGAGCTTGGTGGCGATTTCCTGCAATACTATGAAGTCGCCGGTGGCGGCCATTTCCTGGATTTTTTCCCGCGGACCGTAAACCAACAGAGTATCATAAGCCTTTAAAATAATATGAGCGACTTTACTGCGTAAAATTGTTCCTTCCCGGCGAATTGCCAGCACAAATGCCCCAAAATGCCGGCGAAAATTGGATTCCATGACACTGCGTCCCACCAATTCGGATTGATCGGTCATGAGACATTCCACCAACACATTGTCTTTTTGCGTCAATTCAGGATGAGTCAATTTTTCATCGGTCAGCAACGTTACCTTCTCGATTTTTTTCAACCGTAGCAGATTCTCGACTGATCCCCGGACAAATAGAATATCGTTGGGTTGCAGAATCGCATCCCTGATTTGAGTAGATAATCGTACATTGTCGCGCAGGATGTCCAGCACAACAACATCATAATTTTGGCTTATTCCCCGCTCCAGGCAGGATTTACCGGCCAGGCTAGAGTCCTCTGAAATTTTTATCTCAGTTAAGTAATCACCCATATTGTAATTCTGAGTGAGACTACTTGTGACGGTGCGTGACGGTAGCATTCGATAACCGACCACGGCAATGTAAGTCATGCCAACCAACAGAATTATTATTCCGTAACGAGTGAATTCGAACATTCCCAGGGCTGATTCCATAGAAGACTCAACCATCATCGAGTTTACCAGCAGATTAGTGGATGTACCTACCAGGGTCAATGTGCCGCCCATGATGGCGGCGTAGCTGAGTGGAATCAGTACTTTTGATGGGCTGATTGAATATTTCTGGGCCATTCGAATAGCAATCGGTATGAATATAGCCACCACGGCAGTATTGTTAATTAATGCTGATAGAATGGCGATTGAAAATAAAAAGACAAACAATCCCAGCCAGGTGGAACGCTTGGCCAGTTTATTCAACGTGATAACGAAATATTCTAAAACCCCTGTTTTCTGTAGCGCATAACTTAAAGCAAACAGCAGAGCGATTGTTATAACAGCAGTATTCGAGAAGCCGGAAAAAGCTTCTTCCGGTTTCAATATACCAGTCAAAAGTAACAGCCCCAGACTTACCAAAGCAGCAATCTCAATTGGCACCAGCTCAGTAGCAAATAAAACTACCGTAATTGCAATGATTAGCAGGACTATGGCTATTTCGAAAGTCATACTGAAAAGTCCTTTACTGCTCCATGCCGGTGAAATCCAGTTCCGAACCTAAAACACTGTGTGGAATCATGTAAACCATAAACAGGATAATGCTGGCTGCCAGCACCCACCCAGGATTGTGTCTATTACCCCGGTTCTTCCAAATTGCAAACCCCCAAGCCAAAAATGCGACAATTGTTTTGTTATCTGTCAAGTCGTGCCCCCAGGGCCAACCGGTCCAGAAAGCACCAAAGGCAAATTTCTGTACAACCGGTCCCAAGATTAATCCACCGGCCAGTAACAGTCCCGCTGTCCAAAGGGCATATTTGTATAGACTTTCGCCGCGAACAAGAGCCTGTAAACCACTCCTGTTTGAAATCAACATTGCAAAAAACATGAAGAATATATGTGGAATCAGGATATAAGCCGGAACCGCTCCTTTGAATCGGATCAAAACCGGTTCCCGGTGAAGTTCATGGCGAATACCATCAGCATCGATCAAATAGAGACGGTACATGATTTTTCCGGCCGGGGGCTGGTGTGGTAATGTAACAACCAAGGATCCTTCGTTCTGTTCCATCACGCTGGTAGTCCAGTCATCGTTACTTCGAAATCGTCGAAAATCAAAGGTACCGGTAATAGTTTCATTATCAACCAGAATGATTATCCGGGCGTCAATTCCAGTATTATGAGACCGTAAAAGCTTATAGCTGATAGTCGTATCGTTGATCTGTACCTCCCCTTTGATTGGGTAAGTAGGACCGGTTGTTTTCTGGTAGACAGCGGAAGACACCGTAATTACGATGGCAATAAGCCAGAGGGCTATGTTTTGATATTTATTCATTTTGTCAATCTTAAAATTGAAACTTTACGGTTAAATTATTTTATCCCTGCCTTTCCCGACAAGCTAATTTCGATGGATTTAGGGGTAAAAACAAATATTATCCCAACCGGGGTGCGCGCTTAATAGTATTATTTTGTGGTCGTTACTATGATAAAAACATAAGTTGAGAAATTATTGTTATTATCGTAAACTCGCCTGCTGTTTACGGGCACAATATATTATTATTCGATCTTGTGCCGGTTTTACCAATACTATCTATGGTTAAGCGCCACTAAAGGAGGTGATTTCATGGTGGAAGTGACGGTCAGAAAAGACGAACCGCTAGAACGGGCCTTGCGCCGCTTCAAAAAGAAGTGGGAGCGCGCTGGCGTGCTGCGTACGCTTAAGACTAAATCGTTCTATGTTAAGCCCAGCGATGAAAAACGCGCTAAGCGGAAAAAGACCGCCCGCCGCCTTGCCCGAATGGCGCGCTATTACAAATAAGCGACATTTGTGTTAAAAGCAGAAAAGGTCCGGGATAATTCCTGGACCTTTTTTTATGCCCGTGTTTTAATTTTCTAATCATTTTTTATCATTTAAAAAGGAATTTGTCAATGTTGATTCGCAGTATTTCCGGTGTTAGGGGATTGGTCGCCAGTCACTTGACACCTGCCATTGTCCAGGTTTATGCTCGTGCTGTCAATGATATGTTGCCTTTTGGCGAAATTGTGCTGGGGCGCGACAGCCGTCCTTCTGGCGTAACGCTCACAAACGCCATTGCCGAAGAATTAACTGCCTTCGGGAGAGATGTAGTCGATTGCGGAATCGTCCCAACACCCACGGTCCAGTTTGTTGTCGAGCAATCCACTGCAGTAGGCGGAATCATTGTGACCGCCAGCCATAATCCTATCGAGTGGAACGGCTTGAAATTTGTCCGGGTCGATGGCACTTTTTTTCTGCCGGACGAATGTCGACAATTGTTCGATCATGTAGATGCCGGTTGCGATACAATTCATATCGCAGAAGCCGGACAGCGCACTACCCAGAAAGACGCAATTGAAAAACACATAGACCACATTCTGTCATTGGATTGTATCGATGTGGCGGCTATTAAACAGCGAAAATTTAAAATTGCCATCGATGCTGTTAATGGCGCCGGTGCCGAAGCTCTGCCAGCTATGTTGAGGGCGCTGAACTGTGAAGTGGTACCGCTGTATTGCGAACCATCTGGGAAATTTTTGCGGGGTACGGAGCCACTACCGGAAAATCTGCGGGACTTGGGTGATGTCGTGACCCAAACTGGATCCGACGCCGGTTTTGCAGTGGATCCCGATGCGGACCGTTTAGCGATTGTATCAGAAAAGGGGATGCCGCTGGGTGAGGAAAACACTCTGGTTCTGGCCGTGGATGGCTACTGGAAAACCACTGGTAAACCTGAACCAATTGTAGTGAATCTGTCCACCACTATGGCATTAGACAAGCTGGCTGACCGATATGGTACCAAAGTTGTTCGCTCGGCCGTAGGTGAAATTAATGTGGTTCAGTTGATGCAAACCCTGGATGCCCCACTGGGCGGTGAGGGCAACGGCGGTGTCATTTTGATGGCCGCTCATCTGTGTCGCGATTCGCTGGTGGGAGCCGCCATGGTGCTGAATCGCATGGCACAATCCATGAAACCGCTAAGTGCTATTGTGGCAACGTTACCGCAATTTGTGATGGTGAAAGATAAGGTCAGCCTGGAAGGTGTGGATGTCGATCAATCCCTGGCTGCTGTGCGGCGGGAATTTTCCCGGGCTGATGTCAATACAATCGATGGCGTTAAGTTCACCTGGAAAGACAGCTGGGTTCATCTGCGTAAATCCAACACTGAACCGATCATGCGCATCTATGCTGAAGCCCCGGATCAGGCCCAAGCCCAGGCTCTGGTGGATCGGGTCAAAAATTTGGTTTAACAGCAGTAAACCATTGAAATGGTTGGGGTGTGTAGTAATTAAATGACCCACAGTTAAAACTATGGGCATGATGATATCATTCAAGTGCAGTCCCAAATGTATTTGACACAATCAATTGTACAATTTGCAGATCAGAGCAAAAAGCCCACAACTTCAGTTGTGGGTAACCATCGGTAAATACACGTTAACCGTTTTAACAGTTTCCATATTTGTCATTTCGAATACCGATACATCGGGATGAGAAATCTACAATGAACTTACTCCAGACAAAGTAGATTACTCAGTCGTACCTGCCTGCGTCCTGATAAATCAGGATCTACGGCAGGCATGCCTTCCTTCGGAATGACAGGGGAGATGTCATAGTGAGCCTGTCGAACCATGCCAACAGTGTTATAACCACAAATTACCATCGATAAAAACGACTGTGTAAATTTTCCTTGCAAAACCCAAAATAATCCGGTAGGTTTGAACAAATGATACTACCCAATGAACATATGTTCAAACTATGTTGACTGACTCAGAACGAATTTCCCAGTTGGTGGAGGCTGCCCGGCTGTATTATGAACATGGGCTCAGCCAACAGGATATTGCCCGCAAAATGTCAGTCTCCCGACCCGGCGTCTCGCGACTGCTCCAGGCGGCCCGCCAGCAGGGCATTGTCAGTATAAAAATCAAAGATCCCCAAGCTGCCGGTACGCGTCTGGAAGCACAGCTGCAAAAAAAATACAAGCTCAAGCAAGTCATTGTCGTTCCGGATGACGGTAACTACTGGTTGGTACAGCGCCGTCTGGGACAGGCAGCGGTATCACTGCTGAATGACCTGCTGGAAGATGGCCTGACCCTTGGTGTATCCTGGGGTACCACCATGCAGGCTTTGGCAGGCCAGGTGCAGGCTAAAAAATTTAAGGACATGACGGTAGTACAGCTGAACGGCGGTATATCACGGGCCGAATATGACACCCACGCCAGTGAAATAGCCAAGACCATTGGTGAGAAATGCGGGGCCATTCCTTATCTGCTGCCATTACCCGCCATCGTTGACAGCCCGGCAGTTAAGGCAGCGATTGTATCCGATAAAAATATTGCTCGAACGCTACAATTGGCCCGCTCGGCCCAGGTAGCCTTTTTCACCATTGGCTCTTTCGGCATGGATTCAGTCCTGGTACGGGCAGATTATTTTGAAAATAATGAAGTTAATGATTTGCTGAAACGGGGGGCTGTGGGCGATATTTGTTCACGGATTATCGATGGTAAAGGGAAAATTTGTTCTTCCGATCTGGACCGGCGTACAATCGGAATAGATCTGACAGAGCTGGCTAAAAAATCCCGATCAATCGCGGTGGCTGGTGGTCAGCGTAAGCTGGCAGCAATCCGCGCCGGACTACAGGGTAAATTTTTCAATACGCTTATTACGGATGAATTTGTCGCGAATAAATTGCTGTTAAATGGTTAATGGCTAACTAAAATTTGAAAATATCATGAAAGACATAAAAAACTTGAAAATAGCCATTGGCGCCGATCACGGTGGATATGGCTTGAAAAACCAATTGAAAGAATTTCTTTCCGGTTGTGGTAGTACGATAATTGACTGTGGCACCGATGGCACCGCTGCTGTGGATTATCCCGAGTTCGCCCTGGCCGTAGCCCGCAAAGTCGCTGCTGGTGAGGCCGATTTTGGTGTAATGGTAGATGGGGCCGGAATTGGTTCCGCCATGACCGCCAACAAGGTGTTGGGCATTCGGGCAGCTCTGTGCTATGATGTATCAACCGCCAAAAACGCCCGCGAACACAACGATGCCCGGGTTCTGACACTGGGTGCCGGACTGATTGGTGCCGCACTGGCGCAACAAATTGTGGAAACTTTTATTACCAGTGAATGTACCGCCGAGCGGCATTTGCGACGGGTACAAATGATTACTGATATCGAACAGCAACCTGACATCGAATTTTCAGCGCCGCAATCGGCACCACCGGTCTCGGTTGTTGAAACCGGAATCTCCGAATCGGATCTGGTACGAATCACCGATGAAGTCGAGAAAATCTTGGCAAAAGCTGGAATCACCCTGTCGCCCACTGGCGTACCCCAGCCGCTGGAAGCCGATTATATCCGCGGCAAGCAGATGGTCCAACAGCCCGATGCCGTACGCAAATTCATGGATTTTGGTGTGGAGCGGGTCGGCTACCACAACGGTACCGGCTGCGAAAACGTTCCGGAGGATATTGCCCGTTGCATTGATCACACCGTTTTGAAGCCCGATGCCACCGATGCCGATATCAAAAAGCTTTGTGGTGAAGCTCGGGACTTCCATTTTGCCACGGTATGTATTAGTCCCAGTTATGTGAGGCTAGCAGCCAAAGAACTGGACGGTTCCGATGTGAAAGTCTGCACCGTGGTGGGCTTTCCTTCCGGAGCCCATTCACCGGAGATCAAGGCCATGGAGACCCGCCAGGCGATCCGCGATGGTGCGAAAGAAATCGATATGGTGATCAATATCGGCGCTCTGAAAAGTGGCAAAGATGACTTAGTTTACCGGGATATCCGATCAGTCTGTGAGGCCTGCGAAGACGGCAGCGCCACCAGTAAAGTTATTATCGAAGCAGCTTTGTTAACCGACGACGAAAAAGTTAGGGCTTGCGAGCTGTCAAAAAAAGCTCGCGCTAATTATGTTAAAACGTCCACCGGTTTTGGTCCTGGTGGTGCTACTGCCGAAGATGTGGCTCTCATGAGCCGGGTTGTCCAAGGAGCGGGATTGGGCGTGAAAGCCGCCGGTGGTATCAGATCGTATGACGATGCCCGCAAGATGGTTGAAGCCGGGGCTACCCGGATTGGTGCCAGCGCCAGTATTGGGATCGTTAAAGGTGCCCAAGAAACAACAATTTCGAATTAAGCTGAAGGAGTAGAATAGTGGTCGATTTACGCGCTTATTGTTTTCTGGATAATCTTCAACCCCAGTACGCCGCCTTTCTCGGCACAGTGGCTAAGGGTTTTTTACCAATCGCCGGGATGGCTTCATTGTATGTTGAAATTTCCCCAGGGATCGAAATCAACCGGATCACCGACATCGCCTTGAAATCTACTAATGTTACTCCAGGGATGCAGATCGTGGAACGGTTGTTCGGAATGCTGGAAATTCATTCCGAATCCCAGGCCGATGTGCGCCAGGCTGGACAGGCTATTCTGGATGCGTTGGATTTGAAGGAGGAGAAGCGTTGGAAGCCAAAAATTTATTCTCAGCAGGTGATTCGCCACATCGATGATCACCAGACCCAGTTGATTAACCGCATGCGCCACGGTAATATGATTGTTCCCGGCGAAACCATGTTCGTTATGGAGGTCCAGCCCGCTGCTTATGCCGCCTTGGCGGCCAATGAAGCGGAAAAAGCTGCCGAAATCAATATTTTGGAAGTACGAACTTTCGGCAGCTTCGGCCGTGTGTATCTGGGCGGAGCCGAAAGGGATATTGATGTAGGCTGGCGCGCCGCCGTAAAATGCATTGAAGAAATCACCGGGGTTGAGAAAGATAAAAAATAATTTGTGTCATACTGGAGCCCTTCTGTTACCCTGAGCCTGTCGAAGGGTGACGGTCATACTTCGACAAGCTCAGTATGACACTGATCTTAAAAGAATTTTCAAATTAACTCTTAATACACTGGAGGAAGTAAAATGGCAGAAGCACTTGGAATGATCGAAACGCGCAGTTTCCCGGCAGTAGTGGAAGCCGCCGACGCCATGGTCAAAGCGGCCAAAGTCGAGCTAGTATCTTATGAAAAGACCGGTGGCGGTTATGTTTCAGCGATCGTCCGCGGTGATGTGGCCGCTGTAAAGGCTGCCTGCGATGCCGGTAAAGCCGGTGCCGCCCGCGTAGGCGAAATCGTTGCCGTTCATGTAATTGCCCGTCCCCACAGTAATGTGGACCTGGTAATGCCTATCGGTCGCGGTGACAAGCCCAAAGCCAAAATGACCGAGGATTAGGTCTCGGGAATATGGTTCTGGCACAAGTAGTGGGTACCCTGGTAGCCACACAAAAAGAACAGAGCTTGGAGGGCCTCAAATTTCTGCTGCTCCAGAATATTGACATGGATGGTAAACCCAGCGGCGGCTTTGTTGTCGCCGCTGATGCTGTCCAGGCAGGAGTGGGTGAAATGGTTCTCTATGCCAGCGGAAGTTCCGCCCGGCAGACGGTAATGACCGACAAGCGTCCCTGCGATGCTGTGGTTATGGCCATCGTTGACAACTGGGAAGTAGACGGAAAAATCCGCTACAAAAAAGGCGTGAACGATTAGTTGACGCGTGTCTGTCATGCTGAGCCCGTCGAAGCATGGCTGATCAATCATGTTGACACCCTTCGACAGGCTCAGGGTGACATGATTGGATGTACACGGTAACTAATCCCCTGGCTAAAGGACATATTATGGCACAATTAACCCAGGAACAGGTTGAGCAAATTGCCGCCCGGCTGGTGAAGCGGGTGACCCAAACACCTGTTGCATCGGGAGTACTGGAGCAATCCGGGAGCACTGTAGCCGCTGGTGGAATGGGGATTTTCCCTACCATCGATCTGGCAGTGGCGGCGGCAGCTAAAGCCTTTGATCAGTTAAATGCCCTGTCTCTGTCCAAGCGGGATGATATTATCGCCTCGATCCGACGGGTGATGACCGAGCACAGCGAAGACCTGGCCCAACGGGCCTATGACGAAACCGGTCTGGGGCGGGTAGCTGACAAGATTGAAAAAAACCGGTTGGTGATCGATAAAACACCGGGGACCGAAATACTCAAACCTTGGGCCAAGACCGGTGATCATGGTTTAACGCTGATGGAGTTGGCGCCCTACGGGGTGATCGGTTCAATTACGCCTTGCACCAACCCTACTTCCACTATCATCTGTAATACAATTGGGATGGTAGCAGCCGGGAATGCAGCAGTTTTCAATGTCCATCCCACGGCCAAGAATGTTTCGGTTTACAATGTTGAATTGCTGAATGCCGCCATTGTTGACGCTGGCGGACCACCCAATCTGGTAACGACCATCGCTCAACCCACCGTCGCCAGTGCCCAGGAATTGATGCAGCATCCCGGTGTGCGCCTGCTGGTAGTAACTGGAGGCGCTGCGGTGGTGAAAGCCGCAATGACCAGCGGTAAGCGCGCCGTCTGCGCCGGACCGGGGAATCCCCCGGTGGTGGTGGACGAGACTGCCGATATTGAAAAGGCAGCCCGCAGTATTGTTAAGGGTGCTTCCATGGACAATAACCTGATCTGCATCCTGGAAAAAGAAATTATTGTTGTGGAAGCAGTGGCCCCGCAACTTTTATCGGCCTTGCTGCGCTACGATGCCTATGTGCTGAAAGAGCACCAGGTTAAGGAATTGGAATCGGTGATTTTCAGCGAAAATCGTGGTCCCCGCCAACCGGCGGTTATGAACAAGGACATGATTGGGAAGAACGTTCAGGAAATTCTGGCGAAGATCGGTCTTAAGGTCGATGAGCACATCCGCCTGGCCATAGCACCGGTGGATGCCAACCATCCCCTGGTATGGACCGAGCAGATGATGCCGGTGATTCCCTTCGTGATCGTACCTGATGCCAACCAGGCCATCGATCTGGCCAAGGAAGCGGAACACGGTTTCGGTCACACGGCCATGATGCATTCCCGTAATCTGGATAACCTGAGTCGAATGGCGCGAGTGATGAACTGCAGTGTTTTTGTCAAGAATGGTCCATCTCTCGCTGGGCTGGGTTACGAAGGCGAAGGCTACTGTTCATTCTCGATTGCCAGTCCCACCGGCGAAGGCATCACCAATCCCCTGAGTTTTTCCCGGGAACGGCGCTGCGTTCTGGTGGATCATTTCAGAATTGTTTGATTAGTAAATAGTAATGGGTAATTAGTAATGAGTGAAAAGAAACCAACCCCCGGAGAATTGCGACGACAAAAGGCGGCCCAGAAAAAGACTTCTGAGTCAATGGTGTTGGAAGAACCAACAGCTAAAGACGACGGACTGGAAAATTTTGTTGAAAAGATTGAGCCTCAACCTTCAAAGCCTGATCCCCAGCCCACAGTTCCCGATCCCAGATCCAGGATATCTGACACCCGCTACCCGGCCATTGCCCTGATAGAGTATTCCAGCGTCACTATTGGTATTCTATGCGGCGATGCCATGATCAAGCGGGCGCCAATCGCAGTGATCAAATCGGGAACGGTGCACAACGGTAAATATTTAGTGTTGATCGGCGGCAGCGTCGGCGCTGTGGAAGAGGCTTATGCTGAGGGATTGCAAGTCGGAGGCACTCAAGTAGTGGATTCGGTAATCCTGCCGGTGGTTCACGATCAGGTTCACGATTCTGTCTTGGGTCAGCGCCGCAAATGTGAACCGCGGGCACTGGGTATTTGTGAGACCTTTACCGTGGCGGCTACTCTTCGTTCAGCCGATGCGGGCGTTAAAGGAGCCGAAGTCAATATTGTTGAAATTCGTCTGGCGGATGATATCGGTGGCAAGGCATTCACGATTTTTAATGGTGATCTGCACGAAGTGGAAGCGGCGGTGCGAATTGCTCGAGAGGCCTGTACCAGCACTGAGAATTGGCTGCGGGAGACAATCATCCCCAACCTGCATCCGGAGATGGCGGCCCAGGTGGATGCTACCACTTATTTCGGTCGTGCCAACCTTGATAAACTATCGGAGGGCGAATGAAGTTAGGTCGAATTATCGGCACACTGACCCCGTCCGTGGTTTATGACGGACTGGAAGGTGTCCCCATGCTGGTGATGCAACCGCTGGATAAATACCAGCAGCCGGTCAAATCACCGGTGATCGCTGCCGATAGCACCCGCATGGCAGGACCGGGCGAACTGGTGTATTATGAAAGCAGCCGCGAGGCCGCTCTACTCATGGACCCCTGGTTCGTGCCGGTGGATCATGCCGTGGTGGGCATCGTTGACGATGTACAGCTTTACGATGGGGAGGAGCAATGATTCTGGGGCGCGTCTGCGGAACGATCCATTCTACTATAAATCATAAATTTTATGAGAACCGCCGGCTACTGGTGGTAGACAAACTGGGACTGAACGGCAAACCAACCGGAGATTATTTAATTGCGGTAGATTGGACCGACAGCGGCGCTGGTGAAACGGTGCTGGTGATCGACGAAGGCAATTCCGCCCGCCAGGTAGTGGACGACCCTATGGGGCCAATCCGGTCGATCATTGTTGGGGTGGTGGATGAGGTGGCTTTAAAATAATTTCTACTTGCTGGTTACACTGCTCTGGGATGTAACCGAATTATCGGACAGGCATCACAGGTCGGAGCAATACGATGAGCTGTGAAACACTCCGACAGAATGCCAATCGAGTGAGGGTTACCCTCGAGTATAGCGAAGAGAAATCTAAGATAGTATCAATCTAATCCTTATAGGTTGTCTTTTCCTTTTTTGCCTTGCGTTTTTCCTTCAAACTCTTGCCAGCTTTTTTCTTTTCAGTAACCTTTTGTTTGTCGCGACCTTTGGCCATGATTCCTCCTTTAAATCTATTTTAGTTCGTTGTACAGCTTGCTGAATTCTACTACTGTTTCCGGCTTGATGCCATAAACGGATTTCCCGATAAATATCCGGTTTTTGAACAAGTAGGTTTTGTCAAAATAATCATTCAGAGATATGTGGTACAACCAGATATTGCGGTCACTTGGATAGGTACTATCGGAAACTGCCAGCGTGATCAAGTCCAGGCCGTGGAGAAATCTCAGAACAGTTTTGATCTGCTGACAATCATTGATGGTTTTGTTTTCAGGCTCACCCGGGTTGTGTGAATCAATCGAGATGTAGTTGAGCGAATCGGCAGTAACATCATCGAATCGTGGGTTATCGGCCAGGGCAACGGGTATCAGAACCAGAAGGACGAGCAATATAGTTAAAAGGATTTTCTTTTTCATGAATTCCCCGCGATAGTTACCTGAATATACATAATTTGACCGCCGGGAGTTCCCCCCTTTTGACGAAACTGCCAAGTGTTTGCAAATATCAAAATTGATCAGCCCATTTTTAATCGATAAAAATATTACCATATCAGAAATATGACCGTTTATGGATTTCAACATTGGATTAATTCTTTATAGGTGTAAATTATTCCATTGCACCGACATTACAAGCTGATTTAATTCCCCAAATTTTGAGGTTATTTTGAAGACATTCACGAAAATAATTGTGTTTTTACTGTTGATCCAGTTGGTTGTAGCCGCCGATTATTATATTGTTGAAATTATGGCGGACGCTCGCAGTACCCATACTTTAATCAATGATCTTAACCTGGATGCAGTGAATGAAGGTTTGGGAGACCGGGTCGAGATAGTCGCTGATCAGGCTACTATTGATAAACTAGTGCAATCCGGAGTACAACATCAGGTGATCCGACAGCTTTCAAACCGGTATGTTCCAGATTACCAGAGCTACGAAGAGGTAAACCTCGCAATGAATGCTTATCATTCATATTTCCCGGAAATAACTGAAGTTGTGCAGATTGGTGTAAGTACTAATTATCATTATCCCATATACGGAATGAAAATTTCAGATAATCCGACAGAAAGGGAAGATGAAACAGTGGTCTGGATAGATGGGGTGCACCATGCCCGGGAACCCATGGGAATGATGAGTTGTCTGGTGTTAATGGAAAATCTGCTGAACAATTTTATTCTTGATACAAATGTGGCGCGATTGGTGAATGAACTGGAAATTTGGATAGTGCCGATTTTGAATCCTGACGGATATAAATATTTTATCGAAGAAACCGCCGATTCTCCCTGGTGGAGAAAAAATCAACGTGATAACAACGAAAATGGTGATTTTGATTTCGACTATGATGGAGTGGATTTGAATCGCAATTATGATTCAGCCTGGGAAACTTCAACTTCCGGATCTTCTCTTCCATACAGTTGGGTATATAAGGGCCCTTATCGATTCTCCGAATCTGAAGTGGTCGCCAAAAAACAGTTAATCGAATACCTGCGCCCCATTGCCGGGATCACTTACCATTCCTATGGTGAAATTATTTATTATAAAAGTGGCATCAATGGCCACACCACCAGCGAAACTGCTCTGATCGACGATTTTGCCCAGCAGATGGCAGTGCGCTTGCCACAACAGGATGGTACGGGTACTTATACCACGGGTGCCAGTTGGGAAGAAGCGCCCATGAGTTATTACTGGGCTTATGAGAAAGCCGGAGTGTTCGAAATGCTGGTTGAGACCGGGGTTGAATTTGTACCGGAGTTTACTACAGCCCAGCAGGTGGCAGCCGATAATTTGGGGGGTGCCATGTACGTCCTGGAGCGCAGTTTTGAAGGACCTGGCATTCGCGGACACGTCACCTCAAATTTGGATGATACACCAATTGTTGCCCAAGTGAAAATCGTTGAATACTGGGATCCTGGGATGAGCCCCAGATTGACAGAAGCAGAATTTGGTCGCTTTAACCGCTTCACCTCCCAGGGCAGTTTTACGCTCGAGATTCAAGCTGACGGATACAGTGGCGATACGCTGACAAATGTCGTTGTCGATTCAGTCTGGACCAATATCGAAATCGGTCTGGATCCATTGGTTATGGTAAATCTGATCGGAGCTGGAATTGATGATGATTCCAATGGCTTAAGCCAGGGTAATTCGAATAATCTGATCAATCAGGGTGAACAGGTCGAATTGGATATTTCCCTGACAAACTCGGGCTCACTTCTATCTAACCCGGTCACAATAACATTAAGTTCGGATGATCCATATATTACCCTGCTGGACAGCAGTCATTCTCTGATTTCACTTGATCCGGAAGAGGAGCTCACTGTAATGGCCGCACTGGCATTTGCTGTGTTTCCGGATTATCCCATCAGTCAGCAGGCGGAGCTGACGATGACAATAGCAGATGACATCAGCGTACCCTGGTCAACGGAGCTGACATTCCCGGTCTATGAATCAACAGTGGCGGTTGATTCTGATATCTGCTGTATTATTCCGGTAGAATTTGCCTTGCACCCCAATTATCCCAACCCATTCAATCCTACTACAACAATCAAATACGATCTACCGGTCAACGCAAATGTGAATCTTTCAATATTTAATTTGCATGGCCGAATGGTTAACAATCTAGTAAGTAAAGATCAGCACGCCGGCACTCATTCCATTATCTGGGATGCCACTGACGCCACGGGTAATGCAGTAACCAGCGGTGTCTATTTTTATCGTCTGCAGGCGGGTAATTTTCAGAAAACCGGTAAAATGGTATTGTTGAAATAAGGAAGTACTTCC
>CAZIJQ010000041.1:0-22629 GCA_964539785.1 uncultured bacterium | reverse complement strand
CACGACATTGATATTCTGTTGTTTTGCAATAGTCTGAAGAATATTACCTACAGCTCCCGGTGTTGGCATAATCGGAGTGTCAGTCCAGCCCATCAATTTATTATAGCCGGGGGCATGAGCCATAACGTGTTCCAGGAATAAATCATGAATTGAATCTCGTGCTGGTCCCAGGTTTTCCTGTTCCAGAGTCGGTCGGAGATTCTCAACAATAGTCAACTCGAATTCATCCTCGAACAATTCACTGATATTTGGCTGTGCATCCTTATTACCGGCATAAATAATTGGAAGGCTGTATTGAGCGCCGAAACGGGGCTGAGGCTTTGCAGGAGCGATCAGTTCAGCAATTTTTAATATGTGTGACAAGGTACCGCCATCAGTACCACCGGAAAGCAACAGCATGTCCGGTCGCAGTTCACGAATACGCTGGATCTGATCATGAGCCTTACGTTTATCATTGGATGCAATTACATCCATTACAATCGCACCCGCTCCGAGAGCGGCACGTTTGGCACTGGCCGCAGTCATTTCCTTGATTACACCGGCGACCATCATCTGAAGCCCACCACCGGCGCTGGATGTGGAAATGTATAAATCGCAGCCTTCGGTAGCACTGGCTGGTTGAATAATTTTACCGTCTTCAGCTACCAGCTTGCGATCCGCCAGCTCAGCAACCTCGGTGACTGAATTGACTACACCAACGGTAACATCGGCAAAGGGTTCTTCTACTGTGGAGGGTGCTTCCCCACGATGGGTTTGTCGATAGACGCCATCAATTTTTTGTATTAAAATAGCCTTAGTGGTGGTACTACCACAATCGGTTGCCAGAATTACATTAATTTTTTCAAGATCCTTATTGCTCATCGTTCCTTCTCTTCAAATTTCATATCAGTAGTCTTTGGTTCTAATTTTGATTCCTTGGTTGGTTCCGCAATCGAATGATTTTTTTCATCTGCTTTTGCTTCATAATTCTCAATTTGTCGGCAAAGATAATCAATGCTGCTGCGTTGCTCCAGAAATTCTGCGAAATGCCCATAGCCTTCAGTGGTTAAGACAACGGCTACAATCGGTTGGAAAAAATGTAATACCTGCGAGCCAATATAATTCAGTGGGCGAAATGTTTCCAGAAATAATAAAGCTGGTGTGCTCATATGTCTTCGAACTACTTCTCGACAAACTTTATCCACTACTTCCTTTTGAGCGGGAGTTGGTTCTACACCTTCCGGGTTTTCAATTTCAAACGCTTTTTTCAACCACGCTTTCATGAAATAGCTACCCTGATTCGATCTTCAATTGCCGGAATAACCACCTGCCGGTTATGATTAAAGTAAATATGCATTCCACGATAGGCATCCAACCGGGAGGCTACCTTCCGTGTAGAAAGGTATCCACCGTTGGGATCGTGAGTGAACCTTCGGACATACTTCCATTCCAGGGATTTATTTCCCAGTAGATAATTAGCAGATATTAATTTTTCATTGATAATAAAATTGCTGGGGAAAAAAAATCGTTGCAAGGCCAGAATCAGAATAACGATTGAGAATAGTGCCCATAAGGTGCTGTCAGTTATTACGCCGATTAGCAGTGCCAAAATAGCTATAACTACGACAGCAAAGACGGCTTTTTTAAAGTTTTGACTAGCAGGATGTGCCTGCCATTTTATTTCTTGCTGGTTTGATGATACATTTTGCTGAATATCTGTAGTGCTCATAATCTGTTTTAAGTAATCTATATACCAAGCGCAAAATAAACATAAACATATGTCAGGGAACCGGTAAAAAATAACGAATCGAATCGATCAAATACCCCACCGTGAGCCTGGAGCATGGTACCAGAATCCTTAACTCCCATATCACGTTTGATCATGGATTCCGCAAAGTCTCCAGCCTGCCCGAAAATACCGGTAATAAGCGCTAGAATTACAATATCCAACCAACTGAATGGTGTTCCCAAATAGCCGGTTTGTTGAAAAATACTATAAACCAAGAGTGCGCCGAATACACCGCTGATGCAGCCCACAACCGTTTTATTAGGGCTTACACGTTCAAGCATTTTACGTTTACCCCATTTTTTCCCAAATAAATAAGCAAAGGAATCACAAACCCAGACTGAAACAAATACTGCCAGTGTAAGATGGGTTCCAACTTCGGAATCCCAGTTTCTTAATGCAATCAATGCACCTAACAAGATTGGTATATAAAAAATACCAAACAGAGTAATTGCGATATTATTGGTGGGATCAGGTAAACCGCGATACATCTCAACCAGCATTACCAGGATCACGAGTAACATTATTCCACTGGTGATGGTCTGTATCTGCATCGCACCTTGGTAGTATAGAATACCGATTAGAATTGTCGCAAGCATTCCAACCCATTTGACTGGCCTGGCACCTTTAATCTCATTAATCGAATAATACTCCCAGATAGCGATTAAAGTGACTACGATAATAAATACCGCGAAATAAATATCCCCAAGCCATATTAATAATAGGATACCGGGTATCCCAAGTACGTTTACCAGCAGCCGATTTAATAAAGTATCTTTCATTTCCTATTTAATAAAAACAGATCGAAAATTAAGCTGTGATATAGCTCAAAACAACTGTGATTAACAGTAACTCTAACATAGATTATTTCTTATCTACAATCTGGAGTTCATTCACTGATTTTTATGCGATTTCGGCCGGCTTTTTTTGCCATATACATGCGCTGATCTGCCAGATGTAATATATCCTTGCATTTCAGATTATTGGTTGGAAAGTCAGTTGTGTCGGCTATTCCGGCACTGAAAGTTATATTTATACATTCCTTTTTGAATTTGAATTCAGTTTGTTCAACCTGATCTTTTATCCTGCTGAGAATTGATAATGCCATTTCTTTCGGACAATCAAAAAACATGATAACAAACTCTTCACCCCCAAATCGTGCTAATATATCATATTCTCTGATACTGTCATTAATAATATCCGAGAAATTCCTGAGAACCATATCGCCGGCTTGATGCCCGTAGCTATCATTTACCTTTTTAAAGAAATCAATATCCACCAGTGCAATCGATAATTTATTATCACTTCTTTTCAAATAGGCCAGTTGTTTATTAACGGAATCGGTAAAATATTGACGATTATAGACTTTGGTTAGTGGATCGATCAATGATTGTTTTTTGAGATAAGATTCATTTTCTTTTTGCTTTAAAGCCACGGCAATCCGGGCTTTTAATTCCAATGTATCATAGGGCTTTTTTATATAATCTACTCCTCCGGCATTGAATCCGTTTACTATGTCTTGTCCCTCAATTCTAGCCGAAATAAATAAAATGGGAATATCTTTTGTTATATCATTTTTACGCAAAGCCTGGGCGATTTGAAATCCATCCTCGTTAGGCATTATTACATCCAATAATATCAGATCAATCGAGTTCTTGTGGATACATTCCCACATTTGATCACTGGTTTTACCAGAAAATACCTTATACTCAACCAGAATATTTTCCAGGAGCTCTAGTTGAGAACTTTCATCGTCAATGATTAAAATTGTCTTTTTATCCAACATTTGCTATTTCTCACTCACCTGCCAGTTTAATATTCCGTGCTGGTATTTTTTATCCGAAAACAGAATTCTTCCACTTTTTCCAATCCTGGGGCTACGAATTCAGCAATACTATATCAACACGACTTGGCAAAATTTAATGTTGTTCCCTATTAAAAGATAAATTAATTACTCAGTGACCCAAACTCATCTCATTGTTTCTGAGTAATCCATTAAATCCTTCCCAGTAAATGGCATAACAATTGTATTAAATAATTTGTTGAAATCAGGATTTATCAATGGAAATGAATTTACACATGGGTTCCAACCCTCAGAAAAAGGTCGCTGTAGTCAGCCATGAAAGGTCTGGCACCCATTTTCTAATGAATACGATTGCCAGAAATTACCCATACATTTCTGCACCCTGGTGGAATTTTGATGGTGAACTAGGTTTGAATTTTCACGGTCCCCAGGCGATTACCAATTATTTACGGCAGGCTCATGATAAACCCATATTAAATATTTTAAAATCACATCACCCGGTAGGATTTTTCAGCGAAATAAAGAATTATCTCTCTGATCAATTTCACATTTTTTACATCTACCGTAATCCCTATCACACCCTGCGCAGCAATTGGAAAATAATAAAACATTTCCATTTACAAGGCTGGGAAGAAGGACCCGATTCGGCAACGATCAGCGATTTCATTCGATCAGAACCATGCGGAGCTATGTTAAGATATCAAAAAAGACAGGCTAAAAACATGGTTGATCGCTGGCGGATGCATGTCGAGGAATGGTTGGATTTTGCCACAACTAATCCGGAGTTGAGTTTGCACCTGCTTTCATATGAAGAACTCAACAGTGATTTCCATGAAACAGTATTAAAAATTGGCCGATGCCTGGAAATTCCCGTGCCGATAGAAACCAGGCGACCGGATCGCAAACAAAATGTGATTCGTGCAAATGATTCCCCTGAAAGTAAGTTGCCCGTTGATTACAAGGCAGATGACTATTTCTTTACCGTAAAATTTGCCGGTGAATTAATGAATAAACTAGGCTATTCGGGCGACTGACAGATACTATACAAATATCTCAATTGCCTTAGATATCATTTCTACTTTTATGGGCGTAATTCCCGTTATTTCTCCATCAATATCCAAAAGGTCATTTTCAACGGGGATCAATTCAAATTTATTGGCCTGATAATAGTCCACTAGATCCGAATCAATATGACTACCATCAAACACTTTGGGAAATAATTTCAGCATCTGCAAACGCGAAGCTTCTTTAACCACAATAATATCAATTTTCCCATCATCCAATTTTGCTTTAGGAGCCATTTTCATTCCTACACCGGTGTATGGTGTGTTGCAGGCGATTAGAAAAGATATGTCTCCTTCAATTACAGTATCGTCAATTATTAGTTTGGTTGTACGAGCCTGAAGTTGGACCAATTCAATGACAGTTGAAAGATTGTAGCGTTGTTTTGGCCACCAGCGAAATTTTTCTGAAGTACGAGCTATGGCGGTAATCAACCCCCAACCAATAATATTGAATGAGTAAAGAATACTATCTTTCATTATTATTTTAGCTACATCGATTTTCCCAGTATTACCAGTTAGAATTCGATTGGCAGCATTGACAGAATCATGACAGTCCAAACCATATAAAAAGGAATTACCGCTGCCTCCAGGAACCATTCCTATTGGTATCTTTTTACCATCCTTGCGATTCATTAATCCATTGATCGCTTCATGGGCTGTGCCATCACCACCAACGGTAATCAGTCCATCATAATTATCCACATCAATATTCTGGGCAATTTCACGAGCATGCAAAGTCCATGATGTCTCATGTATCATCAGCTCAGCGCCAGCAGAATCAAAAACCTGCTTGATTTCCCGTACAATTTCCAATCCATTCTTCGAACCGCCAATTGGATTAGCGATCACGTAATATCGTTTTCTGGCCATATCTCTACATGTCCCTTCCTTAATCATGTTTCATGTATTTATTATCCCCTATTTCAATAATCTCAATCTTTACTTTTGCGGTTCCTTCATTCACAAAACCGAGTTTAAGGGCTGCGCCATATGAACAATCCAGAATGCGGCCTTTTACATACGGGCCCCGGTCATTAATTCTCAGAATCAATGATTTATCATTGGCAACATTTGTGACCCGTACAATCGTGTTGAGTGGCAATGTTTTATGAGCAGCGGTTAAACCGTACATATCAAATATTTCACCATTGGCGGTCAATTTTCCGTGAAAATCTTTGGCATAAAACGAGCTGACACCATGCAAAACTTTTTTTGTCGATCTGTTATATTTTGCGGACGGTTTATCGTTCCGGTTGCTAGTTCCGTGCCCATAACGCGGAGATGAGGAGCAGCCAACCAGTATTATAGCTGACAGGATAATAACAAAATTGGCAGCTCTCATTGGTAGCGAATAACCTGTCCTTTTAGATCCGAATATTTTAGACTATTTTGTGAACAGTAATCGTCCAATTCGTATACTATTTTTCGGCCAATATCAGGATCACGGAAATTTGCTGTTCCCACTTGAAAAGCAACTGCACCCGCTAAAGCAAATTCAATGGCATCGGAGACATTTGTGATTCCCCCAATACCAATAACCGGAATATTAAGTTTAAGAAATAATTTATGCACACAAGCTAGGGCAATTGGTTTTATTGCCGGTCCGGACAAGCCCCCATAGGTTGTGTAGATATCACTTTTCCTGGTTGTACTGTCAATGCTCATTCCAACCACAGTATTAATCGCAGATACCGCATCGGCTCCAGCCCTTTGGGCCGCTTTTCCGATTTGCGTAATATCCGTAACATTAGGGCTTAGTTTAAGAATTAATAATCGTTGAGTAAGGCTCCGCAATTGCTCAGTCAAGCGAGCGGTAAAATCGGCGTTGACGCCAAATGCCATACCCCCTTCCTTAACATTGGGGCAGGATATATTTATTTCATAACCGATAATGTCGGATGAAACAGATTCAAATTTTTTAAGAACCTGTACGTATTCCTCCATAGTGGAACCGGCAATATTGACAATTATTTTCGTGGGAAACTGATAATATAGTGGCAACATATTCCGGATATAATTATCCACACCCATATTTGACAATCCAATGGAGTTGATCATTCCCCCCAATGTTTCAATAGTTCTCGGTGGCGGATTCCCTTCTCGCGGATGGAGTGTTATGGATTTTGTTACAATAGCACCTAAGGCCGAAATATCAGTGAGATCATTGATTTCCGTTCCATATCCAAAGGTTCCTGATGCTACAAATACAGGGTTTTTAAAAACTGTTTGGCCTATTTTTATTGTCAGGTTAGTCAAAATCTATTTCCCCGGCCTTAAATACGGGACCATCAGAGCACACCAGGGCGTATTTCTCATGATAGGAATGCTCGGTCTCTTGATAATTTCGCCTTTTGATGGCACAACCCTGACATAAGCCAACTCCACATGCCATATGGCTTTCGATTGATAATTGCGCCGGTTGATTGGTAGCGAGAGCAATTTTCTGAATTGCTCTTAACATTGGTTCCGGTCCACAAGCAAAGATGCGTGTTCCTACGACATTCGAAATAATTTTATTTAACACCGGAATGACAGTCCCCTTTATTCCCAGGCTGCCATCATCAGTGGTTAAAATGGTTTTTTCATTGTCAGGATTGATAAAATGTTCGGCTTTTGTACGAGCGCCGATAATTAAAAAATGTTTTTGTTTCTGCCGATTTAATTCCTGGTGCAGCCATAGAATTGGTGGTATACCAACACCACCGGCCAATAATACCGGAGTAGAATAATCGTCTTCAATTAGTTTAAAATGATTACCCAAAGGACCGATAACATCGATGAAATCACCAGCAATTCTGGTTGTTAAAATTCTGGTGGCTTCACCAAATGTTTTATAAATAATAGACAAAACATCGGCGGTATAGCCGGCAATACTCATTGGGCGTCGGAGTGGTTTGGCAAATGAAGGGTCAATTAATAATTCAACAAATTGTCCCGGATGTGGACGCTTAGCAACGATTTGTGGTAATTGGATATCCAACCGCCAGATATTTGTAGCGACTTTTATATTACTGATTATCCGACCGGATTCGCTAATCATCGTTAATAATTGAATCTTTGATTACAGAATTTGTTATTGGTAGTTCTTCAGCAGGAGCTAGTAACTGCTCAATTTGTCGGCTTCGAGAAATCGCCGCCGCATTTTGTTCACTTTCGGGATGATATTTACTGAGTAGTTGATAGTATGCCAGTGCGCTGTCTGCAATATTAAATGTAAAGTCATAATGATATGCCAAAAAGTAAGCAGCCTTAGCCGAATTTTCACTGGTAGTGTCACTTGCTAAAATTGATTTAGTGTATTGCATCGCCAGATATTTATCGTTCATCCAGGCCACTTCAGCCTGGCGTAACAATAGCTCCGAATCAGATGGTAACAAAGCCCTCTTATCATCCTTTCTGATGAAATCAGCGTATTCAGACTCAGGATATTGGGATAGAATCGAATCTGCCAACATTTTCGCCCGATCAGATTCATTGTTCAAAAGAGCAAAACGATTTAACGTGAATAAAGCTTTCGGATGATAATCTGTATCCGGGTAAAATTCAACAATATCATTCAGTAATTTTTTTCCAGAGTCAGCATAATTGAAATGAAATAGTTCATATTCTGCTAATTTATATAAACTTTCAGCAATATTATTAAAAATTCTCTGGCTGTCTATCACAGCCTTATTAAAAACTATTGAAGAATCAACTGCCACACTATCGACAGAATTTTCCTCGGGGGCACTGAGTAAAACAGTATTTTCCTCAATCTTAACTACCTCAGCTAAATATGCATTAATATTTTTGCTGATTTCCTGAGCCTGCAAGTAGACCGTCGATTTCCTGTTTTCTTTTACGGATTTTTCAAATATAATTTTTGCCGAATCCAGATAGTGGTAATAATCTAATTGGATTTTACCTAGAACAAAATAAGCTTCGGCTGCCTCACTTGTTTTTGGATAATCTGCAATAATTTTTTCCATCTGGGTGATGGTTCCCACTAAATCACCTTGATCATAAAGAGAATTTCCTAACTCCAATTCTAAAGCTGTATGGATATTTTTATATTGGTCATCCAGCAGTAAATCTTCTACCTTGGATATTACTGACTTGTATTCTCCCTGATGACGAAATATTTTGATGATATTCAATTGTGCATCGGATAAGCGTGCTTTTGACAGCGTATTTTTAATTACTTGTCGATTAGCGCGATAAGCCAATTTGTAATCCTGATTTATAAAAGCCAGACTTGCGATCTGATAATATATCTGGCTTCGTTCGTTAGGATCACGGGTCAACTCGGCAGCTTGTTCAAGATTGGAAAAGGCTTCAGAATTAAGTTTTTCATTTAGATAGATATCGGCTTTTGCCAGATAAATTCGAGCCTTAAAATCCGAATCGGCGACTTCAGACTGTAATAATTCCAATTTATTCAACGCAGCCTGAATTTTTCCCAGTTTCCATTTGCACATTGCCTGCCAGAATCTGGCTTCAGCACTATAATCCTCCGGGTTTTCCTGTTCGAGCGTCCTAAATAAAGATTCGGCTTTACGTACTTCACCACGATGATAGCGTGATATCCCCATCAATAATATTGCTTCATAACGAAAGCGTGAATTGGGATATTTATCCAAAACCCGCTGAGATTTTTCAATCACCTTCAGATAAGCATCCAGTGCAGCTCTGGGTACCGTTTCGCCAACTTTTTCAAGCCGTTTCTCTTCGGCGGTTTCATAATATTCTTTAGCATTGTAAAAAGTATTGAAATACGCACAACTGCTAATTCCTAATAAAACCAGAATAAGCAATATTTTTGATGTCGTTACCGTTTTCAAGAATGATTCTTTTAATATCATGAAATATATTTAGTTTGACCTTACATTTTTACTGTAAATGATTGAACTCAATAGGGTGATAATACTTTAATCGCCTGAATGTTTCGCTTTACCCGAACCCGAGCTATCACAAGATGGACTTTTTATCAGAGTTCAGCAATATGATAATAAATTAATCGGATTCACGAACCATCTGAAAAAATTCCCGCGATGTATCTATTTCATAATCTTTGATTCTGTGGGAAATATGTCCACATAAATCATCGCGCACGCATTTACTGGCGACTTTGATTGCATTGGAAATGGCTTTTGGATTCGATCTACCATGGGCAATAATCACTATTTTTTCAAATCCCAGCAATGGTGCGCCACCATATTCTGAATAGTCGGTCACTTCTTTTAAAGCTTGTATACCTTTAGATAACATCATTAACCCGATTTTCCACAATAACTTGGTTTTAAATGCTATTTTCCCCAAGTGGCTAACGGTCTGGGCAGCTCCCTCTAGAGTTTTGATTACTGTATTTCCCACAAATCCTTCAGTAACGATTACATCGGCAACGCCACGCATCAAGTCCTTACCCTCAATATTTCCATAAAAATTTATATTGGGAATTTTCTTGAGAATCTGATAGGTCAGTTTCATTTTTTCGCCGCCTTTAGTCTCCTCTTCCCCGATGTTCAGGAGGGCAACGATTGGTTTTTCAATTCCACGAACTTCCGAAACATATCCCGCACCCATTAGGGCAAATTGAACCAATTCTTCTGAGGAGGAATGAACATTTGCTCCCACATCGAGCATCAGAGACAGATAATCATCGCGTTTCAATTCATTCAAAGTTGGATAAACCGTTGCGATAGCAGTGCGTCGAACCCCGTAAATACGCGGAATATATTTAGCTGATGCAAGTACAACCGTACCAGTGCTGCCAGCTGAGATCAAAGCATCGGCTTTATCAGCTCCCAAAATTTGAGCTGCCCGAACAATAGATGAACCGGTTTTCTTTGTCACTGCCTCCTGTGGGTTTTCATCCATTTCAATTTGTTCGTCGGTCGGATGTATTACAATGGACCCTTCGGGATATTTTTGATTGGCAAGCTCATTCTTGATACTTTTTTCGTCTCCAACCAAAATTATTTTCACCGGATTGTCTTTGGCGGCCATCACAACACCACGAATAACTGCCTGCGGTGCGTTATCACCACCCATAGCATCAACAACAATAGTAATTGGATTCATTTAATTTCCCATAAAATTTGTTCTGGCATCTTCAGACTTGAAAATATTCCGGGTATTCCGTCAATATCGGTTCAATAATCCATTTAACCAGTATAGCATCATCCAAAAATCCCAATTGAGTAACCCGGTCGGGGATATCATCCTCCGGATCATAAAAATATTGCAAAGCAAACAATATCTTGCGTTTAACGGATACCTCAAGATTATCCACTTTTCTGAGAATTATGACCAGTTTTGAAACGTCTTCAATCAGGCTGAGCTGAATGGATGATATATTACCGGAAGTAACGATCGATTTAATTTTTACTGCAATTTTCTGTAATAATTCATCTTCAATATTCAGATCAATGGCGGCAATTTGTTTTTCATAGCGCTGGATGTCTTCATCTGTGAGCTTGAAACTGACTGTTTTTTTCATACGCCGCGAATTTAATTAATAATTATCACTATTACATTAAATGAATCGGGGCAGTTAGTTAGACTGCCTCAACATTACCCGATTTTAGTGAAATGTCAGCTAATTATGCTTTTTATTTCAACATTCTGTTGGACTAGATCAGTCAAAATATCTATTTTGAACATCTCTTTGGTGGTCAGCAGTGGAACAATTCCATCAATCTTCTTCGCTGTTTGGTAGGTGTCATTTGAGACCATCAGCATGGGAATATTTTCCGTAGCTGCCCGAGCAATTAGATTGGCGGACGGCAAGATATTATTTGTGAGGACAATACCTTTACTATAGGTATCCAGGGCAGCAAGAATCATGTTACTTCGGTCACCGCTGGTGATGACCAGCTTATGTTCTTTTTTAAATTTTTGAACTCGCAATACTGCATCCGCACCCATGGCTCCCACAAAGATATTCTTTATTATTGCATCAAGCCCTTTTTCACCAGATAATATCTTGGCAAATAAAATATCCGAAATGAACCTTAATGACGGATAGGTTAGTTCCGAACGATAAGGCAAAATCCCCAGCACCGGGATTCCCAGTTCATTGAAATAGCCCAGGTAATTTGTATTGAATTCTTCAACATCACGGACTTTATTGATGATTACGCCACCAAAATTCAAATCATTTAAATTCACATAACGTTTTAAAAACATACTGTCATCGAGAATCTGATCATTATCGCCGCTAAGAATTATAATTAATTTACCTGATAGATTTTTAGCGATAGTCAGTGCATCGAGATGAACTGAAATTCCCAAAGCCAGGTCACCACCGGATTCAACAATTAGCAGATCCTTATTGGCTCCGATCTTGTTGGCCATATCCAGAACTTTTTCAGAGGCGCTGGATTCATCATACATGTAACGTAGTTTGGAATGATCGAAACCAATACTCATATCTTCCGGGAGATCTTTGATATCAAAAAGATTGGTCATCAAAGCGGCATCATAATCCCAAAGGCGTTTTTTTCGGTATAGCAGGCGATCTCCAAATGGCTTCATATAACCTATTTTTTGATTCAAGGCGCGCGTCAAGCCAACGATAAAGCTTGTTTTTCCTGCATCTTTATGTATTGATGTAATTATTAGTTTAGGCATCATTTTCACCCTTTTCAGCATTTGATAATAATACTCTTACGTCAACGGTTTTAACTCCCTGGCCTTCTTCGTATACCACCAGGGGATTAATCTCAACATCCGTTATACGTGGACAGTTTTTGATTATTGTTCCCAATTTGAAGATTATCTCCACAATCGCATCGATGTCTTTGCGTGCTTCACCGCGTACTCCAAGTAATAGTGGATATGAACGAATTTCCTTGATCATCAGGCGTACGTCCTGGCGGCTAAGCGGTAACGCTCGAAATGAAACATCTTTCATGACTTCCACATATATACCACCCAGCCCAAACATCATGATCGGACCAAAAGTCTTATCATTCATTGCTCCGATGATTACTTCCATTCCTAGTTTTACCTGTTCAACAATTTCCACGCCTTCAATATTTGCATCAGGCTTGTGAGCTTTGCAATTATGCATGATGGTCTGGTAGGCATCCAGCACTTCTTCCTTATCATCCAGATTGAGTAAAACACCACCGACATCACTCTTATGTAAAATATCGCGGGATACTACTTTCATTACTACTGGATAGCCAATTTTTTCAGCCAGATCAACAGCCGATTCGATATTTCGGGCAATTCCACTCTCGGGACCTGATAACCCTGCTGCATGCAACAAGGCTTCACCTTCATCTGCAAGCAAGAATTGTCGGTTATCAGCTAGTGCACCATCAATAATTTTATCAATTGCCGAAATGTCAACTTCCGAATCAATCATTTCCTGCTTTTTCATTTGTCGCATCATATTATAGGCGTAAGCTATTCCAAGGCAGGATGTTGCGTTATACACATCACGGTAGACTGGGATATTATTCTTGGTTAAGGTCGTAATGCAGCGTTCGGTTTTTTCCCCGCCAAACAGAGCAAACAGAACCGGCTTTCCGGCTGTTTTGTATTTTGAATAACTTTCTTCGATCATCCGGATAAGCTGTTCGGCGGTCATCGATGCCGTTTCGCAATATAAAGCCAGTACACCATCAATATATTTATCTTTCAGAGCAACATCCAGAGCATGAATATATTCTTCGGCTGAGGCTTCACCAGTCAGGTCGATTGGGTTCTTGGTGGATCCGAATCCATGGGTTACGGCTTCGAACTTCTCTTTCAGGCGCGGTGAATCTTCATAGAGCTTAACATTGTATTTTTCGCAGGCATCCGTTGCCATAACCCCTACGCCACCACCATTGGTTACGATAATTGTGTTTTCACCTTTGGGGATTGGTGCATTAGATAAATAATTACACCATTCCAGGGCTTCATCAACACTTTCCGCCCGTAATACTCCACACTGGCGCATGATCGCTTCAAAAATGGAATCAGACCCAGCCAGCGAACCGGTATGAGAAGCAGCAGCAATTGCACCACGCTTAGAACGCCCGGATTTAATTACAACTACCGGTTTTACTTTGGTAGCGGCAGAAAGTGCGCCAACGAAACGTTCGCCTTGCTGGATACCTTCAATATAAATCAGGATAATCTTAGTTTCTTCCTGTTGTACCAGATATTCCAGGAGGTCAGCTTCATCAATATCGGATTTATTACCGACTGAAATTATGGCTGATAAACCAATATTCTGGACAGCGGTTTTACCGATCATTGCAATGCCAAGTGCACCACTCTGCGTGATAATGGCAACTCCGCCCTTTTGAATGTCACGTGGACCAAATGTTGCATTCAGCGATACTTTCGCTGAATAATGGCCAAAGATATTTGGACCGAGAATGCGTATGTTATTCGCCCGAGCAAATTGTGTTAACCAGCGTTCCTCGTCCAAATTTCCGATTTCAGAAAACCCGGATGAAATAATCGGTAAATGCTTAACACCTGCTTCGGCACACATTTTCACCGCATCAGTGGTAAATTTGGCTGGTATAACTATCGTGGCAACATCAATTTCCTCAGTAATATCCGTGAGGCTGGGAACAATATCAATTCCCATGATTTCCCCGCCTTTTGGATTAACCGGATATATTTTACCTTGATAGCCAGCCTCAACAATATTTTTTACAATTATGTGTCCGATTTTACCAGGATTTGCTGATGCACCAATTACAGCGATTGATCGTGGCTCAAATAAGTATTTAATATCCGGTTTGCTCATAAATCATCCCGGAACATCATTTTCATTTCGTGTACTCCTTCTGCGCTACGTTTCTCTATATCGAACCCCATACTGGCAAATAAATGCAGCATGGGAATGTTATCCATCAATACTTCAGCAGTGAATCCGAGCAGACCTTGCCGCTTAGCAATGAAGGTCAAATAGCTTAATAATTCATGGCCGATGCCAAGATTTTGATAATCGTCACGGATAACAAAAGCAATATCACCCGTGTGAGTCATTTCAACTATTCCGTATTGTCCCATCCCCACCATTCGTTTTTCGACTCCCTTACCATCAAAGGCCAGGATGACAACTTCTTTTTGATAATCAATAATTACAAAATCCTGTAATCGCTCATGGGGCATATCTTTGCGTTTGGAAATAAATCTTCGATACATACTATTATCCGAAAGCGAATAGAAAAATTCTTTCAATAGTGGTTCATCGCTTATTCTGACAGGCCGGAAATAAACTTCCATATTTTTTTTAGTTGTACGATAAGCTTCCAACTGCTCCGGGTATTCACCGGCTTTCCCAGCAATTATGGCTTGATCCTTATAAATCAAATATCGTTTTTTTGCTTCCTGAATTAGTTGGGGTCGGAATTTTGGATGAGCAATAGCAATCAGTGCCATGGCCCGTTCCCGAATATTTTTTCCGTGTAAATAGGCAATCCCGTACTCGGTAACGACATAATAAATATCACCGCGATTCAGGGTAACGCCGGCGCCTTCCTGCAAAAATGGAACAATTCGTGATACTGTGCCATTTTCAGCCGTAGCAGGCAAGGTTAAGATCGTTTTCCCGTGCTTTGCCAGCACTGCGCCACGCATAAAATCAGCCTGGCCGCCAATGCCACTGTAAAAAGTGTTGCCCAGTGATTCGGCGGTTGCTTGCCCGGTCATATCGATTTCAAGGGCACTGTTGATGGCAATGATATGATCATGCTGGGCGATTATCAGGGGATCATTGGTATAATCCACTGTGCGGAACTCAATACTGGGATTGTCATGCAAAAATTTATAGGTCTCTTGGTTGCCCATGGAAAAAGTAGCAATCGTTTTCCCACGATTATTAGATTTCAGGGAGTTGTTTACTACACCACATTTGATCAGATCAACCAAACCATCACCGATTAACTCGGTGTGAATACCCAGATCTTTTTTATCCCTGAGATTTGCCAGAATTGCATTGGGTAAACTGCCATAACCGACCTGTATCGTATCGCCATCTAGCACTAATTTGGAGACAAAACGACCGATGTTTTGAGCCACTTCGTCATCCGGTTCATCTTGATATTCAAGTAGTGGTTCGTCGTTATGAATGATGTAGTCCACTTCATCAATATGGATAAATCCATCGCCGTGCACACGTGGCATATGGCGGTTAACCTGGATGACAACAAGCTTTGATACTTCACTGGCAGCTTTAACAATATCAACACTTACACCCAAACTCATGAAACCGTGTCGATCTGGTAATGAGGCTTGAATCAGGGCAACATCCACTGGCACCATCCCCCGTCGAAACATGTCGGGTATTTTTGAAAGAAAGATTGGTGTATAGTCGGCCAGCCCCTGGTTCACGGCCTCCCTGGTATTGTTTCCTATGAAAAAGGAATTGTACCGGAAATTACGTTTAAACTTCTCATTTGTATAGGGTGCCACACCCAACGTCCAAACGTGAAGAACTTCAGCATCAAAAAATGCCTTGGGATTGGATTCCACATAATCGATCATTGCACTAACCAGGTATTGCGGTTCGCCACAGGCGGTACTGATAAAAATACGATCTCCACGATGGATATTTCGAAATATTACATCTGTGGATGCAAATTTATCAGAAAACTGTTTCCGAAAATTCGCCATTATTTCAACTGACTCGCTTTGAAGTTGCTTCATCGAAATAACCGCCGTTCAATAATCATTAATTTGTGCCTTTCAGACAGAGCTGAAATTTACTACAGATATATTTTTCTTTGCGATTATAAGTTCGGTAATTAAAGAACAAAATTGTATTATGAATTCTCGATCAGATTTAATTTCTACCGGGTATCAGGGTTTGAAGCGATACTGATTATTTCACACTAAATGACTGGTAAGACACATGAATTGGTTTAAAAAGACGAAAAACCAAAAAACAATTATTTCAGAAATGACGCCACTTGAATTGGTTACTGATCTACTGGTATGCTTACAACTTGCTGATAATAAAATAGATTATAATGAGCGTGAAGCTTGGAATACTACGCTCACAAAATTGTTCCCAGATCACAACCCCGGTCGTGCCGAAGAAGCATTGAAAAGATCATTCGGCGAAATTAATGATTTGGAGCAAAGGGAACGGGATTATCGAATTACCAAGCTTATTACAGCACTGATAGCTCATTTTCCAGCTGATAAAATCAAGAAAGAAATTGTACCTGACCTAATAAAACTGATTGAAGCAGATGGCGTCGTTTTATCTGCTGAAACAGATATGCTTAAAATTATTGAACAGGCTTTGGACGATTCTACGAAATACAGCTACGATTGATTTACGTTAATCGTACATTTATAGCCTTATCCCCTTTCATATCAAAGGATACATCAAAAAGCACTTTTTGACCCGGATGTAATCCCCGGTCCTGTAAATTAATTCGTAAACCACGAACATGAACAAAATAATCTTCACCGTCCTCACCACTGATAAAACCAAACCCCTTACTGCGGTCGTATTCTTTGACAATTCCCTTTTTCATAATATGCTCAATTTATTGATTCACTGTGAAGTAAAACGTGATGTCAGTTGTTTTGAAAATTGCTTATAGTCAGTAATTTTAGTCATGGATTTGGATAAGTTAAATATGTATCAAAGACTGCGCGATTTCAATGTTCCGGCCGCTGTTCTGGATAGTATTTTTGAAAGCGAAGATGATCTTGATATTTTGAAAAAATCCTGGCAAGAATTGGAGGACGAAGGCTTACGCGGGGATGAAATCGCCAAGATTGTTGCCAAGTTGATATTCGATGAAATTGATACTTCTCTGGATCTCAATTAAAGACCGCCATTGAAATAAAATTGTCGTACCGTTCCTTTATACTTATTATTCTTATAATATAGCGACTGTTTTCCAAGATTTTTCGCGTTAATCAATAACTGTTTTCCAATTAAAACAATTTCAGTATTTCCTCTTGGATATTGCTCGATTTGAAATATAAGAGCATCGCATTTTGCTGATATTCGATGAAGATGACCCGATTCTGGTAAATCAGAGTAGTAGATGGGATTCGATTTAATTATTAATTGTAATCTGGTAGCAGCAAGTTTTATTTCACGCAATCTTTCCGTATGATTTGTAGTATTTATATTATTAGAAAATGCAATACACGAAGACAGTAGGATTGCAATTAATAAATTTCTATTAACAGGCACTTAAAGTCCCAGACTTCTGATAAACGCTTGATTGTCTGGTTCCCGACCGAGAAAATCAAATAACAACTCCGCGGCATTTGCAGTACCACCTTTTTCCAATATTGCTGTGCGATATTTCCGAGTTGTTTCTCGATCCATAATACCGTTCTGTTTGAAAATTGATAAAATATCTTGAGCATAGACTTTCGACCATAAATAGCCATAATAACCGGCTCCATAGCCCATCAGATAACCAAAGGAAGCTTCAAAATAGGTATCGGGCATATAGGGAAACGGTGTGAGCTCATTTTGCAATTTCGCAACAATTTCGGTGGTCTTCTCGAGGCCAAAAGGATTATAATTATCATGCAAAGTCAAAGCTAGCAGACCGTAGTAGATTTGTTGGGCAGTGTTAATTCCCGATAACATATTTTTCGCAGCCAGCATTTTTTTCAGCAAGTTATCCGGTATTGGTTCGCCGGTTTTATAATGCAGGGCAAATTTATTTAGTACTGCTTTATCCCACACCCATTCTTCGTAAACCTGGGATGGTGTTTCGACAAAATCCTGTTCAACCCGTGTTCCCGAATAAAGGATAATGGGTGATTTTGTGAGCAAATTATGCAATCCGTGTCCGAATTCATGAAAGAATGTCAGCACTTGATCATGGGTTAGCAGCGATGGAATTTCTGGCGACGATTTTGGGAAATTACAAACCAAGGCGAACACAGGCTTCTGATAATCGGTTGGATATGCTTTTCCTTCAACGACGTCAAAACAGGCAGCGTGTGAGAACTTATTGGCTCGCGGAAATAAATCGAGATAGAAGCTTCCTATCCAGTCATTTGTTTCATTATCATATGCTTGATATAATAACACATCTTTATGCCATACCCGGGCATCTTCAACCTGAACGAATCTTAATTCAAATAAATCCTGCATGCTAGTCAGTAGACCGTCAATCACATTCCCAACCTCAAAATATTCACGAACTTCTTCTGCATCCAACTTGTACCGGGTTTTTGCCAGTTGGTCCATATAATAATATTTTTCCCATTGAAATATCTGCTTGGCAGGACGGCGGGTTTTCCTGGTTTTGAGCTCCAGTAACAAATCCATTTCTTTTTCAATTTTAGTCTGTATAGCTGCCAGTAGATCATTTTCAAACTCGTAAACCACCTCAGTTGTTTTGACCATATTTTCCTCAAAACTAAAGGCAGCATAGGAATGATAGCCCAACAAATTTGCTAATTTCTTTCTTTCACGCAGAATCACCCGTAATAAAGGTAAATTTTCTTTTTTGGAACGATTCAGATATTTCTCCAGTAAACGTCGTCGGGAATTGCTGGATTCCGACAGCTTCATGAACGGTAAATAACTAGGATAACTCAAATCGATAGCGTAACGGCCGTCTGCTGTCTTTCGTTCATTCTTATAATTATCCGGTAAGCCGATTATCTCGTCTTCTGTGACAAATAGGGTATCTGAATAACTTGAAATATTATTATAGAATTGCATCATCCGCTGATCGAGCAAATTGCGAAGGCTTTTAATCTGAGCACGTTTTGATTTTGGCAAATCAAGTCCGTTACGCTTATATAAACGTAATTGGTCGTCAAGAAATTTCTTTTGCCAACCCGTTAGCGATTTTGCTTCGGAGCTTGCACTGAAGATTTTCAATGCTTTGTATATACCAGCATTCATCTTCAAATTATTATTATACTGTTGGAGCATAATAACGGCTGAATCAGCAACCCGCCGGATATCTTGATCGGGATGAACCGAACCCATCAAATACAGAGGATTAGCAGGTCGCATTAGAGTAGCCTCTAAATCATCTATTTTTAACAAGGTATTATTAAATGTACGCTCGGATTCGCCAACAGCCAGTAGATCATCGACAATCTGGTCACATAGAACCAAGGTGCTATCAACTGCGAAAAGGATATTCTGTGGGGTTAATGCTGTAAAATTTATCGGCTCATTAAAATCGGACATTAGCGGTAATGAATCAGATTTTTTTTCGCAGGAGCTAAAAATAATTATTACTGTTAAAAAAAGTAGTTTTTTGAGGGTCATGCTTTCTTTCCGGATTTCCTGATTTTGAGTTTTATGTTTTTTTCAAGGCAGCTGATGCGTAAAACACCAGCACCGCAACAGCGGCTATGTAAGTACAAGTGTACGCTGCACCTTCAAGTCGATATGCTTGTTTATAATCCTGATCAAGTTGCTTGCGATCGTGACGTAGAATATTTTGAGATTGCTTATTAATTCTTTTACATTTCAACGCCGCCCAATAATATACTGGCAATTGGCAGATCTTAAGAGATTTAACCCCATTCTGCTCAACTTTCATCAAAATAGGATTTAAGCATGGATTTATATCCTTATCACCAATATCGGCGCCTTTAGTTATTGTGCCGAATATTAACATACTAATAAACAGTAGCCTTACCATGAAAACATTAGTCTGATTGTTAGCATTGCTTCTTTATTCAAGTCCAGTCCAGGACCGGGAATTTTTTTTCCATTTTGCTTCCAATTTGCATCTTTATAAGTATTTGACATAAATCCTGATTTCACATCCAAAGCTAACCAGCTTAAAAAATAATAACGGACACCAACACTGCTGGTAAAGCCAAAAAACTGGTTTACTATCCTTTCGGGTACCTTTACTTCCAAATTATAATTACCAATTTGAGTATTCCACGCAGACCTGGTGTCTTTGACATCCAAATTAATGACAGCCGTATTCCACATCGGTGCCAGCGAAAAATTTAATTCAATCCTACGAAACGGTCTGAAATAAGTTTCCAGAATCGCCATCCGATAGATGAATTTTCGTTTGAATTCGGTGGTATCACTGGTACCCGAATAATACGATCCACCCTGGGCATAGCCAATTCTTGCGCTGGGAAACAAAGGTAAGTTGAAACAAAACCCCGTTAAAACATTTTTGCGCATAATTGAGTTCTGGTCACTGCCTGATTCAAGCGATGTATCCAATCCCGCTAAATCCGGTTGATACCAGCCAGCCAATATACCAAATTCAATTTTTTGCTGACCGAAAATCAGTCCGCAGGAAAATATAAGCAGGTGTAAAATAATTTTTAGCCGCATACGTAAAACGAATTTAACTTACTACAGCGAAGAAATCATTATCTTGCGTAGAAACCTTAACATAATAACACTATTTGTAATCATACTCGGCTCGCAGCTTAACGCAGAAGTTGAAGATATCATCATTTTCACCAATGGTGAAGCGGTCATTGGTAAGATTCTCAGCCTCACTGACAACGAACTGATTTTGGCGGCGCTTAATGAATCCGAATCCGACACTATACCCCTGAAACAGGTTTATTTTGCCTATAATCATTTCGGTAAGATTCTGCACTTCAGTCGATCCCTGTCAGATCGATTGGAATATATTGAACATTATTCCGGGTATTTAATAACCACTCAAGGCGATACTGTTTATTATCAACAAATTTATTTCGATCAACGAAATACGGACCCGTTAGCTTATTTAACTGTCGACAAGGAACTGGCGCCAATCAGGATTCCGTTCCTGGAAATAGAATTGATCCGAATGAGCGCTGAAAGATTTGAAGCATCAGTAAAACGTGGCGGTATCAGTGGATGCAGCACGCTACTTTTATTATCCGGGATGAGCACAATGCTCTACTTCACAGAAGATTATGCCGGTGAGGGTTTATTTACAGCTTCGGGGTTAACAATAATGGGCAATTCAGCCTCAAAAAGTATAACAGACTTCCTGCCCGAGCTTTCATTCATTGGGCTTAATAAGCAGGGAAAATCATTTCAACTAGCAACATTTATCCTTCCTGCTTCCACCCTGAGCTGGATGGCTTACGACTGGTATTCAGATAAACGGACCGTATATCTGAATCCGATAAAAACCGACCACCCCTTCCCTGCAAATATGTTTTATTTTTCACTGACCGAGTGGAGTGACAATCTTTTCCGGAAAATCTGGACTCCTTTATCAAGAAAAATGCTGGATCAGATTTATAAAGCAAGAAAGGCTATCTGGAAAGGATAGACTCAAATTTACCAGGGAATTACCTGACCATTATAACCTAGAAATTTTCCACTATCGGCTAAAGTCGCGTTCTCAAAAACTGTAATCATCCCCTGGATAGACTCTTCGGGAGTTAACGGTGCATTCTTGCCCCCCATATCAGTTATCACCCATCCCGGATGCATATTTAATACGATAATTTGCTGAGCCAGCAATTCCAGACTTAAATTTTTTGAAATCATGTTTAGTGCTGCCTTGCTGGTGCGATAACTATAACCACCACCAGTGCCATTATCGGCAACAGATCCCATCTTTGACGAAATATTAGCGACAATACTATTTGATTTTAATAATGGACGCAACGCTTTAACGATCATTAGTGGTCCAAGTGTATTAATTGTAAGCGTTTCAATCATTATATCAAAAGTAACATTTGTCAAACTTCCGTCGACGTCGTATCCAATGCCAGCATTATTTATCAACCAATCTATTGCAGGTATTTTTTCCTCGATAATCCGTGCTGCCTGGTCAATTGAACCAGGATCACCAACATCAATTCGGATAATATCCTCCGGTGGTAACAGAGTCTGTAAATTGCTCACTGATTCCGGATTGCGACAGCCTGCGATCACCCGGAAATTTTCCTTTATAAGTTGATTAACAAATTCCAAACCCAAACCCCGATTAGCCCCTGTTACAAATGCAGTTTTCATATTCAATCTCCTTAAAACCGTTATCTATGATCAACGACATTTCGATTTCTCAACCGCATTGCCTCACGTAAAATAACACCCAACTAAAGTACTTGCCTCATGGGAAATG
>CAZIJQ010000040.1:0-22884 GCA_964539785.1 uncultured bacterium | reverse complement strand
TAGTTTAACCGAATAACTCGCATTAGCAATGGCACTAAATACAGGGAGGATTACACGTAGAGCGATGCGACAAAAAACTATATTCAGAATGATAGTCAGTGAATTTACAAACACACTAATCCTATTGTCATACTGAACGCAGTGAAGTATCTCAAACAAAAGATATGTACAAAATAATAGCCTGAGATTCTTCATTCTCGTTATTCATTCAGAATGACAACCGTTGAAAGAAACAAGAGAGTATAGAGTATATGATTACGTTTTCTGGAATTTTATGACTGTTTATTAAAAATACAATGATTTTCACTGGCTGCAATACCCAGCATATCCTTACATCTCACATTTCTCAAGCGCCAAAGGCACTCTCACTAAGCACAGCGATCTCACTAGCTGTAGGCGACTCACCAGCGCAAAGACCTCACTATCCTCTATATCTTCCCCAATCCCCGCAAAATTTTCTCCGGCGTAACCGGTAATTCCCGGATGCGCACGCCACAAGCATTGAAAATTGCATTGACCACTGCCGGTCCGGGACCGTTAATCGGAATCTCCGCCGCCGCTTTGGCACCGAAAGGTCCCATAGGCTCGTGGGTGTGGATGAATTTGGTAACGATCTCCGGCATATCAATAGCGGTGTAAATATGATAATTATTGAAATCGGTGTTCACTGGTCGGCCTCTACCGTCAAATACCATGAATTCTGTCAGAGCCATACCCAGGGCTTGGGGAATCGCGCCCTCCACCTGACCCTCGGCCATTTGCGGATTGATAACCTGGCCGATGTCGGTCACTGATACTACTTTATTCACTGTCACCAGACCCGTTTCCGTGTCCACTGAAACATCGACAAAAGTAGCGTTGTAAGGCGATGGCGAATCAAAACTCATATGAGAAGCGGTCGCCATGATCTGGGTTTGCTCTTCGGTATAAAAAGTCTTGGTGCAGATATCAACATACGATATGCTCGCTCCATCTGGTGCCACCACCATCTGATCTTCAATCTTCGCGTCGTCCACTCCCAGTAGTTTTTTCCCCAGCTCCAAAATTTGTTTTTTGACTTCAATCGCAGCTTTGTAAACAGCCCCACCGGAAATGTAGGTCGTGCTAGATGCGTAGGCCCCCTTGTCAAAAGGTGTCAGGTCAGTATCGGATGAATACACGATTATTTTTTCTACCGGTACACCCAGCTCTTCCGCGGCTATTTGAGCCAGAGCAGTGTCTGAACCGGTACCCAGATCGGTGGCCCCCATCAATAAATTAAAACTGGCGTCTTCATTCATTTTAATGAATACGGCACCCATATCGATCCCGGGAATTCCCGATCCCTGTCCAACGATTGCCACACCAACACCCCGGCGCGATTTTCCATTCTTCTGGGCTTGCCTTAACTCTTCCCAGTCAATTAATTTTTTGCCTTCATTTAAACAATCTTTCATCCCGGTGCTGCGCACCTGAGCCGGAAATCCCTCACGTCCTTCGCCGAGAATGGCGGCAATTGGCAGATCATCACCCACCTGCACATAATTCTTATGGCGGAATTCCACCGGATCAATGCCTAGCTCACAGGCAACCTCATCCATTATCGATTCCAGTCCGAAGAAACCCTGGGGCGCTCCATAACCGCGATAAGCTCCGGTGATCGGCAGGTTGGTATAAACAGCATCGCCCTTGACCCGCAGATTAGGTACTCGATACAGGGATAATGCTTTCTGGGCCGATACTGTCATGACGGTCAGAGCATGGGGTCCGTAAGCCCCCGAATTTTCCAGGATATCCAAATCGATGGCATTAATAGTATGATCCTGATTAACGCCCAGCTTGAAATTCAATATCTGTGGGTGCCGGGAACGGGCAGCGTAGAATTCCTCTTCCCGAGTGAATTCCAGACGCGCAGGCCGGCCAGTCCTCAGGGTCACAGCCCCGCATAATTCTTCGTTCAAAATCTCCTGTTTGCCACCGAATGCGCCCCCGATCCTGGGCTTGATTACACGGATCTTCCGCACCGGAATATCCAGCACTTCCGCAACGATTCGCCGGACGTGAAACGGTACCTGGGTAGCGGTACGAATCACCAGACGGCCATTCTCATCCATCCAGGTCAGGGTTATATGCGGTTCGATATGAGCCTGCTGAACAAAAGGTGTGCGATATTCCCATTCATAGATATGTGCTGATGATTTAAAAGCCCGGTCCACATCACCAACTTCAGCCTCAATATGCGAAGCTATGTTCCTAGCAGCATCATGAATATCTATTTTACCATCTTCGGGATGGATGCAGGTCGAACTGGTGCGTGCTTCCCGCGGATCGAAGATCGCCGGCAACTGCTCGTATTCAACGATAATCTCAGCCAGGGCTGCCTCAGCGGACTCCAGCGTATCCGCCGCCACCAGGGCTACCCGATCGCCAACATAACGAACGGTTGATTCTAGGATGCGCATGTCCCGTGGGGATGGCTCTGGATACCCCTGTCCCGCCGAAGTATAATAATGGGGCGGAAAATCACGGTGGGTCAAAACAAGGCGCACCCCTTCCCTGTTCATGGCACGGGTTATATCAATATTTTTTATCCGGGCATGGGCAACCGGGCTATGAAGTATTTTACAATATAACAGATCCGCTGGATGAATATCATCGGCAAAAACCGGTTGTCCGGTGGCCAGGGCACGACCGTCGACCCGGATAGTCTTTTTCCCAATCACTTTCATAAGGCTGCCTCTACCGGTTTAACATACCCCGTGCAGCGACAGAGATTTCCCGCCAGCGCGTCGCGCACCGCGGCTTCCGTTGGTTCAGGATTTTCACGCCGCAGGGCTTCCAACGTCAGAATCATTCCCGGAGTACAGAACCCGCACTGGATAGCGCCAGATTCGATAAATTTTTCCTGCAAAGGATGCAGATTTTTGTGATCGCTGAATTTCTCAGCCGTTTCAACGCGTTTACCAACCACAGTATGAGCCAGCAGTAAGCAGGCATTTACCGCCTTGTCATTCAGCAGTATAGTGCAGGCGCCACATTCACCGTGATCGCAGCCGTGTTTGACGCTGAATAATCCTTGCTCCCGTAATAATTCTAACAGATTGGCGCCCGGTTTGGCAGTCAATGAAACAGGCAGATCATTCAGAATAAAATCGATTTTCATAGCGCCTCCTGTACCCGCTGCAATCCGGTTCGTATCACCGCTTGCTTGTAGGTCCGTGTTCCTACATGATCGTCATCGAAATTATCTGCCGCCACGACACTCAGATTGTCGATCCACTGACTGTTGAATTCTTTTTCCAAAATATTCTGCATCGTCAATTGCCGGGCTTGACCGCCGATAGCAATTCTAATTTCTTCGCCCCTTTTTACACCAGCCACAATCACAAATGCCGGCGCTGATGGCAATAAGGCAAACCGTTCCAAATGGGTGGCGCTGACACCGGCCAGATCAATATTCAATCCGGTTATGATGTGATGTTCTTTCATCTCTAATTGAGCATTCAGAGCTGTTATGGCAACCACTATTTCCGAATTAAAACGACCCTTGGCGATCTCACCGCCAATGGTGCGCTGATTGCGAATATTTTTCGAAGCACAGGACCAGCGAGCAGCGGCAGCCAGGTGGTGTTTATCATCTTTGGAAAAATAATCAATTAAATCCTGCAGTGTTACACCGGCTCCGCAATACAATTGACCGTGGGAATTTTTAATATTTTTTGCGACCAACTTATTGATGTCCACCAAGGTGTGGATCGACGAATTGCGTTCGGCCGCCAGGTAAGTGCCACCGCTAAAAATAGCCGCGTTTTCATGGTCGGCTAAATCCCCGGCTTCGGCCAGTGTTTCAGGATATTGAATATTAGTAATTGAAGACCACATGGCTATTCTTTCCCCTCGTTTTTCATAAAATCAATGCCAGTTTTGCGACCGGCCTGTTCTAACATTTGCTGTGCAATCCGGTTATGGGTTTGCACCAGTTTTTGTTCATCAACTTGGCTTTTACCGTTCCGGATACGGATTTCCCCGTTTACCAGCAGATAATCAACCGGCGATTGCCGCACCGTGAATACCAGGGCAGCCAGAGGATCTGTTTGGGTGCCGGCGTATTCAAGTCCCGCTACCGAAAACAATGCTAGATCAGCCCGTTTACCTACCGTTAGTTGACCAATATCATAGCGACCCAGCACTGCGGCTCCACCGCGGGTAGCAATTTCCAGCACATCGCGGGCGGTGAGCCAATAATCTTCTTCGCGTAACCGCGAAATCAGCAGTGCCTGCCGGGCTTCCATCAACAGGTTACTGCCATCATTTGATGCAGAACCATCTACGCCCAGTGATACCTTCACACCCGCAGTCAGCATTTCTCTGACCCGTGCAACGCCCGACCCCAAACGCATATTCGATGATGGACAATGGCTGATACCTGCGCCAGCGTCCCCCAAACGTTTGATTTCTTCATCATTAACATGGATTGCATGGGCAAACCAGGCGAAATCAGTGATCCAGCCCAGGGAGTCCACATAATCGGCCGGTCGTTTTCCGAACATATTCAGACAAAATTTTTCCTCGTCTAAGGTCTCCGCCAGATGAGTATGGATGTGCAAATTGTTAACACGGGCATATTCTACAGTTGAGCGCATTAGCTCCGGGGTCACCGAAAATGGCGAACAAGGCGCCAGGGCCAGCCTGATCATTGCCCCTTCCCCATCATCGTGGTATAGCTTCAGCAAACGTTCTGTGTCGGCCTGAATTTCCGCCTCGGTCTGGACTGTGTCATCCGGTGGCAATCCGCCGTTGGATTTGCCCAGGGACATGGAACCACGGGTGGCATGAAAGCGAGCGCCAATATCCCGAGCGGCGGTAATCTGGGAATCGATTAATTCGCCGGTTTCCCGGGCCGGGAACAAGTACAAATGATCGGCACTGGTGCTGCAGCCCGATTTCATCAATTCCAGCAACGCCGTTTTAGTGCTGATAGTTACCGCTTCGGCGGTGAGTTCGCGCCAAACTTCATAATAATTCGTAAGCCAGCTAAAAAGGGACTGGTTTTGCATCAGTGGGATGTTGCGAGTAAGAGTCTGGTAAAAATGGTGGTGAGTGTTCACCAGTCCCGGCAGCACTACCATTCCAGTGGCATCAATGATTTCATCCGCTGAAAAATCAATATTTTCCGATCCGATGGTTTTTATTACACCATTTTCAATCAGGATTTGTCCGCCAGTCAACTCCCGACGATCATCATCCATGGTTGCGATTAGTAACGGATTTTTAATTAGAATTCGTGACATAATTATTTTTTATCAATTTGAAATTGCGGTAATCTACGCAATCCTTTCCAGAGCACGGCCATTATCAATACCGGTTCAAGTGAAACAGATCGATCATCATTCACATTCCATTCGATTCTTTCAACTGCCAGTGTTTTTTTATCCAAAACAACCGTCAGCAGTTCCCCATCCCAAACTAATTTATCGCCGTTGACCTTTATACTGGTTTTGCCGGTAGCGGATTTATAGTCCAACCGATCCGGCTGCAGCCAGTAACCTGCGGTCTGATCGGCAAAACTGGACGCCGACAGACTGATGCGCGGTTTATCCAAATAGGGATCACCAGCCGTAGGACAGAAAGTAGTACAGTTACCGCATTCGTTGCAAAAATCGGTGATATTGGCAATCTGGGTCGGTTGATCGACGATTAACTGGCCAACGAGATCAATTTTAGTTACGCCATTTTGCTGTGATACTATTGGAATGTCCACACTTACAGCATCCACGGGATAAGCCAGATTCGCCCGATTGGGACAGACTGTGACGCAGACATCGCAGAATTCATCACAGTACAGGCAACGGGCAGCTTCTGCCTGAGCATGTTCCGGTGTCAATAGCGTTTTCACCGGTTGGTCATGATGAGGTACAAAACCACTACTGGCAGAGCCATAATCTCGGCGAGCAAAATTAATTTTTTGGTCGGCAGGTATAGCCTTTTTCTTAAGTTCTGGAATTTGCCAGTTTTTTCCAATGGTTGCCGCGGTAATACTCTGGGCCGCTCGTTTGCCATCACCAACGGCCGCAACAATCGTGTAAGCACCCCGAACCGCATCACCACCGGCATAAATGTTGGAAAGACTGGTGGCTTGAGTTTCAGGGTTGATCTTCAGATCATCGACATCCAAAAAATCGACTGCCACCGACTGCCCCACAGCGGGAATCACATAATCGGTCTCGATTATAAAATCACTGCCCGGAATTTCAACCGGCCGGGGCCGCCCACTGGCGTCTTTATCGCCAAGTTTCATTTTTCGACAGGTCATCGTCAAACGATCGTCAGTTTCGGTGAGCGCAATCGGCGCGATCAATTCCCGAATTTCGATGCCCTCGGCCTTAGCAGCCTCAATCTCTTCCCAGTCTGCCGGCATCTGATCAATAGTACGGCGGTACACGATGGTTACCTTCCCACCCTTCCCAACTAATCGCAGTGAAGTACGGGCTGCATCCATAGCAGTGTTGCCACCTCCGATAATCAGCACCTCCGAGCCCGCTGGAATTGATCGATCATTTTTTACAGCAGATAGGAACTCCAGCGGATCCAGTACTCGGGATATTTCCTCACCCGGAATATTCATTTGACGGCTGACCTGAGCGCCTATTCCCAGATAGATGTAATCATATTCCTGGCGAATACGGGCAAATTCCGCTTGGTCCACCAAGTGATTATAATTGATTTTTACGCCTAAACCAGTGATCAAATCCAGATCATTCTGAATACTCTCATTGCCCAGGCGAAATTGTGGAATTGCCCCGGATACCATCCCACCCAAACTAGCTTTAGATTCGAATATTTCTACCGAAAAACCCTCCAGTGCCAGAAAATAAACACATGACAGTCCTGATGGACCGCCGCCAATCACAGCGACTTTAAATCCATTTGGGGCCATGGCTTTTGGAGATTTGCCGTTTTGTCCCCATTCGGTGGCGAAGCGCTTGATCTCGCGGATCAACAATGGTCGATCATAATTGATGCGGGTGCATTTGGTCTGACAAAGATGGTCGCAGACATATCCGGTGATGCCCGGTAGCGGATTGGTTTTCAGAATTGTGGTATAAGCTTGATCAAAATCGCCATTAGCCGTGTGGTACATATATTCCGGAATGCCCTGATCAGTAGCGCAGGCTTCGGTGCAGGGTGCGGAAATACAATCGAATAGCGACAATGGTTTAGCAGTTTTCACCGATGGGTAGAAAGGTGTCTGCCGCCGGTAATATTCGTCATTCAGTACCGAATTGGCATAATTATTCAGATTGGTTATCACAGCCTGTTGTCTATCGCCGGGATTCACGGCTGAAATAACGATTAATTCACCAACTGTATTTACCGATTTATCCGTAAATCGTTGCTGCAAATTCTCAATGTATTGGGCTAAACGTCCATAGCCGCCGGGCTTCAGTAAATCGGAACAAGTGGTGACCGGTGCCAATCCACAGGCGACCAGATCGGTGATGTTGAAACAATCGGCTCCGGCGCAGAATGACAGGTCCAGTGTGCCGTCAAATTCTTGCTGTAATTTCGCTGCCAGATTTACACTCAATGGATGCAGAGCACGACCGCTCAGGTAGGCTTGAGCCTCTATTTCCGGGAACATTGCTTTCTGGTTCAATACTTCCAGGGTGTTAGTCAGTTTCAGTCCGAATTCTACCCCGGATTGACTAGCGCTTTGCCTTAGATTACGGATGATGGTCAAAGCCTGATCATATTTCAGATCGTGTTCGAAAGCTTGATCGGGAACGGTAACGTTTTTAAAACCCAAATCGTTATTAAGAATCTGGCGTAATCGGTCCGGTCCCAGTAAGGTAGGGTTCAACTTCACAGCGGTGTGTAACTTGCGTTCTTCGATTAAATAGCGGGCGATGCGTTCAATCTCATGGGGGGGGCAACCATGCATGGTGGATAAGGTCACGTTATCCGACATGCGAGTAGAGATAGACATATCTTTGACAGCAGGATATAACGGTTCCAATAAAGTCAGCTTTTGCTCGAGCACCGGCTGGCAATTTTCCATCAGATCCAGATATTCCTGGACATTACGATTTTTAATTCCAGCCAGATCGTAACCAACGCTCATATTGAATATAACACCGGGTCCGTCAGATGAATCCCAGCCAAAATGGTGGCGCAGAACGTGGATCAGAATCCAGGCATCCAGATATTGATCGAACGATTGGCGGAGTTTCAGCTCCTGAGACCATTCACAGTTGTAGCCTTCATCCTGCATATCGATGCAAGGTTTGGACACATCGATCTCATCAAGGGTCTGGACGGTTTTCAATTCGATGTAACGAGCGCCGGTGAGCCAAGCTGCGATGATATTCTGCGATAATTGGGTATGGGGTCCGGCAGCCACACCGATGGGTGTTTCCAGCAATTGCCCGTAACGCTGCATTGGGAAGGGATCATTGGATTTAGGTGTGAAAAACAAATCTTTGCTGATGTCAAATATGGTACCCTGTTTTTCCTCGGCCAGAATCCAGCGCAGCAATTTATCGATGGGATACGTGAATAATTTATCGGACATCGGTTAGCTTAACATTTCTGTTAGCGTAAATATTAATACATTTTTCAACGCTCGACGACGATAATTAGCGGAGGCACGGATATCATCAATGGGTGATATATCATGTTCAACCAAATCAATTATATCATCGATAGTATTGCTATTGTTTTGCGCGGCTTCTGCAAAATGGTTTAAATATTTGACCGTTGGCGCCACCGCTCCGGCAGCGATTTTCAATTGAGAAAATCCGTGGGAATTGATCGTGCCGACAGCAGCGAAATTTACCGCTGATATGGCCATAGCTTGCCTTAAACCCAATTTGTAAAAAGTAGAAAAACCGCTATTTTTTGGCAGGATAACAGCCTGAAGAATTTCACTATCCTGTAACGCAGTTGTACCGGGACCGGTAATAAAATCGCCAATTGCCAATTCACGTTGCCCATCATAACTAATTAACCGCAGTCGCGCTTCATGGGTATAGAGAGCTGGTAGTGTATCGCCAGCGGGTGAGGCATTACAGATATTGCCGCCCAGGGTCGCACGGTGCCGAATCTGCACACCGGCAAACTGGCTGGTTGCCTGCCATAAGGCGTGAAACAGATCGTGGATTAAACTACTTTTTTTTAGTGATTCGATGCTGGTCAAGGCTCCGATTTCGACTTCCGTATCGGTCTCGGTTATCCCCATGAAATCAGACAATTTTTTTAAATCGATCAAATTTTCCGGCAGCGACAGACCGTTTTCATAACGCGACATTAGATCGGTACCACCGGCCAGCAGGGTCCGTTGAGCGGGCGGAAATTCACTAAGTAAATCAAATAACTGGGTCTGATTTTCAGGTCGGAAATACTTCACTGATCACCGTCCTGTTCGACCGCATCGATAATTTTTTTGTAGCCGGTACAGCGACATATATTCCCTGCCAGTCCCTGCTTGACCGTTTCCCGGTCAGGATTTTCACAATCATTGTGCACTTGCTCAGACGATAAAATCATCCCCGGGATGCAGTAACCACATTGCACCGAATGTTTATCCACGAAGGCTTGCTGTAAATTGGTCAGGCCTTCAACCGGGGTTACGCCTTCAATTGTCTGAATGACAGTACCATGAGCTTCCACCGCCAGGATCAGGCAGGAATTAACCGTATCGCCATCCATGATCACCGTGCAGGCACCACATTCACCCTCACCGCAGACTTCCTTGGCACCAGTAAGACGCAGGTCATCACGTAAAAAATCCAGGAGTCGCAGGTGGGTCGGCACTGTACGCTTGATTTCCACACCATTTACAGTGACGGAAAGAGCAAAGGTCTCAATGTTTTCTACATGCAACATCAGTGGGACTTTTCTTCGACAGCAGCCTGATAAAATTTTTGAAATGCCCCAATATCCGGTTCAATGGCCGTGGGAATTGTAATCATTTTTTGGGCAGCCGCAATGTCTTTCAAACCGCTCCCGGTTGCCAGAACCACGACTGAATCAGTAGATTTGACTAAATTACCGGTGCTGGCTTTGAGCACTCCGGCAAATGCAGCGGCGGCGGCTGGTTCGGTGAAAATGCCGGTTTTTTCCGCCATCAACTTTTGGGCACGCAAGATATCCTCGTCACTGATGGTGATTCCAAATCCATTCGATTCCCGGACTGCCCGTAATGCTTTCAATCCATCACGGGGCAGATCGACGGCAATACTGTCAGCTACAGTTTGAGCTTGCACTGAACTAATATTGGAGTTCGACTTAAGCGCCTTCACAATTGCAGCCGAACCATCGGCCTGGACGGCGATGATCCGGGGCAGATGATCAATCCAGCCCAATTGCAGTAAATCATAAAAACCTTTGTAAACACCACCAATGATGCAGCCATCACCCACCGGCACAAAAACAAAATCCGGTACCTGCCAGTCCAATTGCTCAGCAATTTCCAGGGCCACAGTCTTCTTCCCTTCCGACATAACCGGATTTATCCCAGTGCTACGGGAATACCAGCCAAATTGCTCCGCTACTTCGGTGGCCAGATCGAACGCAGCATCATAATTACCATCTACTGGACAAAGGATCGCTCCATATTGTAGAATCTGGGTCAGCTTGGCCGGTGGTGCCGTTGCCGGTGCCAGGATCACTGCCCTTTGACCATGACAGGCGGCTAACGCCGCCAGCGATGCCGCAGCATTACCGGTAGAAGCGGCCACAATGGTTTCCATGTTTAATTCAGCGGCGTGCTGCAGACCCAATTCCGAAGCACGGTCTTTAAGGCTGCCGGATGGATTACGGGTGTCATCTTTGATCCACAAACTGGCGATTCCAATTTCGTCGGCGAGACACGGAGTTGTTACCAATGGGGTACCACCCACCTGAATCGATTTATTCTCCGGTTGCCCCATAACCGGCAATAGTGGACTGTACCGCCAGAGTGATCGGTCCTGATTATCAGCTAATACTTGCTTGTTCCAGTGTTGAGCTATCAAATCATAGCTGTAGATTGCGTCAAGGTTAGCGCCGCAACTGGAACAGGTGTAAAAGAATGTACTGGAATCGTGAATTTTTCCACAATCCAGGCAACGATAGCCAATCAACCGCTGATTCAAATCCAACATTCAATTACTCTGACAATTCATTATTGATATTGTTTTACTAATCCCGTGCGTTCATTGAATTCCTCAATCGCCTGATCCCATTCGTCGACTTTGGCATACTGGCGCTTCCAATAATCATCATCGTACCACTGGGCATTTAATTCTTCAACAGTTTTGCCCTGCTGCTCAATCCAGGTAAAATATTTCAGATTGTGCATTCGCTTGCGATCGTAATAGGAAGTTTCCAACATATTATCGATGCCCAGTTCCATTAACCGGCCATGATAATCAATGGCGGCCTGGGTTGAGCTGTATTCACCAAGATTTGAGTTGGCTTCAGTGAGTCGTGACTGATACATTTCCATGGAATCAGTACCAACCGTGAAAACCACATCATGTTCGTTCAGCTCATAATACTTGGCCATTTTAATGGCACCAATGATATTGCCAATCCCGGAAATTCCAAAATGATACAATCCTTTAACTATATCAGCGGATATACCACTATTAATAAGTATATGGTGTCCTTCCGGTTCATTAAATAGGCGCAGAAACGCCATGGTTTCATTGTCATCGACATCAACCACCATGTCCGTATTGCGGAGATTATGAATCCAGGGAACGTGCTTATCGCCAATGCCTTCGATGCGGTGAGCGCCGAAGCCATTATAAAGCAGGGTTGGGCATTGCAAGGCTTCGCCGGCACCTACTTTGATGGTGGGAAAAACTTCTTTCAGATAATCACCACTACCCAAAGTACCGGCCGATCCCTGGGTTAAAAATAGGGCGCTGAAACGGTAGTCGGCTCCGCATTCGGCAGCAAATACTTCGGCCATGGCCGGACCGGTTATGGCGTAATGCCATAGCGAATTGCCAATTTCGGCAAACTGGTTAAGTACTACCAGCTCGTCACCACGTTCAGCTACCAGCTCTTTTACTTTGTCATAAATTTCTTTGACATTGCTTTCGCCGCCAGGAGTTTTAATGATTTCCGAACCGATCTCTTCCAACCAGTCAAACCGCTCCTGGGACATTTCCTCGGGCAGGATTCCAATTGAGGGGCAGCCCAGTAGATAGGAATTAAAAGCACCACCGCGACAGTAATTGCCGGTGGAGGGCCAGAGTGCTTTTTGGGTTGTGGGATCGAAGCGTCCGGTAACCAGTTTCTCTACCAGTGGACCGAAGGTAGCACCGACTTTATGGGCGCCGGTGGGAAAATATTTACCCAATAAAACAAAGATGCGCGCTTCTACGCCAGTCAATTCTTTGGGTAATTCTACGTAGTTTACCCCACCAAATTCACCACCCTGTTTCACAGGTTCGTTTTTCCAGGTAATCCTAAACAGATTGCGAGGATTCAGATCCCATAAACCAATATTTTTTAATTCATATCGGATACCATCAGGGATCAGATCAGGATTCGCCATTTGCCGGTAAGTTGGGATTATTATATTATTATCACGGCAGCGTTGGATGGTATTTTTCAATACTTGTTCGTTAGATTTCATTAATTCATTTTCCAATTCATAAATTCATTCTTTGCTAATAATCGGACGATACCGCAGCATCGTCCGATTTCCATTCTACTCTTATTTCAGTGAAATCCTTATGGTACGATTTGCGTACCGGTTTTCCCTTCCAGGGCAGCTACAGCTTTATTAAGCGAAGTGATAATTGCCCGATCACCACCTGCTTTTATAAATCTGATACAGGCTTCTACCTTTGGTCCCATGCTACCAGCCAGGAATTGACCGTCAGCTAAATATTGTTCCATTTCAGCCATGGTCACTTCATTCAAAGCCTTTTGATCCGGTTGGCCAAAATTGATAAATGCGTGTTCCACATCGGTCAGGATCAGGAATATATGGGCATCCACGACTTTTGCCAGAACCTGTCCGGCTTTATCTTTATCAATGACCGCTTCAACACCTCGAAGCTGCTGGTTTTCCTTCTCGATCACCGGAACACCACCGCCGCCGGCAGTTATCACAATGACACGAGCGTTCACCAGCGTTTTGATGGAAAAAGCTTCAATAATGTCAATCGGCTCCGGCGATGGAACCACCCGTCGCCAGGATTTTTCAACCCCAGGTTTTACTTCTTTTAGCAGATAGCCCTTGGATGCGTGCAATTCGTCGGCTTCAGCCTTGGTGTAAAACGGTCCCACCGGTTTACTGGGATTGTCAAAATCCGGATCATTTTTATTAACCAGGACTTGGGTTACCACTGTAGCAATCGGTATTTGCTTACCGACAATACGGAAGGCATTCTGTAGTTGATCCTGAAACATGAAACCAATCTGGCCCTGGGTCATGGCGCCCAGTACATCCAGCGGTTGTGGCGGTACCAGGGCTTTGCCTTCTTCCTGTTGAATCAGCAGGTTACCGGCCTGGGGACCATTTCCATGGGTAAGGATTAATTTATAACCACGATTGTTCATCTCTACCAATTGGTGGGCCGTGAGAATCACATTATTCAATTGTTGCTTAAAAGTACCTTCTTCATCAGGTTGCTTAATGGCGTTGCCCCCTAGGGCAATCACAACCAATTTACTGGTATCAAACATGGCTAAAGCTCAATCGGCTTTTCTGACATCGTCAGACCCATGACAGCCTTCTGAACATGCAGGCGATTCTCGGCCACATCTACAATAATTGAGCGCTCACCAGAAGCCACCGCATCGGTTACCTCATTCCCGCGATCAACCGGCATGGGGTGGATGTATAATCCATCATTGGTCAATTTCATCTTCTCTTCATTACAGGTCCAACCATCAATTCGCATGGCTTTTTTAACTTCTCCGGCTTTATCAAACTCGCCGGATGAATAAGCAGCAGGGCTCATCCAATTACGGGAGTAAACCACATCAGCCCCCTGGTATCCTTCTACCGGATCATTAGTTATATTGAAGCTGGAACCGCTGGTTTTGCAGTTGGCCTTAGTCATTTCGATCACTTCCGGATCAAGGTCATATCCTTCCGGATAGGCCAGGGTGACATCCATGCCAAAACGGGAACTGATCAACAGATTTTCCTGAATTGAACACCAGGAACGAGCCAGAGCGCCCTGCCCCCAGACCATCAATAGTTTTTTTCTTTTCAAATTTGTTCCCATCCGCTGCTGTAAGCCCATGATGTCGGCCAGGCCCTGACAGGGATGAAAACGATCATCGGCCATATTCACAATGGGGATTGTAGCATATTGGGCATATTCGCGCAGCAACCGGTCGCCATCGCCATAGGCCGCGATTTTGTCCTCCAATATTCGGATTCCCAGCCCAACCGCGTAACGGCTCATGACATTGGCCGCGTCTTCAATCGTTTCGCCGGCACTTTTTGCAGTCTTAAGCCGCATTGATTTGGGCTCCAGAAATTGGGCGTGACCGCCCAATTCGGTGGCGGCTGCTTCAAACGACTGCCGGGTACGCACCGATGGATTGTAGAAAAACATCAGAAAAGTACGATGCTTTAATAGATCGGTATATTTGTCGGCGTAGCGATTTTTCTTCATATCGTGCGCTACCCTTAAAGTATGTTCCAATTCCTCCAGTGACCAGTCCTGGGTGCAGATCAGGTCTTTACCTTTCATCTCCATAATAATATTCCCCTTACCGCATCAGCAAAGACATGACGGCTTTCTGGAAATGTAGCCGATTCTCTGCTTCGTCAAAGGCAACTGAATTAGGACCATCTAATACTTCGTTGGTGACCTCAAATCCACGGTCAGCAGGCAAACAGTGCATATACATCACATCTTCACGAGCATTATTCAGCATATCCTGATCGCAAATCCAATCCTTATTCTGATTAAATAATGCCAGCATCTTGCTATCATCGCCAGCCGCAACGTTTTCAAATTGATCTTTGGCACCCCAGCATTTAGGATATACCACATGAGCATCTTGAAAAGCTTCCTTCATATCATATTGAACTTCAAATTTGCTGCCATTTCCCTTTGCCATACTTTCGCAGGCGGCAATGACTTCATCATCCAGTTCAAATCCCTTAGGCTGGACCTGAACAACATCCATGCCCAGTTTAGTTGCCGCAATGATAGAGCTGTGTGGGACACTTAACGGTTTTTCATAACTGGGTGAATAAGCCCAGCTCATAACAAATTTCTTTCCTTTAAATTCACCCAACCGCTCTTTCACAGTAAGCATATCGGCGCCACCCTGGCAGGGGTGATATTTATCGCATTCCATATTAATAATTGGAATGTTGGACCATTCAGCAAATTCCTTCATATAGGCAGTAGCGCGACCATAAACCCAGCCGGTGGGGGGACCATACATGCGAATGGAAATACCATCACCATACCCGGCCAATGTGCGCGCAACATCAGAAACCCGTTCCGTAGAATAGGCTTTTTCATCGCCTTCGACGGCTGGCGTATAAATTGTATCAGAAGCCAGAAAATGAGCATGTCCACCCATTTGAGTCATTCCCGATTCAAAAGAATTGCGGGTCCTCAAAGATTGATTGTAAAAAATCATGTATAGTGATTTAGCACGCATTAAATGATCATGTAATTCACCCATGGCATAACGCCTTTTCAGATCAGCGGCCACATCCAGCATGTAATTAAACTCTTCTTTGGAAAAATCCAGTAATGTTAAAAAATCACGTCCTTTTAAATCTGTACGCATCATATTCTCCTTATTATTAGCTAATTGTTTATATCAGTTTTTCTGACTTTATTTTTTGTACCTGATACTCATTCTCGATCAGGTTTTATCCATTTTATGCCACAGTTTTCGTGACTGAATTCTTGCCGCGGATTTAACCTCCGCTTCATTTAGATTTAGCAATTTATTATCCCGAATTTGATATTTCCCGCCACAGATTACTTCAGAAGGTTGCTCCAATCCGAACAACAAATGTCCGTTTAAATTATCGGCGGATAATTCGGTTCGTGGGGAATAATCGTAAATCGCAAGATCGGCGGTTGCTCCGACTTGAATTTTACCGATTGAGCATCCAAATATCTTTGTAGCGATTTGTGGATTGTGATCAAACAGTAATTTGATGTAGTCCAGGTTATCAGCGCCACCGGGCAGACTTTGACTGCGGATCAGGGTGCCTTCCTTGGCTTCTTTCAGCAGATTAGACTGCATGCCATCGGTTCCCAGCCCACCGTTGAGCCGGTTGATGGTCTCGGCACTTAAAATTCCCACCCGGTTATTGGCATTTGAGGTTGGGTTATGCGCCAGCATTGCTCCAGCTACCCTCAGAATTTCCACGTCTTCCGGCTGCATGTGGATACCATGAATGATCAGGCTATTTTCATTGATTAACTCGAATTTACTCAACCGGTCGATCACCGAACGGTACCCGCGATTGCGGGCATCGACTTCATCGGCCTGGTCCTCGGAAACGTGGATGTGAATACCCCAGTTGTCAACGTCACCTAATGCTTGGCGAATTGTCGCCAGCGATTGATCCGATAATGTAAACGACGCGTGCAAGCCGATCAAGGGGTGCACCGTAGAATGATTTTGATATCGTTTGAAAAATTCCAGGTTTTCCCGCAAACCAGCCTCGAAACCGTCTTCGCCATTACGATCAGTAATTTCGAAGGCCACCGCCATATTGATCCCGAATGCACTTGCCACTTCCGCCAGTATTTCCAGCGAACCGCTGATGAAATTTTGGCTGGAGTGGTGATCGATCACGGTGGTTACCCCATTACGGAGACATTCCAACAGTCCCGCTTCGAACGAAGCCCGGGTGGAATCTTCATCCAGCGCTCGATCTAAAGGCCACCAGATTTTCTGTAGTTTTTCGACAAAATTCTGGGGTGGCACTGCTGGCCAGGGCATTCCCAGAGCCAGGGCTGAGTAAAGATGAGTGTGAGCATTTATCATCCCTGGCAAAACCAGTTTGCCAGCCAGGTCAACTATTTCACAATCGTTCAATCCAAGTGGTGGTTCGTTACCTACGGCAACGATCAAGCCATCTTTGATGGCGATAAAACCGTTATCTATCAATGAAGGCTCGCTGCCGGGGTTGGCAATTCTACCATTAGCTAATAGCAGGTCCATCAGTTCGTCCTTCCTTCAATTGCATCTAAAACTTTTTCCGGCGTCAGGGGAATTTCATTCATCTGAACGCCAATGGCGTGGCTAACGGCGTTAGCGATAGCCGCAGCAGTTGGAATCACGGCCGGTTCGCCGATCCCCTTGGCGCCCCAGGGACCCAGCGGTTCCGGGTCTTCAACCAGAATTGTTTCCACCTCACCCACATCAGCGGCGGTAGGTAATAAATAAGTCGATAGATTGCTGGTGAGCACCCGGCCGTTGTCAAATTTAAATTGTTCGGTCAATGCCCAACCGATGCCTTGCGTGGTGCCGCCTTCCACCTGCCCTTCCAGTCCAGCAGGGTTAATCGCTTTACCAATGTCATGGGCGGCCCAGATCTTATTAACGTACACCAATCCGGTGAGTCGGTCCACCCGCACTTTGGCAACATGGGTAGCATAAGAATAGGTGAAGTAGGCTTCGCCAATACCCCGTTCGGGATCATAATCCAGAGCCGGCACATGCCACCAGCCCAGCATATCCATCTGAGAATTGCCAACAAATAGATAATCAGCCAGGGTGGTGAAATCAGATTTTTTGATATCGCCGACAAAGATCAGATCATTTTCGATCTTTATATTCTCCGTTTTGGCACCTAGCATTTCAGCTGCAGCAGTTTTCAGGATCGGCATCAGTTTGGCAGCAGCATCCCTAATGGCGTTGCCGGTCATGACCACGTTACGGCTGGCGACGCCGGGACCACTATCCGGTACCAAATCGGTATTCGGTGAAAGCACGGTTATTCGCTGGGAATCGATTCCCAAAGCATCCGCTGCCATCTGGGTTATCACCGTCAAAGCGCCCTGTCCCATTTCAGCTAGTCCGTAAGCCAGTCCAACCGAACCATCGCGGCGAATCTGAATCTTGACGCCAGCTCCGTCCAACGCCCAGCCGGCGGCGCCCAGGCAGTTGCCATAATGAGAGGCAGCGATTCCCATACCGGTCAGATAACGACTATCGGTCTGGTTATTCTGGCGAGCGGAATTCCAGTTGGAGCGATCACGAACGCGGGTAATGGTTTCTTCCACCCCGACGTTCAAATCAAGCTTTTGGGCGGTTTGGGTCAAGTCACCGGGTCGCAACACATTCTTAAGCCGCAATTCCACCGGATCGATTCCTAAACGGTCAGCGATGATGTCCATGATCCGTTCGTGTCCGAAAGTTGCCTGGGGCGACCCGAAACCGCGGAAAGCACCGGTGGTGGGCAGATTGGTATAATAGGCGACGGAACGCACCTTGATATTGGGGATTACATAAGGTCCCATTGCGTGAATCGAGCTGCGATAGGACACAACCGTCGATAAGGTGGCATAGGCGCCGGAATTTTCTTCCAGCCGAATATCAGCCGCCAATAGTTTACCCGCATTAGATACACCGACCTTGAAATAAATCTGAAACGGGTGCCGTTTGCTGGTAAGTTGAACATCGTCCCGGCGATTGTAAACCATTTTCACCGGTCGCTTGAATTTTATAGCCGCTAAAGCGGCACGAGCGCATAATTCAGATGGGATATCTTCTTTGCCACCGAAAGCACCACCGATTGGTGCCTGAATCACCCGGACCTTGCTGTGTGGAATTCCCAGCACCCGCGCAACTGCTTTTTGGACATAATAAATGCATTGAATCGACCCGTGGATTGTAATGCTGCCGTTATCCTCCGGGATGGCAATACAGCCCTGGGGTTCTAGATAATAATGTTCCTGAAATGGGGTTTTTAAGTCCGCTTCGATGATCTGATCAGCGGCTGCGAAGCCCGTGTCGATATTACCCTTATCGACCTGATGGCGACAGGCTACATTGGACTCGTGAATAAAATTATCGGTTGCCGCTTTACTTTCGTCAATTGATAAAATTGGATCAAATTCCTCATATTGTATATTGACCAGTTGGGCAGCTTGGCGCGCGGCAGATTCGGTCTCCGCTACCACAATCCCGATTGAATCACCGACGAACCGCACCAGCGGATCGGCAAACAAGGGCTGGTCCTCGATAATTACCCCAACCTGGTTCTGGCCAGGAATGTTATTGGCGGTCAATGCCCCCATAAAACCGGACTGGGATAGAACTGGAGCAATATCAATGGCAGTAATTTTGCCAAAAGGAATTGTTGAATAGAACGGATAGGCGTAGATCATCCGATCCAGGTATTGATCGGTTAGAAAACGCGTCTGGCCGGTAATCTTACCTGCAGCATCGACCCGGGGGACTGATTTACCAATATATTTGAATTCCTTACTCACCGTAGTCCCGCTTAGATCCGCGCAGCTTCAATCTTTTTTTGATAAGGTATTTTCTTCATTTTTCTATTTCAACAAACCGCGAAATTTAGCTCATTTCCCGAACATCATCCAAAGACAGAAGTGAATTTGAATCTAACTCCATCGAAAAGACCCTGATCGCTGAGTTTTAACTCAGGAATCACCAGCAATGCCAGAAATGACAGACTCATGAACGGTGCCGGCAGGGTTGAACCCAAACCCTTGGCAAACTGGTCCAACTCGGAATAAAGTGCAGCGACAGAATGGCCATCGCGATCACTCATTATGCCTGCCACCGGTAATGCTAAAATCAATTCTTCCTGCCCATTGACAGCAGCGATTCCTCCCCGTTGTTCGATTACCAGATTGACGACCCGACACAGTTCAGCATCGCTGGCGCCTATAGCTACGATATTATGGGAATCATGAGCCACTGATGAGGCGATGGCGCCGGATTTGAGGCCGAAATTGCGCACAAAGCCAATGGCGGGTTGGGCATTTGCATAACGATTGACAACCGTCAATTTCAGGATGTCACGGTCAGGATCGGCTACCACATTACCGTCAATAACTCGTGATTGGACAAGGGCGCCATTGGTGATCAATTGGTCAGGAATGACATCGATGGTTTGAATTCGTTCGCCAGCGACCGGTACAACAAAATCGAATACTTTTTTTGATTGGCAGTTAAAATTATTTACGACCGGCACTGGCACCGATTGCAGTGCTGATCGGCCATTTTCCGCCACCAGGTTTCCATCGATATAAGTTTGGATTACATTAAATTTCTGTAGATCGTCCACGACGACAAAATCGGCCGGATCACCCACCCGCAGCAGCCCCACATCCAAACCATAATGCTCCACTGGGGTGATGCAGGCCGCCCGTAGCAGATTGTATTTATCCAGTCCCGCCGCTAGGCCCCGTTTGATCAATTCATTGATATGTCCGGCTTCCAGATCATCCGGGTGTTTATCGTCGCTGCAGAGCATGCACATTCCCGGAAATTCATCGATCAGTGGATACAACTCAGCGAAATTGCGAGCTGCCGATCCTTCCCGAATCTGGATTTTCATACCATTGGCAATCTTCTCCCGGGCTTCCGCCAGGGTCACGCATTCGTGATCCGTGGAAATACCAGCGGCAATGTATTTTTCCGCATCCGCCCCCTGCAACCCCGGGGAATGCCCATCCATTGGCCGACCGTATTTTTGGGCTAGATCTAGTTTGGCCCGTACTTCCGGCAAGTCCAGCAAAACGCCGGGAACGTTCATCATTTCGCTGAGAAATTTGAGTCCACCGTTAAAAAGCCTTTCAATGTCTGCGAGTTCGATGGCGGCGCCGGCGGTTTCGAAGGGCGTGGCCGGTACACATGACGGTGCACCAAAGTAAAATTTAAAAGGTGATTGACCGGCATTTTCCAGCATGTATTCCACACCAGTCAACCCCAGAACATTGGCAATCTCATGGGGATCGCAGACCGCTGCAACCGTACCGTGTGTCACCGCTAACCGAGCAAATTCGGTGGGCACCAGCATGGAGCTTTCGATGTGGATGTGGGCATCGATCAGGCCGGGCAGTATCAATTGCGCTTCGGCGACTATAGTCTTTTCAATTGCTGTAATCGTACCATTTTTAACAGTAACAATTCCCGGGAAAGTGCGTCTTTCGAATAGATCAACAATATTTCCGGAGATTTCAAAATCAGGTTTTAGCATAATTTACGGTATTTCAATCAGTCTTTTATTTAGGTTAATTTACTAAAATTTCCGTCGGGTACAGAGGATATTTGAATCTTAGGATTGAATATTGTAGTGACAACTCCTGAGTTGTCACTATCATGCAAAGTCATTTCGATTCACGATGGAGATCGGGAAGAGAAATCTACATTGGATGGAATCGGACTTCCAGGGCGGGATTTGGTGCAATACTATTGTAGATTTCTCCACACCCAATAAACTGGACTTGTCGAAATGATAGGGGCAAATCTGGTGACCATTATTTGGATTAACAATTCCAATTTTTCCGTAAATTGGCCAATGGATTTTTCAATTCTGGTGAATTCAGATACTGCCAAAACTCCGAATTCATGCATCGCCCTACTGGGCGGTGGTGGCAAGACTGGCCTCCAGCAGCGGCTGGGTCGAGATCTATCCCGTAAACATGACCGGGTACTACTCACATCGATTACCAAATCGGCTTTCCACAGTGAACCCAAAATTATTTACCGAGATGAAATCGTCGATGATGATCTAGCCCCCTGGTTCGCCCGGCACAAACCCCTGTGTGTAATGGGAACCTGCTTGAATGCCCGTAAGGTGGAAGGTATTGCAGTAGCCGAGCTGGAGCAATTCAAGAATCAGGCTGATATCACGGTTGTGGAATGCGACGGCGCCCGCAACCGGCCGTTGAAAGTGCATTGTAACCACGACCCCAAGGTGCCCGATTTCTTTGATCAGGTGATTGTCCTAGTCGGCGCAGATGTTGTTGGAACCACCCTGTCCGATGGACTGGTCCACCGGCCGGAATTATTCGCGACTCATTGGGGCATAGAAAATGATTTCATTCTGACATCCGCCTTCATCGCTGAGGTTGTCACCTCGCAAAAGGGCTACACGTCCAAAATACCCAGCCACCTTCCCCGCACCTATTTCGTTAACAAAACTGATGCGCATCCCGACCAGGCCGGCAATTTGGCGCAAGCAATTTTCGCCGCTTCCGGCCAGCCCACCTGGTACGGCAGTGTCCAAAATGATCGATCGGAACGTGTTATATGAGCAATATCCAACTGATCATTACTGCCGCCGGACTCTCACAACGCCAGCCACCTAATAAATTATTATTGCTCCTGGGCCATAAAACGGTGATCGAAACCACAGTCGGAAATTTTACAAATACAAATTTGGATATAACCGTCGTCACCGGACACCAGCGGGAAAAGATCGAGCCTTATCTCACTCAACGCTTCGGCGACCGGATCACAATCGTACACAATCCCGATTACGCCAGCGGACTGGCGTCTTCGATTAAAGCTGGCATGACGATTAATACTGAAAAACCTGATTACTGGTGTTTCTGTAACGGCGATAAGCCATTTATTAAATCATCGACAATTGAATTGTTATTAACTGATTTGGAACACCAGAAACCGCCAATCCTGGTCCCTACCTACCAAGACCAACCCGGCCACCCTACATTTTTTTCGACCGATTTTACCTCCGAGCTGCTGACCCTGACCGGCGACACCGGCGCAAGGAAAATAATTCAGCGCCATGGACGCGAAGTGTTGTTCGTACCGGTGACTGATGAGGGTGTATCACTGGATATGGATCGTTATATTAATCAGTAAGATGAACCTGATTAACCCAAAGGTGAATGCAATAAATGCTTAAAGGCTAACCCGAGATACAAACAATAATGGAGCAAACATGAATAATTCTGTTAG
>CAZIJQ010000039.1:18838-23716 GCA_964539785.1 uncultured bacterium | reverse complement strand
ATAGATGTGTGAGGGTCAGAAAGAGTATTATCCTTTATGGGTTGAATTGTCAGAAGATAGTTTTTCAGACATCCTTTTTATAATGTCGTCCAGTTGCCGGTGGTCGGAAAAAATATTGAACTGATCGGTTTCAATTTTCAATACCGGGATATCCTCGATCCCGTTAATCCATTTATCATAAGACATATTCAGCCGGTGCAGGTATTCCGGATCAATTGTTTTCTCATAATCGCGGTTGCGGTTTTCGATTCGGGAAAGCAGGGTATCGGTTGACGCCCGCAGGTAGATTATTAAATCCGGTTGCCTAAGATAGGAAGTCATGACGGCAAACAGGTTGGAATAATTCTCCCAATCGCGTCCGTCCATATTGCCCATATCATGCAGGTTGCGGGCAAAGATTTCAACATCTTCATAGATTGTTCGATCCTGAATCACACCGCTTGATTCGGCACTGATTTCCCGCTGGTGCCGAAAGCGGTGATGCAGGAAGTAAATTTGCAGGTTAAACGACCAGCGCTGCATGTCGCCGTAGAAATCACTGAGGTAAGGATTATCTGCTACCGATTCATAAAACGGTTTCCAGTTCATTCTTTCAGCTACGGTTTGCGTGAAGGTTGTTTTGCCGACGCCAATGTTACCGGCGATTCCTACGAAAGGTGCTTTAATCATTTTGTTTTTAGCAATTGTTGAATATTAAACGGTATAAAACTTAGCGGTAAGCACCAAGAAAAAAAAAGCCCCGAATATTTTCGGGGCTTTTTTTATTGATTAAAAATTAGAAATTAACTACTAAACCCATATTCATGTAGCGGGCTGTGCCAAAGAAAACTTCAGCCCTTGCAGCAGAATGGGATTCAGCGTCGCCATATCCATTGTACTGACTGTTATCAACGGCATCCTGAATGAAGGTTGCATCCAATGCGTTGAATACATGAGCGAAGGCCTGGAGTTTTACATTTCCGAGCTGGATCGGTAAGTCATAATAGACATGTAAATCCACTTTGGAATACCCGGGTGCCTGCCAGACTTGGTCGGTATCGGGAGTAGCATCCTCATCATCCGGGTCGTATTCACGAGCATCCGGACTCCAATCGGAATAGTTTTTGTCATACATATTGACTAAACCGATGACCCTTAAACCACTGATTGGCATAACGGTTGCGCTCAGCATGTAAGATGTCTGGGGCATGTCACCAACGTACAATCCGTCCAGTGCATAGGCCCAAGACGTTTGTTCAACACCGGTATCGGTGTATTCGGTATAGGTTCCATCAGCATCACCTTCGAATTTCCAGGTTCCCAAACTGATGGCAGCATCCAGCCTGAGCATGGCCATTGGCTGAGCGGAAATTTCCACTTCAAGACCGGTATGTCTTTGATTGACGCCAGTGAGGTAGATGATATCGGTATCACCGCTGGAACCCTGTCCCTGTGTGACAGCTTTGGTAAGGTTCCGATCTTTCCAGTAGGTATTATAGTAATTGAGCTTAGCTGCAATTGGCCCAAAGCGGAGGTTAGTACCACCTTCATAACTAATGAAATTTTCATTAGCCGGGTCCTGAGCTACATAGCCATCCACATCAATCACATTATCCATGATTGGCGGCTTCTCAACAAGACCAAAGTTGGCAAAGAAACTGATGCTGCTGCTGAGATCATACATTGCGCCACCTTTGTACTGCATGGCCGAAATTGCGTCAGCTTTTACGACTTCATCAGCTACCGAAAAATGATCCTGGTAGGAATACTTGATTGAAGACATGCCGGCCATTCCATAGGCAGACAGAGGTCCGGCAATATAATTACCTTGTCCGAAGAAGCCGATCCAGTCCACGGTTGCGTCATTATGATAGGCAATAATATCACCCAGCTCGACCCGTTTTCCATCTGGCTCATTTTTATCGGCAAGATCGAGGTAATAATCACCACCCATGAGATCACGAACTTCCCGGGCATGTTCGATTTCGGCTGTCCGCCAGTCGACACCAAACTGCAATGCCAAAGCATCGCTCAAATCATAGTTGAGCTTGGAAATCAGTCCAATCGTGCTCTGACGATTAATGCTGTTTCTGAGGATTCCAACCGACTGGTTGTTATCAGTGCCGTGGGTGCGTGCCAGAGCAGTTTTATCCACATAGACCGTATCTTCAGTACCGGAATTGTAGTCAATCAGTGTATTCCAGTCCCGGACCCAGGGACCCCGGCCATAATAGAATTTGTAATCGTCATCACCCAGTGTGCCATCGGCATCCATGGTAGGAATTTTGCCGTAGGTTCCGGTACCGCCACCGGATCCACCGGACCAGTACAGGACCGATGAGATTCTCATCTGCTCATTCAGGGTTAAATAATGATTAAAATTGACCAATGGTTTATGGAAATAATTTTCCCTTTCATTCAGGAAATTTGGATCATGACGATCGACGGTGTTCTCGCCATACATATAAAAGTACTGTTTGCCTTTATATGATGAATTGACCGGCGCCCAGTTCTGATTGAAATTACGACCAAATTCTACGCCACCGGCTTCGCCGCTGTCGCGGAATTGTCCGTCATCGCCCAATGCCGTTTCGTCGTAACCATCAACGTCTTTGGCAAAATCAGAGTCATAAGCACCAATATTCTGCTTATACAGATTTTGTCCATGGCGCTGTGGTGCTCCAATTGCATATAATTCAAAACGATTGGCTTTATTCAGTTGAAAACTGCCGCCAAAATAATAAGCCCAGGCATCGGTCCAGGTTTTGTCAATGACACCTTCGCCGGTTTTGCGAACAACAGTCGTGCTGAAAGCAAACTTATCGGCAATCAAACCGGTGTTGAGATTAACAGTGGTTTTCATAAAGCTACCGGCACCCATTTCCTGTTTGAATTTTCCGCCGGCTTCGTGAGCCGTCGGATCGGTAATAATATTCATGGTTCCACCGATGGAAGGGGTGGCCAGATTAACGGCGCTTAGTCCGCGCTGCATCTGGATTGAGGAAGTGGCATCACCCACTCCGTCCCAGTTGGACCAATAGACCCAGCCATTTTCCATATCATTCTGGGGAACACCATTGATCATTACAGCTACATTGCGCTGGTTGAATCCGCGAACATTAATTCGCGCATCACCGGCGCCACCGCCCTGCTGTGTCGCATAGACACTGGGGGTTGTGTTTAATATCATTGGTATATCTTGGGATCCCAGGCGAACCTCCATCTCATCTTTGGAAATATTAGTATAAGCGACCGGGGTTTTTTCATCGGCCCTGGATGCTAATACTTCCAGCGCACTCATTTGAATGGCTGATGCATCCAATGCAAAATTGATGGTGGTTGAACCGGTAAGATTGATTGTTTGACTGGCTTTTTCATAACCAATCACCGAAGCGGAAATAGTTACATTTCCGGAAGGTACGTTGGCAATCATATAATTACCGTTTGCGTCGGCTGCGGCACCCAAAGTCGTTCCTTCAATAAAAACGTTAGCTCCGGGTAAACTGCGACCTGTTCCGGCATCAGTTACTTTACCGCTAACCGTCGCCTGAGCGAAGATCAGAACCGGTAATGCAAACACTAGCAGGATAAGTCCAATTGTACGTAAACGATTCATTCGTGTCTCCTTATGGTTAATTGTATGAGATATGATTTTGGGATGCAGTCGGGGCAGAGCTGCATCGGCTTTTGGTTCATTTCGATTGTATACAAATATCTTTCCCAAATCCTTGGTGGAAGTTCGGCCTCCAAGACGATTCGAGCAATATAAAAAATGGGAAATTTTCTGGGCGGTTATTGATGCTTTGTCTCAATAAATGGCTATAATCAAGGTCTTGTTGGCGGTGTTTAAGCCTATATTTTTTATTGTTAGAATTTGTCGGCAATAGTAATTTGATCCACTTGCCTCTAAACTGAACTTGGTATTTGAAAACCAGGTATGTACGACCTTATTCGGATAATGGAAAAAAGATTGAAAAAGACTGTCAGAAATTCTCTCCTTCCCTTGCTAATTGTGGGAGCAGTATATGGTCAATTTGCGGAAGATGAATTTGACAAATACACAGTTGTAAGCCAGCTGGGTATGACGGTGACCAATTATGGTGTACTGGGGAATGGCTGGAATAAAATTGATGGTGAGATTCTTCCATCATGCCAATATCGCCAGCATACGGAAATCCTGCGGGAACAGATTGAGCACTTTTCCTTTGCCGGTCTCTGGGTCGGTGGTAAAGTGCAAGGCGACCGTCGGGTCAGTACTGCTATTGTAGATGGCGTTTTTGAATCCGGAAGCGAAGGGTTTGAATTCTTTGCATCCTCCGAAATTAAAACCAGGTCATCCATTTCATCTACTTCAGATGACCCAATGGCAAAATATTTTTCCCTTGATGCCGTGTCCCACCAGGATATGTTGATGAATTTCCAGGATTATGGACAGGATGTTGATAATCATGAACCAATGGGTATTAATGTTCACCTGGAGACCTATTCCTGGAATTTTACCTTTGCCGATGCTTTCACTATTCTTAACTATACCATTACCAATGCCTCGACTGACACAATCAAAGATATTTACGCCGGACTCTGGGTGGACGCATCAATTGGCAATATGAATTATACCAGTATTTACGAGCCCGGTGGCGGATTTTCCTGGTATGATAATCTGGATGGCTTCGATGAAACGGTGGATGCCGCTGGTTTCGCCCGTGATATCGGCTATCAGTACGATGCTGATGGGGATGATGGTTGGGCTCAGTCTTATATTGGTATTGCCATGCTGGGCAGCAACGTGCCGCGACCTTACATTGATTCGTATTTCCACCAGTGGACCTGGTCCAGTTCGGTGAACACTGATTATCCCGCCTATGCCATGCCCATGACCGATATTGAGCGCTATGAAAC
>CAZIJQ010000039.1:0-18738 GCA_964539785.1 uncultured bacterium | reverse complement strand
ATGGTGTCCTTGATCGCTACATTTTACCGGAACCGCCGCCGAAACCGAATATGGCGGTCGAGGTAGGGGACCAGATAGTAACTATTTATTGGGCCAATAACGCTGAATCATTTATTGATCCGGTGAGCAAAGAAAAAGACTTCGAAGGTTACCGGGTTTACAGTGCCCGCAAGACTGTGGGCGGTGAATTAGCCGAATTCTCGCTGCTGGGCGAATATGATATTTATAATGAAGATGATCAGAATATTGGCTTTGATACCGGGCTTGATCTGATCAGGATCAAGAATGAATTTGGTGAACCGGATTCGGTTACCATTGACAATTTTATTTACCATTACAAATTCGAAAATAGGGGTGTAAAAAACGGTTGGTTGAATTATTATTCGGTAACCGCTTACGACAGGGGTGATCCTGAAGCAAACCTGGAAAGTTTAGAGAGTTCAGTTACCGATAATCGCCGGGGACATTATGTTTATCCCGGTGTGTCCGCCAGCAATTCGTCCTGGGTCGGTGAACCCACAGTCTATCCAAACCCCTACCGCGGCCAGGCGCTCTGGGATGGTTACGGCAGCCGGGACCGGATGATCTGGTTCCAGAATCTTCCGATTCGTGCTGAAATCCACATTTTTACGCTGGCCGGTGACCTGGTAGATATAATCCAGCATGATTCAGGGTACCGCGGCGAAGATATTAAAAATATTGATAGCAATAAAGACCCGATTATGAGTGGTGGCGAGCATGCCTGGGACCTGATCAGTCAATATGATCAGGCAATCGCATCCGGTTTATACCTTTTCACGGTACAAGATAATTCCACCAAAATAATCAAAGAAGGTAAATTTCTAATAATCAAGTAAACAAAAGGAGTTAAGCATGAAACTAAAACTGTTATCGGTTTTTTTGTTGATAATGACAGTATCGTTCGCCCAAACTATTACCATTGCCGAAGCACGTGCAACGGCAGAGGGAGAAACGGTCACTACAGCCGGTATCGTAACCACGATTAATTTTGCTAGTAGCAATTCCAGTGAATATGTAATCCAGGATTCCACTGGTGGCATTGTTATTTACAAATATGGAATTGACTATAACCTGCTCAGTGGGGATTTAGTTGAAGTTACCGGTGAAATTGATGATTACAACGGCAAACTGGAAGTTATTCCAGTGGATAGTGCAGATGTTACCGTTGTCAGTTCCGGCAATGACTTGCCAGCCTACCAGCCGGTTACCATAACCGGTCTGTTAGCTAATGGTGAATCCCTGGAAAGTGAACTGGTGGAAATCTACAATGTGGACATAGTAGGTGGTGATGACTGGCCGGCAGAGAATGACAATGCCAACATTACCATCTCCGATGATGATTCAGCTAATACGGTAACTCTCCGCATCGACCGCCAGACTGATCTGGATGGCGGCACAGCACCGACTGCTACTTTTGACGTTAGAGGTATCATTGGACAGTACACATCAGGAGCTCCAGATGTGGGCTATCAGGTCCAACCGCGAGGATTCTCAGATATCACAACTCCCGATCCGGGCATCATCACGGTTGCTGCCGCACGAGCCACCGCTGAAGGTACCACTATCACGACCCGTGGTTTTATCACAACTCCCAGCTTCAGCGGATACAGTTCCGATTATGTATTGCAGGATGGTGGTGCCGGTATCGGCATCTATGGTAGTGGGATTACACCTACTCTGAATGAAGGCGATTTTATCACAATTGAGGGTTCAATCGGTTCATATGGTGGAAAGATTCAGGTCGGTCCAAGCGATGCAGGCGATATGACCGTACTGGCTACTGGCGCCTACCTACCGGCATTTCAGGAATTGACAATTGCTGAAATTCTGGCTGCCGGTGAAGATTATGAATCAGAGCTGGTGACGATAATACTGGCATCAATCATTGATGGTGACTGGCCCAGCTCAGGTTCAAATGCCAATTTAACGATTTCTGATATCAGTGATTCATCACTGACCATGCGCGTTGATAAAGATACGGACCTTGATGAGAATCTGGTGCCCCAGGGGACCTTCAATGTTTCGGGGGTTATTGATGAATATAACGCCTACCAGATCAAGCCGCGCTATTATGCCGATATTGAAGTTCTCGGTGACGTATCACCGGTGATTCTGGATATGGTTCATACCCCCGAGAATCCGATTCCCACCGATATCGTAACCGTTACTGCAGACGTCATTGATGACGGTACTGTTACGGTTGCATTGAATTACAAAGTCGGTGACGGCGTATTTTCCGCAGTCGCCATGGTCGCTGGTACCGGGTTCAGTTATTCCGGCGCTATTCCGGCTCAGGTTGATGGTTCATTTGTCAGTTATTTCATCAGCGCTGATGATGGTGTAAATGCGGTTGTCTATTCCGATACCGCCCTTTATGCTGTTTGGGAGCCCAGCGATTTAACACCGATCTATAACATCCAATACACCACTGATCCCGGTGGCGATTCACCATTCCTAGGTCAGGAAGTTACCATTGGTGGGGTAGTCACTGCTGAATTCTGGGGCAGTTCCTCGAACCGCTATATCCAGGTTCAAGATGCAGACAGCGCCTGGAGTGGAGTGGTTGTTTTCGAATATGACGGCTGGGATAGTTTTGACTTCACGACGCCCCTTGGTGATACTGTTCATAGTGTTGCCGAAGGCGACAGTGTAGTTCTGACTGGAACGGTTAATGAATACTACGGGTTAACCCAAATTTTGGATGTAACTGAATTTGTGGTTTACGGAACAGCCCTACAACCATTTGATCCGATCACGGTCACTGCTGCTGAAATCATGACCGGTGGCACCATGGCTGAAGCCTATGAAGGTGTACTTGTTAAAGTAGAAAATGTATCCGTAGACGATCCTGATCTGGGATATGGAGAATGGTCCTTTACCGATGGTACCAATTCCGTTATGGTCGATGATATCTGGGATTATTATTTCGATCCGGCCGATCAGGCATTGACTGAAATTGTTGGCGTCATGACCTATAGCCATGATAACACCAAATTACTACCAAGGCTCGCCCGGGATATTGTCCAGACTGGCATTGCCCGTTTCCAGCGTATTCAGCAAGTACTCTATAGCGATCTTCTGAAAACTGCTGGCGATGCGGCTTCCGATGTTTCACCCGTTTTGGGCGATACGGTTACGCTGACCGGTATTGTGACTATGCCTACCGGGTTGAGTTATGCCGGCGACGGAATCAAATTCGTCTTCGCTGACCCCAAAGGCGGCCCCTGGAGCGCAATTCTCAGCTATGCCCCGGATAGTTCCGCTTACCCGGTGCTCTATGAAGGCGACAGCATCGTTGCCACCGGCTATATCGCCGAATACAATACTCCCCCGGCCAATATGACCGAACTGTTCATTACCCAACCGATCAACCTGGTGGGAATCGGTTCAGCGCCACCCATGACCTATGTTGATGCCGCTGATCTCATGTATCCCACCACCGCTGAACAGTGGGGTAACGTTATGGTCACGCTTGGCGCTTCTGAAGTAGTGGAACACGGTGCAATGTCCTCCAATGATGGTGGTATCAAAGTTAACGATGGTACCGGTGAAGTCTGGGTCGACCATGATTCTGACGACATCTGGAACCTGTGGAACGATGGCGGTTTCCCCGACATCGGTACCCAGATTGATTCCATTCGCGGCTGGATTTACCATCATTTTGGCGCCTATGCCGATTCCACCACTTATAAGCTGGTTCCGTTGTGGGTAGCCGATATTGCCCTCAGTGAAGTTGGGGTCGACAACGATCTCCAACCTGAGAGCTATGCCCTCTATCAGAATTACCCCAACCCGTTCAACCCGGAAACTCAGATCCAATTCCGTTTGGCCATGGATGATAAGGTTACTATGATAATTTATGATATTAGTGGCCGACAGGTCCGGACGCTGGTAAAAGATAATTTCAATGCCGGCCTCCACTCTGTAACCTGGGACGGTAAGAATAATAAGGGCGCTACAGTTGCTTCCGGCATGTACATCTACCGGATTAATGCCGGCAGCTTTACCGCCGCTCAAAAAATGCTCTTAATACGCTAATCCCCCTTTGCCCCCCCTGAGACCCCCTACCTTTTGAGCAGGGGGTCTGGGGGTAGTGATAAATGATAAAAAAACTAAAAATCAGTTCGTTAATAATCCTGCTGGGAATTGTCATTTGGTCCTGTTCGCTCTGGGAGTATGATGATCCTTCCGATCCGCTGGCCAATGCAGCCCCGGAGACCTATCTTACAGTAGTTGCCAATGATACCCTCTTCCCGGTTGCAGTGGCTGACTCCAGCTGGTACTATATCATTGGTTTGGACAGCATTCCCATCCAGAATCCCGATACCCTGACTGATGCTTTCGCCACTATCTCTACCAGCCGCCAGGTCCTGCACTGGTGGGGGGAAGACAGTGATGGTGAAGTCGTCGGCTATCAATATAAATGGAATTCGGATGCTGACTGGACCTATACCACCAAAGAATCGGGAATATTTTATGTTCCCATCCGTACGGTTCTGGATGTGTTCTGGTTTGATATCAAGGCAATCGATAATAGCGCTCGCTGGGATTATGACAGTCCGGCCACGGCGGTGAACGATTCCGCCGATTTTGAATATATATCCGATATCGGCGACACGAGTAATGTCCTTGATGCTGGAGATGTTTTTCTATACGAAGGAACGGTATCCGGAATTCAGACCCCCCTGGGTGCTCCCTTGCGGCCACTTATGGATAACGAATTGTTCAACCTGCCGCCAACGGAAACTGAGGGTGCCGTGGACCTGACCTCATCAAGACTTGTTTTTCCCATAAAAAACTCCAGTCCCGAAATTTCTTTCCGCTACCAGAGTAATCCAACTATCCAGGATATAAGTAGTGACACGGCTTTTAGCTTCCCGACCCGCACTTTTGTCTGGGACCTTTATGACCTGGATGGACTGGAGACAATCATCAATGTTTATTATGCCTTGGATGATAGTTGTGATACCTGCTGGAACACCCTGGATGCTTCCGCTTATACCAGTTATACTCTCACCGATCTGGAGCCGGGCTTCCACAGTATTTTTCTTAAGACCAGTGATATTGCCGGCGCCGAAAGCAAGATCATTCAATTTCCCGATACCTTAAATACCGATGAACCAAATTTCTGGAAAGTAATGCCGGTTACCGGTAATCTGCTCCTGGTGGATGATTTCCCCCAGGATACCCAGAACAAAACCAACGGTTGGTATAAATCAGTCCTCGATTCAGTTGTCGGTCCCGGTAACTATTCCACCTGGGAAATTGGTGAGCGGTTGCCCTTCTCGACGGTAGATATAACGGCCAACCTGAAATATTTCGATAATGTAATCTGGTATTCAGCCTATACGGGCAATGAAACCTACGCCAATGCGGAATCAAATATTAATTCCTTCGTTCTGGGTGGTGGTAACCTGTTTATGGTAGCCACCGAGCTTAGGGATACCACTTTCACCTGGTTCCCAATGGTTGATACCTATGTAATCAATCCTGACGGTCGTTTATGGCCGGGCAGGGTTCTTGAATCGGGGATATCTGCGGAATATGACGTAGCCGTGGCAAAAATGATTGCCATCCGTTTGCGTGCCTTCGAACCTGATTCAGCACTATTTGCTGAATACCAGGAATTATACCACTTGCAGGATCCCACAGCCCAGGATCAATGGGTCGGAAATCCGATCATGGCTGGTATGGGGAGATTCCAGGTTTCCGCTACCAGGCTATCGGGTCTGGCCGGGATAATGACAATCACCCTCCACGATGGTTATGATTCCACCCTGGAAGAAACCGGAATCATTAATTTTTTCGATTATTTGATTAATGAGGCTTTTAGCCAGTGAGATACCGATTAATTGTCGCCGCAATAATCCTGTCAGTTGCCTGCGGACAGACCGGGACAATTACCGGTAAAATTATCAATAAAACCAATAACGAACCGTTGGTCGGTGTCAATGTTATTGTTAAGGGCACCTATTACGGTGCTGCCACCGGCCTGGATGGCTTTTATACCATCACCAGAGTTGCTGCCGGCACATTTAACGTCGAAGCCTCAATAATCGGTTATAAAATATTACTGCAGACCGGAATCGATGTAGGCGTCAACCGGACCAGGCTTGACTTTGAAATGGAGGAAACAGTTCTGACCCTGGGGGAGGAAATCGTCGTTCTTGGTAAAAAGCCCCTCTTTGATGCGGATGCTACATCTTCAATGGCCATTATCCGCAGTGAAGATATCGCCAATAAAGTCGTCTCCGGTGTCGAGGATATTTTAGCTGAGCAGATCGGTGTCACCAAACAGGATAACGAAATTCATATCCGTGGTGGCCGTGTTGATGAAAGTCTCTTTATTGTGGATGGTTTTTCGGTAAAAGATCCCCTTTCCGGTTATTCCGGTAATCTTTTTATTAATGCGGAAGCAATCGAAGAATTGGAAATTGTAACCGGTGGTTACAGCGCTGAGTACGGACAGGCTATGTCCGGCGTCGTGAATATTAAATTGAAAGAAGGACGCGATAAATTCGAGGGCGCGGTCAAATACGCCAGTGATAATTTCGGTTTAAACCATGATGCTATAACGCATTACAATACCGATCGATTTGAATTCAATCTTGGAGGTCCAGCGCTGCTATTTGAAAAACTGCCAGCCTGGCTGGGAATGGACCTGCCGGGCAAGTTTTCCTTCTTTATCAATGGTTACAGTAAAATTTGGGACAGCAACCTGCCCGTTGCCGAAAAAATATACCCCCACCGCAACTGGTCCGCCCCCGCTGGAATTTCTGAAGAAACAGCCGATAATCTAATGGCGAAATTGGCTCCCAGGGAAAACAACGACTGGCACCTGCTATATAAATTGACCTGGGATATTGACAGTAGGAAGAAACTGGGCTGGTCTTATGATATTTCCATGAATATTAATCAGGGCTTTTTTATGTCCCGGGCATTTTCCAATACTTACTTCCCTTACCGTTACCAGGAAATCCTGGATTATTATAATACGATTACCCGGGAAACCAGGCTCATGAACCTGAATTTCACCCATACCCTGAGTACCCGTTCATTTTATAGCTGGACCCTGGGCCGGTTTATTACCATGGAACACAGTGCCGTCCGCGACCTGCACTGGACCGAGTACAGCGAGCGACTTGACCTGAAGCCAATTAATTATGTACTCCTGGATCAGGAGGGTAACACCCGCGTCACTTATGGTGATGAATTCTATGATACCGGATTCGCCCCCGAGTGGTATGATGTTTTCAGTGATAACTGGCGTTTTGATTTAGATTGGACTTATCAGACTCACAAACGGCACAAAATCAAGGCCGGCGTGGAAAATAGTATTACCGAAATGCAGGTTCTTGATATCGAAGATCCCTGGTCTGGTGATACCGATTTTGGCGCCAGTTATGATCTGTACCAGGCCCGGACCATGTATGGCGCGCTCTATCTTCAGGACCGGGTTAGCTTCGAAGGTATGACTTTAAACATCGGGCTGCGTTATGATTACTGGTTCCCGGGGAAATATGTTGAGAATGCCATAAATGACCTCGATGCAGTTATAATCACCGATGAAGCGCGGCAGAAGTTCAAGGATGAAACATTCGAATTTATGGGTTACCGCGGCAAAGGCCGGATCAGTCCCCGTTTCGGTATATCCCATCCGGTTACTAATACCGATGTACTTTATTTCTATTATGGACATTTTTCACAGTTGCCCACTTTCCAGTATGTTTATGCCAAACTGGATGCTTCATCCCAGTCGACCTACCAGGTTTTTGGAAATCCGAACCTGAATCCCAAGACCACTGTTCAATATGAAATCGGCCTCAAACACAGTTTCAGCGAGGACCAGGTACTGGAATTAAAGGCTTACTGGAAGGATATGTTTGATTATGAAACATCCCAGACCATAACTCCTTCCAATCCTAAATATGCCTACTTGCGTTTCAACATGTATTTCAATGCCGACTATGCCCGGTCCCGCGGACTTGAATTCATTCTGAAAAGTCGCATCTTTACTAATTTTTACGCCGATATCAATTTCAATTATTCGATCGTTACCGGTAAGAGTTCATCGCCGCTGGATAATCTTCTGGTCCAGGCCGGTGAATTACGCGAGAAATCGCTTGGTGAAAACTTTATGAGTTGGGACCGGCCGATCCAGTTTTTCACTAATATTTCCTATAATCATCCCAGCAACTGGGGGGCGTCCGTCAGGCTGGATTATCGTAGTGGCCGCCGTTATACGATCTCGATTCCCGGAACAAAAGAATTTCCGGATGGATTTCGCGAAGAAGGTGGTATAGTCTATTATATAGGTACCACCGATGATGATCGGCCTTTCAGTCAACTGGCCATAGTATCTGAGAAAACGATCGATGTAAAATTGTTCAAATCATTTAAAATGAACAAACTGCGGATGAAGGTTTATCTGGAAGTAGAAAATCTGCTTGATCTAAAGATTCCGCGCCGCATCAACCCGTTTACCGGGGAAGGCTTCGATCCCGGCGTAATCTATTCCTATAGCTTACTGGACAGCCCCAATCCTAATTATGATCCTTCCCGAATTCGTCCACCCCGTTCATCTACCATGGGCATTCAGGTATTATTTTGATAAAGTCCAAGATTATTATTCTGCTGGTTTTACTGATGACTTGTGCCAGCGGGCAAAACCTCTTTCCAATTCTCGGTGGCCAGCGGGTTGGTACCTCCATATTTACATTTCTGAAAATTGGTGTCAGCGCCCGGGCCGCCGGTATGAGCGAAGCGGTGGTTGCCCTGAATCAGGATGCCGCCTCCATTTACTACAATCCTGGCTCAGTCGCCCAATTTGAGCGGACCGAATTTTCCGCCTCCCGGATTCAATGGCCGGCGGATATTAATTATGATTTTATTAGTTTTGCCCGCCACCTGTTTAAGCGGCATTATATCGGTGTCAGCGCCGGTATTCTCCATATGGAACCCATGCCGGTAACGACTGAATACATGCCCCGCGGTACCGGGAATTATTTTATCTTCCAAAACCGGTTTGTCGGTCTCACCTACGGCGCCCGCATGACCGACAGGTTCAGTTTCGGCGTAACCATTAAGCATGTCCAGGAAAACCTGGCAGGTCAAAAAATGAACGATCTGCTGATCGATATGGGTACATTTTACTGGACTGGCTTTCGTACACTCAGGTTCTCGGCCGCGCTCTCTAATTTTGGCCCCCAGGCTCGGCCTGACGGTTATTTCAGTAAGCAGTATATCGATCGTAGCTCAGGCGAAGAAGCCATCAATGATTCGGCGTCATTTACCGAATTTTCGCCACCGACGGTATTCAGGGTCGGTTCGGCTATAAATATCATTGATAATGAATTCCAGGTTTTAACCATGGCCTTGCAATTGAATCATCCGGTGGATAATTCCGAATCGATTGTTCTGGGAACAGAATACATTCTTTTAAAAACGCTGAGCCTGCGCGCCGGCTATAAATTCAACCGGGTCGAAGAAGATTTTTCACTGGGAGCTGGGCTATATATCCCCTTGGGCGGCCTGAAATTGCGAGTAGATTACGCTTATACCAACTTTACTTACCTTTCAGACCCATCCCGGCTGACGATCGGATTGTCATTCTAGTGTTAAAAAAATTATTTCATCCAACCAGCGCTATTCAGCCACTCATTACATTGTTGTTGATATTTATTTTCCTGACTGGTTGTGTAGAAAAAATGATCCTGCCTGAGGAGCAGCTTGAGGATCCGGGTACTCCCACCGTTCCTTCCACCGGTGATACCACCTACCTGCAGGTTAACCCGGTCTGGGATAGCTCAGTTGGTCTCCGGACGCCCCTGGATCTGTCATTTGCTCGGGACGGTCATATTTTTATCGCCGATTCGGCAGCAACCAGCATTTTCGTTCTGGATCAGGGTGGCGTCAGGGTGGAAGGTTTCGATATTCTCATTAATCTGCAAGATTCTGATGGCATTCCAATTAGTCCGATTGATGTCGATGTGGACTCAAAGATGAACGCGTTCTTTATTGATGGCAGCAACCGGATTTTCCGCTGGAACCAGTATTGGAAAGCTACTGGTATTGATTCTGTTCTCACAGCGGCGGTGTTCAAGGATACCCTCACCGGCGTCACCATAACCATAGAATATGGCACCCTGGCCTGGTTTGAACAGCTCAACTTTCAGGATATGATAATCGTGGAATATCACTGGACCGCCGACCCCGCAGTGCTGGACAGCTATTTGAAACCACACCTATTCTATGATGGGGCCAATGATCCTGATTATGCGTCAGCCCGGTTCTCGGCAATCACTACGGTTGAAGATACCAGGAATCATTTATTTGTCACCGACTACGCCAACGACCGGATTCTGGAAATCTATTATGCCCGGAATAACTTTATTAAGCTCTCATCCGGTGAATACGTCTGGTCTCACTTCGGTGTTAAAATCAGTGAACCGGAGGATTATGGTACCGGCTCAGGGACTGTCAACAAACCACTAGGCCTGGACGTGGATTATGAAAATAATCTTTATTACTGCCAGACTGGTGAAGTTTTTTCGGTGCATAAAATATATCCGGATTTTTCAAAAGGTTATTTGGACTACTTATCCGCATTTCAGCTCTTCAAGCATGATATTATGGATTTAGGCCGCTTCAGCGCCCCCCGGGATGTGGCCGTAGACGATAATCAGATGATCTATGTTTCAAACAGTGGCGCCCGGGAAATCCAGGTTTTTAATTCTAATGGCAGTTTTTTCAAAAAAGCCGGTATATTAGAATACCGAGTGGATCGAGAGCTGGGCTATCCCAGCGATTCGTTAGCCGTTGTGGTCGATTCAACGGAATATTTTTATCTGGTGGAGGAAACAGGATTGCTCCTGAATCCGGCTGGGATCACTGTCGATGACCGGGGCGTCATCTACGTTTGCGACCCCGATCAGTCCAGCATCTTCCGCTTCCGCTTGTCAAATGTACTGGATGAGGATCTCCAGCCCGAATGATTCTGTTGTCGGGGGTCTTATTTCTTTTCGCTAGAGTCTGGTAAAACTTATCCCAACCCGCAGCCCCGCTATGAATCAATTCGTGTAGCAGCAGTGTTGTATTTTTAAATATTGTGAAGATATTTTTTGTACGATTATTAATCTTACTTGGAAAGCGCATCTAGCATTCTGGCCGCCCGATCTCCTAAAGTTTCATGAAGTAGTGTGGCCATAGATTTATTGTATTTAACGGTCTGAGCCTGGACCTCATCGAGCTCGGTTAATACGCTATGACAGATTTTTACCATTCGTTCTCGTATCATCGGCCAACCAAGGCTGTTCTTCTTTGCCATCTTCTTCCAGTCACCTATCGTAAATGCATTGACTGATTTACAGCCACCAATCTTCATGGCAAGATTCCTAGAGAGGTTAGGCCATGCTAGCGTGGAGACAAGATCATAATAAGGAGCTAGCATTTGTTTGCCACCAGAATACAGCAACGAAAAGTTTTTACCGTGCGCGTCGGTATTACCGATTAGTACATTGAATATCTGACCATTAATGAAGTGGGGAATATCAAGAACGGGTGTCGTGGACCAGTTCTGAAGTAATGAAATACAATCACTAAGTGTTGGGCCTCCCTCGGCCTGATACTTTCGTTCAGGTGGAAGTCCCAGTGCCTGACAGAAGTCCTCTTGATGGATTCGGGTTGTAATGCCGTTTTCAGCGGTTACGCGGTCATATCTTTGAATTAAAATGCACGGTTTATTGCCGATCAAACGGTATTCTACCTTAGGCGTATTCAAACCCACGGTCCGTGCTAGGATCATGCAAACCACCTCATTGGTCGCCAGTCCCGGAAAATTACTTGGTTCTGGTTTCAGTATATGGGTGCTGGGACTGCCAGCAAGAGGAAGACCAATTTTGTTGTTATGCAGAATGATCGGTAGTTTGTCCTGGGCACCGGCGAGGGAGAGTCGCAGTCCTTCTTCGCCCGCCATAAGGGGACGACTGGGGAGCTCGTCTATGATTTGTATTAATTCAGATTTGGTTAATTCGCGGTGCCGAGTATCTTTGGGATCGGTTGGCACTCCGCCCTCAGGAAGCAGACTGACTGCTCCAGCGCACTCACCACCGATTCGCTCAAGCATAGCGAAGTCATTGGTGTCACTAATTCCAAGAATTTTCGCTATCGTTTTTCGTGGTTGCTCTTCAGGTAGTAGGCCGGCAAAGAATGGCCGAGCCTTATTTCCCGGGAATACTTGGTCTTGAAGTGGAAGTGAACGGGAAAGGATCGTGGCGCCGGGCTTCTTAAGCCAGGCCTGATCATAAGAAAATTGCAGCAAGCCGCTTGTGGCCTGACTTAGAATTCCAACTCGCTCGGCATTCAGATATACAATCATATTATTCATGATTTTTCATCTTGATCAGTGTCAAGGCCTGGATTACTGATCTGGAGTTTGAGCCCCAGCGCTTGTATAACCTGCAGTATCTTTCCGATTTGGCAGGTTGGTTTGCCTTTCTCAAGATCAATGATGAAGCGTAAACCTGTACCACAGGTAAGAGCCAGGTCCTTTTGGGTTACCTTTAAACGTTTGCGCCTTGCACGAATAGTGGCGCCAAGCTGTTTTGGACTTATAGTATTCATGTTACCGTTCGGGAATATATAGATTTTTGGAGTGCTTGTCAATAAATATATTACCGTTCGGAAATATATAACCAGATTCCAGTCTCTTATGGCGTTTTGTCTAACAAGGGAGTGTTGATTTTGGAACTGAGATGATTGCTTCATTAGCCAATTTTCTTCCTTAGTGTCGATGATATTGATTGTATGCGGTTAGACTGGATTGGTTGTATGACCAGAGCAATTGACAGATTTGAATTACAGTATATTTTTATCGAAGACTAAGCTTAATATATCGTCCGCAGATTTATCCGAAGCTGGTACTTTTAGCACGAGAAGCAAATGTAAATATCATCGCTTTTGTTAATTAGTCTTAAGAATTAGCTTAGCCGGAGCATTCTTAGAAAATTCAGGAAAATAGTAACACTTAAAGAGCGCTGTAAAATATTACAACCGCGCTGGGGTGATATACATCACAACCAATTGTTAAATATTTATTAATTGACAATTGCAAGTTAAAATATCGTGCTGATTTTGATTGAAACAGGTAACCATAATCAGTAGATCTAAAACTAGTTTGAGGTAAGGTATCGCTGGTAATCCGGGGACAGATTATTCATTAAAGCTTCTTGATACAGAAATGTAGGTAGAGCTGTGCCCACTCTGGTTGTATTTGATAAAAAGGATATTGATTGCGAAATTCAGATCGATACAGAAGTTTAACATTTTAACTGGCGGAAAATAGTTGGGAAAAGAGAAGAGCGGTAGGACCGGGAGCGATTTGCTAAAAATAATGCAGACTTTTTGTTTGATTATTATCGGTATTGAGTAATATATTTACTCATAATCTATGTTAGATTCTCTAATCACCTCAAAAGCACGCCTTAAACTGCTGCTTAAATTCTTCTTGAATCCGGAAACCAGAGCCTACCTGCGTGAACTGGCCAAGGAGTTCGGTGAATCCACCAACAATATTCGCGTAGAGTTAAACCGTCTCACAAAGGCCAAACTACTGGTATCCGAGACTGCCGGGCGAACCATCCTGTATAAGGCAAATATTGAACATACCCTATTTACCGATCTCCAGAGTGTGGTAAAGAAATATGTTGGCATTGATCGTCTGGTGGATGATTTAATAGCACAGTTGGGCCAGCTGGAAGCGGCCTATATTGTGGGCGATTACGCTCGGGGAGTTGATTCCGGCCTGATTGATCTGGTGTTGGTGGGGCAGGTCAACCGGGATGTTCTGCAGCGCTTGATTGACAAGACCGGTAATGCCATCGCACGCAAGATCCGACCACTGGTGGTAAAACAGGCTGAGTTAAAAGGTCTCTGGGCTCAACTGGATATTGAGCATGCTTTACCGATCTGGGTAAATAACAAACAGGTCAACGCTAATAATTCTCTGCCCTAGGGCATCGGTTAAGTAGCCCTAGGCTGCTCAATTATCCTTTACCAGCTTGTTCAGGCTCAAAAAATGGGACTGAGGGGGCGGAGCCACGCCCGGAAGGGCAATTATCAATGAAAAATAATGGCTAAATTATCAACTGAATCAAAGAGAGTAATTAAGCGGATTATTTGGGATTATAATATTGAGCCTGAGGCTGTATATCAGGTTTTGATTGGCAATAGCGATAGGGCAAATCATTGGAATTTCGAACTGCTGTTTCTACGATTACTAGAAAGACTAAGTTGGTATGAGCTCCTTAACTTGCTGGGAGAAAAGCGAATAAAGGATAAATTATCTTTGGGAATTATCCTTAAGCTTCGAAATTCAGAATTGAGAGCAAAATATGGACGATTATACAAAATTCTACATAAGGAGCCTATATCCTTTACAGGATGGGGTTCTGCACTGCATAAACAATTTAAACACACCCTTTTTTCTAACCGGTGGTACCGCACTTAGTCGGTATTATCTGCAACACCGTTATTCCGATGATTTGGATTTATTTGTAATTGATGCTGCTGGATATTCAGAATATGTAGATGTTATACTTGAGAGTTTTATTGCCAACGAAAGTGCTAATAAATTTAACCTGGATCGCAAAAGTATCCGTCGCGGAAAGGACTATACTCAGTTAATCGTAGCTGATTCGTCTGATATTGAAGTGGAGCTGAGGATTGATCTCGTTAATGATGTAGCCGGTCAATTTGGTGAACTTGAAGATGATCCGAAGCTGGGACGGCTGGATAATTGGCAAAATATATTAGCCAATAAACTAACTGCTTTATTTAGATCAGAACCCAAGGATGTCGTCGATATTTGGGCAATAGCAAAGAAATATAATTTTAATTGGCAGGAAATCATGGCTGCTGCAAAAGCAAAAGAGGCCGGCGCGGAACCGGAAACAGTCTATGAAATTCTCAGGTCTTTTCCGGTAAAATATATTCAGGCAGTTAAGTGGGTTAACCCGCCTGATGAAGCAGAGTTTAAAACAGATGTTAACGTTATTGCTGATGATATATTCTACGGACGCGACAATTCATTAGTGTGAGAAATGAACCTCGACATGCAAAAATATTTTCATCCCGATCTAAATGACTGTTTGGTATAAAACTCTCCAATCAAGGGTTACTGATTTTACACGGGCTCAACAGATATCTATGGTTTGCAACGAATTGAATCGAGCTCAAAATTACCTTACCAATGAAAGGGAATATAAAAATTCGCTGGAGCGCGCCTTGGAAGTAATGGACTATATGTATACTGATAAGCGCTGGCAGAAAAAATTAGGCGAATTAACCCGTACCCGCTCGGTCCTGGCACAGGCATACCTTGAAAAGCCCGATCAGACTGATCAACTCCAACGTATGTTGCTGCAAATCGACTGCGAAGCCTGGAAAATGCTGAATACCGGGTTGTGATTGGTTGATGAATAAGAAAACGCCTAAATACGTGGAAATAGGGATACAGTAGAAGGTAGAACGTAACACGGAAAATGAAATTAAATGACTGACGTTCCATTGATTATTGAAAAGGTCAAGAAAATCATTCAAAAAGAAGTGGACTGTGATTATCGCCTGTTTTTATTTGGGTCGCGCGCAAAAGATTTATTTCACGAAAAATCAGACATAGATATTGGTATTTTATCAGATGGGCCTTTAGATGCCATACACATGTTTTCGATAAAAGAAAAAATCGCTGAAATACCAACTTTGTTGAAAATAGATTTCGTTGATTTTTCAGTTGTGAGTGAAGATTTTCGAACCGTCGCAATGAAACAGACCAAGGAAATAAAGGGATGAGATCTGATAGATATAACCGATACCTAGAAAATCTCGAAAAAGCATTATTCAAATTTGGGGAAGCACTGACTGAACCGGAATCATCCATTGTTCGGGATGCCTCTATTCAACGATTTGAATTCACCTATGAGTTGTTATGGAAAACCCTGAAAAACTATGTGGAAGAAATCCACGGTATCCGTACTATTTCTCCGCGACAGGTGTTTAAAGAAGCCTTTGCGCTTTCCCTAATTGAAAAAGAGGATATTTTTATTGAAATGATCGAATCCAGAAATACACTGGCGCATACCTATAACGAAGTCCAGGCCAAGAATATTTATGAAAAATGCCCCGCCTATTTAGCTGTAATGAAAAATGTATTTAATCAGCTTGAAAAACAATAAATAATTTTGGAAAAAATCCGTAATTCATTGGCAGATTCGATAGTGATGGTACCGTAATTGTTAGTAGATTTCCACAACCACGTTCTGCCCGCTGCCGATGATGGCTCGAAATCGTTGGAAATGTCGCTGAATATGCTACGGACAGCGGCGGATCAGGGTATCACCGATGTGGTCAATACAATCCACTACCAGCATCCTAAGCTGGGTGATTTTTCAATTAAGAATGAAGAATTAACAATTAGGATCGCTGAATTACAGGCTGAAGTAGACCAAGCCGGAATTCCAATTAAGTTGCATCCGGGGGCGGAAGTATTTTATTTACCAAATCTCATTGAACTGGCTAAAGATCCGGTGACCCTGGTTGGCCAGGGTAAATACATGCTGGTGGAATTCCAGTTTCATCAATTGCCGGACGGTTACCGTGAAATATTCTTTAAGCTGGTGATGGCCGGGATCACGCCGATTGTTGCTCACCCGGAACGATGCAAGCCGATCCAGCGTGATCTAAATGTTTTGCGGGACCTGATTCAAGCCGGATGTGTAAGCCAAATGGACGGTGGTAGTCTGACCGGTTCCTTGGGCAGTGGCTCACAGCAGGCTGCCAAAGATATGCTAAAACAGGGCTTGATTCATCTGATCGGTTCCGATGCCCACGATGACCAGCGCCGGAATTTTTGTCTTTTGGAAGTTATGGAAAAAGCACGCGAAATTATTGGTGATGATGTGGACAAAATTGTTAATAATTCACAGAAATTATTGAATGGTGAACTGATTGATACTGAGATGGATATTTCTTATCCGACAGAAGAACCTTCTTTACTGACCCGTGTGAAAAAACGTATCTTTTATAATACCTAATGTATTACTGACAGGTTATTGGATTATCACGGAACATATAACTGTCACAGTTCATATGTCATTGGTCAGTGCCTGCCAACCAAAGTTCCCGCTTGCTGGATGTAGGTTGAGTCACTCGTCATTTTTCAGAATAGGATTCAAGCAGTAATTGACTTAATTTTCGTATATATAATGAAAATCCACTGGAGCGATAACTATATATGCATTTGACTCGTAGAGTTAAGAGATTAATTTATCTACTACCGTTCATTTTAGGTCTCAGTGTTTCCTTGGCCCAGACTTATTCTCCCCAGTCCACCCAGCGGGCCATGGTTCCTCGCAGTGGTGAGCGCTATGTCACCGATGAATTTGGTGTTATCCGAATGTACGTAAACGTTTGGGGTCATGTAAACAGCCCCGGTAGTTATCTGGTCTATGATGGTATTGACCTTGCTACCCTTTTATCGGTAACCGGAGGACCCAAGCGAGGGGCAAATTTTAAAAGCGTTACCCTGTTTCGTGAAACTGCGGATGATGATGAGAATTTGATCTACCACATTAATATGGATAATTTCCTGAAAACCGGCGATCGCAGTGAATTTGTCAAAATTCTGCCTAATGATACTATTATTATTCAACAAAAGGCAATGTCGTATGTACTTTCACAAACGGGATTAGTAAATACTTTTTTAAGTATTGTTAATCTTTACTATCTAATTCAATACAATTCGGCCAGGAATTGAGAGCGGTAACGAGTAACCAGAGACGAGTAACGAGTGACAAAGAAGACCCATAAAGATTTGGATTGCTGGAAGAAGTCGATAGTATTTGTGACTGAAATATATCGCGTATCAAAAAGCTTCCCTCAGAGTGAGATGTATGGATTAACTTCTCAGTTACGTCGATCAGCAATTTCAATTCCTTCTAACATAGCTGAAGGTGCAGCACGAAAATCGAATAAGGAATTCATTCAATTTTTGTATATTGCCCTTGGATCAGCGGCAGAATGTGAAACACAAATAGAGATTGCTAATCGAATTGGCTATCTCGAGAAAGTTAAAGACCTGAATAACCTGCTTACCGATATCAGAAGATTGACTCAAGGATTAATACGTTACCTTAATGAAAATTAAATATTCTAATATAGCAGTGCACCTCACTTGTTACTTGTCCCTCGTTACTCGTTACTTGCTTCGAGTTTCAGGTTTTTCGTCACTTGTCACTTGTCACTCGTCCCTTGTCACTTTATTATGAATAATCAATTACCCCCCCCCAGCCTGCCCCAACCCCAACCAGCATTCGAAGAAGCCGAATTGTCGCTCAAGGATATCTATTACATCCTGCGGCGCAATGTTAAGATCATATCGATTTCTACATTTGTTGTATTATTTCTATCGGTTATCAATACACTGCTGACGATTCCCGTATACGAATCCACAGCCATGATCATGGTGGAGGAACCCAGCCAATCCATGGCGGTATTCGATCTTGGTTTTGACAGTGAGATGAATCTGCTCAATAACGAAATGGAAATTCTGAAATCCCGCACACTGGCCGAATCGGCCGTGGAACATCTTTGGAACTCCCAGCAGCGCAATAATCTATTCCTGTTCGGCACCCGAGTATATGAACCGGAAGGGTATCGAAAACT
>CAZIJQ010000038.1:0-24434 GCA_964539785.1 uncultured bacterium | reverse complement strand
AACTGAATTGAAAAATGATTATATCGAAACAAAGAATATGATTTTTGGAAGCGAACCTGATATTGACTCAATAATCGCGGCGTTAAAAGAAATTGAAAATAAAATCAATCATAGCACATAAAATGGCATTCTTTAGTAAATATTTATCATTAGAAAACTTTGAAACAACCATCGAGCCAACGACACACAAAAAACAAAAACCACTAATAAGAGGTTTAGACATTTTAATAATTGCCATAAATTCAGTTATGGTATCACTTACGGACAAGGCGTAAAACAAAGAGGCACGATGTAGAACTCGACCCACTGTAACGCTGGCAGTACTATTTTACTTCTAATAATCAATTATTTTGTAATATCCTTTACGGAAAGGAGAAACTGTGTTGGGAAAAGCTAATAAATTTCCGGAACCTGAATTAGAGAAGATTCACGGTAAATTTCAGTATGTTGGTTTTTGGCCAAGAATGTGGGCTACACTCATCGATACAGTAATCGTATCTGCAATAATATTTCCCATTCTTTTTGCCGTCTATGGGAAAGAATATTTCCTGGGAGGAGCATTGGTATCAGGATATTTTGATACATTGCTGAATTATATTTTCCCGGCCCTGGCGATTCTAATATTTTGGAATTATAAATCAGCTACTCCAGGGAAAATTGCCTTAAAAATGATTATTGTTGACGCTCAAACCGGTAAGGCTCCATCCAAAGGACAGTTGATTGGCCGCTATTTCGCCTATTATCTTTCATTGCTGCCATTGGGGCTTGGGTTCTTATGGATTGCCTGGGATGAGCGAAAACAGGGTTGGCATGATAAACTAGCAGGTACGGTTGTGATTAGCCCTGAACGACGCCAAGAGACAAATTAGAGAATGTAGAATAATATTTCTTGTATTATTGTAATAAATTCTCCTACTACTTAGTATATTCAATAGTTGAAGAATTGGAACTAGCCCAACAAAATAATGACATCAACAGCCGCGTCAACAATAATAATCATATCCACCGCAGCAACAACAGAGCACGCCAATAGAATAGGGCGGACCCTGCTCGAAGAAAACCTGATCGCCTGTGTGAATATAATTCCCGGCGTCAAGTCTCTCTATCGCTGGCAGGATAAAATTCAGCAGGACAATGAAGTTGTCATGTTGATGAAAACTCTAAAAGATAAACAAGTTACTGTATTTGAACGTATTAAACAGTTGCATGATTACGATGTGCCGGAAATAATCGCCGTGGAATCAGACTCAATTGCCCCAGATTATTATGACTGGCTGAGTAAGGTTATTAATACTTAAAATGCTATTAATTCCTCAAAAACGTTATCAACGGATTTTATTGTACATTACTTTGGTAATTGTTATCGGTAGCAGCGGATTTTATTTTCTTGGTGGCGCGGAGTGGACATTATTAGATAGTATATACATGACAATTATTACCTTATCGACAGTGGGCTTTAGCGAAACCCACGATCTCAACACAAGTTCGCGTATCTGGACAATAATTGTTGTAGTATTTGGTGTCACGGGTTTCGCCTATATTGCAACGCAAATTGCCCATGAAATGGTTGATTTTCACAACTATCGGAGAAGACGCATGAAAAATAGTATCGCCAAAATGCAAAACCATTATATAATCTGTGGTTTTGGACGGATGGGTGAGGTTATTTGCGATGAACTGAACTCTAAAAAACAGAAAATTGTAATTATCGAGCGGCGCGATATGAATGTGGAAATTCTGCGTGAAAAGGGTTTTGCCTATATTGTTGGGGATGCAACTAATGAAGATACGCTCTTAGATGCCGGACTGGAACGGGCTAAAGGCATTGTTATCGTTCTGGGATCGGATCCGGATAATTTATTTGTAACAATGACCGTAAAAACGCTCAATCCTGATATTTTTATTATAACAAGATGCAGTACCATCGGATCAAATAAAAAATTCAAGCGAGCCGGCGCTGATAAGGTTGTTAATCCATATGTTGCCGGAGGTCATAAAATGGCTGAATTATTAATTGAGCCCGGTCTGAATGACAGTGTGGAAATCATTACCGATCTGGAAACAGAATCATTCCTCGAATTGGGTGTCGATCAGATCGAAGTCTCAAGTGTACAGTGTTTGTTGGATAAAACTTTACGTGAATCGCAATTAAGGGACGAATATAATTTAATGGTGTTGGCGGTAATAGAGACCGATGGTAAAATTCATATTAATCCCAAATCCGATTTTATTCTCAATAGTCAACAAAAAGCGGTAATAACAGGCCGCAAAGAGGATTTAGCACGTTTTAAAGAGCAAATAGCTACATTGTCCTAAATGTCATATAATATATATTATGTATAATAGTTCTCAGTGAGGAAATTAACGTATTACAAGATTGACCAACCTGCCGGGCACATAAATTTCTTTTACTATCTCCTTCCCATTGATAAACCGAGCAACATTTTCTTCATTTATGGCAGTCGAAATGATAGAGTCTTTACCTGCTTCGGAGCCAACTGAAATTTCACCGCGGCGTTTTCCATTTACCTGTACAGCAATGGTTATTTGATCTGTGACAAGAAATTTTTCGTTGTACTTTGGCCAGGTTTTGTAAGCAATTGTATCGACATGCCCCAGGTATTGCCATAATTCTTCTGCTATATGCGGCGCAAACGGCGCCATTAATTTTATAAAACTTTCCAGTGCTGTTCGATTGATAGCTTTAACTTTGCCCAGCTCATTCATAAAAATCATCATCTGACTTATGGCTGTATTCAAGGCCAGGTTTTCAATATCTTCACTGACTTTTTTTATTGTATAATGCAATATTTGCCTGTGTTTGGAATTCAACGGTCGATCATCAGGCTCTACTTCCTGAACAAAACGCCACACTTTTTTAATAAATCGATCAATTCCACTGATACCTTTAGTATCCCAGGCCGCAGATTGATCGAACGGCCCGATAAACATTTCATAAATGCGAAAAACATCGGCACCATATTCGTTGACTACCTGGTCGGGATTAATAACATTGCCACGGGATTTTGACATTTTTTCGCCGCCTTCTCCCAATACCATTCCATGTGAAGTCCGTTTCATATATGGCTCGGATACAGGTACATGTCCACAATCGGCCAGGAATTTATTCCAAAAACGACTATATAATAGATGCAGAGTCGTATGTTCCATGCCACCGTTATACCAGTCTACTGGCATCCAGTACGCTAATTTCTTTGGATCGGCCAGTTGCCGATCGTTTTTTGGATCAATATAGCGCAGGAAATACCATGATGAACCGGCCCAGTTGGGCATAGTGTCCGTTTCACGAATAGCCGGCTTGCCACATTGCGGACAGCTGGTATTGACCCAGTCCTCAATGGCAGACAATGGTGATTTACCCGTGTCAGTGGGTGCGTACTTTTCAACATCCGGCAATAGTACCGGCAAGTCTTTATCCGGTACCGGTATCCAGCCACAACTGTGACAATGGATCATTGGGATCGGTTCACCCCAGTAGCGCTGACGTGAGAATACCCAATCCCTCAGTTTATAATTGACAGCCGATCTGCCAATCCCCTGCTCTTCTAACCAATGGGTTGTTCTGGCCTTAGCCTCAACTACATTCAGTCCATTGATATCAAGACCGCTATTGTTGGCGGAATTGATGGATTTGCCATCCTGAGTCCAGCAGGCTTCGCCAGCCAGGATCACTGCTTTATTTAGACCGGACTGCGCGACCTGCTTTTCATCGGGGGCTATAATACAACGGATCGTAAGATCAAATTTTTGGGCAAATTCAAAATCCCTTTCGTCATGGGCCGGTACAGCCATAATGGCACCAGAGCCATAGCCGATCAAGACATAATCAGCTACCCAAATTGGTATCTTTTCTTCGGTGACAGGATTAATAGCGTAGGTACCAGTAAATACACCAGTTTTTTCAATACTTAATTCAGTCCTTTCCAGGTCACTCTTTCGGGTGCTGGAATTGATATATTCATTGACAGCTGACTGATTTTCGCTGGTGGTTATCTGGCTTACCAATTCATGCTCCGGTGCCAGTACCATGTAAGTTGCCCCAAATAAAGTGTCAGGCCTGGTCGTAAAAACTGAAATATCTTTATCATAACCATGGATTTTGAAAAGTACGTCAGCACCATCGGACCGGCCAATCCAGTTAATCTGCTGGGTCTTGATTTTCTCCAGGAAATCCACTTCATTCAAACCGCTGATAAGTTTATCGGCATATTCGGTAATTTTGAGCATCCATTGTTCGATGCGCCGTTTCTCGACATCACCACCACAGCGCTCACATTGACCGTCAATTACCTCCTCATTAGCCAGGCCGATTTTGCAGTTAATACACCAGTTAATGGCCATTTTATCTTTATAGGCCAATCCTTGTTTATAAAACTGGGTAAATATCCATTGCGTCCATTTGTAATAATCCGGATCAGTAGTATTCACAGCACGGTCCCAATCGAAGGAAAAACCAAGCGATTTTAATTGCTGGGTATAGCGATCAATATTCTGTTTGGTGATTACTGCCGGATGAATACCAGTCTTTATGGCATAATTTTCCGAAGGCAGACCGAAACTGTCGAAACCCATGGGAAACAAAATATTAAAACCTTCCATACGTTTTTTTCGTGCCAGAATATCCAGGGCAGTATATGACCTTGGATGCCCCACATGCAATCCGTCCCCGGATGGATAAGGAAATTCAACCAGGCAATAAAATTTGGGTTTATCCAGAAAATCAATTGCTCGAAATGTTTTATTTTTTAGCCAGAATTTCTGCCATTTGGCTTCTATTTGCTTATGATCGTATGATTTCGTCATTATATCATTTACCGGTATCGTGTGTAATTATTTAGCTATTTACCCAATTAAGGATAAAAACGGGGAAAAGTTTACTAAGAATATTAAGCACGGAACTATTAATTATTTCGTTCACCTTTTGAATCCTGCTGGCGGTTTTTCGCTTGCCATAGGAGTGTTAATAGAATACATTACAATGCTTATATAATAGTCATAATAATGCCGGAAACGAACTTGAGATGATCAATAAAAAAATTATTCCATTGCTAATCTTGATAGTCCTGCAATTCATTTTATCTTCTTGTGCTCGCCAAATTTATGAAGTGACTTACCCAACCCTGTTGGATGGAAAATATGATTCTGAATTTCCTTACCGCAGTAGTTCCAAACAATTAGAGGAAATCAGCTCAACGGTTAACATGCTGAATGTAATTGCTTTCTATAGAAATTACATTTTTACTGAATCCGATGATTTTTCGATTGATAGAGTAAAAAAAGGCAATGCCAAAGATATGGCGGATGAATTAATAAATTACAACACAACCGCGTCAGGAACTGCCACTACCGTTTACTATCAGAACCAACGCCTGGGGTTATTGACCTGCGCCCATATCGTTGATTTCTCAGATACCGTATTTACCTTCTATGATAAAGAAAATACAATCGTTCGCAGCATGGCAATTAAGGATCGCCAGATTAATTATGTATCCAATTTACCGGAAGGTGATAATATGGATATAGTTTTTCTTGACTCTGATCTGGATATTGCACTAATGGGAAAACGACTTAATATTGAGCCGGAATTTCCCGTCAGTGTTTTCAAATATCCTTATGGGAAAGCAGGTGAATTGGAATGGGGTAGTTTTGTATACCTGATGGGATTTCCGGTCGGGCATAAAATGATCACTAAAGGAATTGTAAGCAGTCCCAGAATGGATAGAAATACGGGATTTATGATTGATGCACCCTTTAATCGTGGTAGCAGCGGTGGAATCGTGCTGGCAATCAGGGACGGAATTCCGAATTTTGAGCTGGTGGGAATTGCCAATTCGGTATCAGCTAAAACTAAATTCCTATTGGGACCTGGCGACGATACCGATATCGATGAAACTAATGTTTACTTGCCCTACCAAGGTGAATTATTTTTACATCAGCAGGAGAACATCCGCTATGGAATCACTCATATTATTGCAATCGAGGCGATTATAAAATCATTCAAATCGCACCGAAATCAACTACAGCGAGCTGGTTATAACGTAGATATTTTACTTAAACAGAACTCCTAGGCTGGCCCGGTTGCCGGAATATTTGAATAAGTTTTTCATTTTTCATTTTAGCTAGACTATTCAAGATCCACTTTCGATTTTCCTTTTTATACAAGAAAAAAAATCGATTCTGATCTAGTTTTTCCTGCGGTGTACGTGCGGTGTACACTTTTTTTAAGGTGATGGGGTGGTAACCGGAATAATAAATAACGGTAGCAACCGTCATTGGCGTAGGCGTGAAATCCTGCACTTGTTCGAGTTTGAAGCCCAGATTCATTGTCTCCGCCGCCAGATTTGCCATGTCTTCCAATTGGGATCCGGGGTGGCTGGAAATGAAATAAGGGATTAATTGCTGCTTCAAACCGGTTTTTTTATTGATTCGGTCAAATATTTTTTTGAATTGGTAAAAATAATTGAAGGAAGGTTTGCGCATGATCTTTAAAACATTGTCTGATGTATGCTCAGGTGCAATTTTTAATCTACCGGATACATGTTTGCTGATTAATTGCTCGGCATATTCCGAATAGTGATTAACCTGATCAGATTTGGAATTCGCCGGGATTAATAAATCATGTCTGATACCGCTGGTGACAAAAGCTTTTTTGATTTTTTCGTGTTTGGCAACTGACTGATAAATATCCAACAACGGAGCGTGATTGGTATCAAGATTCGAACAAATTGCCGGATAGATGCACGATGAACGCAGGCAAGTATCGCAAATCGACTGATCAATCCCCTCCATTTTATACATATTTGCCGACGGACCACCCAAATCGCTGATATATCCCTTGAAATCAGGCATGGCAGCAATTTGTTCTACTTCCCGCATTATGGAAGCCTTGGAGCGACTGGCAATAAATTTTCCCTGATGGGCCGAAATGGTGCAGAAACTGCAGCCGCCGAAACAACCGCGATGCAAGTTAACGGAATGTCGAATCATCTCGTAGGCCGGAACTGTACCACGTTTTTTATATTTAGGATGAGGCTGGCGCGTATACGGCAAATTAAATGATGCGTCGATTTCTGATTCGGTCATTGTGGTGTAAGGCGGATTAATGACCAGCAGCTTCCCTTCTGTTTCCTGAATCAAACGGCGAGCATTGCGCCGATTAGACTCCTGTTCTATTAATTTGAAATTTCGGGCAAATTCGATTTTATCGGCCACACATTTTTCATGTGCTGCCAGCCATTGTGTATCCCAGCTTTTATTTTGTGGTAATTCCGGAAAACCTGATACTAACAGCGCTGTTTGCGGGACGGTTGTCAAAGAGGAAAAAGGTACTCCTTTTTGCAGTAATTTTATTATTGATCGTAGTGGTTGTTCGCCCATACCGTAAACCAGCAAATCGGCCAGGCTATCAATTAAAATTGAAGGTTTGAGTGTATCAGACCAGTAATCATAATGGGTAACCCGGCGCAGGGAAGCTTCAATTCCGCCGATCATGACCGGTGTGTCCGGAAATAATTGCTTCAATGTGCGGGAATAGACCGATGTGGCGTAATCGGGTCGAAAACCGGCTTCACCCCCGGGAGTATAGGCATCATTGGAACGTAATCTACGAGCAGCTGTGTAATGATTCACCATGGGATCCATAGCTCCGCCTGAGACCGCGAAAAATAGTCTGGGCTGACCTAATTTTCGGAAATCACGTAAATCATCCTGCCAGTTGGGCTGGGGTACAATTGCCACTCGCAGTCCCATGGATTCCATGATTCGTCCGATGACAGCATGACCAAAAGCCGGATGATCCACATAGGCATCACCGGAGAATAAAATAACATCCAATTGATCCCAACCCCGCTCAAATACTTCTTTGCGGGTTGTTGGCAGCCAGTTTAAGGCCGGGTTATATTTTTGATCGTTAGCCATTTATTAACTGGCCGGATATTAGGTATTAAAAAATAAAAAATACTACATTTACACTGAATATAATTCCTGATAATGAAAAGCAATCCGGTCAATGATAGAATTATAATTACCCCGATAGCCAGCTGTTTTAAGTGATGTTATAAATTCGGAGTGGTGTCTCCCCTGCCGGTAATCCGGTTCACGACTGGGATGCTTGATATATTTAGCAATGGTTTGGGTCGATTCGCCAACATTAAGAACCGAATGATAAAAAAGTCGATCGCGGCTGTGATAAACGGCAGACCCCATTATTTTCTGTTCACCAATTGCCAGATCACTTATACCGCGATGAGCGACATTCTTAATCCCCATGGCTGTTATGGCTGCTAATACCTGGTCGTTAAACGCCCGAAATCGTTTTCTGACATCCTGGAGCCGCACTGCAGCGAGAACGGCCGAAATAACCAATGTATTGGGCGTTAAAATTACTGTTTCGCCGCCAGATGGCCTTTTGTAAACCGAGATATCATCATTTTTTACCGCGTCAATTACTATTGAGCCTAGTGGATTATTACTGGCTCCCAAAACAATGGCAGTATGATCGGGACGCCAGATTATATAATCGTCGTCGGACTCCGCTTGCAATAAGCGGGCGTCTGGTAAATCATATTCTTTGATTATATAACTCATTATTTATGAATCGGCTGATCAAAAGCCGCGAATCCGGACTCCATAAATATTTCTGAGACAGTCGGATGGGCATGGATTGTCTTTGAAAGATCGAACACAGTGCTCTCTAATTGCAGCAAAACACTGGCTTCCGCTATCAAATCAGTGGCATCGGAACTCATGATTTGCACACCTAGAACCTCACCATATTGCTTTTCCGAAATCAGCCTGATATAACCTTCGGTTGCACCTTCAATCAGAGCTTTACCGTTAGCAGTTAATGTAAACTCTGAAATGTTTATATCGATATCCGCTTGTTGGGCTTCGGCTTCCGTCAAACCAATTTGAGCAATTTCCGGTTTGGTGTAAATATTAATCGGAAAACGTTTAAAATTGTATTCCTCATCAATTCCGCTGATAACGTTTACGGCATGTAAACCCTGGGCGGAAGCGGTATGGGCAAAACCGCACCGTCCATTAACGTCTCCGATAGCGTAAATATTATTAAAATTAGACTGCAAACGGTCATTAACATTAATGAATCCATCGTCTAATTCTAGATTGATATCTGTATCAGGTAGCACGGCACTTCGAGTCATGGCATTTATTACCACATCGAATCGGTATTTTTCATTTCCTATAACCAGATGATCATCGCTTCCAGTAACCCCCTTAGGATTGATAAAAGTCTTAATCCCGGATTTTTTCAGTATTTTCATTAAATCCTGGGCGACATATTGGTCGAGATCTGGCAGAATTCGTTTGTTTGGTACAATCAATGTAATCGATTTCCCCACCATAGCGAAAAACTGCGCCAGTTCGATTGCATGGGCGTTTTCGCCAATAATTACCGGAATTTCCGGTAATTGAGCCAGTTGAAACAATTCTTTTATTGTGATAATATTTTTGTCGGCTATTTCATAAGGAATCATTGCGGGCAAGGAACCAGTAGCAATTAAAATATTCCGGGTTTCATACAGATGACCATCGACGGTGACTGCATTGACATCCGTGATTGAGGCCGTTCCCTTAACGGTTTCGACAGCATTTTTTTTCAACAGGTATTCGACGCCTTTTATCAATCGTCGCACGATTGTATTAGAACGTTGACGTGCCTTCTGCCAATTAAAGCTAATCTGCTCTTGATCAATTCCTTCCACTCCAAAAGAGGACAAATCAGCTACCGAGGCATATTTCTTGGCGCTTTCAAGGATTGCTTTGGACGGAATGCAACCCCAGTTGAGGCACATCCCACCAATTGTGTCTTTTTCAACAATAATCGTTTTTAATCCAACCTGTCCAGCTCTGATACCAGCGACATAACCGGCCGGTCCCGATCCAATGATTACCAGATCATATTCCATAATACACCTCGATTAATTCTTTAATAACAGTGAAACCGGATTTGCGATATAGCCGGCAACTTCTAATAAAAACCTGGTAGCCTCGCCACCGTCAACAATCCGGTGATCGACAGACATGGACAGAGGCATCGAATTTCCAATTTCGATTTTATCGGAATTTACTACCGGTTTTTCCATTATTCGGCCAACTCCGAGAATGGCGGCCTGGGGATAATTAATTACCGGTACACCGAAGGTTCCGCCAATTGACCCATAATTGGTTATTGTAAATGTGCCGTCTTTGAAATCATCCATGGTCAGCTTGCGTTCTCGGGCTTTCACGGCAATTTCAGCCAGTTCGGTGGCCAGATCGGCAATCGATTTCCGGTCAACATTGCGAATTACCGGCACGACCAGGCCATCATCGGTATCAACAGCAATGCCAATGTGATAGTATTTCTTTTGCAATATGCGATCCCGTTCTAGATCCAATTCCGAATTAAGCATGGGATAAGATTTCAGCCCAGCAGCCACGGCTTTGAGAATAAACGGTAGATAAGTCAGTTTTAATCCCAGATCTTCAAACCCGTCCTTTTGATCACGGCGTAGTTTGATCAATTCCGAGACTTCTACCTCTTCCATAATTGTCATATGGGCTGCTGTCTGTGTGGAAACAGCCATTTTCCGGGCAATAGTTTTGCGAATCTGGGTCAGGGGTATTACATTGACATGATGGTCTTCAACTGCTCTGCTGGTGCGAACAACCGAAGGCCTGGCAGTGTGAAATGATTTAATATCCCCTTTCATCACCCGTCCAGCGGGACCACTGCCCTTTACCTGATTAACATCAATTCCCAGGTCTTTTGCTATGGCTCGTGCTACCGGTGTCGCCAGAACTTTTACTGGTTTGTCCACGATTGGTGCTTCCGGCATGGAAGTTAGGCCTTCAGTACCGGCAGGCAAAAATGCTCCTTCGCCAGCAACTTCAATAGTACCGACTACTCCAAAACCTTTTTCGGCTACTGGTTTTTCTGAGGCTGGGGCCGGTTTTTCCTTCGCAATTGTCTGGGCTGCTGCCCCTTCAACACCTTCGATCTCAATTTCGATCAGGGAATCATCAACATTGATAACATCACCTTCTGAGCCATACACAGCACTCACAACACCATCCCGAGGCGATGGAATGTCGGTCACAACTTTATCAGTTTCCATCTTGACCACCGGGTCACCGGAATTGATTTCCTGACCTTTTTTTACATACCATTCGATTATTTTTCCTTCGGTAATTCCTTCACCGATATCAGGAAAACGAAATACAAATCTCATTACGAACTCCTAACCATTTTAATAGCGGGCGATTTTCTGTAATTCATAATAAATCCGCTCGGGACGCTGGAAATACAGGTGTTCACCTTTGGGTAACGGCGGGATCACATCAAACCCGGAAAGACGCGTTGGGGGAGCTTCCAGATTCAGAAAAGCTTCTTCATTGGCAATTGCCATTAGCTCTGACCCAACGCCATAGGTGGCGTGATCTTCGGTTACGACCAGTAATCGACCGGTTTTTCGGACTGATTCCCGGATAATATCTTTGTCTATGGGATAAATGGAACGCAGATCGATCAACTCTACCCCGATCCCATCCTTCTTGGCCGCTGGCAAGGCCCGTTGCACTTCTCTAACCATGGCGCCATAGGTTACCACAGTTACATCGTTACCTTCCTGAAGGATTTTGCCTTTTCCAATGGGAATGGAAAATTTTTCTTCAGGGACTTCCTGTTTGATAGCTCGATAGATTCTCTTGGGCTCCATATAAATCACCGGATCTTCCGATTCAATTGCGGAAATCAACAATCCTTTGGCATCATAAGGCGCTGAAGGAATAACTACTTTCAGACCCGGGACATGGCCAAATAGGGCTTCCATGCTTTCCGAATGATGTTCCAGCGCGCGGATATTACCGCCGTAGGGCATCCTGATCACCATGGGAATATTATATTTCCCCCGTGTTCGATTTCGCATCCGAGCCACATGTGATACAATTTGATTGAACGCCGGATAAACAAATCCCGAAAACTGTATTTCAACAATGGGGCGCAATCCGGCAACGCACATTCCCACTGCCGCACCGACGATTCCTGATTCCGCCAGTGGAGTATCGAAAACACGCCGTTCACCAAATTCTTTTTGGAGTCCCTGCGTCACCCGGAATACGCCACCTTCGACGCCAACATCTTCGCCAAAAGTTAGAACATTGGGGTCGTCTTTCAATTTCAGCATCAGGGCATCGTTGATGGCCTGAACCATATTCATCACTTTCATGATTGCGTCCTTTCCCAGTTTAAGAAGCGTTCCATGGACGCTTGCTGCTGTTTCAGATCAACGGGGGTGTCATGATATAAATGCCGAAATACGTCATTTATTTGATAGGCCGGTGATTTCTCATATTCAATAAATGCGGTATCAATTTCTTTTTTATATTTTTTTACCAGCTCGTCATCCTGCCCGGTCTGCCAGAGATTTTTCTCAACCAGGTATTTTCCCAAACGCAGGATGGGATCTTTCAACTTCCATTTTTCTTCTTCCTCAGCTGTACGATACAAGCTGGGATCATCGGAAGTTGTGTGGGCGCCGCTGCGGAAGGTCACCGCTTCTATTAAAACTGGTCCCTTTCCAGTGCGAGCCTGTTCGGCGGCTTCAGTGAGTGCTCGATGCATTGCTAAATAATCGTTGCCATCGACTTGAATTCCAGCAATTCCATAGGCCACTGATTTTACCGCCAGCGATTTTGAGGCGGTCTGTTTGGCTACCGGAACCGATATGGCATATTGATTATTCTGAATAATAAATACCACCGGCGAATTCCAGACACCGGCCAGATTCAAGGCTTCGTGGAAATCACCCTGGGAAGTCCCACCATCCCCCACAAAAGCAAAGGCCACACCATTTTGCTGATTATATTGCATGGCATATCCGATGCCAACGGCATGAATTAATTGGGAGGCAATCGGTACTGATGAAGGTAAAAAGTTTTTAGCACCGGAGAATTTCGAACCTTCTTCGCTCCCGCCCCAGAATAGGAATATATCATTTAAGGTAGCGCCTTTCAACAGCCAGGCGGATAATTCTCGGAAGGCCGGTATCAGCCAATCCGTTTCACCCATTACAAATCCGGCGGCAGTTCCGATGGCTTCCTGACCCAAATTGGGCGGATAAGTGAACAGTCGTCCTTGACGTTGATATGAAACTGCCATTAAATCTACGGTGCGAGCGTAATGCATTAATTTATAAGCATCGACTATTTTAGCGTCAGTCAAATCCGGGAACCAATCCTGATTCACAATTTTGCCTTTATCATCCATAATCCGGAATTGTTGATAATCCAGAGGATGATATTTCTGAAAGAGCGATTCCGTTTTCTTTTTATTCATGAAAAATCCTATTTAATACTAAATCAAATTTTTGTGTTTCGGCGTGGTCGTAATATTAATAGAGTCGGAATAGGAGGGGCCGATTAATAAAAAATGTCAATTGCAGCAAGCAAGTAATTGAATACTAATTCAATTACACGAACGAATATACAACAAAATTAGTATTAATGAGAATAGTTCTCATTAATAAAATCAGTATTACTAACAGGCAATTATTCTTGGCTGGATCAATTGCGATTATTATCTTTAGACAATATCTTACTGTTTCTCTGATATTGTCAATTTTACCATTTTTTGTGTTTCGTTATGTTGGTTTGGAAATCATCCAACATAACATGAACAATGTTTTGCTTGCCAGTAAAGAGGATCATTTATATCGTTAGGTTAGGATGCGGAACAGATTATGAGAAAAAGAAATAAATATAAACCTGCTGTCAATAAGAATATTCTATTATTTCTGGCAGGGTTTATTTGGGTATCTGTTGGTATAATGCTTTTATTTTTGGCATTTTCATGGCTATCAATAATTTCCAACATAAACATTTATTTGTTTGGGGGAACCGGAGTTGTCTTAGCCATATTGGTACACCATTTTGGATTTTTAAAGATAGTAGATAAAAATTTGGAAAGAATCCTCCCACTGGAAGAGAAGAAATGCTTGTTCTCCTTTATTCCTTGGAAGAGTTATCTGGTAATTTTAGTCATGATTACAATGGGAGCAATATTGCGCCATTCAGTGATCCCAAAACAATATTTAGCAATTTTGTATACTGCTATTGGTTTGGCTCTAATATTGTCGAGTGTGAGATATCTGAGAATCTTTTTTAGGGAAATTAGAAGAACAAATCGATAAATTTATTCACACAATGCACTATCCAAAGAATCGTCCGGTCCAAGCCCTAAATACAATGGTGATATTGAAGTAAAAGTTTCTAATTGGTTAGACCTATTAGAATTGGAATCATTGTGATTCCAGAGTTAGATTCAGCGCGCTTTTTTGACCACATTCGGGGTGTAGCGCAGCCCGGTTAGCGCGCTTCGTTCGGGACGAAGAGGTCGGGAGTTCAAATCTCCCCACCCCGACAATGACTTTATCGTAAATTATATTACCCACAATTAAAGCTAGGACTAAACAAAGTGAACGTGGTGTGGGCTGAACTTTATCAAATAATTTTGTTAACAGCCCACGGTTTCAACCCTGGGTTTTGGTACGTAACGTTTCAACGGTTTAAATAATTCAACGATTTATTGGTGTAGTGACAACACCTGTGTTGTCACTACTATGATATCAGTTATTCTATCTAAATAAGATATTTGATTACCACAAATCCACCGATAATCAGAATGGTGAACAAAATCGCCAATAGATTGAAATATTTATCGATGAACATCCGAATCGGATCACCAAATAGGCGAATTAAACCGGCCACGAGGAAAAACCGGGCCGAGCGACTCACAATCGACGCGATCACAAACATTGGGAAACTGATGTTAAAGGCACCTGCGGTAATAGTGAATACCTTATAGGGAATTGGTGTGAAACCAGCAGTGAAAATAATCCAGAAATTCCATTGATTGTATTGTTCCTGGATTCGGTAAAATATTTGTTCGGAAAAACCGGGGATATGGTTCAAAAAGAAATATGCCAGGCCAGAGAATTGGCCTGTTCCGGTCCACCAGGCAAAATGACCAATGCAATAACCCAATATGGCTCCCAGTACCGATGCTACAGCACAGATCAGGGCAAAACGCAGGGATTTCAACCGCGAGCCCAGGGCCAGGGCAATCAGCAGGGCATCTGGCGGGACTGGGAAAAAGGAAGCTTCTGCAAATGCTAAAAGGAACAGAGCCATAGGTCCGTAGGGTGTTTCCGCCCATTTCAATATCCAGTCGTACAATCTTCGTAATATTTTCATTACCAGAAAAAGCTCCTAAACCATAATTTCATAAATCTTAATGTGTCAGTGATATTATTCATTTGGGTTGGTTCATCGTCATAGATCACAGGTATCTCGCGATGGACGATCCTATACCCTTTCAGCGCGGCCCGCATCAAAATTTCACTTTCGTACTGAAATCCACCGGCTACGATTTCCGGCTCTCGAGCCAGATCGGTGGGATAGGCACGGAATCCGCATTGGGAATCTTTGATCACCGCATTAGTGCGTACCGATATGAATAAACTGGTGAGAAAATTAGATATTTTCCGCTGTATCGGCATGGTTTTTCTTTGCCGACGATAGGCAATCTGGATCAGGTTATCACCAAAGGTGGTGAAGCGACCGATCAGCTCCGGTGGATGCTGCAGATCGATATCCATGATAATCATATTTTCAATATACTTGTCGATGGCATAGTTCGCTCCTGTTTCCAGAGCTGCACCTTTGCCACGATTATTCGGATGGGAAATAAAATTTAGCTTATTTCGAACCAATATTTCCTGACTGGCATCTGTACTACCATCGTCAACGAACAGCAGTTTAGTGCGAAATTTGGCGGGTACACGCCGGTAAAATTGCTCTATATACCCTGCTCCATTGTAAAGGGGAACGATAATGATAAAATTATTTTCCATCGTCAGATTATTCAAAATCGATATCGATTCGGCTCCCAACGGAATTTTGCTCCCCAATCAACATTCCATTTCGGTCAAATCGTAATAGCTGCCAAGTATAAGCCTGGTGCACAATAAAGCCATTTCGGCCGACGTGGGGGATTGGTTCAATATGTCTAAGATTCGGATATTCGTCGCCGAGTAAATTGTTGTCGGTGTAATCGCCAGCGGTTATATAACCCGTTTCCCAACCCGTATTTCCTATCCCCTGCCCGGTGTAATAGCAATCGCCGTTTATACGGTTCACACCAATCTCACGCGCAATAAAATCCCATTTGATTCGATGTTGGACACCATCGGGAGTTATGCGAACGATACCGGAATCAACAACGGCCCAACAACCTCCCTGCAATGGATCAATCTCCAGGTCGCTACAGCCAGTTAATCCGCTATGGATCGTATAACCAACCGGATCCAGTTGTCGATACTGGTACACGGCATTCTCACCACCAAGCCAAATTGAATTAGTCCGGCAGTCATAACCAAATGATGTATTTATATCTACCAGGACCGGAAACGAAATAGAATCATTCAAGACACCAGCGTTATTATAAATATGAATCAGACCCAGGCTATCATCTAACAGAATATAAATTTCACCTGACGTCAGGTCCTTATCCATAGCAATCGGCTGATGGCCTAACTCTACCCATGACTGTAGTTCCAGTTCACGATCAAATAGATACAAGCGCTCATTCCAATAGTCCGCCACGATCACCTGGTTCCGGTTAGCATCAACTGAAAGAGCCACGGGAGAAGATAGATAAATCGAATTAACCATGGAATTAATGTCGTACGACAAATGCTTCAACGTGAAGTCATTGTAATCGCATATCCAGATATCAAAAGGTCCCGGAATTAGTGCTACAGGATTTGACCAGGTTCCTTCATCTTCAGTCGTGAAACCCTGAATTGTATAGCTATATAGGGAATCATAAATGATGTTTTGGTCGATGATAGAATTAGTGGGATGATCTACGGTCAAATAGGCCGTCAAACTATCGTGGCCAATACTGCGATAGATGTGATAGCCCTGCATCCCATCCACATCGATGGAATTCCAAGTCAAATCTATCGTATCGCGATATGAACTCAGTTTGATGCCCACCGGGGCACCACCGGTACGCGGGTTTGCAGGATCAAAGGGATTATTTCGCATGCGATCACTGCACGAACACAGCAGTAAGATCAGACCAAAATACTTGAAAAGTTTAAGTATCATTCAAAAATGACCTGATTAGCACAACAATTCCAAGCTCGAGTCCAAGGAATGATACTCCGATGGCACGGTCATACTTGGCAGTTTGATCGTAGAGACGGTTCATCTCGGATATAGATCCCGACCGCTGGTAGGACTGATAGGATGCTTCCGCTTTTTGCTGGAAATAATAAACTGATGCACCGGAAGCCATCACAAAACCCATGGCCAATATACGTTTAGTAGTAAAATACGTTTTGAGGACGATTGATCTGTTAAAACCAATGTATCCGAAACAATGTAATGCTGATCGGGAATCACAGTTTCCTGAATTTGTGAATATAATGGAATTGCCAGTACCAAAAATAAAAATATCCGCCCCATTAAGCTTTTTAATTTCCCCTTAATAAATGAATATATCTTTTCTGATCGATAAACAACAATCCATCGTTTACTTCCCACATTGACCGAATCACATTCTCGGTAGCATATTTCCAGATAATTTTTCCACTTTTCTGGTCAACGGCAACGATTTCTCCCCGTGAAAAAGGTATTATATATTCATTATCAGTGATCACTGGCTCAATATTAATCAAACCCAATCCCCGGTAGCGCCATTCTTCAATTCCGGTATTCAAATTATAAACTATAATAGTCCCGTTGCTTAGACCGATTATCAAGCGGTCATTATGAATTGTCGGCGCAGCGAAAATGGTCGATTCATATTTTCTTTTCCACACAATTGCATTGGTCAGCAAATCTATTATAAACAATTGCCCAGAACCATCCACCACTGCCAGTAATCCTCCGGCAACCGTCGCTTTAACTGATAGTGATAAATTTAAAGCAATTTTTGTTTTAACCTGTAAACTGGTATTATAAATGACAATTTCGCCGTCGCTACTAAATGCAATTAGTTTATTATGAGCGCTGAGAAGCTGATTCTTCAGTGTATTTTCAATATTACGGTAATACAGTCTAGAGCCTGTTAAACGGTCAAGCGCCAGTAATTGGGATACATTTGATACATAAAGCGTATCTTCTATTATTGTCATACTTGCGGGCATGACTTGAATTCTTTTATTACGCCATCGCCGCTTGCGATTACTTAGATCATATGCAATCAATGGTTCATCGATGCTGGCAGCTATATACAAATAATTATCAGTTATATTAAATGCGGCTACCGGCTCACGGAAAGGCTGCCATATATTACCCTTAATATCACCTGATCTGGTATTCAATAAAAATATTTCGCCGCGGTAAGTAAATACAATTACTATGCTATCGTTAGCAATTTTAATATCCATTACCGGTGAAATCAATTTCTCACGCCAGACTAATTCGGGAAGTTTTGGTAATGTAACCAATTCAGCCGAATAACCGTTATCGATATCAATAGTGGTTTTTAATCGTCCGCCGCAACCAACCAGAAACAGAATTATTAACACACTGAATTTCATATGACTTCGCATCAGTAATCCCAGCCAAAAAAGAATTGCATGAACCAATTTTCGTCGATTGAATGAAAATCCGTTTTACGCCCAACATCCAATCTCAATACGATTGCCCCAAGGAATATTCCCCTGATACCGAAACCCATACTGCCTATCAGATCTGGGCGGTTATAATCCCAGGCATTACCAATGTCAAAAAACAACGCGCCTCTGATTGGCGCCACACCGACTGAGATTCTTTTGAAATTTAGAGCGAGACTATTGGCGAACGGAAACCGTAACTCCTGATTGAACATCATAAATTTCCTGCCATAGATCTCAGTGAGGCGATAGCCTCTAATTCCCCAACTACCACCAATGTAATAACGCCTGATATCGTTTCCGTCATTCACCCATAGCATAGAGCGATGAGCAAACGTCAATTGCTTATAAAACCGGTAATAATATCTGAAATCTATTAACCCGGTGAAATTATGCAACTGGTTTCTGTTAAGATCAAATGTAGGACCAATTGTCGCTCTAAAGCTCCAACCATCAATAGGACCGGTATAAAACCACAGGGAATTATCATGAACAAAAGATATGAAATTTGATATTAAATAAGCTGTTTGGGGATCGCCGTAATAAAAATCTTTTTCCGAATACCACAGAGAACTGCTGAATTCAATCCTGCGGAATACGTTAATGGGATAATTAATTCCCGCTCTAATTCCATAGGTGCGTTCAAAATAAAACGCTTGGTATGGGTCAAAATAATCATTGGCAAAATGAAAAATTCCCAGTGCTATATTTGATCTTTTTTTCAAATCCACCATAGTAATAGCAAAATTAAAACGAGAAAGAAAATCACCGGATGATTGAGCTGTATTAGTTAGTAAAAAATGATAGTACCGATTTCCCAATAAATCCGAAATACTTAATTGAGCGCCTCCCAGCAATCCGTATATGGGATCATAGGCAACTGCTGTCTGGGCCAAGTCGAGACTGTAATCGAGCCGGTACGGTTTTTTCTTTTTTGACAATGAAATTGCAATATCCGGTATTTGCCATGAACCCCCGACACCATCCATCATAGTTAAGGTGTCGATGACTCCGGGATCGAAATCTTTTAATGGTAGTCGATGAATTTGAAAGCTATATTCACGAAAAGAGCTTGAAACAAGGGTATCACGGCCATAGAACGCAATATCATGAACACCGGTATGAAAATTGGATACCTGTTCAATTGTTAGCTTTTTGGATGAATCAATATTGCTGGTGTTAAGTGACCAAATATTTGGAGTTCCAGTTCGATTTGATAGAAAATAATATTTCGCAGAATCTATTATACTCGGTAAGGGATAATAATTTTTATACTTATCAGCGGTAATCTGCAATAATGAATTATCCGCCAGATTCAAAATAAACAAGTCAGTACCACCATCAAGCACGTTTCGGCCACGGTCGGAACTGAAAATTATCTTCTCATCGGTTGCGTCAAAGTGGGGATCTGAATCATTGTAAATATCATCGGTAAGCCTGATCAATAATTTTTCGTTAATGTCCCAAAGATACAGATCTGAAATTCCATTAAAATCCTGGGCGCTGAAGACCAAGCGACTACCATCTTCGCTCCAACTTGGCGATCTTATTGAAATAATATTGTCATGTCGGAATGATTTTAGATCTTCACTGTTGTCAAGCGCAACTAGGTGAATTACATCTTGGCGCCCCGATTTTGCCACATAGGCCAGTATACCTTTGGAACTAATATTCAAACCGCTTTGCAATATATGCAGGGTCTCCCTTTCAGCGGTTCGCCCACCGCGGATAATGGTTTTATCACGGGTTTTTGATCCGGTTGACTTCGATAATATATCGGTATACCCGCTGCGATTGGACATATAAATCACATGGCGCTTACCAAGATGATCGGTGTACTCCACCGGACTAACATTCGTTCCCTCACTAGTGAGTTTAGCATTACCATTTGGCAATACTGACTCATGAATTAACGCCTTGGCTTGACTCTTCTTCAGAGCCAGTTTCCAATCCATGCTCAGGGTTTCCCAGGAAACATTAGTTAAAGCGGCGAAAGTTGCCTCAATTGATTCATACTGCCAATAATCCTCCATTATTCGTCGAATGCAATCAGCACCATAAGTTGTCTGGATATAATCAAGAAATGACTGCCCTTCTTTATATAATAGATACCCAGCCCGATATAAGGCTTCACTGTTCAATGGAAATAGATGATCGTAGAGTAAAGCATCCCGGATGACCATTTCCGCCTGGGAATCCCAATGAGTTGACCACAATTCCGCCAGACCTTCAATAAACCACAATGGAAATTGAGGCATTTCCCATGATCCGATATTACTGTTAATGTGCGAAATTTTAGCATGGGTAAAGACATGAATCAGCTCATGCCTTATTACATGCCGGAAATCATACATATTTCCGTTATAAGGGATAACAACTCGTTTTTTAATGAATTCGAAAAAACCACCAACACCTTCAGGAATCCGCGATGATAATATATTGGTTTGCTGAAAATGAATATGATTACTATAGATTACCAGTGGTACTCTTCGATTTAAGGTATAATTAAATTGTTGCTCAAACTCGGTAAAGGCCTGCTCGGCAAAATAGATTGCTGCTTGCGCCAACATTTCTTCACCGGCATAATAATACAGATTAAAATGCTCTGACTCGTAAACCTGCCATTCAAAATCATCGTATTGAATTTTGTTTCGTCCAAAATAAAACTGGCTGAAAACTATTCCAGGTAGGATCAAGCCCATCAGCAGCGTAGATTTTATTTTATTCATTCATCGATGTCTATCTACTAATCAAAAGTATTAATAATCCGGTTAGGTATGGAATGTTTCAATATTTCCTGATTTCGCTCAACAGTAGCGACTGGTGGTCAATTTTATGAAGGCAACAAAGCTTTTAACAGCATGAAAGATAATGCGAAGTATGAAATTCCCAATCCGGTATTAAGCACCCGCAATTGCTTGGTTGCCGCAATGTATTCTCGTAGATATATCTCCTGGTGATGCTGGTTTTCCAGGGATATCTGGTTACGGCGTTTCACAGGAATATTAACTTGTTTGCGGTATGCTAAATAGGCTGGTATTCCTATGATTGCTAAAGTTTCAATAAACTTACTTCGATTTTTATAATCAGGTACAAGGCTGGTTCCAGTGATTAAGAATAAAGAACAGAACTCGGTTCCTCCCCACTTCAGTATCCAGGATCGGTATTCGAAATCATCAATAGCATCATAACGGGCAATTTGCATTATTTGCTCAGTAGCTAATTTATTTTCCGCGGATGGTGAACTATCCTGAGCATAGCTTGGAGTAGTAATAAATAATAATATCACTTGCTTCAGCAGCAATGTACGTGAAAATGTATTTAAAATATTAATGCCAGATACGTTCATTAGTCTGATTTGTCAATATCCATAGAGTGAAAAATCGGCGCAATTGAATCATAATTACGAGCACTTTTTATCTGAAAATATTTGGGCGGTAAATATCTGTATTATTGAATTAATTTTCCAGTCCTGCTGATCTAATCCGGCTTTGATAGCTAAATTATTCAGAGTAGTACTAACGTCCCAGTTTTGTTCTACGGCAACTTTTGGCAGGAACACGGATTTTTTATTGTTCTTTTCTAATAAAACCCCATGTTTTCCGATTATTATATCATCAAAAGTATTAATGGTTCTAAAATGCGATAACAGGGATATTTCAATTTCAACTCCATCCAGTTCAGCATGATTTATTGAATTAAACCGCCAATCCTCATAAGCGGAGCGAATGGCTAATTCAGGTATCAGTTGATATAATCTTTTATCGTTTTCCATTCTTCCGACGCAGCCCCGCAATGTTCCATTGTGCCGAATAGTAACAAATGCGCTCTGCTTTCTTTTCAAAGCCGAAACAGATGGGACTTTAACATTTTCATTGAGATTATTATCTCTAATAGCTTTTCTTGCTGACGAAAGTAAGAAGTTTTTGTCATCGTTGGTTAAATGATCCATAGCTGTTCCTAACCAATGGGTAAGGGAATTTCTAAGTATTAAAAGTAACATATAAATGGTAAAATATAAAAAGTTTTATTTCTTACATATTAATCACTTAATTAGAGGTTTCGCTCAATAATTTCAGCAAGTCCTTTAACTGTAAAAGGCTTAGATAAATAATCATTAAATCCATGTTTTAAAAAATCTTCATGCATACCCTTCATTGCATGCGCAGTAACTGCAATTGCTGGGGTATCTTCAAATCCGGCAATTTTCCGCACCTGTTTCAAAAATTCAATTCCATCCATTTCTTCGGAAAGACTTATATCAATTAACATTCCATCAGGTTGAATTGATTCAATTTCTGCCAGGGCTTTTGTGCCTGAATCAATTGATATATACTTGTATCCAAGTTTTTTTAATAAAAACTCAATATACTTAGTATTAGCAGGATTATCTTCCAACACTAATAATTTTTTTGCAGGTTTTACATCATTTGGCATGGCGTAGATTTTTTCTTTTACATGGTTTTTTCGTTTTTTATGTGATGCTATAGACTTGTTGATATCTAATTTATGGATTGGAAGTGTAATAGTGAAAGTGCTACCATGCCCTTCTCTACTTTCTACTTCAATATGTCCTTTCATGGCAGATATAAGACGATAGCTAATTGCCAGTCCTAAACCAGCACCTTCATAGCTGCGGTTAAAGCCTTCTTCGGCCTGTTTGAATAAGTCAAACAAATACGGTTTAAATTCTTTATTAATACCAATACCGGTATCCTGAATCTCAATATTGTATAACTTATTTGATACCCTGGTGGTTACTGTTATGGTACCCACTTGAGTAAATTTAACTGCATTGCCGAGGATATTCCCCAGGACTTGCTGTAGCCGTATAATATCGGAATGTAACCGGACACTACTGCAGTTATAATTACTGATTATCTCAAGTTCTTTTTTCCGGGCTGGAACAGTAATTTCAGTTACAGCCAGTTTTACAATATCATCCCCTTGGAACACTTCATTTTGCAATGATATTTTCCCAGCTTCAATACGAGTAATATCAAGGATATCATCCATTAACCGGATTAAACGTGTGCTACCTTCATTGATAATACTGATAAATTCCTTTTGCTCTTTAGTTACTGTCTTCCCCATTGACATCTGCAATATGTCCATATAACCCAAGATTACATTTAGCGGAGTACGTACTTCGTGTGACATTGTACTTAAAAAGACACTTTTTAATTTGTCTGATACCTCGGCCCTTTCTTTGGCCGCCAGCAATTCTTGCCGTGATCGCTTCAAGTTGTCAACATACATGCTACCCACAAATTGTCTTCGGAAGAAAAATGCCATTACAACAGAGATAATATGAAAAATAGCCAGCAGAATACAATCAATTATAATTTCTTGCCTGATAAATGGCAATGCTACTAATCCGAAAATACCAATCGAATTTAAGATATATTGTTCACGCCAGAAACGATGATAGAAAAATGTAGTAGAAAATATTACCATGAAATTGGCAATCAGTACCGTTCCATACAAATCACCAAAAGCAGTTAATAACCAATATTCATAGACCAGACACATCAACACACCCGGAAGTAACAATTGTGCTACTGGATAATCGCGAGAGCCATCGGCTGGTATTCTAAGCTTCCATTTACTTAATATGATTATATTTATTAAAAGAATTATTATAAATATCACGCGTACACGGGCGTAGACTAGTTGTGTCCTTAATTTTCTGTACTTTTGAAAAAGGGGCCATGGTCTTCTAAA
>CAZIJQ010000037.1:10657-24454 GCA_964539785.1 uncultured bacterium | reverse complement strand
CTATAAAGTAAAAATTGAAGTGCAGATATAGTGCGAATTACCAGCGGCGAGGATGGGTTTTGGGTGTCCCAAGTCCCAAATAGATTAATTTTCTGATGGGTTTATGGAAACTATCATGAAATGTGTGAACGTATTAAAGGGATAAATTCGTTACAACATCCCCCTCTGCCTTTGGCATCTCCCCCGCTATCGGGGGAGACAAATTTTATCCTCCCCAATCTGGGGAGGAATTAAAGGTGGGGATATTAAATGAAATTAAACGGTGTATGATAGAAGAGATATTTAACAAAATTAGGCGCTGTGGACCGGTTGTGTATCTCCGAGCGGAAGTCGTGAGAAAACTACATTCATAATATGAGATGAATAAAACATACGTTAATATTAATCCATGAAATTTTCTGATCTTCCGCCCTATTCAAAAGAAACCCTGGAAAGGGCTAGAGAACTGCGCAAAGAAATGACCCCAACTGAATGGGGTGTGTGGAATTATTTAAGAAATAATAAAACGGGAGTAAAATTCAGAAGGCAAGTTCCGATTGGGAAATATATCGCTGATTTCTTTTCAATTAGAATCGGCCTGGTAGTAGAAATTGATGGAAGCCAACACTATTCTGACAAAAACAAGAAATATGATCTGAAACGAACAGATTATTTCACAAATTATGGAATAAAGACTGTTCGTTTTAATAATCTGGAGGTAGCAACAAATATAGATGGGGTTATGGAAACTATCATAAAATGTGTGAACGAATTAAACGGCTGAATTCATTATAATATCCCACTCTGCCTTTGGCATCTCCCCTGCGATCGGGGGAGACAAAAATATCCTCCCCAATTTGGGGAGGAATTAAAGGTGGGGATATTAAATGAAATAAAACGGTGGCCGATACAAGTGTTATTTAACAGAATGATAAGCTGCGTGCAGGCTGGGTGTCTCCGTATGGAAGTCAGAAGGAAAACTTGCCAATAACAGCTCAACCCTTAAATGATGATACTCTCTTCTTAATCAACCCGCCGGCCGGATTCTTTTCAGTTATAATTACTTCACCCTTCAAAACATCCCACTCAAATTCGATTCTTTTTTGCAGACGCTTTCGCCGGTCAAAATAAAGTATCCAGTCCGGTCGGTTGCTGCCCGGCTTAAAAAATATTTCATGATAACCGGTTAAACTGGAGTCGGCCCGGAAATAAGCCGAAGTGATAAACCGGTTTGGACCATCACGACCGTAGCCGAATTTATAATAATACAGCAACTGGCCCAGCCTGTCCCGGATTTCAACCGCCTGGGGGCGCCTATCTTTACGCAGGCGAAACCGGGCTTGCCAGTCGGCCCGCAGTTCCGATAAGTCCGGGACGAACAGAAAGCGGTCCAGCTCTGTCAGCGGTAAATTCTGCGGGGACTCCACAGCATATATGGCCCGGGTCTGTTGGCGATTCCAGCGGATCTGATAAATCCACTGGCGGACACCATTACGGTCAAAAACATCGATGTGGCGAATCTGATTGGCCTTAGTGAAAACCGCTCCGTAATAGGGTCGTTCCTTCAACTCAGCTGGATTTAAGGGTTTAACAAGTTTACGTTGCCAGGGAAACCAGCGGGCAAAATACTTGGATGGTTTAATTTCTTTTGGCTTTTTTGCGATTTTAGTTCTTGGCGGGATATACTCAACCGAAAATAATTCTCCCTGGGGACTGTAATAGGCTTTGAAATGCGATTGATCCTCGACCTGCTTGCGATCAGCCGATTGTTCCAGAATCATCCCCCGTGTTAATCCGGTGGGGAAATATTTTACTACCGCACTATCCGTCTGTCCGGCCAATCCGGAAATCATAATCATCCCTATTAAATATCTAATCATCCTACCGCCCAGCCGATTAATAAAAATACCAGGATTACCATCATTCCGCCGATCCAGGGTGCGCTGTCGGATTTTTCCTGCAGATCGTGTACGGCCGTTCCCAGATCACGATAGGTCAGGCCGACCTCAATAGTCTCGCCCATTTCAACCCGGATTGTCTGACGTCCCAGTTGCAGAAGATCGCGAATATAGCGATCGTGGAGCGAGTTACCTTTGGGCTGGGGAGTATTGGCCGGAAAACAGCTGACCACATGCTGGCCCGCTGTTACTTGAACCAATTCGGTTATGGGTGAGCGACCAATAAACTGGCCATCCAGGAAAATAGGCACATCGGGAGTATCGCAAATGATTTTCAGGCGCGCCGGTTGCTGCTCGCCATCCCAGTTTAATTCCTGAGCAGCCACAAAGTCCGTGAGCCCAAAAAATCCCATTACCAGGATTAATAATACCGAAATCACGTCTCTACCTGATTGGCTGCAGCCAATTCTTTTAATTGTTTCTGCAAACTTGCGATTTCTAAAATCTCGGCTGTTGAATCTTTATCGGCAGCATCCAGGTCGCGAATTTTAAGCCGCAATTGTTTAATCTGATCCCGTAAAGGTTGCTCGCGCATGCTGGACAAACACTCGCGAATCAACATTACCGGGTCGACCGTATCGCTGGGAGTGTTGGCAAATAACAGCTTGGCTACCGCTTCCCGTTCCTGTTTTTTTTCAAACTGATCCAAAATGGAAGCCAGGGATAAGTCATCACCACTTTTTAATAACGCACCGGCCAATGTTTTTAATACTGGCTCACTAAATACATTTAAATCCAGATGATCACGGGCATAACCCAGCGCCTCTTGATTCCGCTGAGCCAGTATTCGGATAATCTCAACTTGAGCGCGCTGAAGCTTACCGGTAAATGCAAGTTCAGCCTGGTTAGTATCCAGATCATCATTGAAATCCGGTGAAAAGCGCCGTTTTTTCTGTTTCTGCAACACCTGTAATAAATCGCGCTCATCGATTACCAGCCGCTGACCAATCACCCGCAGAATTTCATTACGCAGGATGCCATCCTCAATTGAACCTACTTCCTTCAACAAATCGTTGACAAACTGGGAGCGTTCAATGCCCCTGAGATCAGCAGCATTTTTAACCTTGATATGAAAATCGACTAATCGCAGTGGTTTTTTCATGGCCGCCTTAAAGGCCGCCCCTTTGTCAGAGCGGACCCAGTCATCAGGATCTTGACCGCTTGGAACGGGAATTACCTGGGGCTCGACACTACCGCGATACAAGGTGTAGCCGCTGCGCAGGGTTGCAGCAATACCGGCATCGTCGCCATCATATGCCAGATAGACTTTTTGAGCCACCTTGCGAATCTGGGCAGCATGACGCTGGGTAAGGGCGGTACCGGAAACGGCCACGACATTCTTAATTCCGGTCTGGTACAGCGTTAAAAAATCCATATAACCTTCCACCAGTACCAGCGTTTCCTGGCTGCGAATTGCATCTCTGGTGTGGTGCAAGCCATACAATACATCGCTTTTATGATAGAGGGGCGTTTCCGGCGAATTCAGGTATTTTGCCGGATCCTCGCCGTTAAAGATTCTACCGCCGAAAGCGATAACCTTACCGGCCGGATTCATGATCGGAAACATTATCCGGCTGCGGAATCGATCGAAGCGGCCTTTATCAGATTTGGTGAACAAGCCCGATTTTTCTAAAACATCATCGGAATACTGTTTTGAGCGGGTGTTATTAATTAAATCTTCCCATTTATCGGGCGCGTATCCCAAACGGAATGTCCTGATCAATTCTTCCGACAACCCCCGGCCCGTCAAATATTCCAACGCCGGTTTTCCCTGGGCGGAAAATAAAACACTGACGTAACGCTGAGCGGCCAATTCCTGTAATTCGTATAATTGGGTAAAAAATTCATGGGAAGTCCCATCCTGCTCCAGTTCAACAGTGATATTATAGCGGTCACCCAGCTTTTTTACCGCCTCCACAAAACTGATTTTCTCAAACTCCATGAGGAAATTAATCGCCGACCCGCCCACGCCACAGCCAAAACAATGATAAATATTCTTATCCGGGGCTACACTGAAAGAAGCTGTTTTTTCATGGTGAAAAGGACATAACCCAAAATAATTTCGCCCACGTTTTTTCAAGTCTACGTATTGCGAAACAACATCCACGATATCAGCAGTATCATTGATCCGTTCAATTACTTCACGGGAAATTCGTCCCATTAATCCACCGGATCTTCTGTCTTAATTAATTGCTCTCGAGGATGTGCATCATCATTGACAAATTTCTGCAACATTTTCTGCCCGGTACTGAGATTCTTTTCCAGGCTGAATAATTGTACGATCAGGTTGCCTCCGGACTCAAATTTTAAGTACAGCCGTGATTGCTGCTGAATGGTTCCAACCCAGGAATTTGCGGGAGCCGCTGCAATCATCCAGACAATTATTATCATAATTAAGCTGCCTTTACCAAACCCGAATATAAAACCCAGCAGGCGGTCTGCCAACTTGATGCTCCGGGATAAAATCATCAATTGGACCATCCGGGTTACTAAACGCACCAAAAATAATATCAGCAGAAAAATCATTATAAAAGATAGCGTTAGTACAAACTTCCCATCCCAGTCGGTTCGTCCAATCAACAGATTTCCAAAAGGCAGGTAGATCTTAAGCGCTCCCAATAGTGCCAGAAATAAACCCAGCAGGCGACCTAATTCTTCCACGAAGCCCCGCTGATAACCTATGATTGCCACAACCAGCAAAATGAACAGTGCCAGTCCATCGATAAATAAAATCATCTCAGGATAATAATTCCCTTACAATACCCTGAGCCAGCTTTCCATCCGCTCGTCCGGCGGCGCGCTGCATAACCAGCGGCAGGACCTTGCCAATATCTTGTATTCCCGTGGCTCCGGTTTCGGCAATCGCTGCTCTTACCAGATCGCGGATTTCAGATTCCGATAACATCTGGGGCAGGTAATGTTCAATGTGGGCCAGTTCGGCCTGCTCTACATCAACCAGATCCTGTCTGCCACCTGCGGCATATGATTCAATCGATTCTTTGTGTTGTTTAACCAGTGCTTGCAGGATTTTCAGCTCGTCTGCTACACTTAAATCGGATCTGGTGGCGATCTTTTTATCCTTCAGTCGCGATAGGGCAACCCGCAGCGAGGTTACTTTTATTTTATCGCCGCTTTTCATGGCAGCATACATATCTTTTTTAATAGCTTCAAATAATGACATCATTTACCTTTTTAAATCTAGTTATTTCAAACTGGCTAACAATTATCAGCCCTGGTCAATTCTCTTCATTGCCAGCAGTAACTGATCGCGATTTACCTCAAAACCGATAAATCGACGTCCCATTTTTTTCGACACAACACCGCTTGTCCCGCTGCGCATAAACGGATCTACAATCCAGTTAAGCTTAGCTGTACCGGCCTGGATAACCCTTTTCAAAACTGACGCTGGTTTTTCACCTTTCAGTTGGGCTGGAGTTTCACGCTGAAAATCAACAATATCACCCCAAAAATTAGAGCCGGGTATTTTATCGCGAAAATCTTCCGTTTCGACCTGGCGATCGTGAAAATAGAATTTACCGGTTTTGCTGGCGAACCAGATATCGCCCAGGGCGTTTCGCCAACCACGAGTGGTCTGATCTGCCCCGCCATTTAAAAATCGCCAACTAATCCGGGTCTGGACATTAAAAACCTCACTCAAGAGGGCCTGGTACATTCCGGAATAGCGCCAGTGGGTAAACAAGTAAATTGCCCCGGTTTCTTTAAGCACTCTCTGGCTCTGTTTCAGCCAGTTTTGATTCCACTCATAATATTCACTTAAAGTCATCTTGCTGCCTTTAAGATCAGTGCCTTCCCAGGGTGATTGGGGAGGATCGGCGATAATCAAGTCCACAGTCGCATCCGGTAACAATGTCAAACCACCCAGACCATCCCCCAGATACACCCCCTCCACCAGCTCAACACCGGTTGGCAGATCATCCAATTTGCGGATGGCCGACAGGTAGCGGTTTAAGTCAGCAACCGTCAGGCCGTTTATTGATTCCAGCGGCTGACTAAAAAGTGGTCCCAGTTTACTATCGTCCGAACTTGACATCGACCTGAAATTTAGGCCGGTTTATCGACACAAAACATTATTTAGCTAATTAGTATTTTCTACCTTCCCCAAACCCCCTCCTAATATAGACGGGGGTTTGGGGGAGGTTAAACATTGACTTTCAACTGGAATGCAATGGAATTTTATTCTATGGAAAATCGACTAAAAGTACTATTTCTTTGCACCGGAAATTCTTGCCGTTCCCAGATGGCTGAAGGTTTGTTGCGGTACCTGGCTGGCGATCGCTTTGAGGCTTTCAGCGCCGGCACAAATCCCAGCCGGGTTCATCCCCTGACAATCGAAGTTATGAATGAACTCGATATTGATATCTATAACCAGACCTCAGACCCCATTGACATCTACCTGTATAGTGGTATTGATATTGTCATAACCGTCTGTGATAACGCCCGGGAAGCCTGCCCGGCTTTTCCGGGTTTGGTTGAGCAAATCCACTGGAGTATCGAAGACCCATTTCAAGGTTGGGAAAAAAACCCGACCCATTTACCGACCTATCGCAGAACCCGCGATATACTCAAAAAGAAGATCCAGACTTTTATCGACCAGCATTGAACCCGATTACGATTTGAGTTGCTATTTTTTCACAAATACACTCTTCTTATTGACGTTTTAGCTCTAATGGTGTAAAATCCCCTATCGCTTAATTATTTACAGGGGTGGCTATGAAATATGTAATAGTATATGTGTTGTCGACCATTATGCTGTCGGGGCAGGTAATGATTACCGAAGTAATGTATAATCCCGCCGGATCTGATTCACCAAATGAGTTCGTTGAAATTTTTAATCACTCGGACACCACCGTCATTTTGACCAATTGGTCAATTAAAGATATTTCAGCAACTGATAACTTTATTCTTGCTGGTCAGACGGCTGATATTAGTTTGGCAGCCGGCGCTTTCGCAGTAATTGTGGAAGGTGACTACGATGGTATTATGTACCAGAATATTATCCCGGACAGTTCAATAATTATTTATGTTGGTACTACCACGATTGGCAATATTCTGGGGAACACTACCGACTCACTTTTTCTATGCAACGAGCCGGGTGACACTGTTTCTGAAGTGAGTTGGAACCAGGCAACACCGGCTGGCTACTCCTGGGAAAAAATAGAACTCTTGGCTGTTGAAGATGCCGCTAACTGGGGTATCAGTCTTGATTCGCTGGGCACACCGGGCAGAATTAACAGTCTACAGCCATTATCCACCGATGGTATCATTATCCCTGACTCGACCTGGCACACGCCTGTTTATCCCAGTGAAAATCAAACCGTAACACTACACCTGACCGTTGCAAATATCGGAATCGCGACTTTTTCGTCAACATTAAAAATTAGCACAGACAACAACCCGATTCTTACAGCGATAGGTCCGTTACTGGCGCCCCGGGACACGGTCCGGGTCAGTTTGGAAATCGGTGGTTTTACCCCGGGATCACATTACCTCGATCTGTGCTTTGTTGTACCCGGTGATCAGGATACATTAAATAATTTGGCCAGCGATACAATTCAGGTCAGCTACCCTTTTGGCACCCTGCGGATCAATGAATTCTTAGCACAGCCCGCGTCCGGTCAATCAGAATTCGTGGAATTGTACAGCTTTCAATCGATTAATCTGAAAAATTGGGGTATCAGTGACAACAGTAAAACCATACGCCCATTTCCGCCAGTTGAAATTCTTGCAGATTCGTACATATTAATAAGCCCTGATTATTCTTACCTGCCAGAAATTCCAATTACCGGTGTTTTAATTGTTCCAGAATTATCCTGGCCAATCCTTAATAATACTGCCGATGCCATTTACCTTTTTGATAATACCGGTAAAATAATCGATTCGCTACTGTACGATCCGGACTGGACAATTCAGCAATATCGCAGTTGTGAGAAGCTACGCCCCCAATTAACCAGTAATAATTCCTCCAATTGGCATATTTCGATTGCTAATGCCGGAGCCACCCCCGGTCGTAAAAACAGTATCTTTACCGAAACCCGTTTTAATCAGGGTTCGGTGGTCTACTCCCCCAATCCTTTTTTTCCTTTAGACCCCAACCCGGCCAACCAACTAACGATCCATTACCAACTGCCCTTTGAACTGGCCATCGTCAAATTGGAAATCTTTGATATTCTAGGGCGCAGCATCATAGCACCCTATTGGAATATCCCCGTAGCCGGTGAAGGAATTCTTACCTGGGATGGGCACAACACAAACGGTGATCGAGTGCGGGTTGGTCTGTACATTTTAAAATTCAGCGTCCGAGATCGATTATCCAGCAAAACCTGGGAAGACGTTCAGACCATTGTCGTTGCCGTAAAATAAAAAGGGACGGCGAACCGTCCCTCAAGTACTTCAATGATTCCGGCTATTAAAAACCCATTCCAACACGGATATTGAGTGAGCCAAAACCATCCTGGTCGGCGTAAACATCTTTAGCCATGGTATAACGATAAAATACAAATGTATCCAGAACTAGCAGTTTAATTTGAACGCCGGCCTGGAAATGTAAGCCGGATGCATCTATTTTATTTTCTTTCAGGTAATCTTTTAAATTAGCTTCGAGATCGTCAGTACTTCCATTGATCAAATCACCGCCCAGCAATTCTTCAATCATATCAATTGAAGCTAGTGGAGTAGACGCGTGAAAATTCAACCCACCACCAGCTTGTAGTTTAATACCTCCAAGAATTGGTACACCAAACTTTAGTAGATTTTTACGTGCAGTAAGGTAACCAGATACTCGCGCCCAACCGAATGGTGTATCGTCCATAACACCCATTGCGTTAGCAAACCGGAAATCATATTCAGCCGCAGCAACTTGAAAGTCAAAATCCAAATCGATCAACGGTATAAAATCAAGATACAGATAGCCACCACCACCTATAACACCATCAAATCCGTCCCGTGTCATAGTTACTTCGGTTAAACCACTACCTTGAGTATATGAACCAGCATCTGCTGAACCCATCTCAGATAAACCCTGAAGACCGAACCCGATAAAGCCGAAACTTGAACTCATCGGTACTGCCAGCAAGCCGATCAAGATTAAAGTAAGTATTTTTGATTTCATTCTGTAATTCTCCTGTTTGGTTAAAAGTCTTGTAGGACTTATATCTTCCCTATCAACTAAGTATATCAGTAGAATTTAAGGTTTAAATCCAGTTTTACAATATAAGATTTTTAGTCCAGTGCCCCTGGTCACGCAATCAATATGTCGCCAAGGCAGATTTATATTCAGCTTTCTACCAAGGCGGAAAACAGGAACTAATTGTCTGCTTTAACGTATTTACGCCATCAATTATGGAGGCAACATGCCCAGACTGTTAATCGCAACAATATTGTGTATCGGCCTGATCCAGGCTCAAACTGTCGTAACCAAAACCATTACTCTTGATGACGACAACAATGAAAAAACAATCAAGATTGAAAGATTTGAAAGTGACAGCACCCTAAAAATTATTATTAATCGCGATGGAAAAATCGAAGAAATGGAAATTCCTGTCGGTAGTATGCATGACAAGGCAGTCATGGAATACCTGACGCAATATGATATAACCATGGATGATTTCAATTTTGCCGATTTTGACCAAAAATGTCTGCAACCGGAAAAAGGTGGTTGGCTGGGGGTAAAAGTTCAATCTTTGACCGATCAATTACGAAAATACTTTGGCATCAAGCATGACGGAGGAGTATTAATCTCCGAGGTCATTGACGACAGTCCTGCTAAAAATGCCAAACTGAAAGCCGGCGACATTATACTCAAAGTGAATGATACTAATATTTCCTCAACCGCGGAATTAAAACAGGTAATCCACCGCTATGATCCGGAAACCACGGTTAAGGTGAACATTATACGAGATCGCAAGGAAAAGAATCTCAGTGTCAAACTGGGTGAATCCGAATCACCGCAAAAAATGACCTGGTTTTCCCGCGGAGATTCCTTCCTGGATGATCATGATTTCGATCATTTTGATAAAGATACGCGTGGCTTTTTTTTTAAAAAACCAGGGTTCGACAACAAGCATCACTGTAAAACGATGAGTGATGATGATCTGCGTGATGAACTCGACGATTTAAAAAAAGAAATCAGAGAATTAAAGAAAGCTTTCCAGGAATTATCTAATTAGCATTCCCAATTAAGATTAAAGACAGCCGGTTTTAACTGGCCGTTTTTAATCTTTGACCGACTTAACCAGTCAATCTAAATTATACGACTACTCTTTTTAGCATTCATGAAACTTCAGCATTACATAGGAATAATTGCACTACTCGGTTCCAGTTTAGTAGCCCAAAATTATAGCTGGCCCACGGATAACGGCAGACGACTTTCATCAAATTTCGGCGAATTCCGCGATGACCATTTTCATATGGGATTAGACATTTCCACTTATGGTGTCACCGGCAAACCGATCCGGGCAGTCGCCGACGGTTACGTCTATAAAATCAGCGCCAGTTTTAAAGGTTATGGGAAAGCATTATACCTGCGCCTAAATGATGACCGAACTGCCGTTTACGGCCACCTCCATCAATTATCTCCATTGCTGGAAGAAGTATTAAAAAATCAACAGCAAAAGAATAATTCGTATAATGTACAGTTGCAATTCCAACCACTTGAATTTCCAGTGCGGCGCGATGAAATAATCGGTTACAGCGGTAACACCGGCGGATCAATGGCAGCCCACCTGCATTTCGAACTGCGCGACTCCAACGATGTGACCCTGAATCCCCAGCGTAACGGCTTTCCGCTTACCGATAAACTTTCGCCGGTTATTGAAGCCCTCGAAATAACGCCACTACAGCCTGGAACTTTAATCGATGCCAGTCCATTGCCACGTACATTTCCCACTTTCCGTGACATCAGTGGTGTTTACCACTTGCCGGATACAATCAACTGTATTGGTGAAATCGGCCTCAGTCTCAAAACCCACGATCGGATTCAGGGGATACGTTTTAAATACAATGTTTACCGGATCCGTCTGATATTAGATGGTTCGGTATTTTTCCAAACTCAATATGATTCCCTGTTTTATGATCAGGAAGCGCTGGTAAAAAACACCGAAAATCACCGCCGTCAACGCCTGTTCAACGAAGATTACCAGCAACTTTTCAGTAATCCTGAAAACCCGCCCATATCAGTCCACAATCAAACCCTAACCGGGCGGATAAAATTGACACCCGGCCACCATGCTCTGCAAATTGAAGTAAGTGATGCAGCCGGCAACAAATCCCTGCTAAAGGGTACTATCTTTTCACTACCGCCGGTAAAACTTAAGGCGCAGCTAGTAGATCAAAATGAATCTTATCTGACTTTCCGTGTAGAACCGGAAGGAACGTTAATACCAATAACGTCGGCGACCTGTTACAGTTTTACACCCTTTGGATATGCCGACCAGCAGGTAACTCCGCTGAAGATTAAAAAATTAGATCTTGGGTTGGAATTGACGATAGCACGTAAAGCGGCCAATAACCGTATTTTACATTTTTACGGTAACAATAAGATGGGCGCCGCCACCTATCCTTTCCACTGGGATAAACTGACGGTTGCAAAAGATGCTTATCAAACCAATTTTGAACTGGAAATATCACAGGTCAACGCTGGAATTTTCCTGCAAGTGAAAACCAGCGAATATACCCGCTTGCAACCACGGATCGCCCTGCGCAGCCCATTGAATGACCGGCCAGTACCAATGACCAGGGTACAGCCCAACGTCTTCCTCTCAGAAATGTTAGCACCGATGGTATTAAGCACCATCTCTGATATAATAATTCAAATTGATGATATCCCGCCCCGGGAAATCCGAATTCCCTATCAGGGGAGCGTAGCCCTACCTGGGAAATCCACTGCTATAGTCGCTGACGACCGAAAATGTTCGCTCCAGCTTCTGCCTACATCTTTTTATGATACGACCGCGGTCTGGATTGAAACCGTGGCAGAACCGATCCCAATCCCTGAAGGTGTGCGATTATCCCAAATATACCGCCTGCTACCCTTCGATATTCCGATTCGCGATTCAATTCGGGTTGCTATTCGCTACGATGAAAAATATCAGAATTTAGACCGTTCCGCCCTCTATTATCTCAATTCCAAAAAGGAGTGGAAATCCCTGCCCACAGCCCACAACCAGCAACGTCAAACAATGATTGCCAAGCTCTCTGCCATGGAGACGGTTGCCATTTTGCAGGACACGACCCCGCCAGCAATAATCTCAACATTTCCCGCCCAGGGCGGGCATTATCATTATCAGGATGTTGAAACTCTGAAAGCCGAATTTGCTGATCAATTGTCTGGAATAGAAGCAAGCGAAGCTAATCTGTTTTTAATGCTGGATGGAGAATTGCAAATATTCGCTTATCAACCAATGCTGAAAGAAATGAGCTATACCCTGGACGTACCATTGAATACCGGGTCCCATGAAATTATTTTTTCAGTAACTGACCGGGCTGGCAATAACACCGTTAAAAAAATCGATTTTACCGTCAACTAATGTTTATTCCCTATCGTGATGATAATCCCAGTATTTTAAAACCTTATGTAACCTATGTCATCATTGCTCTCAACGTAGTAATTTTTTTATTCCAATTGAGCCTGAATCCCCGGGCAGAATATGAATTCAATTTGAGTTATGGGTTAATACCCGCCAAAATCATCGGCGTTGACAATGATACTATAATCAGTGATCACGAATTAAGCCTGCAACGCATTACCCGGCGTCCCATCCGGCTGGACGCTCAGCCTCACAGTCCATTTATTACCATATTTACTTCCATGTTTATGCACGGTGGGATCGGTCATTTGCTGTTTAATATGCTGTTTCTCTGGATTTTTGGCGACAATGTAGAAAGCGGTCTTGGGCATCGGCGGTTTGCTATATTTTTTCTGTTGTGCGGGATCGGAGCCGGGCTGGCGCAAATAATTTTGAATATCCATTCCACTATTCCAATGATCGGAGCCAGCGGCGCCATTGCCGGAATACTGGGCGCCTATATGTTTCGTTATCCACGGGCTAATATCCATGTCTTCGTATTTTTACTATTTTTTATTACCACGATCCGGGTTCCCGCATTCATTGTATTGGGTATCTGGTTCTTAAATCAGCTTACCAATGGGATGGGCGCTTTGGGAATTAACACCACCGGTGGCGTTGCCTGGTTTGCTCATATTGGTGGTTTTTTGACTGGAATACTCTTGGATCGTATTTTCAGGACCATTCGGTTAGAGCGTTATTAATAAGAGGATCAATTATGCCGGAAGAAATAATTAAACAATTAATCAAAACTGCTAACGATATGCGCCAAAAAGCTTACGCTCCCTATTCAAATTATGACGTTGGAGCCGCTGTTTTAACCGCCGACGGATCAGTTATTGGCGGCTGTAATGTGGAATCGGCCAGCTATAGTCTAGCCTGCTGCGCGGAAAGAGTTGCCCTGTTTAGAGCGCTGGCCGAAGGTCATCAGCAATTCAAAGCACTGGCGGTGGCGACCCGGGATGGGGGATCGCCCTGCGGCGCCTGTCGACAGGTAATCTGGGAATTATGCGGCGCTATTCCGGTCTACATAGCCGATGAAGCCGGCCTGAATCGCACAACCAGCAGTACCGACCTATTGCCTGACGCATTTGATAAGGAAAGCCTGAAATGATAAAACAGCCCATAATTATCGGTATCGCTGGCGGTACCGGGTCGGGAAAGACTACCATAGCCAGGAGGCTGATGCAGGCCTATGGTGCCGGTGAGGTAATCGTAATTGAGCAAGACGCCTATTATAACGATCTTTCTCATTTACCATTCGAAGAACGAAAGCA
>CAZIJQ010000037.1:0-10557 GCA_964539785.1 uncultured bacterium | reverse complement strand
ATCAATATATTTCCACTGTTCGTCCCATGCACGAATCATTTGTCCAACCATCCAAAGAACACGCCGACCTGATTATCCCCGAAGGCGGTAAGAATAAAGTGGCAATCGATATCCTGCGGACAAAAATCGACTCTTTTTTAACGGTCAAGAAATGAAGTTCCCTGCTGCCGGCCGCAGAATATTCTGACAAAGGTGAATAAATTATAGACTATTAAATCTGATATTACTATTATCATGGTATCAGAGGGATCAATTACCGAGAGCAATGCCGAGACAACAATAGCAATTGATTAAATTATACTGATAATGCCCTCGCTAATATCATTGAAAAACAGCTTTAGTAATCATATCATCACGTTAACATTATGACTAATTCAACACTGGGAACCGGCTGGATCGAAGTAATCTGCGGCAGTATGTTCTGTGGAAAAACAGAAGAATTAATGCGCCTGCTCAGGAGAGCTGAAATAGCCCGCCTGCGGACCGCTATTTTTAAGCCAAAGATTGATGTGCGCTTCAGCGAGGATCACATCGTCTCGCATAATCAGTTAAAGATGGAATCGCATATAATCAGTCATGCCAACGAAATATTACCCCTAAGTGAACGGGCTCAGGTAATCGGTATTGATGAAGCCCAGTTCTTCACTGATGATCTGGTTGATATTTGCAAGACCCTGGCTCTGCGGGGTAAACGGGTAATTGTGGCCGGACTTGATAAAGATTTTCGCGCGGTACCCTTTGGCCCCATGCCGCGCCTCATGTGCGAAGCGGATTATTTAAATAAATTACAGGCTATCTGTATGGTGTGTGGTAATCCCGCCAATTTTACCCAGCGGCTAACTAAAGATTCAGCCCAGGTGGTGGTAGGTGAATCTGATATGTACGAAGCCCGTTGTCGAAATTGTTACGAACCTCCGGAGGATTAATGGAACGCTATATTGGTATTTTAGGACTTTTTACCCTGTTAGCCATTGCTTATGGAATGTCAAATAATCGCAGCAAGATTCCCTGGCGCCTGGTCTTTGGCGGACTGAGTCTACAACTATTATTCGCATTATTTATCCTTAAAACACCAATTGGTAAACCTTTCTTCAGTTTCGTGGATAAAGTCATCAAGAAGCTGTTGAGCTTTTCTGATGCAGGGAGTGATTTCCTGTTTAAATCATTCGGGGCTGGGGTCGTGGAAGGTCCCTTGATGAATTTTGCCTTCCGAGTTTTACCAACCATCATTTTCTTTTCCGCCCTGATGGCCATGCTCTATCACCTGGGAGTGATGCAGTTTTTCGTTAAATGGATCGCCCGGGCCATGCAGAAAACCATGAAAACCAGCGGTGCCGAAACGCTCAGCGTGTCAGCCAATATTTTTATCGGACAAACCGAAGCACCCTTGATGATCCGGCCGTTTATCAGCCATATGACCAAATCAGAATTGATGGCGGTTATGACCGGTGGATTCGCCACCGTAGCTGGTGGTGTCATGGCAATTTATGTCAAGATATTGGGTGATGTTCCCGGGATTGCCGGCCATTTAATGGCCGCTTCCATAATGAGCGCCCCGGCCGCTTTGGTCGTTGCTAAAATCATCTATCCCGAAACGGAAGATTCAGAGACCAGTGGTACTCTGAAAATTGAGATTGAAAAGCCCGATTCCAATGCCATGGAAGCCATTGGTCGCGGCGCGACTGATGGCATGAAATTGGCTGCCAACGTGGCCGCCATGTTAGTTGCCTTTGTAGCTATAATTGCCCTGGTAAATGCTGCTTTAAGTTTAGTAGGTCTATCGCTCCAGGAAATCCTGGGCTTCTGTTTTAGACCGCTGGCTTGGACCATGGGTGTGCCCTGGGGTGAATCCGGAATAGTCGGAACACTAATGGGCGAAAAAATTATTTTGACGGAATTAATCGCCTATGCCGATCTAGGTGATCTGAGGGCAACTTCCGCACTGTCGGACCGGAGCGCCATTATTGCCAGTTACGCCCTGTGTGGGTTTGCTAATTTCGCCTCCATCGGTATTCAGATGGGCGGAATCGGTGGCATCGCTCCCAATCGCCGCAAGGATTTGGCTAAGCTGGGTATGAAGGCTATGATTGGTGGAGCCCTGGCTTCCTGGCTGACCGCCACAATTGCTGGAATTTTAATCTAATAACCTAAGTTGAGGAATAAATGAAACTAGTTTTACTGGGACCTCCTGGAGTGGGCAAGGGCACGCAGGCTACAAATGTCAAAGAACATTTTGGAATTGTACATTTATCCACCGGTGAGATTTTACGTGGTGAGGTAAAAACCAATTCTGAGCTAGGGCAAAAAGCAAAATCATTTATGGATGCTGGCAATCTAGTGCCCGATAATTTATTATTGAAAATGATGAACCGGCGCCTGCAGCAACCGGACTGTGAACCGGGCTATTTACTTGATGGTTTTCCCCGTACAATCCCCCAGGCTGAGGGTTTGGATAAATTATTGGCCGGATTAGGTCAAAAACTAGCTGCCGTTGTGAGCCTAATCGCAGATGAAGAGGAACTCGTGAAACGATTAGTTTTGCGAGGCGAAACATCCGGTCGCAGCGATGATACCCCCGAAGTCATTCGCGACCGACAGGAGGTTTATCGTCAACAGACCGAACCACTGCTGGAATATTATGCCAGAACCGATCTGGTGAAAGAAGTGGACGGCATTGGTACTATCGAAGAAATTACCCAACGCATTTTGGCGGTTTTAAAGTAAAATGTTAAGAGTCGGTCTAACGGGGGGAATTGGCAGCGGAAAAAGCACCGTAAGTGCTATGCTTGCCAAACTTGGTGCTTATATATTCGATGCTGATACAATCGCCAAAGGTATACTCAGGGAATCCACTGTTGTGCAGAGCGAGTTAATATCAGAGTTTGGTACGGATATTCTGAATTCGGAAGGCGACATCAGCCGCCAGAAACTAGCCCGAATTGCCTTTCAGGATGAGGATCACCAGCTCCGACTGAATGCCATAATTCATCCGTTTGTCTCAGCAGCCTATGATAAGGAATATGCCCGGCAGCTAAAACTGAATAAATATCCCCTGTTCATATTTGATGCGGCATTGATCTATGAATCCGGGCTTGACCAGCACCTTGATTATGTGGTGGTGGTTTCATCGACTTTGCGTCACCGGATTGAACGGGCTATGAAACGGGGTACTCTCGGCCGTGAAGAAATTCTGAAACGCAATTATCTACAATGGAAAGACGAGGACAAAGTCGGTCTGGCCGATTTTGTGATTCGCAATAACAAGACTGAAGCTGTACTACAGGAACAGGTAGAAGTAATATACCGCGAACTAACTTGAATTGAAGGGGCTGCCTTTCATCGACAGCCCCTCAATTTTATCTAATACGCCGCCGTAAAGCGCGTGGTTTATCCAGGATTTCCTTCAGAATTATCGCTTCCCTCAGATCATCAATGTCGTCCAGGTCCGGTATCAACCGCCGATAATCAGCGGATTTTGTGTCATATGCTCTGGTTCGGTGTGCCTGTTTTACTATCCTGCCATCATCATGCTGGGTCATAGGTGACTCAATATCCACAGCATCCTGATCGAATTCCACCATTCGCTCGCGAATAGTTTCTGACGCCGGAACATACGCTGCACCTTCAGGTTCGACGTCGGTCACTTCATCTTCTTCCTCTTTATCAAAATCAAACCCGGCATCACGCAACAAATTTGACAGAAAATCCGATTGGGGCGGTCGCGGCTGTGACACCGGTTCGATGGTACCATCTTCACCGGCCTCAAATTGCCTGCGACGCTCCGCCTGCCGTCGCTTTTTCAACCACATCGACAACAGGTAGAACAGGGCAATTATTACCCAATATCCGGAGCCTTCCATGGATTAATTAATCCTCGTCCGACTTTATATCGCTTTTTCCCTGACCGGAAATGGCGTCACGCATGTCAGTATCAGCGGAGATATTGCGCATATTATAATAATCAAATATACCTAGATTACCTTCCCGGAATGCCTGGGCCATAGCGGTTGGAACTTCTGCTTCCGCTTTTACGACTGTGGCTCGCATTTCTTCGACCCGAGCTTTCATTTCCTGCTCGGCCGCAACCGCCATTGCCCGACGGGTTTCGGCTCTTGCTTTTGCCACCTGCAAATCAGCTTCGGCCTGATCACCCTGCAATTTTGCGCCAATATTTTTACCAACATCCACATCGGCAATATCAATCGATAAAATTTCATAAGCTGTTCCGGCATCGAGCCCCTTATTGAGCACTGCCTTGGAAATATTATCGGGATTCTCCAAGACCGCTTTATAGGTTTCGGAAGATCCGATCGAGCTGACGATGCCTTCACCCACACGGGCGATAATAGTTTCATCTGTGGCTCCACCAACCAGACCGGCAATATTGGTCCGGACTGTGACCCGGGCCCGGGCTTTGACTTCGATCCCATCCCGGGCGACCGCAGCCAAGGTACCATCGGCGGGGGCATTGATAACCTTGGGATTAACACTGGTCTTCACGGCATCCAACACATCACGGCCAGCCAGATCGATGGCCGTGGCAATGGCGAAATTCAAATTAATATTGGCCTTATCGGCGGCAATCAGGGCCGCGACCACATTGGCTACATTACCACCGGCCAAGAAATGAGTTTCCAAGCCATCGGTGGTAATTGTTTCGATACCGGCTTTATGACTGTTGATAACACCATCGGCCACCAGTCGCGGTGGTATCTTACGCAAGCGCATGCGAATCAAGTCGATGATTGTGATCCTCCCCAACCCTAGACTAACAACCGCCTGGATCCAGAGTCCGATGGGCACAAAATAAAAAATGATCGTTAAAAATAGAATTACCGCAATTAACAGGATTATTGGTATAGTAGGCATGATTACTCCTTTATCTCGACATTAATTTTTCTAACAACTACGCGATTGCCATCGACCGACAAAACCTTAACCGGTTCACCTTTCGCGACAAATTCGCCTTCGGTTACAACAAAGATTTTCTGATCTGCCACGGTTACCCAGCCCGACGGTCGCAAGTCTGATGTAGCCTGTCCCAATTTTGCCACAAAGGGTTCCAATCCAATTGATGTATCGTAACCATCCTCGTGTCGTTGCGTACCGGGAGCAGTAATTTTCTGCCAGAATTTGGTTTTAATCAGAATTCGGAAAATGAGCACAAGACCAATAATCCCACCGATTATTCCGATGGCGATTCCGTTCAAAGCCATTGTATAAACTTCTTCACCAACTGGGACAGAAGGAATCATCAGGGCAAACATACCGCCAAAAATGAACAGGATTCCCAATATTCCGGCCAGGCCGAAACCGGGAATCACCAGTATCTCCAGCAGCAGTAAAACAATACCAACAAGAATAAACAGAAAATCTGTCATCGATGCCAGGTTGGCCAGGTACGATGCGCCCAGCGAAAGGGCCAAACAGATTGCGCCAAACGTGCCGGGGATCCCCCATCCGGGACTTTGCAATTCGAATAATATTCCCAAAAATCCAAAAGTTGTTAACAGGGATGCCACAATCGGATTCGTTAAAAAGCGCACCAGATTTTCCGACCAGCTCTCCGCCTCAAGAAAAATTTCGGCATCTGGTAATCCAATAACTTCCAGTACTTCAGTCATGGTCTCAGCACTGCCATCGGCAATCTTGTATTTCAGAGCGCGTTCGGTGGTCAACGTAATTAGCTTACCTTCTTTACGCCCCTCCAAATCAGTGACTTCAACGGAGTCACCATCAACTATCAAATGGGTAAAAGATAATTGTTCATCGACCATTCCCGTAGCAATATAAATGTTTCGATCACGTTTTTCAGCGGTAGATGCCATTTCTTCACGCATGTAACTGATGACTTTTTCGCTGGCTTTCTCACCAGACATATCCACGGCCGTGGCAGCACCAATGGTCCCGCCACCGGTCATAATAATTGTTTCGCAGGAGAGGGAAATCAGGGCGCCGGCCGAAATAGCCCGTCGGTTAATAAAAGCAACGGTTTTTACCTTGCTGCCCAATATGGCGTCTTTAATTTGGGTGGCCGCATCAACCCTGCCACCGAAGGTGTCAATATCGAAAATAATGGCATCAGCATTATTTTCTTCGGCTGTTTCAATAGCTCGTTCGATAAACGGCGGTAACCCCAAATCGATAGTGCCTTGAATGGGAACCTGATAAACCAGGGGCTCAGCAAAGGCCATAGAAAGCAAAAGCATAAGTAACGCAATCCGAATAAATTTTCTCATGATAACAAGTTTACCTGTTGATTGGTTGAATGTCAATACTGGTAGTAATTTAGCGTAACCGATTCGAGTATTATTGTTCCACGTCAAAAATCACCATTAAAATTTACTTTGAAATCGGAATAAAGCCGTCAATAAATTGGCCCTTCGAATATTATGCAGTTATATCATAAACTAACCTATCTGTTCCTGCGTTTGTTTTCCAAGTGGCTCGGCCTGCTGTCGGACAATTCCCGAAACCGGCTGGCAGTACGGGTGGCCAGTTATATTTATAATTGGATTCCCCTTAGGAAAGCAGCCGCTAGGTCAAATATCCGTCGGGCCTTCCCGGAAAGACCACCGGCCTGGCAAGAGTCCACATTACGCCAGTGTTATCAATTTTTTGTGCGGTTAATGCTGTTATTCTTCACCATACCCAAAAAATTTCGCTATCTTAAAGTGCATGTAACAGGGCGGCAGTATCTGGATGATACTTTCCTCCCAGGTCGAGGAGCAATAATGGTTGCCGGTCATTTTGGAGCCTGGGAGGTTTTCGCAGCCTGGACAGGCTACAACGGCTATCCAGTGGTACCGGTGGCAGTCCGTCAAAAAAACCGCGGCGCCAACCGCTTCTTCACTGAGCTAAGGGGTGATGCTGGTATCGTGCCGATTTACCGTAAAGAGTCACTGGCTAATATGTACCAGGTCCTGGCAGATGGAAAATTATTAACTTTGGGCAGTGATCAGGATGCCCGCAGTCGGGGTGTCTTTGTGGATTTCTTCGGTATTCCATCCTCAACCCCAAAAGGAACAGCCTTATTTCACCTGAAAACCGGGGCGCCGATTGTTTTTGGTGCTTGCTATGAACACGCCGGTGAATATTATCTGGACTTCGAGCCTATTAATGTTAATGAAGAAGATAATGTCCAAAGCATAACACAGAACTACACCACTGTCCTGGAAAAACGGATCAGGCAGCATCCAGAGCAATATTTCTGGTGGCATAAACGATGGAAGACCAAACCACCCGCAAATAAATGACAATTGCCCAAAGAATTGTTTTCAATGCACCCATGGCACTGTCGCGAGCTTCCGAAGTGATCCGATCTGGTGGAATAATTGTCTATCCAACCGACACGCTGTACGGTTTTGGCTGTGATGCCACTAACGATCAAGCTATTGGTAGAATAAACACCATAAAAAGACGAGTTGGACCAATCAGTGTAATTGCACCTGATATCGATACTGCTATTAGCTGGTTGGATATACCTCGGAAAGATCATAATCTGATACGTAAATATCTTGGCGGTCCTCGAACGACCATCGTCCCGGTAAAAACCGGCATAGTATCCAGCCTGGTGCAGGGATCAGACAATACATTGGGAATTCGAATCCCGGACGCTCCATTTGCGCTCGACTTAGCCCGACAAACCGGTGTACCCATAACCACAACCAGCGTGAATCGATCCGGGCATCCGCCAATTAATGACCCTGCCAAAATAATAAAAACCTTCCCCTCAGATTTTGAACTGTTGATTGATGGTGGCTTATTAGCACCGTCGAGCGGTTCAACTATTTATCGCTGGCAGCAGCATAAAATGCATTTATTGAAAAAACGCCTATGACTCGCTGGTTAATTCTATTATTTATCGGCACCGTTTTTATGGCGGGGCAGGAATTGCCTTTCCGGCCTGGTGAACAACTAATATATACCGCACGCTTCAATGTACTGCCGGTCGGCGAAGCACTGCTCACGGTGGTGGGGCTTGATCAGATCGACGATATTGCTACCTACCATATAAATTATCAGGCCCGCACCGGTAGTGTAGCTGACCGTATATTTAAAATCCGTGATAAAATCGATATCTGGTTCGACGATCAAGAAATGTATACCTATCGAGTGGATAAAAATATTAATGAAGGCCGCTATCACCGCAAAACATCTACCTATATCAATTATCGCGATTCAATCGCCATTACCGGCAAAGATACAGTAGCTATTTCCCAGCCAGTGCGAGATCCATATTCACTATTCTATTATCTCCGTTCCCAACCGCTGATAACCGGGAATACCCTGCAACTGGTGACCTTCGATAACAATAAACAAACCGATTTTCAACTCAAAGTAATTGAGAAACAGCGGATTAAAGTACCGGCCGGTACATTTTCCTGCCTGGTGGTTAAACCCTTTCGCAAACAGCGGGCACTGTTTAAAAACCAGGGTGATATTGAGGTTTGGCTCAGCGATGATAAGCACCGCTTGCCGGTACAAATCAACATTAAACTGAAATACGGATCCCTGGTTTTACGCCTGAAAGAGGTTAAAAATCCCGGCTAAAAAATTTGTTAGTAATAACTGAACCAGTTTTATTTTCCACTGGCTCGTAGTACAGAAATTTCATTTCAAGGGAGGGAAAGTCATGAGTAGCTATTTTGGTTCTGAATTTGGGGGCGGAAAATTCATATTTTATTCCATATCGCACAATATGGCTTTATTGATCCTGTTAGTATTCTTTTTCGGTATTTATTTATTACGACACAAATTAAAAAATGAACCAGTGGATAAAATTATACGCTATACACTGGCAGCCACCTTAATTCTTCAGGAGCTTTCTCTAAATCTGTGGAGACTTGCAAATGGGACCTGGTCCGTAGCCGATTCATTGCCATTACATTTATGCGGTGTAGCAATTGTATTATCGGCAGTTATGCTCATCAATCGGAATTACAGCTTATATGAACTGAATTATTTCTGGGGACTGGGTGGCGCAATTCAGGCGTTGCTTACGCCTGATATAGGAATTTACAGTTTTCCCCATTTCCGCTTTTTCCAGTTTTTCTTATCGCACGGATTAATAATAGCCGCCAGTCTCTATCTGACTTTCACGGCCGGTTTCCGTCCGCGCCACAAATCGATCTGGAAAGTCTTTGGTATAACTAATATCTATCTGGTATTCATTGCCGGATTCAACTGGCTAACCGGCGGTAATTATTTGTTCATTTGCCATAAGCCCGTTGATGGATCACTGATGGATGTGATGGGCCCCTGGCCCTGGTATATACTAACCCTGGAATTTGTAGCCGTTATATCATTTTATATCTACTACGCGCCATTCGGAATATCCGATATAATCAAGCGCAGACGGCAAAAAGTAAAACTGATTTAATTATTGAAAATCAATTTCCAGATGTCGTTATACATTATGGTAAGTATCAGAATCATCAGTAAGGCCATACCAATCTGCTGAATTATCATTCTGGTTTTGATTGTCAGCGGCTTTCGTCGTAACCCTTCAATGATAATCACAAAAAGATGGCCACCGTCCAGCCCTGGGACCGGCAGTATATTGATGAAGGCTAAATTCACACTTATCAGCGCCATAAACTGAACCAGATATATCCACCCCATTTCTGCAGCATCGCCGGCGTAGCGGGCAATTACGATCGGTCCGCCAATATCCTTAAGAGAAGCCGAACCATCGACAATCATCTTCAGGGATAAATAGATCAGGGTAAACCCATTGATTGTCGCCGTAGCACCGGCTTTTATGGCTCCAACAAAATTCACCGGTTGGTATTCCCAGACCGGAGCGATTCCCAGCATGCCAGTCGAATCATTTTGAATCGGATTAGGATTAATTCCAATCCGAACTTCAGCCTTCATCTGGGCATCATCCCGCTGCCACACCAACAAAACTTCTTGCCCTGGTATTGGACGAATCAGATTGGTCATTTCTTCCCAGGTAGTAACTGGTTGCCCATCGATTGAAACGATTCGATCACCGGGCAGTAAACCGATTTCCTCAGCCGGCATATTTTCCAACACGGTTGAAACAACCGGTTCATTGCTGATTTTCGGTATTCCCGTGACCCCGGCAATCCAGGAAAAAAGCACAAAAGCCAGCAGAATATTCATGATGACACCGGCACTCATCACCCAGGCCTGCGCCCATTTGGGCTTTGAAAGCAATTCGAATGGGGCGTGTTCGATATTGGTGTCCATGCTTTCATCGATCATCCCCGACATTTTAACATAGCCGCCAAAAGGAATCAGCGCCATTGTATATTCGGTGAGGCTACCGCGACGTCCCGGTTTTGGGATCAACTTTGAAATAACTGGCTTCCAAATTATTTTGCCGGACTCATCCTTGCCAAAAAAGAACAACCTGAATTCCCAACCGTCATTAACAGAAGTGAATGAAAATAGACGGGGCGGTAATAAAATTGAAAACCGCTCCACCCGGACACCAACCGACCGGGCTGCCAGATAATGTCCCAGTTCATGGAAAAAAACCAAAACCGTAATAACGATTACAAATGCCAATAAAGTCGTCATAATTAA
>CAZIJQ010000036.1:0-24502 GCA_964539785.1 uncultured bacterium | reverse complement strand
TTGGCAGATTTAAATTCTCACAGGGATCCAATCCGGACTCGGGAAAGGTAGTTTTATCAAATCTAAGCAAAGATCCACAAAAAACAATTTCCGCGGATGCCATTAAATTCGGAGGTGGCATGGGAATTATTGCTCGTAATGGTCAGGTCAGCCGTCGTCCTCGCTACCTTGAGGCAGCCCGCTATTACTTGCAGTATGCCGGAATTCATGACACCTTGGTTTATAATCAGCAAGCCGATACCCTCGATTACACGGATGATTATCAGTCTCGGGGCGAATGGGTTAATTATTTACGCGGTGCACCATATGGTCCAAACCGTGATCGTTCAGCAACGGGATTAAAAATACCGATCGATGTATCCTTAGCTTTTCATACCGACGCTGGGATCAAAGAAGCAGATTCCACAGTTGGCACATTAGTTATTTATAGTTATGAAGACAGTGATTCCAACCTGGTTTTCCCTGATGATATGTCCCGACTGGCAAATCGTGACTTTGCGGATATAGTGCAAACCCAATTGGTAAATGATATCCGCATTAAATATGATCCTGACTGGACACGCCGGGCATTACTCAATGCAGGATACAGCGAAGCCTATCGCCCCAACGTTCCAGCCGTACTAATCGAATTATTATCACATCAAAATTTTATGGATATGCAATTTGCCAGCGATCCCCGATTCAAATTTGATACCGGCCGATCAATTTATAAAGCCATCTTAAAATTTATTGCAACGCAATATGATCGCGAATTTGTGGTGCAACCGTTACCAGTTACCCATTTTAGGGCAATCTTTGATCAAGATAATTCCATTAAACTGGCCTGGAAACCAGGGATTGATCCACTGGAACCAACAGCTACAGCGACGGGGTACAAAATATATACTCGAATCGGTAGTTCGGGTTTTGACAATGGTATATACACTGATCAACCGGATTTCAAATTGGAGAATTACCAAAAGGATATAATCTATAGTTTTAAAATTACCGCTTTAAATCCCGGAGGTGAAAGTTTCCCTTCGGAAATTTTATCAATCTGTCGACAAACTGCCAGCACCGATCCCCCGCTGTTGATCATCAATGGATTTGATCGTATATCACCTGCCAGAATCGTTGCTAACAGCGGTTTTGCCAATTACCTTGACCAGGGTGTACCTGATGGTATCGATATCAGTTATACCGGCGCTCAGTATGATTTTAACCCCAATTCACCATTTATATCCAATACCCACCCAGGACATGGCGCCAGTTGGTCAGATTATGAAACTCGTATTGTTCCCGGGAATACCCACGACTTTGCCTACATCCATGGTGAGGCTATCAAATCAGCCGGAAAATCCTTCATTTCTGTGAGTGATGAATCAATCACAGACAGCCTGATACAAATGTCTTCTTATTCAATTGTAGATTATATCCTCGGAGAAGAACGTGAAACTCCCTGGCCGAAAGCCTATTCTAACGAAAATTTTGGTCCGCAGTTCAAGACATTTACCGATAAAATGCAAAGCCACTTAATTGAATTTCTCTATCAGGGAGGGCAACTTTTTGTATCCGGAGCATATGTTGGAACCGATCTGTTGCAGAATAAGTCAAATACTAATGACTCTACATTCGCTAGAGACACATTAAAATTTGATCTACTCAGGGATCAGGCAGTAAAAACCGGGCTGGTTTTTTCTTGTGACCCCCTGTTCGCACCGACTTTATTGGAAATCACATTTAACACGACCTATAATAGAGATATATATTCAGTTGAGTCGCCCGATGCACTACTGCCTGTAGCTGATCAATCAACAACTTTATTGAGATATGATGAAAACCATTATGGTGCTGCCATTGGCTATAAAGGAACCCACGACCTTGTAATATGCGGATTTCCATTTGAATCAATAATTGCCCAAATAGATCGGGAGAACATGATGAAAAATGTCATCCAATATCTTGAAGGTGATTTCACCACCGTCGCTGCACCAGATTCAATGATCGAGCCAATAGAATTAATTACTGATTAAGACAATATTATACTTTGCTAACCGTGCTTTCGCTTTCAATAATTTAGTGTTATAAAAAAGCGAGCCCCTAAAATGGGTTGATAGGGGCTCTAGGGGAGGGGTATCGTTTATAGGTCAAAGTCATTTCATTGTTTTGTTCCAAATCTTAAGTCTGAAAGAAAAATTCCGGCCCTGGTATAATCAATATATCTACCTGGTAGTACTTTGTTCCAAACGTTAACCGCCATTTCAACAATTACCGTACTTGTACTAGCTGTCATCTGTTGCGCACGTTTTTTATAAAAGCTTCTTTCGCTATTCCATAATCCGATATTTCCATACATACCGGTTTATCCTTGCGTAAAAAGTACATAGCAGTGATTAATGCTGAAATCAGACAATTGCTGATTATTATGTAGGACTATCCCTGCAAGACCTGTAGGAATTTTTCCTACAAATCTGATGGTTGTGATTACAACATTTCTGAACTTTATCAATCCAAAAGCTTGATAGGATATCAAGATACTGGTTACCTTCAATTATCCTGCCTTTAAGTAAATTATTAACATCAGGAATAAGAATGACAGTAGCAAGAAAAGAACGCGGAAAACTCAATCACCGGTTACATAAGTATGGTACAACCCAGTTTGGTTCTCCATTAAATGTGATCCTGCCATCACAATCTGAGATAAATATTTTATTAATGTCCGGAATCCATGGCGATGAACCGGAGACAACTGTTTTACTTTCTGAAGCATTGCGATCAATTACCAGCACTGAATTGAAAAATGCTGCAATCCTTTGTGCCAATCCTGATGGCCTGCTGTGTGGAACACGCGCTAATGGCAGCGGAGTTGATTTAAACCGAAATTTTCCAGCCGCAAACTGGTCTGCAGAGCCGGTTTATCATCGGAATAAATTGGGAGAACCACAGGATATTGAGCTCAGTACGGGTGCCGGACCCGCTTCCGAACTTGAAACACAGGCATTGATAAAATTGATTCAAAAAATCAAGCCAAGTTATGTCATCGCGTTTCATGGAGCGTTAGCCTGTGTGGATGATCCTGGGAATACTGTTCTAGGGAAATGGCTGGCAAAACAGTCCAAAATTGACCATCTGCCTGATGTTGGATATCCAACACCCGGTTCATTTGGCTCATGGGCTGCAGACAACGGATTACGAGTAGTAACCTATGAATTACCTCCAAAACCACTAACAGAAATGAAAATATCGCTGATTCCTGTGATTATTGATCTTTTGACTGATTCCTGGAATAATCAGGTTCCAGCAAAATGAATTTACTTATAACCGATTCCGGATTGGGTGGTTTATCCGTCTGTGCCAATCTGGTGGCAAATCTTACGAGTATTGTACTGGAAGACAATTTCGACATCAAGTATATCAATGCCGTCCCCGAGCAAGATTACGGTTATAATCGTATGCCAAGTCGGGTAGAGAAAATAAAATATTTCGATCAATTCCTATCCACTGTTAGTCAAAAATATCAACCGGATTACATTTATGTTGCCTGCAACAGTTTATCGGTTTTGATGAAAGAAACCACCATTTACATCTCAAAAAAGATTCCGGTTTTAGGAATTGTCGAAACTGGTGTTGAGCTGCTGATGGCACATTATATACCTGAGATTACCAATATTGTAATTTTAGCGGCACCAACTACCATTGCTGAAAATACATATCATAAAAAATTAGTTGCAGAAGGCATTCCGGCAGATATGATAATATCTCAGGCCTGCCCGGAGCTGGCAAATACAATTTCTAATGATCCTGCTGGCGGCATGATTAGTAATCTTGTAGCAAGATATATATCAACTGCAATGGAGAAGATTATCTCAACCAGTGAGCGATTTTTAATCTACCTTGGATGTACCCACTATGGCTATCGTCGGGATATTTTTAAACAGGAACTTGAAAAATACCAGCGGCCATATAAAATAATTAATCCCAATGATGCAGTAACTATTGATCTATTTCCAGCAAAAAATATCTATCACTCAAAAGGAAAAACAGGTCTGGTAAATGTTGAATTCATTACCAGCTATCCAATCCCTGAACGCGAAATAGCAACCTTGAGCAATTACCTTAATAATGTATCACCTACCACAGTACATGCCCTACAGAATTACATTTTGGACCATAATTTATTTTAGCACCAGTAACTATTATTTTATAACTCTGGCATGATAATTGATTATTAATACTCTATGAAAAAAGACAATTCGAAATCTGTCAAATCCAAATCAGAAAACCGCCCTGAATCCAAGCAAAAACAAATCAGCATTGAGAAAAAGAATGATGAGAAACCCCGCACACAAAATCCATGGTTATGTGAAAACATGGAGTGGGGACTTCATTTAGCGTGATTATTCCACTGCTGCTTCCAACATCTGAATTGTTCCTGATTGTGCATCAATTTTAACGCTTACACCAAGCGGAACTGTAAATTTATCTTCAATATGTCCAATCATTGAACCATACCAGGCCGGAATACCCAATGGTTTGATGTGATCATCAATTACTTCTTCCAAAGTCAAAGAACCATATATTTCACTGGAATTGCATTTAGTACATCTACCAAAAATAAATCCATTCAGCTGCTCTAAAATTCCTGCCAGTTTCAATTGAGTCAACATTCGATCTATCCGATATATATCCTCACGTACTTCTTCAATGAATAGAATTTTATTTTTCCAATCCGGTAAATAGGATGAGCCAACCATGGCAGTTAAAACCGACAGATTCCCGCCAACTAATCGTCCTTCAGCAGTGCCATTGGAGATTGTCCTAATTCGATTATCCGTCTGCACACCTAAATTATTCCGCTTTTCGGGATTCTCCAATAAAACGATAGACCCTTTGAATAGAATTCTGTTTACCAAATCAACAGTAAAATCATTCCAGGTCGATATTCCGACCGGGCCGTGGAAAGTGACTAAGCCCGTTTTAGCATAAATGGCAATCAATAAGCTGGTAATATCGCTATAACCCATTATAATCTTTGGATTATTTGAGATTGACTTATAGTCAATTAGAGGTAACAAACGGTTGCAACCCCACCCTCCCCGCACCGTAATAATCGCATTAACATCAGGGTCAGCGAACATGCTGTTAATATCGCTGACGCGATCGTTATCTTTACCGGCTAAATAGCCATATCGATCCAATAAATGTTTCCCACGCTTGGTTCGCAAGCCCAGGGCATGCAACGTTTCCTCGGTAATGTTGATATCATCCGGATGAAATGTAGCACCGGCTGGATTTATCAACCCACAAACATCTCCCGGTTTCAGACGTGGTGGAAAGATCGTTTTTTTGGCGGATCGCCCTGCTATCGCTACTGCTGGTAACATAGTTGCTGCCGCAATAGCCCCAAGCGTTTTTAATGCAGATCGTCGGTCAGTTTTCATAATTTCCAATTGTAATCTTGTGTTAACCAGAACCAGCTTCCGGATCTATGGTTACCCCAGTATCTGATCGAACAGATTAGCAAAATTATCAACTTATACTTCGATTTCTAAGCAATTCGGATAGTTCATCGGCCGTTACAGCTTGACTATAATAAAAGCCCTGGATTTCATTACAATAATTCTGTCGTAAATAATCCAACTGAGATTCGGTTTCTACACCTTCGGCAATTACATTCAATTTCAAGCTGTGACCTAATTTGATGATGGATTTGACTATTGCTGATTCTTGCTGATTAATATCCAAATCGCGGCTGATAAATGATTGGTCAATTTTCAGTGTCTGAATTGGAAAACGTTTTAAATAATTCAATGAAGAATAGCCGGTACCAAAATCATCAACGGACAAACCTATCCCCATTTCTCTTAACTGATTGAGGGTATTAATCGCTCTTTCCGCATTAGACATTATGGTACCTTCGGTAATTTCTAGTTCAAGGTATTCCGGAGATAAATTGGTTCGTTTCAGGATATCCTCTACCTGGCTCACAAGGCCAGGTTCGTGAAAATGCTGCGGGGCCAGGTTTACTCCCACTCTGATAGGAGCAAATCCCATTTCCTGCCACTTTTTATTTTGACGCGATGCGGTTTCTAATACCCATTGGCCTAAGGGAATTATAATCCCGGTTTCTTCTGCTACTGAGATGAATTTAGTGGGTGATATTATACCATCTTCCGGATGATCCCAACGTATCAGGGCTTCAACACCAACTATAGATTCATCATCTAGTGATACTTGCGGTTGATAATGTAATACAAATTCCTTGTTTTTGAGAGCCAATTTTAATTTTCGTTCCAAATCGAATTTATCGGATTCATTTTGATGAACCTCACTGGAATAATATATATAAGAATTATTTCCCTGTGCTTTTGCATAATACATGGCGGAATCAGCATACCTAAGTATTTCATCAACGGTGCGGGTTTCATCGGGATATTTGACAATTCCAATGCTTGCAGAACGCTTTAATTCATATTGATTAATAATAATTGGAGTATTCACCGCATCAAGTGTTTTTTCAGCGAATTCTGACAAGTATTTGTTGGCAGAACTATTTTTCTCCAATCCCATTTTTACTATGGCAAAAGTATCGGTGTAGAGCCTGGTAATAATATCGCCTTGATCGGCAACCTTTAACAACCGTTTGGCTAATTCCCGCAAATATATATCGCCCGCACCGTGTCCCAGTGAATTGTTAATCGATTTAAATCGATCAACATTGAGGAACAGGGTTGCAATAATGGAATCATTACGATTTGCTTCAACGATGGCTTCTTGCAATTTATTATAGAGATAATTTCTATTTGGCAATCCGGTAAGATTATCATATAAAGCTCGTGTATTTGCCAGTTGTTCATTGGCACGAGCGATATCAGTCATGTATTTTAACGACAAGAGGTTCTTAACTCGGGCCAGTAATTCAATCCGCTGAAAAGGTTTTGTAATATAATCATTCGCCCCTGTTTCCAGACCAGCTACTACATCCTGCGATTCGGACAATGCTGAGGAAATCAATATTGGTAATTCATATAGATTATAATTTTGTCTGATTGTTCGACAAACCTCAATTCCGGAAACCCGTGGCATCATTATGTCCAGAACCATTAAATCATAGTGCTGACCATCTTCTATTTTTTTAATGGCGATGTCGCCATCAGTGGCTGTATCAATACTATATCCGACTGATTTCAAGTGAAATGATAGCTGGGCAAGGATATTCGGATCATCCTCAACTACAAGAATGTTCAACCCGTCAAGAGGATTGCTGATTACATCATCTACAATTTTATTTTCTATATTATCCATTAATCAAAACTAATAATTTGTTAAAGGGCGAATCTAAAGGTTGCGACATTATGCACGGGGAATTTTTAAACAAAATGAATTGCCCACGGGATTATTTGGCTCTACCCAAACGCTGGCGTTATGCATAGCAGCAATCCTTTCAACAATCGCTAAGCCTAAACCCCGTCCACGCTTATCCATACTATCAAGCTGAATACTTCTACGGAAAATTGATTTGCGATCTTCTTCGGCGATTGTTTTCCCGTAATCACTGATCCTGATTGTAACCGTGCCGGTATTACTAATATCATCAATAATGATCTTTTTCCCATCAGCAGCATATTTGATGGCATTGCTCAGGTAATTACGAAATATTTCTGCAATAATAGGATTTGCCCGTACCTTCAAATCTGATCTAAGATTATTAATAAATGAAATGCCCGATGTTGACAATTGTGTTGAGTATTCATTGGAAATTGCTATTATCATATCTGCCAGGTTGATATCTTCTTTTTTTATCTCATCCCCGAAAGTGATTTTTGACAATGTTGTAGCATTCTCAATAACCTTTAACAGGTTATCGCTTGATTCTTTAATCAATTCAATACCAGAATGATCATCAGACTCTGATATTATCATCTCACTCATTCCACTGATTACACCAGCCGGATTTTTAAGATCATGGGTAATTACGTCCAGCAATAAATCCTTCATATTATTGGTTTCTGATAAACGTACCGATAATCGACGATATTTCTCTTCGGAAGAGCGAATTTGCTCCTCCCACATTTTTCGATCGGTTATGTCACGGTAGATAGCATATACAGCCTGTCGCTTCTCTTTTCTCAACACTGGGGCACTCAATATGGAAACATAAACCGGACTACCATCTTTACGAAAACGAACGGTCTCAAATTTTACTCTTTCACCATTAGCTACTTGCCTGGTAATTGATTGCGCTTCTTCTTTTTGCCATGTGTCAGTAATTAAATCATCAATATTTTTCCCAACTGATTCCTCAATTGAATAACCGAAAATGTTGACAAATTCTTTATTCACACGATGGATATTACTTCTCTCATCGACCAGAACAATTCCCTCGGGCGATCCTTGAAATAACTCTTCAAAATGGAATTTTTCCTGCTTAAGGGCATCGCTGGCTATTTTGTTCCTGATTGAAAACGCAATCTGTTCGGACACATAATTGAGAATACCAAGATCGGTCAAGTTATACAATTTCTCATCACTGTAACTCTGTACGACAACCGCACCAATAGTGCGATTATCAATAATCAATGGAGAACCCATCCATATTTTTGATGGTGTTCCCAATAAAGTGATTTTCCCATGATCGGCCAGATCGTAAATATCCTGTTCGGTTATTAACATGGGCTCACCTAATCTAATTATGTATTCAGTCAGACCGTTAGAAAATTTCTGAGGTTCAGGCTGTTCATCGTTTTCATCGATATAATATGGAAAATTCAGCTCTGTCTGTTCTTCATCACATAAAGCGATATAAAAATTCGTAATATCGAGAATCGTACCAATAATCAAATGGATTGATTTGAATAAACTTGTAAGATTTGTGGATGTACTGACTGCCTGTGAAATTTCAAAAATCGCATTCTGTAACTGACTTGCACGCCAGGTACTGGTAATATCTAAAATGTGACCAACATGAATTTTATTACCCTCGACATCTTCCATAATTGAAGATGTCACCTGAACACGAATTTCATCACCACTATTGGAAACTAAATTAAAACTGGAAGCTCTATCAGAATTACTAGCATCTTCTGACAGACAGTCTAAAACCTGTGTTTTGCTAAATTGCCCGGGAAATAATTCAATAAATTTCAGACCAAGAAGATCTTCCTCAGTAAGTTTGAATATGGAACAGAATTTTTGGTTTACATAAACAATTTCTAATTCTTGATTAAGGATAAAAATACCACTGGGAGAATTTGCCGTGATACATTCAAATCGCTAGGATATATTCTTATAATTCCCTGCCATTTTTAAATCCCGATCATGTATATTCGATTTGGATTCTTTCATTTGCTTACCTGACAATACCAACTAACGATTATCAACTACAATATTTTTCTATTTTTATCCACACAAGAGTACTTGTCATGTTACCGTTATTTAATTTACTTATACAACCATTCAATTTCATATGCTCAACAACCTATTCGCAAATTACCTGCCATCCACTTTATATTATATAATATAAACTAAGTTTGACGATTACTAAATTTTGCTTTCCAATTACAATTTCAGGACCGTATTATTCAGACACTAATTCTCGATACAGTCCAAAATTTCTCATGAAAATAAATACACCGGAAATATCAATCTGGCATAAATCTGACTTCCCTGAGATTAAGAAGGTAGCCTTACAAACCTGGTTCGACGCTTACGGTTCATTTCTCAATCGTACTGACATACAAGATTATCATAAAACACAATATACCGACCGAAATCTGAAACGGTATTATGAAAAGTATATTGGTTTAGTTTGTAAAATTGATGGTAAAGTCGTGGGCTATTCTGTAGCTGACGCAAAATATAAAAATAAGTTTTTCCATATTATTTCCCTGTATGTAAATCCGGAATTCCAGAAACAAGGCTGCGGGAAGCATTTATTACGATCTTGTGTTAGCATCGCTGAAAAAAAAGGATTTGATGTTATTCAGCTCGGAGTATTCATTAAAAATGTAAAAGCGATCGACTGGTATATAGCACAAGGATTTAGGTTTAATGAGAAAGAAAAATTTATAATCGGTAACAGCAAAGTTGATTTACTAATTGGAAAAGCACCTTTAGCAATTTTGCGCTAAGCAACTCGTTATTTCTTAAAATACAATCCCTGCATACCCAACTCCTAAATCAAAATCAGTCGGATCGTTATTCCCGTAACTTGTTGAATATTCAATCAATCGACCATCCCCCCTACTAGTGCTATCAACAATTTGTTTTAAGGCTGCAATTGCTCCGGCTCCGCAAGCATTCCGATGCCGGTTTGCTTCTTCCAGAATTTCATTTCCAGTACCAGTCAGAATTACATCAATCATTTTTGAATCATTTTCATGCATCCAGGATAATCCATCTTTACCAAGCCCAGCCGGCGTAAATCCATAGCTCAACCCGTAATGTGTTAAATCGGTCGAGGCCATAACGATAATATCCTGCTCATTACCGATTGCAGTAGCAATAATTCGGCCCACTTCAATACTACTGATATCAGGTCGCACAATAATCGGGACAATCGAAATATCTGGGAAGAAATATTTTAGCATGGGAACGATTACTTCGATTGAGTGTTCGCGGGTATGAGGCTGTATATCATCAATTACTAAGCCCGATGACTGATCAATGATCTGATTGCCTAACTTACTGTTGATGGTAACGGGACCAAGGGGTGTTTCCCACTCACCGATTGTGAGAGCCGAATGCTGAGCTACGCCAGCGTGATCTGCTCCTAAAACAATTACGCTTTGAGGCGTAATATTAGCCGATAGAGTTTTAATTGTGCGAGCGGCAATTCCCCCGGAATATATCCACCCGGCATGGGGAACTATTGCTCCAAAATAATGTCTGGTTGCACTGTCACTCGGACTGTAATCAACGATATAATCTTCAATCGCCTGAATGCAGTTTTCGGGATAAAAATGACGCGCTACTGGTTTTCTGACATAGTTGGTATTCATCTATCAAAACACTCCCTGTATTGACTCATTGCAATTTAGACAATGACCATTTTTAATCATTTTTATCTTCGTCGAATATGATTTTCTCAGAATTAATTCTTCTTTACAACGGGGACACACAGTATTCTGACCACTGTCGGAAAATATATTTCCAAGATAGACATATTTAATGCCATTCCCTTCGGCGATGGTCTTGGCCTTTTTCAATATTGAAAGTGAAGTAGATTGATGCCGTAACATTTTATGGGTCGGATGAAATGCTGAAAAATGCAATGGAATCTCGTTCCCCAATTCTTCAGCAATATACTTCGTCAATTGGAATAGATCCTGCTCACTGTCATTTTCATCAGGAATTATCAGGTTGGTTATTTCTAACCAGATATCTGGTTGATTGACAATCCATGAAAGAGTTTCCAGAACCGGGGCAAGCTGGGAATGAGTCAACTTGCGGTAAAACTCACTGGAGAATGCCTTCAAATCAATATTTACCGCATCAATGTATTGATAAATAGCTATTCGCGCATCCCTGTTGATGTAGCCATTACTCACCATTACATTCTTTAATCCGTGCTCCCGGGCTAATTGCGATACGGTGATTACCCACTCACCGAAGATAGTTGGCTCATTGTAGGTATAAGCTATGCCGGAACAACCAGAATTAATAGCAGTGTCTATTATCTGTTGAGGAGTGATTTTTTGTTGAGCCGGAATACTTTTACCAGGCTGACTCAGTGTCCAGTTTTGACAAAATTCGCAACTCAGATTGCACCCTATCGTGCCAAAACTAAATACCGTTGAACCGGGCAGAAAATGGTAAAGCGGTTTCTTCTCAACCGGATCAACCGCCACACCGGATGCACAATTATAACTGCTCGTGACCAGTTTACCAGCGCTATTAAAGCGCGTACTGCAGAAACCGTGAGAACCAACTGAAATTTTACAATTTCGTGGACAAAGTGTACAAATTACACTTTTATTGGCTTCTGAATGCCACCACTTTGCTATCTGGGTATATTCCGACAAGATTTCCTGCTAATTTATTTTATTCATGATAAACCAGGTAATACTAAATTATTGAACCAACTTAATCTGCCCATTTTTCAGCCATTTCCAAACGTTCACCAATCGGCGGATGGGAATAATACAGCAATTTAATCCAGTTGGATGGATATGCATTTGATAAATTACGATTTGCCAGGCCTGCCATAGCAGTTAAAAAGGCATTTTTATCATCAATTAATTCTAAGGCTGTTTGATCGGCTTGTTGCTCAAAGCGGCGCGAAATAGCATTGCCAAGCGGTCCGAATAAAAACCCGCTGATGATCGACATCAGCAAAGCAAAGATGGGAAATAGTGTTAGATTCCAGCGAAAATCGGACAAAAACTCCGGAAAAATCGCAATCATTAAACGGTGTAACAGATAAAATACAATTAATTGTTGAATAGTCCCGAAAGCAACATTTTTCCAAATATGACGAAATTTGTAGTGCCCGACCTCATGGGCAATTACTGATTCGATCTCTGCCGTAGACATATTATTTATCAAATTATCCCCGAGAACTACCCGACGTGTTCTGCCCAATCCACCTAAAAACGCATTTTCCTTTTTAGTCTGTTTGCTCATGTCTTCCATAAAAAAGCCACTGGCTTTTAATCCGGTTCGCTGTAGTAAAGAACTAAGTCTTTCCGTTAATTCGCCGGTTTCAATCGGAGAATATTTATTAAACAACGGCATGATTACTACCGGGAATATGGTTGCAAAGATTACGCTGACAAAAGCCACTGCGATTGCTGCAATCAACCACCAATTTTGTGGCCACAGACTCATTATCAGGAATAATAATCCCAGTAAAATCAGAGAAATGACTAGACCAACCATCAGAGATTTCAACTGGTCCCATAACCAGGATTTCACAGTCTGATTTGAAAAACCCCAATAATGCTCACGTACGTAGCCGGAGTAATAACCGATTGGTAAGCCAATTAAAAATGTTATTAATATGAATGAAAATACATATATGCAAAATGTCCAGATCACTGATGATTCAGGCAGCAGATTTGCCAGATACTTGCTCAATCCACTGAAGTAGAATAGGAGAATTACAATTAATGAAATGAGAGAATCGAATAAGCCGATTAACCGTTTCTCTTTTTCATATTTCCGGGCTTGATCTTGCTTATCTTTTTCAAGTAAAGGGTGAATCATATCCATAGCTTATTATTCCTGATGACTAGAAATAGAATTTGTAAAAATGAAGTTTTTGAGTGGTTCGAATTTTTGGACCGGGATTTTATGGTTTGCCTCATAAATATCCAGGCTGACATGATTCCCCCGTTCGCGCAATCGATTCGCAGCTACTCTACTTTGGTCAGGAGAGACGATATCATCATCGAGACCGTGCAGCAGCATTACCGGTGTTGATTTACTGGATTCGGTAAATGACTTGATCACGGTGTCCATATCCCTGATAAACCCGGCGATTGCAACAATTCCGCCAATCGTATAAGAACGGGTCAATCCATATTCCATTCCGAGGTAGGCACCCATGGAAAACCCCACAACAAATATTAATAAAGATCACAACAACAATCGTCAACAACCGTTACCGTCTCAAGATTAAAATCACTGCCATTTAACTCGAATTTGAATCTAATGCAAGCTTCTAATTCCAATTCGGGTAAAGTCGGCGATAATTGCAGAAGATCATCCTGGGTAACTGTTTTAAATAGATAACCATCGAGTACACCCCCGCCACAGCTACCGCATTCATCGTTTTCACAACCAAAAAAAACCAGCATTAGAAATATTAAGACTAATTTCTTCATTGTGAAACCGAGCGGATAGCGGTTGGTGAATTGCTAAAATTCGATTCAGACACCAAAACCCACTTGCTGTTACCGGGAGTTTGGGATAATTCCAGTCGATAAAGGTCACCGGTGGCCGAATCAAGCAGGTAATGCCAGTGGGTGCGATCAATTGTAAGCGATTGTAATTGAAATCTACCGTTTTCCCGATTTTTTTCAATTTCTGATTTCAGGATATCTTCCAGCCGCTCAACGTGATATTTAATCGAGTCATCCTGAGCCGGTTGGGCTGCTGTTATTAAGAGTATAAAAACACAGGAAAATATCCCGGTGATGATCCCGGTTAGAAAACGTTTCATATTACCTCCAGAATTGTTGAAATAGATTGTTCCAATTTACGGTCATAAATAACATGATCGATAATTGTCTCATAATAATATTTACGACAATTGTGTAATTAATTCCGTTAATATCTTATTTAGTATTATTTTTAGCAAGGTTATTTCTTATCAATGACATGACTTACATGTCAGAACATGATAATCGGGAGTTCATATGAAGCAAGCAGGTATCTATTTGGTAATCGGGGGAGCAATATTATTTGTTGTAGTATTTATTGGTAAAATAATCAGTTTCATAATTGGCAATCCATTACTGGGGTTGGCTTTAACTGCTATTCTAATCGGATTGATTCTAATACTTTCAGCGATTTACAATGAGAGAAAAAGTGATCCGGAAACCGCCGAGTTGGAGAAAGTAGAAAAATGATTATTGTCACAACTGAAAACATAGCTGGCTACAAAATAGTAGAATGTCTGGGGACCGTTGTGGGAAATACGATCCGCGCCCGCCATCTCGGAAAAGATATTGTGGCAGGTTTAAAAACTGTGATTGGCGGTGAAATTTCGGAATACACTAAAATGCTGGCTGAATCTCGAGAACAGTCGCTAAACCGAATGATCAAACAAGCTGAACATCTTGATGCCGATGCTATCGTAGGAATACGATTTCAAACATCGATGATTATGACCGCTACTGCCGAATTACTGGTATATGGAACAGCGGTTAAATTAGAAAAATCCTGAGACTGACCCGACTCCAACTATTACTTACGATAGTCCCGCACAATTTTAACCATTCGGGAAACACGGTCCGGGTCTACGCGGTTTTTCCAATTTCCGTCAGCTTTAAACCATGATCCGATTATCATTCCATCACAAACCGGAAGATAATCGACCACATTATTTTCATTTATACCTGAACCTACTAGAACCGGGATATTTACATTTTCTCTAACTGTTTTTAATTCGGAAATGTTAGCGGGACGACCAGTTGATTCACCGGTTATAATCACACCATCACTGCAAAATAATTCTGCTGCTATAGCTGTTTCTTCTATACTAATATCAGAAGTTAAGCTGTGTGAGCTATGTTTCTTCTTTATATCGGTTATCACCGCGATATGGTCCGCACCAATTTGTTTTCTGTAGCGTAATAAAGTACCGGCATCGCTTTCCATCATTCCTTCATCGGCAAGATGGCCAAAAACAAAACCCTCGGCGCGTACAAAGTCGAGACCAGCGGCACAAGCAGCTGCTAAAGCCGACTGATTGGCTCCAGCCAGAATCTGGATTCCAACTGGCAATCCAGTGGATTTTTTAACCTCATAACCAATAATACTCATGGCAGCAGCAATCTCCGGTCCAACATTCCGATTTAGATAGGGCACATCATGCATATTCTCGATTGCCAGCATATCAATGCCAGCTTTTTGATAAATCTCAGCTTCTGCTACAGCATTTGAGATTATCGGCAGCATTTTTCCAGAATAACTGGGTGTACCAGGTAGTGCGGCAACATGAATCATGCCAATAACACAAGGATTGTTAAGTATTAAAGGTCTGAATAAATTTTGCATAGTCGCTTTGCTTCTCCCCTATTGTAACAGCATCATTTTTTGTGTGGCAACATAATTATCAGTTACAAGTTGTAATAAATACAATCCACTGGATACTGAGTGACCATTTTGATTTTTCCCATCCCAGCCTAAATTATGAAATCCTGCAGACTGGTTACCTTTCTCCAAAGTCATAATAATTCTGCCATTAATGTCATATATAGAAATATCGATAAAAGCCTGCTGCGGTAAATAATAGGTGAATTCGGTAACCGGATTAAATGGGTTCGGGAAATTGGGATAAAGAACAATATTTTCCGGTTGAATCGATTCGGTATTGGTATTCAAAACCGGGCTACCGGCATTGATCCAGCAGGTATACCAAATACTGGCAAGATTAAGAATCGCACGATGGACAGCATCAGTCGTGACTGAATCCAACTGCGCCCACATCAGATCAATATACGTTGAACCATAGTTAGGATCGACGCTGGATGCAGAATCGTCGGCAATCATAACAAGGGCAACAACCGGATAGATATCTTCTATATACTCAAAAACAGAATCGAGGGGAGAATCCCAGTATATTGCTGTACCGGATGGTAGCGGTAATTGCGACAAATAAGGGTACATCATCTGGGTTTCATAGCGCGAATGAATTCCATAATTCCCGGTTAAGCCACCATTATAATTGAGAGTTAAATGCAGCGGTTGGTGTGAATCAGCCACATAGTGACCTAATTCCGCTGCTATTTGCCACACGGAACTCCAGTATCCACCGGCCATCAAATTAGTTAATTCAGTCATCCATTGGTCAATTACCCAGGGGACAGTACCGTTGTCAATAACAATGCTGGGACTATACAGTGCCTCCAGCGAATCCCGATCATGCGGTAATGTACCCAGAAAAAATTCTGGGTAATAATCAATATCAATGTAGTGATAATAACCGGGTTGGCTGTCAGTATCAGGATCCGTGGAATGATCATGTAAAAAATCACGTTGAGCTTGAAAAAAACTCATCTCTGGCGGCAGATAATCCACAGCATTTTCATTGATATAGCGATGGGAAGCCCATCCCCAGCGCCCGGATTCGGCAGGTAAAACTGCGAGTCCAATTATTAATATTAATAACGATCGTAAAATTATTGTAAGTTGATTTGTATTCATATGGTCTACTTAATCAATTGCATTTTTTTGGCAATGTTGTAACTTGGTGTAATCAGCAGGTAAAAATAGCTGCCAGACGCCACCAGATTATTATTCGCATCTCTTCCGTCCCAGGGAATTCCATATTTACCAATTACTGCATTCCCGGCACTGAGAGTATTGATATAATTTCCTGTTAGATCATAAATAAGCAGGCGGTAATTCACGGATTCCGCTACTTCAAAGGTAATCATTGTTCGTGAATTGAACGGATTGGGATAATTCGGTAGCAGGCTGATTGATACAGGCTGGCTTTCATTTTCAGGTGACACAGTTGGTAAGAAATAATTTTCGACCGCATCAGGGCCTATTTTGATAATGGAATTCTCCGGGATTGATTGCCATTCCAAAGCATCAGTTGGTCCATTTGCAGGATATTCGCTCATTACATAACGTGGATAATTTGTATTCGCGTCATCATAAATTGCACCAGTCGAGTAAAACAGGGCATTCTCATTGCCATGCAAATACAGATTTATTCCATCACTGAAGATAAAGTTTTTTTGGAAAGGACTGTTTATTACAGCGGCCAACAAGTTTAGAGACTGTTGCAACCCGTTAATAATATCAAAATTTGAATCAACAATATTCTTCATTATCCATAAAAATAATAATTCCGAATCGACTACATAATCCCAGCCGGTTGTTTCCCAATCTCCATTACCATAGCTGTCTGGTGGATGCAAGTCCAGCCAAGCATAATCATTGCCATTATCAGTTAAAAGCGCCAGCAATTCAGCTTTTGACAATGTTCCATTGTGAATGAATGAAAATGTTCGTCCATTTAGATCCAGTAAAAATGGATGGGGATTGGGAATATTCAAAGCTCCTGATGTACCGATTCTCAAATGACCCAATATTTGCCGGGCCGAATTCTGAACATTATTTATTTCTGCCATAATACTATCATATAGCGCCGGGGATTGCTGAGTTGATACAGCGGATCGAGCAATTTGTTCAGATGCCGGAATTATAATATCGTTATAGTATAACATGGACCAACCGTCATTAAAACCTCCACCCTGATCACGAAATTCATCCAGGATCAGAGCAAAATCATCATTGACGGTTTGGTCAGTACTAATAATAATTGAATCACCGGTAGCAATTACGGCCAGCATATTACAAGCGCTACCATAACTGAATAAGAATATTAATGTGACGATATAACTGTATTTTTTTACATTCATCAGGTATTCATATTATCAGGTCTATTGTCTTGCAAGCGGATATTAACTCTAGAAATAGTCGTTCGGCTTAATTTTTAAGCAACCCTGCCAGCAATTTAACTACATTTCATTATTTAGAATAAATAGAAAAAAAAGAGGACACCAAATTGATGTCCTCTTGATTTGTACTTTAAATTTATTTACTTAATGCAATAATTAAAGCACAGATACCATTTAATGGTACTAAACGACAGTCACTTTTGAAGCAGCTTCGCCTTTGGCGGTTGTAACAACTTCAAATTCGACTTTATCATTTTCTTTTAACGTTCGAAAGCCATCGCCTTCGATTGAGTTGAAATGAACAAAAAGATCATCGCCTCCATCGCGTTTGATGAATCCAAAACCTTTTTTATCATTGAACCATTTAACGGTTCCAGCCATACGTTCTGACATTTTTAAAACTCCAATGTATTTATTTAACTATTCTGTCTTAACTATTGCGGGGAAAAAGATATTATCGCTTAAAATATTATAATTATTTCAATTGATCTAATCTCTATTGAACCACATCAGATAAACGGCGGAATTTAAAAGCACCTTTGATTAAAACACAATGTTTTAATTTCAAGCGTTTATGACAATTAAAATCATAGAATTCCAACTTCTTTAATGAAACTCCTCAACCCAAACTGAAGGGAATCAATTTAAATTATGATTGTGGTAGTTTATCTAACCGCTCATTGTCACCCAGATAGGACTGCTCCAGGCCATGTTCCCGGCACGGGTAACTACTCTGACATAATAATATGAATCGCCTGCTATGGGTTTACTATCTTCAAATCTTATCAACGAACGAAATCCCTCGCCACCATAATGATAATAATCAATATTATTCCTTACAATTGTAATATAATACAAGTGTTCCGGCGAAATACACTCAATGACAAATTTAGGCGGGTGATCCAGTTGGATAGTATCCCCGGGGATTTTATCCTCCAATTCGACCCGCAGAAATAATTTTATTCCGGATGTGGCATAACAATTACGTTGCTTCAATGCTTGAAATAGCACTCCCCTGGTCAGCTCCGGCGCTATTATGGCGGTTAAACCGGTTCGGTAACAATTTCTTTTATAACCTACACCATGATGCCAGATAAGACCATGAGAATCGCTGCCGCCGATAAACCCGAATTTTAATCCCCGGGCCAGACCATCTTGTAAAAAATGTCCAACCATACCACCGCGGTGCTTCAGCGGTTTATTCCCCATGAATTCAAAGGAACCATGATTTGAAATTATTTCAACTACCGGTTGCAATTCCTCATCAGCATTTTCCCAATCGGTTCCCGTCCAGCCGGTATGATGCGGTACTGCAATGGCATCATATTCCGCCAACTTCTCAAATATTTCAATTGTACTGCGATTTCCATCGATCGTGTGGTCAAGCATGGGCAGATTATCATCAATCGAATAGATGTTTTTATGGCCGGCTCCTTTGGGATAGCGAGCAGTTGTCCATTCAAAACTATTGAAAGTAACAAAACTTCCAGATTCATTATGAAACCCGGCGCAATCGATCATGGACTGCCAGTCAAATGGCTGCAATGGCTTCCCGATAAAATGATCATGATCCGTCAGCGCTGCAAAATCATCACCTAATAAATCGCGGGATCGGGCATAAAATTCGTCCGGGTCGCCAGTACCATCCGAGTAGCCGCTATGATGATGCAAATCGCCGAAATAAATATTCCGGTCTTGAATTTGCGGAAAATCGTAGCGACTATACATGTGATCACTGATCTTGGTTGTAGCGCCTCGGTTTAACTTAACAGGAATCGATTGTACTTTTTGCGGCAACGGCTCAAATTCAAGTTTCTGAAGAATAATTTTACGCAGATCACGCCGAATTGTCCATAGGGATTGAGCGACAGCTACGGTATCGACCCATTGCCCCCGCCCTCCCCAACCATCGTTTGGGAATCTGTAGGGCACGGAAAGACCGGTCGACAGCTGACTTTGGACTGCAAAATTATGCGATGGCCGTCCCAGCAGGACCAGTCTGCCGTCATTCGTGCTGGTCAAATGGGGGAATTCCATACTTTGATCGGTAGATTTTTTATCAAGATTCAATCCCGGAATACTTCCATCGTAAGAATAAATTTTGTTTTTCTTCAATGTTTTTAGATATATCCAACGCGGCACATCCCAGCCGGTCTTTTTGCAGCGATTACTTTGATAAGCAATCCACAATTGCTGATTCTGATCAAATGCCAGGGATGGAAAAAGGTTGTGGGCGCCGCTGTGGGTTACCTGATAGGAATTGATTATTGAAGTATTGTGTAGCTCTTTCAATACAATTTGAAAACCATTCTTGGACTGGTATTCTTCATAGCTGACGTAAATTTTTCCACCATTTCCGGCAATTGCCGGATGGTATGAATTGATCTCCGGATCTGATATGATGATCCCTCGGTCAAGTTGAGAATTATTTAGTCCTCTATATTTTATTAAGATATTTTTTCCGTTGACTTCCTGCCAAACAATTGAAAAAACATTATTTTCAACCTGGGTGATTGCCGGAAAAGAAACTGCCGATTCATTTTCAGTAATCAAATTGATGTCAGAAAAACTAGCGCCATTCAATTGTCGGTATACCAGGTGTCTGTGGGCGCCGTACCCGGTGACCCAGAAAATGTATAATCCAGTTTGAGTTGAGAATACCCTTGATCGTGAATTTATTTGACCTTCCGAGCTTAATTTGACCGGTTGATCAAAATTTCCATCAAAAGTGCAATAGCAACCGTATAAATCCTCGGTCTGGGAATCATGTTCCGTCCAGGTTAAAAACAAACGACCATCTTGAATATAGGTTAATGCCGGATGACAGGCGTTGCAGGCGCGCGGTAGATCGAAAGAAATATCCGACATAAAATCTTTACAATTGGCTAAATCTGGCAATGTGCCCTCGTCTTCCCAAAACCGGGCGCGTTGCATTAAATCATTGGAGAAAAGCGGACAAACCAACAGCCCGGAAGCGATAGTACTAGCCTGTTTGAGAAATTTTCTGCGGTTAAAATTTGTCGGTATAATTTGTTTAGCTTCCATGAAATATTAGCCTCAGATGATTTTAGATATTTATTCTCACAAATTTTTGCAACTAAATCAATACCAAATTATGAAATAATAGCCTGCATTGCGACTATAATACCCTTTTAATTTTTCCAGAAAAAGACCGATATTTTAGCCTGACAGAGAGCAATCAATCCCAATTGAAATGAATAACTAAGGTACCTTTGTGAATTCCCTGCTATTAGCTGTTTTAGTATTTTCCGGATATTTCATTGCCTATCGCACGTATGGGAAATTTCTGGCAAAGAAAATTTTTAAAATCGATCCTTCAGCCATCTGCCCCAGTGAAGAGCTGCGCGACGACAGCGATTTTGTGCCTACCGATAAACAAGTGTTATTCGGGCATCATTTTACCTCGATTGCCGGTCTTGGTCCGATTGTAGGACCGGCCATAGCTATAATCTGGGGTTGGGTCCCGGCAGTATTGTGGGTGTTCCTGGGATCGATTTTAATGGGCGCAATTCATGATTTTGGATCGTTAGTCATTTCGCTCAGAAATCGTGGTCGATCAATCGGTGACATCACCGCCGAATTAATAAATCCCCGGGTCAGAAAATTATTCTTATTAATTATTTTCTTCGAATTGTGGATCGTTATTGCAGTATTCGCCTTAATTATCGCCTTACTATTCGATCTGTACCCAGTAGCGGTGATTCCGGTATGGATCGAAATTCCTATTGCAATCATGCTGGGATATATGGTTTATCATAAGAGACACAGTTATGTCAAATGGGGAATCATCGCGGTAATCCTGATGTACATTTTTGTAGTAATTGGCACTATTCTGCCGATCTCACTACCGTCGGTTTTAGGTATATCGCCCCTGATTATCTGGATAATAATTCTATTAATTTATGCGTTTATAGCCTCCACCCTGCCGGTCCAGATTTTGCTCCAGCCCCGCGATTACATCAATTCACATCAATTGTTCATCGCCATGGCCTTATTAATGATCAGTCTATTTGTCGTACGACCTGACATGGTCGCACCGGCTATTAATCTTAATCCCAGCGGTGCGCCACCGATCATGCCCTTTCTGTTTGTCGTGATTGCCTGTGGTGCCATTTCCGGTTTTCACAGTTTGATCAGTTCCGGTACATCGTCCAAGCAATGCAAATCCGAAAAGGATTCGCAGTACATTGGTTTTGGCGGAATGTTGATGGAAGGCAGTTTATCAACCCTGGTCATTATTGCGGTGGGAGCTGGCATCGGGTTGGGAATGACCGCTAATGATGGCAGTTTGTTGACCGGCACATCTGCGTTTACGAATCATTATTCCAGTTGGGCTGCTGCCAGCGGACTGGCGGCAAAATTACAGGCTTTTGTATCCGGATCGGCCAACATGATTGCCAGCCTTGGAATCCCTGAAAATATCACCATCGCCATCATGGGCGTATTTATCGTCTCATTTGCCGCCACCACCATGGATTCCGCAACCCGGATCCAGCGCTATGTGGTCAGCGAATTAGCTGGCGCTTTCCAGATTCGAAAATATATCAACAAATATTCTGCCACCACGATTGCCATAGTATCGGCCTTTATCCTCGCATTTTATAACGGCACCGGCAAAGGTGCATTGATTCTCTGGCCCCTGTTCGGAACAGTAAACCAATTACTGGCGGGTCTGGCACTGCTGGTGATCACAATCTATTTATCACGCAATAATCAGAATCCGGTTTACTCGGCAATTCCTATGATTTTCATGATATTAATGACCGGCTGGGCCATGCTGATCAATCTCGACCAATTTTTCACGACCGGTAACTGGCTGTTGTTTTCGATTGGCTTATTTTTATTGATGTTGGAAATCTGGATGATAATCGAAAGTATATTAGCCTTCAAGAAGGCGAAATCAATCAATAATATTGCTTAACCTACCTGATTAGAAATTATTTTAACACGTGCCAGGGTTCCGAGTAATCCACCAGCCCGGATATCTTATTGAAAATTCCTGTTTCAAGCTCTAAAACCATATCATGATCAGATTTGAAAATGGTATAATCCGAGTAGTCATCTGAATAAGGATTTGACAATCATTTCAATTCAAATCGGACATAGTCATAGTTTGTTCTACCAACAATATCCACGTGCCCCCATTAATCGCCTTGTGAATCACGACCGTTGTGTCCTGCAATGAACACCACGCTCTTCCAAATATCTCCTTACACGTTCCCAGCACCCTTCAACTCGACCAACGAACTCGGGAGGACTGATCCCTATTTGTGAATAACCACCTTCAAGCACCAACCGAGTGACCGCAGTACAGGTGTACCCTGTCGTCCTTGCCATTGAGAGAGCCCCTGTCGTGGGATCGTATTCATCACACATGTCGTATGTGAATATCACCCGTTTCCCGTCCTCCACACCAGAAATTATCAATCTCATGACAGTGAGATCAGCCTCGCCTGGTTCGTATTTCCAATATGGGGAGAGCAATGTTGCGGTTACATCTATCGGCCGCACCGAAGCACCCATCACCTGAATAGGGTTCATGTTGAAGAATCCTGTATCCATGAAGATGCGCATTTGATCTGCGTGTCCAGGGTAACGAAGGGTCTTCTCAAACATGTTGGGGATGTCCATTGTGCGGATCAGAGTTCTGAGTCCATCAGAGTTGAGACATGCTAGGGTGCCGACCTTATCTATATCAATCGTCAAGGTTTCGGAGAGCATCGGTTTTACGACCACCTTACCATTCTCAACTATCCTGCCGGTGTCAGCATACTCCTATAGTACCTCGAGGACAGGAAATGGCGATTTATACTCAAAAGGCACATTCTTCGACTTGGGAATTCCACCCACGTAGCACTGGTAGCGATTAACCTCCATTTTTCGTGCATGATCACCGAGAATGATGTTGGCCATGCCAGGCACCACTCCACAGTCTACTACCGCAATCACTTTTTTCTCTTTCGCCAGCTCGTCTAGGCTGAACGGATCCTCTTGGAAGTATGAGATGTCCACGATGTTCTTGCCCGCACGAATGACCCTTTCGAGCATTGCGTAGCCCATGAAACCGGGTAAAGTGCCAATCACAATATCCGCGTCTTCAACACTCCGATAGACTCCTTCCTCAGTGGAAAGGTCCTCAACACGGATCTGGATTGGATATTCGTGGGCCAGGTGCTCCAGGATCTCCCGGTTAACATCCACCGAGATGACTTCGTAGCCAGGATTCTTACATAGATCAATGGCAATGTGCCTTCCCACTGCTCCACAGCCCAGAACTACTATTCTACTCAAATCGGTCTCACTTTCTTTCTAACGATATCTATGTTCCTCTTTGCCGGCGGGCAAAACATTGGTAATGTTCT
>CAZIJQ010000035.1:0-25316 GCA_964539785.1 uncultured bacterium | reverse complement strand
TTTTCATTCAATGCGATCCGAAAACCACCACCATATGATAGGTGCAATTTTTCTTCCGGTCCGTCAATTGAATCGGGATCATAACCATCGTTGCTGTATTGACTGATTACCTGTCCGCCATCAACGAATGCATTCAAGGCCAGGTAAAGATTCTGGTTAAAAACAACCGTACGCAGGAATTTCCAGCGCGCTTCCAGGTTACCAAAACCAACGGCATTACCTACTACCCGGTTTTTCATAATCCCGCGCAGGGATTTGGAACCACCCAAGCCTTCTTCCACTTTATAGGAGCTCTGGTAAAATGGCAGGGCAAAGAAAGGCGCATCCCCAGCCACTACCCCCTGATATCCAAGGCGGTATGTTAGTGATAGATTTTTGGGAATCAAGGTAAAGTACTGCCGGTGAGTCATAGTCAGGGTTGTATAGGTAAAATCACTGCCCACAAAACCCGCTGATTGGGTGAGCAGGGCTTCGGTCCAGATACCAGACATAGGATTAGGCTCGTTATCGCGGGTATCATAAACCAGACCAAATTTTAGATAATTGTTCAAACCACCTTCTTTTTGGTCGGCTGGAATCCAGCCATCGGTCACATATTCATCAAACAGGGTGGTCGTATCGGGCAACATGTCTGCTTCATCCTGGCCTTCGTTTAAATCAGCAATATTTACCGTTGCAATCTCAAAATTCAGGAAGCCGAACCCGGCGATGCCCCGGAGATTGTCATTCAGGATCTGTTTTTGAAAATCAGCGGTAATTTTGGTGATATTGCGTTCATGACGGTAAAACACCCGGGTTTTATATAGGGCGGCATCATAGTCGTCATGTTCATCATCGGATATTTCAATAGCCGGGTCATATTCGGAGGCATATCCGTTAAAGCCATAGAATGGCAATGCCTGCTCGGTCAAATAACCGGCATAGGCTGTAATTCGCATATCTTTCGGCAGCAAATATTTTGAATCAAAAAATATTTCATTCACGCCACTGCCTTTAGTCGTGCGGGTCCAGGTTGGCGCAATCGTGTAGAAGTAGTCAGGATTGTAGGAACCGTCCCCATAATTGTACAATTCCAATACAATACCATATAAAAACCCGGTATCGGAATTATAAGCAACGGCGGGAACACCACCAAATTTCCAACCGGTCGTGATTTTTTCAGATTGTGAAAATAAAATGGTCGTACTCATCACAATAATAACCAGTAGTACTATAAAAACACGTGTCTTTTTCATAATCTCCCTTTCCCCATTTAGAGTCGACTTCGACTCAGTGTTAATGGATAGTCGGGGGGAATTTGTTCACAACACAGGAGAATTCACAATATATTTTTAGTTATTAAAATTACTAAATCGATCATAACGCTAACAGATCCGGCATAATAAATAATCCAATCCCTGTCGGTAACTCTCTTTTCCTTTTCCGGCCATTTGGGAAATACAGACATCCTTGATCACAGAGGTCCGGCGAAATGGCTCGCGCTGATCAATGGCACTCAAATGAACCTCAACTGCTGGTAGTCCAACTCCCGCCAGCGCATCCCGGATGGCATAGGAATAATGAGTGTAGGCCCCGGGATTAATCAGAATTCCATCGGCCTGATCCAAAGCCTGGTGTATCCGATCGATAATTGCTCCCTCGTGGTTTGATTGAAAATAATTCAATGAATGACCTTGGGCTGCCGGCTGTTCAGCCAACCAGCTCATGATCTCATCCAGAGTTTCATGTCCATAGATTTCGGGCTCCCGTGTACCCAGCAGGTTGAGATTCGGTCCATTGATGACCAATATATTCATAATACCTCCAGAGAATGAATAATTTCTTCATCGGTCACATCGTCGACGATAACCGCCTTTCCGAGACCTTCCAACAAAATAAAATGCAGCCGGCCCGAGCGTACTTTTTTATCACGCCGGATTACCTCCAATAACTTAGCACTTACAAAACCTGGCAACTCCGGGAGGGGCAGACGCCTGAGCGTCTTACTGATAGATTGCCAGTCATCATCATTAATAAAACCGCGCTGGCGGGAAATTTCTCCGGCACACAGCATACCAAAAGCTACCGCTTCGCCATGTGTAAAGATCCCATAGCCAGACAGATTTTCTAAGGCATGTCCCACCGTGTGTCCGAAATTCAAAATTCTACGCAAATCTTGCTCGTATTCATCCTGTCCGACAATACCGGCTTTGATAGCACAGGATTTTCGAATTGTTTCCAGCAAAGGTTCCTGATTCAGGGCGATTATTGCATCCAGATTAGCTGCTAAATAGAACCAGAATTCCCGATCCCAAATTGCGCCGTATTTCAGCACCTCCGCCAGTCCTGATGCAATTTCCCGCCTCGGCAGGGTTGCTAAAACCGCCGGGTCTACCGCAACCGCCACCGGTTGATGAATGGCTCCCACCAGATTTTTCCCCTGGGGCAAATTAACGCCGGTTTTTCCGCCGATGGCGGAGTCCACCATAGCAAGCAGGGTTGTTGGTACCTGAATATAAGCGATTCCACGCAGAAAGGTAGCAGCAACAAATCCGGTAACGTCCCCAACCGTACCACCACCCAGAGCTATCAACAGTGTTTCCTTGTCGCAATTCAGGTCTACCAATTGCTGGTAAATATTGTCAACTTGCTGGAGGGTTTTAGTATTTTCTCCGGCAGGTAATAACAACTGCGCTGTCTTAAAACCGCTCTTGTTCAAAGCTACAATCAATTCCTGACCATACTGCTTCGCCAGCAAGTCCTGGGTGATAACGATCAATTGCTTACCGTGCCAGTTGTCCGCCAGCATATCTGGTAAACGCTCCAACAAATGCCGGTCAATCCAAATCGGGTAGCCGCACTTGGCTAGATTAACCTTGATTGTTTCCATGAATTCCTTTGATCTGTTTAATAATTGGGGTGATAGCATTTGCTGGGGCCACAAAATTATTGTCAAAAATAATTTGCGCCGTTGAATAATAGAATTCCTGACGTTCCAGCCAAATCATGTTCAACGTCCTAGTGGTGCTATCGTTGTTGTTTAATAACGGGCGGCCGCGAATATCTTTCAGCCGACCTGACAGTGTATTCATCTGGCAGCGTAGTAGTATTACAATTCCATTTGATTTAAGTAGCTGTCGGTTTCCGGAGTTCAGAATTATGCCCCCACCGGTCGCAATAACTTGACCGGTGTGACTACTGATCTCTTTCAAATATTTTTGTTCCAGTTGTCGGAACTGTTCCTGGCCTTTATTGTTGAAAATGTCGTTGATTTCCAGCCCTTCCCCTTTTTCAATCTCCAAATCCAGATCAACAAATTTCAGCGAAAGCTTTTTTGCTAATAGACGACCTATAGTAGATTTACCGCTGCCCATCATTCCGATCAGATAAATATTGGTATTCGCAATGTTGTTCATGGTGTCGATAGACTAATAACGAGCACTCATTTTCATATGATCTTTTAACTGATCAACGGTATCTCCGCCAAATTTCTCCAGCAGAGCATCGGCTAAAACCAGGCAGACCATACTTTCTGCTACGATTGATGCGGCTGGTACGGCACAGACATCTGTCCGTTCTTTATGCGCCAATTGATCAACCTTAGTTTGCATATCAACCGACCGTAGCGGTTTCATTAAGGTCGGGATGGGCTTCATGGCCGCTCGTAAAACCAGGGGTTGGGCATTGGTCATCCCGCCTTCCAAGCCGCCAGCATTATTGGTAGCACGTTGGTAGGTGGCTTCATCCCACACTATTTCATCATGGGTTTGGCTACCCATTGACTCAGCTGAGGCAAATCCACGGCCTACCTCAACTCCTTTGATGGCATTGATGGACATGATTGCTGCCGAAAGACGGGTGGTAAGTTTACGGTCCCAATGGGTGTAACTGCCCAATCCATAGGGCAAGCCGGTTGCCAGAACTTCAAACACACCACCCACCGAATCGCCTTCCGTGTTGGCCTGGTCAATGGCAGTTAACATGGCCTGTTCGGCGTTTTTATTCAGGCAACGCACCGGCGATAAATCAACTTGTTTGGTCAATTGTTTTAAATTGAGTGGTTCTGTCAGATGCGACTCATCCTTTACTTGGCTAATCTGGATAACCCGACTGCCCACGGCAATATTTACTTCAGACAACAGCTTGCGCGCCAGGGATGCCAGGGCCACCCGCATGGCCGTCTCACGGGCTGATGAGCGCTCCAAGACATTGCGAATATCGTCGAAAGTAAATTTTTGAGCACCGGCAAGATCAGCATGGCCGGGTCGCGGTAAAGTTACCTTTCTTACATTTTTATCCGAACCAGCTACTGCCATCTTGCACGACCAGTTTTTCCAGTCCCGGTTTTTCACAATCAGGGCTATTGGTGATCCAATAGTCTTTCCAAAACGCACACCGCTGTAAATCTCAGCCTGGTCGTGTTCAATCTCCATGCGTTTCCCGCGACCATGACCCCGCTGACGTCTGGTTAGTTGCGTATTGATATTTTTTTCGGTGATTTCCAGTCCGGCGGGCAATCCTTCCAGGATACCAACAAGACCTTTGCCGTGGGATTCCCCGGCTGTTAAAAATTTCAGTTTTTTCATCATCATTGATTCGTCATTTCGATTAAATAATCTTTTAGTTCAGCCTTTGAAACTTCATCGGAAATTCTGCGATCAAACCAGATGTCCAGCGAAGCCAGAGCCTGTTCAATAAACATATCCATTCCACCAACGACCCGGGCACCCCGCGCTTTCCCCAATGCTAAAAAACGAGTGAGCGGGGGCGTGTAAATTGTATCGATCAAAGTTTGGCCATAACACAAATAGTGTTCAGGCAGGGGCGAGGCAGCAACCTGCGGAAACATACCAATGGGAGTGCAGTTGATAATCACGGCATCCGATGTAAAGATCGCTTCAGCCTCCATTAATGCGGGTGCGGTTATTTCGATTGAGCTGTTAATAACCCTAGCCCAACGCATCAATTTATAAGCATTGTTTGAAGTACGATTTATGATCACGATTCGGGCGGGATCAGCGCTCAGCACTGCTGCCAATACGCTCCGGGCTACACCGCCAGCCCCCAGTAAAATACAGTTATGCTGAGCCAGATTAATCTTGGCTTCAATCAAAGTTTTACGAAATCCGATTATATCCGTGTTATGGCCTTTTAATTTTCCAGCCTGCCATAATACACAGTTAACAGCCCCCAGTTTTTCCGCTTCGGGCTCCAACCAATCCAACTCTGCTGCTATCAATTCTTTGAGTGGCAGCGTAACGTTTGCCCCCTTTAATTCCCCCTGGCGAAATCTTGATACAAAATCTTTTAGCTCGTTGGTAGCTACGCGCTGTCGCCGGTATTCCGCATCGATACTTAGTCGTTGAAAAACCCAATTATGCAAATCGGGACTAACACTGTGATTAACTGGATTTCCAATAACGGCGAATTGCTTCATTAAACTTAGTTTTTTAGTACCTGGTTTAGTAAATCATCAAATTCCGGTGCCGAAATTTTTATACAGGCAGAATCATCAATTGATATGGGACCAGTAGCGAAAAGCCCGGCAATTTTCATCGCCATTGCGATTCGATGATCGCCAAACGAACGCACGGTTTCCCCCTGTAGATGCGTTGGTCCTGCTATGGTTAATCCATCGGCATGTTCTTTTACTTTGGCACCCAACCGCATCAAGTTTTCACATAGGGCGGCAATGCGATCGGATTCTTTCACCCGTAAATCCGCGGCGCCGCGGATTTCAGTTACTCCTTGCGCCTGGGTAGCCAATACGGCCAGTGCCGGCAATTCGTCAATCATCCCGGGAATATCTTTTGCTGCTATTGTTACTCCCTGTAACGGGCGCGATTTAATATTGATGTCACCTACTGGCTCACCTAAAATTTGATCGGTTTGCTGGTAGACCACGCGGGTTCCCATACGCTCCAGAATAGAATATAGACCTATCCGTCCGGGATTCAGGGATACTTGCCTTAACACCAATTCCGACCCAGGTAAACCAGCTGCGGCCACGGCAAAAAAGGCTGCCGTTGATGGATCGCCCGGCACAGTCATTTCAAATATCGGCAAGTTACCCTTCAATTTCTGCACGGTTATCTGCGACCCGGCAATCTCAATCGGGGCGTCTAAAGCAGACAGCATTTTTTCGGTATGGTCCCGGGTAGACAGATTTTCAATAACGGTAGTCGTACCTCCTGCCCCCAATCCTGCTAACAATATTGCTGATTTTACCTGGGCGCTGGCCACTGACGGTTGATTCGTGATTCCGCTCAATTGTCGGGAATGGAGAGTAATGGGTAGATACTCTTGGGCGCTTTCTATTTTCGCACCCAATCGTGTTAACGGTGCAATTACCCGGCCCATTGGTCGCCGGGATAAAGACTCGTCTCCGGTGAGGCGGGCAGCTATTCCTTGTCCGGCCAACAAACCCAGCAGCAAGCGGGCCGTGGTTCCGGAATTAGCGCAATCCAAATCGCCCGTGGGATTAATCAACGTACCGCCGGTTATCCTGATGGAATTCCCTTCCCAGGACGACTCAATCCCGCAGGCGGCTAAGCAGCGCCTGGTCGTTTCCAGATCCTGTCCGCCAGCGGGATTGTGAACAACACACTCACCATCAGTGAGTGCCGCCAACATTAAGGCACGGTGGGAAATTGATTTATCACCGGCAAACGTTAGTGATCCGTGAATATGCATAAAATCAGGTTATTTCTCTACCGATTGTTTTACCGAGTGCCCCGCAGACTTTGCCGGAGACATCCATCAATTCTGAAAACTGGTCTGGCGACAGTGCCTGAGGACCATCGCACAGCGCCTCTGCCGGTCGGTCATGCACATCCACGATCAAACCATCGGCACCGGCGCCGATCCCGGCCAACGAATGGGGGATTACGCTGTAACGGTGGCCGCTGGAGTGGCTGGGATCAACAATAATCGGCAGGTGGCTGATCTTTTTCAAAGCCGGAATAATACTGATATCCAGAGTATTGCGGGCGTGGCTGGCAAAGGTACGCACACCACGCTCGCAGATTACTACTTCTCGGGCACCATTGGACATCAAATACTCGGCAGACATTAGGGTTTCTTCCAGGGTAGCGCTCATACCGCGCTTCAATAACACCGGTTTGCCGGTACGCCCGACTTCCTTTAAAAGAATAAAATTCTGCATATTGCGAGTGCCAATCTGGAGCATGTCGGTATATTGTGCAACCAGTCCTGCCGTACCTGGGTCTACCACTTCCGACACCACCGGTAATCCGTTTTTCTCACTTGCCGTGGCTAATATTTCCAATCCCGGCTCGCCCAATCCCTGAAAGGCATAGGGTGATGTACGGGGTTTGTAAGCTCCGCCCCTCAGCATTTGGGCACCACGCCGAGCTACCTGTTCAGTAATGCGCAAAGTTTGTTCCTCGCTCTCTACCGCACACGGTCCTGCAATCATAACCACGTTACCATCACCAAAAGTAGCTGAACCAATTTGATAAATCGAATTCTCCGGCTGAGTTTCGCGGCTGGCCAATTTATAGGGCTTGGAAAGGGTAACCACCTTTAAGACTCCCGGCAAACCCTCAAGGTAAATACGATCCTCTCTGCCTTTGTTGCCCGTTACTCCCATGGCGTAGTGACCATGCCAACTCACAGTGTGGGATGAATATCCCATTTCACTAATACGATCTTTTGCGCGTTGAATCTGTTTCTCGGTTGAATCGGTGGACATTATTACTAGCATTTCAGGCGCCCTTCAAAATTTTACCAAGAATTTCATTAATAGATGTTTCCAGCTGCTGAATTACTGACAGGGTATAGGGGTTGTAATTCTGCAAATCCATAAATAATTCCCAACTATCATTACAAGTCTGGTCAATCACCTGGACCAGTTCGTGAAATCCCAGGGTGTCTATATCAGTTGAATTAATTCCAGCATCCCGTAATACTCGTCCAATAAAATGCGTGATACCCTGGGTCTTGGCCGCGGTTCGATCATGCTGTTCCGGTGACATCTCAACCACTCGAATTGCCTTGGATTGAAAATACGTTTTCCATTTTGCATATTGATTATAAATATCGCGTGTATTGTGCATCATGATTTTCAGTCCCCCGTTACTGTTGATCGAATCAGGACCAAACAAGGGGTGAGTCGCTATTATCCCAACCCGTTCTGATAAATGTTCTTTCATTACCGTCGCAGGATATACTTTCACCGAGCAAACATCAATTATGGTTACATCCTGTGTGAGATCGTTTGCTAGTTGGTGAATTACAGCTTTGAATGAATGAATCGGTACGGCAACAAAGATTGTCTGCTCCTGTAGAACGGTATTCCAATCGACTAATTCAACACCAAAAACATTGTTCTGCGGGTTTGGATCCACGGCCCGTACACTATAATCATCCGATAATATATTTGCCAGCACACACCCGAAACGGCCAAGCCCAATTATCCCAACACTCTCTTTCATTACGCTTCTCCCAATTTTTTAATGCCCAAGAACAGAGTGAGATTGTTTTTTAAATCATGGATGTCTTCAGCAATTACCACCAATCCATATAGTTCGGCACAAAACCGGGGGGCGATTACACCGGCCGTTTTGGGAATTTTACCCTCCTTCAGTCGCCGGGCCGCTTCTGCCGTATCATCCTGTTCAATCAGGGGGCGGGTCCAGAAATGTTCCGCCAGATAGTTGCGGCATTGGCGCAGGGCTTGCTGGTGAGAATGAATCTCGGTAATATCGCCTAAAAATACTCCTCGCCGGGCAAGCAAACTTTGAGAAATGGCCACATAAAACATTTCGACGATTTCACAACGGTAGTGGGCTAAGGCTTCCACACTTTCGATAACCACACCACCCTGGGCGTTTTCCATGGCGAAGATTCCAAAATCAACCTGGCCAGACTCAACTGCCCCTACTACATTTTCCGACGTAATTAAATATTCCATGGTAGTTTGTTTCAACCCATGGTTGGCTATAAAAACCTTAGCTGCTTCTTCAGAGAAACTACCGTGCCCTCCTTGAATACCAATTTTTAACATTGTTGTCCTTTCTACTTCGATTTTCTCAGTTTTTTATTAATGGTGTCAAATCCCGTTTTCGGGCAAAAAAAAACCCCGCTGCATTGCGGGGTTGATAATGTAAGATCGGTCGCATAGCTACGGCCGCAATATCAACCCTCGCCGGGTAAAATACCGGTAATAATACTTGTAACTTTTTGTAATCATGGTTTTCATCGCCAGTATTATAAGACTAATTGGCGGTTGCGGTAAACATTTTTTTGATTTACTTCCGCTGTAATTGTTTAGAGGCTCGGAAAATGCTGCTATAAATACTTTCCAAAGCCTGGTTGTACTCTACTTTTTCCGCCCGGTCAATCAGGCGGTTAAGTATGGTCTGTTCACGCGCCGGATCAGCAATCGACAGAGCCAACTCCTGCTTGAGTACGCCCAATTGATGGGAAATTGATAGGCGTTGTAAAATCAACTCAATAAGTTTATCATCGATCTGGTCGATTTTGTCACGTAAGGCTGTAAGTCGTGTATCCACTTGTGTCTCCGTTAGATAATTTTATGATTGAATAGATCTCATCAGTATGGCTGTAAAAAGGCAGAGGTTAATCGTATGGGTTGTAAGGCAGGGACGGCAAACTACCTTTAATGTGTATAAGCCATATAACAGATAAATACTGAAAATCAGCGTAATGCTTGTGATAACAATTAAAATGCTAATCAGCGGCAGACTGAAAAATTGAACTCCCAACAAAATGATAATTAACAGTCCATAATACCATAAACCCCAATAAGCATTGGGTTTTCTTAAGGTGCGGCCGAAATGGGAATCGACAATATCCGTACAGGTTGGACCGTTTATTCTTATTGGGGATGGCATCCACCACACTTTATGGGATATTTTCCGGCGGTAGACCAGTAAAAAATATAATGACACCAGCCAACCAAAGGCGCTCAAGAACAAAGCGAATATAAGACTGATTGACCCATTCATTATAAGCCGAACACCTTTATTGACAGCCCAGAAATTGCAATGATAATTCCAGCCAGGGCATGCACATAACGCTCAAGAAAACCAAGGTTGATTTTCAACAAGCCCTTCGACATTATAATTACGATAGCCGTCATGGTTGTAATTGTAATTGCACCAAAGGCCAGCGTCACCCAGGCCAGGTCCAGCCAACTCTGTTTGGCGGCCGGGTACATGAGAATCGGAATCAGTGGCTCGCAAGGGCCTAGCACGAACACGACAAACAAGGCCCACGGCGTTATCGATTTCACATCACCGTGTAAATGGGCGTGGCTTCCCAGATGATGATGGCTGTGCTGGTGGTGATCATTGCTGTGGTTATGCTCATGGTTATGCTCGCCAGCCCTCAAACCAATTCGTAAACCCCATGCTGCATAGGCAACACCAACACCAATCAGCAACCAACTGGCTAAATCACCCCTGACTGCTTCCACGTGCTCCAGAGCTCCGACTGCAACCCCCAGCGCTACTCCCACCAAACCTAAAATGACCGAACCAAGGACATGTCCAACCCCGCACAATACAGTCACCAGGACTGTGAATTTAAGTGTCCATTTACGGGCACGACCAATCAAAATAAATGGCAAATAGTGATCTGGCCCAATCAAAGTGTGCACAAATCCGATACTTAATGCTGTCAGTACTAGTACCTGCAATTCCATAGTTTACTTCCCCGCTAAATTATTATAAAATCTTCGGCAGAAATTAATTGGCTGGTAACTTTGAGCCAAACACATTCAAAACGATTTAACCTTCCAAGACTTATCGCGAAAAAGATCGTCCAGCTCTTGCCCGGGTGTTTAATACCCTTTATTTTCTTGGTATGCAGAAAGCTAAACAAGTTGATGCAGCTCGTTTGGAAATGATTACTCGCAATTTTTTATTGTTTGCCTTATTCTGTTTTACAGCAATTCTATCGTTTACCAAAATTTACAATGGCGATATCTGGTGGTCGCTAGCTGAAGGGCGTGAAATCGTTTCTTCCGGGGTACTGCAGAATACCAACAAGTTTTCGTTCACTTTTCCTGACCACCACTGGATATCTGCTCAATGGCTGTTTTCTTTGACAATTTATATTCTAAACAGCCTGATTGGTATCACCGGTTTAGTTATTGTGAAAATCATTATATTTCTGATTATAGTATTTTTCCTGCTTCGAATCATTCAATCAACGGGCTTACCTTCTTATCAAATAGTATTGTTTTTATTTTTGTTTATTCTGGCTATTCATTTCCGAATTATGGTCCGAGCTCATTTATTTTCAATTTTATATTTTTCCACTTTTGTATTTATAATTCAACAGTACCGAAATGGCAAAAAGCACGTGCTCTTCTGGCTGCTATTGGCTTCTCTGTTATGGTCAAATTTTCATTCGGGAATAATTTTTGGATTGGGGTTTCTGGCTATTTCGTTTTTAGAAGACAGCAGCCGATTATTACTAAAATCTAATTTTTCTTTTCGACGACTGGTTCGGGCGCAGTTCTTCAAAGATTATTTTATCTTTGGGTTTGGCTGTCTGCTGATCAGTTTCATAAATCCGCAAGGATTCTCGTGGTTGATCCATGCATTCACTCACCTTAATGTCGATAATGTAATTCAACTAGTTGAATATCAATCCGCCATACAGCTATTTCCCACAACATTACCCTTTTTTGTATTGATTTTTGTCTGGCTGATATTTTCTACCGTTCGTATTATTCGATCCAAGCAATTTCTGCCTTATGATTTGGCAGCACTCATTTTTTTGTACTTTGCGTTAAAACATAATCGCATCGTTCCCTATTTCTCCATATTAGCAATCATCTCTAGCGCTAATTCTATAAAATCGATAAAATTTGGTATAACCGTACGCTCTACTCAAAACCTATTCACGCGGCATTCCCTAATCAATTTGGGTCTGGGGTTACTATTGATTTTATCACCGCTATATTTCTTTGGTCGTTTGCCATTTCTACCGCCGGCAACTGATTTTGGCGTCGGGATAAATCAATATCAATTACCAGTCAAATCAGTTGCCTTTCTGAGAGCAAATCCTATTAAAGGAAATGGTTTTAACAGCTTTTACTGGGGCGGCTATCTGGCCTGGCAAATGTATCCTGAAAAACAAATCTTTATCGATGGTCGGGTACCGGCCTACCCGGCTGGATTCATACAAACAGCCCGCAAGATGCGCATCAATCCACAAATATTCCAAGCAGTGGATGATGCTTACAATTTTCAGTATCTCATTTTCCCAAATGATTATCTATCCTGGGATATTTCAACCGCTATCCCTGCAAACGTCTGGAGACCGGTATACTGGGACCGATCAGGTGCCCGGATTTATATAAAAAATAATCCACAAAATATTGACTACCTTGTGAAACATGAGTACAAATATTTTAATTTAAATTTCGACGAAACAACGTTCCCGTTGATTAAAACTGATCCCTACAAGCGACAACAACTAATTGTTGAAATTAAACGCCATTATGCTGTCACCGGTGAAAAACAGGACTTACATATCTTAAACCAATTTGATGCCATCGCAGAACCAGTTAGCAAGTAATTTTTGTTTATTAACAAATCCGGGGCAGCAAGTCGCCAACCGGCATATCAACAATTCGATTAGCGCCCAGTCCGGTACGCATTGTCACTAAGCCGGCGTTTTCGTCGACTACTTCTCCTATAATCGCAGATTCGCTCCCCAGGGGATGTAGGCGCATAGCCACCAATACATCTGATGCAATATTACCTGGCACAACTACTACCAATTTTCCTTCATTTGCCACATACAGGGGGTCGATACCCAGTATCTCACAGGCGCCGGCAACTTCCGGCTTTACCGGTACCGCATTCTCCTGCAAAACAATGCCCACGCGGGAAGCCCGGGCAAATTCGTTTAGTGATGTAGCCAGTCCACCGCGGGTGGGATCGCGCATGGCATGAACATTTTTCGATACTTTTAATATGCTATACACTATTTCATTCAGGGCTGCTGTGTCACTTTTCACCCGGGATTGAAAGGACAGTCCTTCCCGAGTAGTCATGACGGCCATTCCGTGATCAGCCACGGTACCGGATATAATAATTTTATCACCCGCCTGCAAGTTTGCTGCGGAAATATTCACTCCTTCCGGTACTACGCCCAAACCGGAAGTGTTGATAAAAATTTGATCGCATTTGCCATGGTTGACCACTTTAGTATCGCCGGTTACAATTATTACATCTGCTGCCCGGGCGGATTTTTCCATGGATAATAATATTCGATGCAAGGTTTCCAGGGGTAAACCCTCTTCCAAAATAAACGCAACACTGATATAAAGTGGGGGTGCGCCACTCATGCACACATCATTGACCGTTCCATTCACCGCTAGATCACCGATATCACCGCCGGGAAAGAATATCGGCTCAACAACAAACGAATCGGTGGTAAAAGCCAGCCTCCCGTCCGGCACGCTCAAGATTGCCTGGTCTTCCAATTTATCCAGGGTCTGGTTTCCAAAACGCGGTAGAAATAATTTTTCGATCAATTGTGCCGAAAGCTTACCGCCAGCACCGTGGGCGAGTTGGATCGAATCATGATCCATAATCGGTAACGGACAAGAAAGGGTTTTGGGAATTTTAAGTTTTTTTGTCATGTTTGCTGTATTAAATGTGCCAAGGTGTTAAAGTTCTCGGTTCTTTACCGTCTACAGTTCTCTGAGTTTTCTGCATCTAAGCGGTAATCAGTTCTTTATTTTTACTTTATTAAATCAGTGTAATCTGTGAAATCAGTGGTTAAAAATTTTCTTTTTTCCGGTTATAACGATAATAAGCAGCACAAGCACCTTCACTGGAAACCATTGGTGCACCAAGTGGGTGTTCCGGCAGACATTCCCTGCCGAAAGCAGGGCATTCATGGGGTTTTTTCAATCCCCGCAAGACCTCGCCACTGATGCATAGAGGCGATTCTTCGGTTATTATATCGCCTACGGCGAATTTCTTTTCCGCATCAAATGTTGTGTATTCTTCGCAAATACCGTACCCGCTAATGGGAATTTCACCGATGCCGCGCCATTTGCGGGCTTTTGTCACGAATACGCGATTGATTATTTCCTGAGCTGGTCGGTTACCTTCACGACTGACGGAGCGGGCATACTGATTTTCGACTTGATGCTGGCCTGATTCAAGCTGGTTGACCGTCATTAACAAGCCTTCCAGAATGTCGATTGGTTCGAAGCCTGTAACTACGATCGGCACTTCATATTTCGCTGCAATAGGTAAGTATTCCTCCCAACCCATTATTGTACAAACGTGCCCGGCTGCCAGATAACCTTGTACACGATTGTCTGGTGATGACAGCAGCGCTTCCATGGCCGGCGGCACCAGCACATGGCTGGCCAGTTCGCTAAAATTAGTTAATCCTTCGACTTTAGCCTGGTGGATTGCCATTGCATTGCCCGGGGCGGTGGTTTCAAAGCCAACAGCAAAAAATACCACTTCCTTGTCCCGGTTTTCCCTGGCGATTTTTAGAGCTTCCAGCGGCGAATATACGGTGCGCACGTCAGCGCCTTCGCTGCGAACCATGAATAAGTCTTTGTGACTCCCAGGCACGCGCAGCATGTCTCCGAAGCTGGTAAATATCACATTAGGCTGTAGAGCAATAGCAATGGCTTTATCAATTATTTCCAACGGTGTGACACAAACCGGGCAGCCCGGACCGTGTACTAATTCAATTTCTTTAGGGATGACTTGATCGATACCATTTTTTAGAATTGTGTGGGTTTGCCCTCCACAGATTTCCATAATCACCCAAGGTTGAGTGACCGATTTTTCCAATTCGACCAGAATCTCTTTTGCCACAATCGGATCGCGGAATTCGTCTAAATACTTCATGATATGGTGCTAACGTGTTCAGGTATTAAAGTTGTAAGGTTTTTATAATTCAATTCTATTTTACTGCCCCACTTTCTTTGCTCTAAGCTCTTTGCTCCTCTGCACGTCATTCCTCCGTTCCGCCGCTTTCGTCTGGTAGCGGTTGGCCGTATAAATCGACGCCTTCCTGGGCCGCCGCTTCCACCAACTCTTCCCAAGCTTCATACGATTTCTGAGCCTCTTCTTCATTGATAATCGAAATGGCAAACCCGGCATGGATAATCGTATACTGACCAATTTCAATTTCCGGTACATAAGCCATACAAGCCTGACTAATTGTGCCAGCAAAATCAATTTTGCCCATCAGCAAACCATTCTCTTCATAAGTCTCAATTACTTTTCCTGGAATTCCCAAGCACATTAGATTTCCTTCTTTTTAAAATCACCTCTAGTAAATCACCATTTTAACCTGTGCCCTGCAGATTGAACACTATCAAAATTTACATCATTCAATTGATCTGTTGTGGCATCATTTTTAATATTACTGTCCTAATTTTTCCAGATATTTTCGCCCGATCAGGGCTTGACCAAGGGCAATTCCGCCATCATTCGAGGGTACCTTTTCATGGCAAAAAACTAAGAAGTTATCTTTTTCCAATTGCTCAATCAACGATTCAAACAAAATTTGATTCTGGAATACACCACCACTGACTACAATAGTATTTATATTGTGTTCTCGTCGTAATTGTTTAACCATTGTGGATAACATATTGCATAGGGTTCGGTGAAATCGACTACCAATCTCACTCAATTTGTTACCAGATTGAACGGCCTTCACGACCGATCGGACAAGCGGCTTAACAAGCATTAACTCCACTTTATCTTGCCGGCGAAACCCATATTCAAACAGATCAAGGTCAACATCGACATTGTCTGACACTTGCATCAGTTCAATTGCTGCCTGACCCTCATAATTGATAATTTGCCGGCCACCACTCATTGCCGCCACGGCATCAAACAGGCGACCGCAGCTACTGGTAGTAAAACAACTGACATTTTTTTCAACCATTTCAACAATCGGTTTGTAATCGTGTTCGCTTAAAAATGGCAGCTTTGGCAGTTCACCGAATGACTGATACAGATAACTGACGGCAGTTCGCCAAGGAGCCTTAATGGCGGCATCACCTCCCGGAAGAAGCATTGGTTCAAAAGCTGCCACTCGTTGATATCCTGAATAATCACCTAATAGAATTTCCCCTCCCCAGATTGTGCCATCATTGCCATAGCCAGTACCATCCATGATGATTCCCAGTACTTGCTCCTCAATTCCATGCTCGGCCATCACTGCTGCTAAGTGTGCATGGTGGTGCTGTACACCCAACAAGGGTATGCCTTCCTGTTCTTTAGCCCACTGAGTTGACAGGTAGCGCGGATGCAGGTCGTGGACGATTAATTCCGGTTTTGTGTCAAATACCTTTTGCAAATGGTCAATGGTCATCCGGAAAAAATTATAAGCCTCCAGATTTTCAAGATCCCCGATATGCTGACTTACAAAAGCCCGGTTGTTATGCAAAAGACAAACAGTGTTCTTCAATTCGCCACCAACAGCCAGTACTGGTGGGCCGTCTGAATCTACCAGAATTGGCACTGGTGCGTAACCGCGGCTACGACGGATCGGCCGATTCTTACCGGCGATCTGAATGAAGACTGAATCGTCGCCGCGGAGGTAAATATCACGGTCATGGATTAGCACGTAGTCGGCAATTTTCTGCAACCTTGCAAAAGCTTCATCGTTAGTGATGCAGATCGGCTCTTCACTCAGGTTGGCGCTGGTCATTACTAACGCCATAAATTCCTCGGCCAACAGCAGGTGGTGTAAAGGTGTGTAAGGCAACATGACACCTAACCGGTCGTTGCCCGGCGCAATATTTTCAGATAGCAGTGAATTCTCGATTTTACGGGCTAAAACTATCGGAGCGCGGGGAGAGGTCAGTAACTCATCCTCGTCTGCTGTTAATTTGCATAATTTGTGGACGACTGCCAGGTCCCGAACCATTATTGCCAACGGTTTTTCTTCCCGGCCTTTACGCTCCCGCAATTCCTTGACAACCCGGTCATTTTCCGCATCAACCGCCAGATGAAAACCTCCCAGTCCCTTGATCGCCAAAATTGATCCGGCTTTCAACAATTGAGCAGTTTCTTTGATCAAGTCGTCTGCTGCCACCGGTGTTTGGTCAATGGTGAATAGAGCTAGTTGGGGACCGCAGACCGGGCAGGCGTTGGGTTGTGCGTGAAACCGGCGATCAGTTGGTTCATCGTATTCTGCTTGGCAATCGAGACACATCTTAAAATTGCGCATGGACGTAAACGGCCTGTCGTAGGGTAATTCTTCAATGATCGTGTAGCGCGGTCCGCAATTGGTGCAATTGGTAAAAGGGTAGCGATAGCGGCGATTGGCAGGATCTTGCAAATCGTGCATGCAATCGTCACAGACGGCGATATCGGGGGAGATCATCGTGGCTACTCGTGCCTTACTATCCGATGGCACAATTACAAATTCTCTTGCAGAAACCGTGGGAATATCGGCGACGGAAATTTCGGTGATAAGCGCCAGGGGCGGAGCCTCCTTGCGAATGGCAGCAATAAATTCTACGACAGCCTTGGTCGATCCCTGGACTTCGACAATGACACCTTCGGAGGTATTAGAAACGAAACCGGTGAGTCCTTGAGCCCGCGCCAAGTTAAAAATAAAGGGGCGGAAACCCACCCCCTGAACAATTCCGTTGACGCGGATTTGTCTACGAATAGTCATGGTTGATTATTTCTACTAACGAACCATTTCTTTATTAATCCACGACAACCAGTTTTCCAAACCTGCGCCGGTGGTAGCCGAAAGCTCAATGAACTCTAAATGATGGTTCACTTGCAGGGCTGATTGCTTACATTTTTCCACGTCAAAATCGACGTAGGGCAGGAGGTCGGTCTTGTTGATGATACAAAGATCAGATGCCGCGAACATGTGGGGGTATTTTTCCGGCTTGTCTTCGCCTTCGGTAACACTGATGATCACCACTTTATGGGCTTCACCCAGATCAAAGAGTGCCGGGCAGACCAGATTGCCAACATTTTCAATCAGCAGCAGGGAGTCTTTGGCCGGTTTTAATTCTTTGACGGCTTTATTGATCATATCAGCGTCCAGGTGGCAGCCAGCGCCGGTATTGATCTGAATTACTGGGGCACCGCTTTTATAGATACGGTCGGCGTCGTTGGTAGTCTGTTGGTCTCCTTCTACCACCGCTACTTGCACTGAATCTTTCAAGCCGGCGATGGTTTTTTCCAACAAAGTGGTCTTGCCGGAACCGGGAGAGCTGACTAGGTTCAAAGCCAGGATTCCCAAAGCTTCAAAATAACCGCGGTTACGTTCTGCCAGTAAATTGTTTTTCGACAGTACATCCTGCTCAACATCGATAGTGTGAGAATGATCGTGTTCGTGATCATGGGGAAGATCGTGATGATGGTGATCTTTAAAGTGGGTATGGTTTGGTGCCTGACCCGGTTTCCGGAAGGTTACTTCGTTAGATCCGCAGCCACAGGTGTCACACATAATTTATCCTAATCAACGTTGATGGTTTTAATTTTCAATTCCTGTCCCTGAAAAATGTCAATCTTGAAACCCCCGCAAGCCGGGCAGGCTGTGAGATAAGTTTCGGACGGGAATTCTTCAGTGCAATCGCGGCAGCGACCCTGAGCCGGTATCTGGTTGATATTCAACTCGGCCCCTTCAGCTATGGTTCCTTTGCAGACTGCGTCAAAGCAAAATTTCAGCGAATCGATCATCACCCCCGCCAGACTGCCAATATCCAAACTGATGGAATTGATTTTCCGAGCCTCGCTTTGCAGGGCCTGGGTGGTGGCGATTTCCACCACATTCATGGCAATTGACATTTCGTGCATGGTTTTACAATCTTGGGCGGTGAATTTACTGATGGGGAACAGTAATTAGTGATAAGTAATGAGTGGGGTCGCTTTGGCTTCGCCAAAGCTAGTGAGTGCGGCTACGCCGCGTGAGAAATAGTGAAAAACGTGAACTCGTAGTGACAACACATGTGTTATCACTACACAATTGCATTTAGATAATTTAAACCGTTTAAACGGTTAGGTAATTGGGCTGGCTAATTCAATCTCCCTGCTCCTCTGCATCTCAGCGCTATTTCTTCCCGACCATGAAACCATCCACCAGTTTCATGAAATTGGCGCGGTAGCTGGCGCCCACCGGTAGGCTGTCTTCCCGAATACGGACGCGGTTGGCTTCGATGGAATCGATGTGGGCAATGTTGACAATATATGATTTGTGAATCCGCGGGAAATGCTCGGGGGCCAGCAAGTCTTCCATCTTTTTCAGAGACATGTAGGTCACCAGTGCCTTGCGCTTCGTAACCACCCTCACATAATCACCCACTGCTTCCAGGAATAAAATATCCCGCAAGTCCACACGTACCATTTTTTTATCCTCTTTGACAAAGATAAACTGGTCCTTGGTTTTGGCCGGTTCGGAAAGTTTGACAATAGTTTCGGTTGGTTGGGGCGTTAGGCGCGCGCGAGCCTTTTCCAGCGCTCGTAAGAAGCGGTCCAGGGCAAATGGTTTGTGGAGGTAGTCGACCACATCCAGGTCGAAACCATCGATGGCGTGCTCCCGGTAGGCGGTAGTTATGATCACCAGGGGTGGATTCTTGAGTGTTCTCAGAAAATTAAGCCCGCTGAGCTTGGGCATGTTGATGTCCAAAAAAATCAGATCTGGTTTGTGATTATGCAAGGCCTCCAGGGCTTCGAAAGCATTCTTGCATTCGGCCAGAATAGTACAACCCGATACATCTTCAAGGTATTTCCGCACGACCCGGCGGGCGGGCATTTCATCATCAACGATAATGCAGGTCAGGCTGGCAACAGGAAACATCAAAAATTACCTCAAGTCAATTCTTAAATTCACCCGGAATTTACCATCTTTATCAACAATCTCCATTTCATGCTTGCCGTGATAAATTAATTCCAGCCGTTTGCGGACATTCTCCAAACCAATGCCGCCGCTGACGGCATCTTCTTGCTCTTCAAGCGGTTCATCAAACAGGTTTTCGATTGTCAGCTCCAGCAGGTCTTCGTCAGAAACATCAAGATCAATATTGATATAAGGTGACCCTTCCCGGATATTAACTCCGTATTTGAAAGCATTTTCCAGCAAGGGGATAAACAGGAGGGGGGCCACTTCGTGTCCATTTTCCGGGATTGTGATATTCAATTTTACTTTGACGCTCTCATCAACTCGAACTTTTTCCAGCGCCATGAAATTTTTAATGAATTCAATTTCTTTAGACAGGGGTACCCGGGCATCCTGGCATTCATAAATCATGTAATTCATCAAGCCGGAAAGTTTTAAAATCATCTCCGGGGTTTGCTCTGATTTAAATAAACTATGGGAATAAATATTGTTCAGAGTATTGAAGAGAAAATGAGGGTTGATCTGAGCCTTCAGGGAATCAAGTTCCGCATGAAGATTGCTGCTTTCCAGGTCTTTTACCCGCAGGGCAATTTCGTTGAGTCTGGCAGATTCTTTGACAAAATGCAGGAAAGAAGTAACGGCGACAAAGAAGAACTGCAGCATCATATACATGAAAACATAAAATTCAATTTCCTTACCAACCCGGTGTCTTCTAGCGCCCTGAAATAATGGTGGGTCAGGCAGAAGCACCTCGATAATAAAATTAATCATAATTGATATTAGCAGCGTCACTGCCAAGAGCATAATTGCATATTTCAGATATTTTTTCTGATCAATATAGCGGGGAATTAAAATTCTAAGATTTAAATAAACCGCCAGCAACAATCCTGATAAGTGAACTAACTCAAACAAGGCAACCGTCAAACCCTCGCCTTCGCTGATGCCCCGCGACAGATGAAAAGAGGAGAACAGGAGCGTGTACGCCAGCCAAAACATCAAATGCTGAACCCAACGCTGGTTGAATATTCCCTGAAATGGAATGCTGTTATTTTCCGTCTCGCTCATCTTAAGAACTTGTATTTGCTTTCAAAAACATGGTGGAAACTATCACCACGGTAACAACCTTTCCCGCAATTTTAGAGATTCGGGGACACACCAGCGATGAATGGGTCTTTTTACAGGATGAACAACCAATATGCTACTTATCCTGCTTTTACCCCTGTTTATTGCTCACAGCCCTCGTTCGTCTAATTGTTTTTCAGCCTTAGAGAGGAACTAGATAATATCCGCATGCATTCAATGCTGATTAATTAACATTTGAGGAATAACGATGAATCAATCATTAAAAAAAATTATTACCGCCTCCGGAGTATTAACCGTTTCTTTAATTATAACGGTACTGTTGATTGCTTCTCGGAAGGCGCCCCAGAGAAAACCAAATTTTGATACCAGGCCCACAATCAGCACAATCGAAGTGAATAATGATAATATTCAATTACAGGTAACTGTCATCGGTAAACTGACTGCCCGTGAGCATGTTCAGATTTCTGCTGAGGTCAGCGGCGTGTTGGAAACCACCCCAAAATCGTTTCTCGATGGCACCACTTACCGACAGGGTGAGCCAATGTTGCAAATTCGTTCGGAAGAAGCCGGGCTTGGATTGATGGCTCAGCGTAGCAACCTGCTGATGAAAATCGCCCAACTTTTACCCGACCTGAAATTCGATCACCCGGAAAGTTATGCCCTCTGGGAAGAATACCTGAACGAGTATCAAATCGACCAGGCCATCGAACCGCTACCGGAACCCAGCGGGGATCGGGAAAAATTATTCGTGGCCGGCCGGGGAATCTATCAGGCTTATTATGAGATTAAGGTCCAGGAAACCCGCCTGAGTAAATACACTTTGTATGCACCATTTGACGGAATCGTAATCCAGAGCAACATTAAACCAGGAACGCTGGTAATGAATGGTCAGAAACTGGGTGAATTTATCAACACCGATTTCTACGATCTGGAAACACAGGTTTCCGTTGAGGAAATCGGCTATGTTGCCCTTGGCGACCAGGTTGACCTTAGTGATGGTAATACAGCCTCCGAATGGACCGGCACCGTATCCAGAATCGGTAACAGCCTGGATCCCGCCTCGCAAATGGTAAACGTATATGTAACCGTTGCTGGAGCTGATTTGAAAGCAGGCCAGTATTTGCAGGGATCAATCAATACATCAACGGTCGTACTGGCCGTTGAAATTCCCCGTAAAATTATTACCAATGCCAATTCGGTTTTAATGGTGGCTGACGATATAATTCACGAACAACCGGTAAATATAATCGCCGTGCGCGGCAACGTTGCTTTTGTAACCGGTTTGGAAAATGGAATGAACCTCTCTACCAAAACTCAAAATTTGTATGATGGTCTTCAGGTTAAAACATTATAATTCGCTGATTATTTAGTGAGCTGATCACAGGAAAATTTATGAAACGATTAATCGAATATTTTATCAAGTACCCGACTGCAGGTAACGTTGTTATCTTGCTGATTGTGGTGCTGGGTTATTTCGGATTTACCAGTTTGCGTTCAACCATGATGCCTCAGGTTGATCCAGGAGTAATTTTGATATCTGCTGTGTACCCCGGCGCATCTCCCCAGGAGATCGAGGAGGGGGTAGTCCTTAAAATCGAGGATAATCTGAAAGGTATCACCGGGATAAAAAAGATCAGTTCCCGATCCCGCGAAAACATCGGTAACATCACTGTGGAAATCATCAGTGGTTTCGATTCTAATATAATTTTGCAGGATGTTAAAAACGCCATCGATGGGGTCAGTTCCTTTCCCGCCGGGATGGAGCCACCCACTGTGAGTAAGTGGGAATTTCGCTCTAAAGCTGTCGATTTCATGATCAGTGGTGATGTCGACCTGAAGATTTTGAAAGTAAAGGCTCGTGAAATTGAAGATGATCTGCGGGCGATTGATGGAATCTCAAAAACGGTCATCAGCGGTTTTCCCGATGAAGAAATCGAGATCGCTTTTCGGGAAGCTGACGTACTGACCTACAATATGACTTTTAACGAGGCTGTGGCGGCCATTAAGTCCGCCAATATTGATCTTACCGGTGGAATCATTCGCGGGATAGACGAAGAATTATTTATCCGCACAACCCAGAAAAAATTCTATGCCGCCGACTTGCAGAACATTGTTTTGCGCACCTCCCAATCCGGTGCTATTGTCCGCCTCAGCGATATTGCCAATGTTCGCGATAAATGGTCCGATGAGCCTGACCGCGTTTACGTGGATGGCAGTCCAGCTGTGGTCATAACCGTTCAGTACACCGCCACCGAAGATATTATTCACATCGCCGAGACGATTGAAGCATACGTTTCGCTTTTCAATCAACAGAATGGAGCTATCCAGGCTTCGATCATCATAAATAATTCAGTTGGTATTAAAACCATGCAGGACATCCTGCTGAGTAATGGCCTGCTCGGATTTATTATGGTAATGATTTTCCTCTCCGTCTTTTTAAACATACGAATGTCTTTCTGGGTAGCAATCGCTATTCCCCTGTCGTTCATGGGGATGTTCGGCCTGGCTGCAGTTTATGGATTGACCCTCAATCGGATATCATTATTCGGGATGATCCTGGTGGTGGGAATTCTAGTGGACGACGGAATTGTCATTGGGGAAAATATTTTTCAACACTTTGAACGGGGCAAAAAGCCCGTCCGAGCAGCTATCGACGGTGCCCTGGAAGTTTTGCCAGCTGTTTTTTCAGCCGTCCTAACGACCATTGTAGCCTTCTCTGCTCTATTGATGGTGGAAGGCATGATCGGACAAATGTTCAAGGAAATGGCTTTCGTTGTCATCGCTGCCCTGGTGGTATCACTGGTGGAAGGCGCCCTAATCCTGCCGGCGCACATTGCTCACTCCGCGGCTTTGAAAGCCGACCGAAAATCTTCGCGACTGGAAAAATATGTTACCAAATTAACAACCAACTTCAGGGACAGGCTGTATGCCCCACTTTTAAAACGAGCCCTGAGAAATAAGCTGCTGTCTTTGATGGTTGTAACCGGTCTATTCGCTATTACCATCGGTGGAATGAAGGGCGGTATAATTCAGGTTGGTTCCAGCGGTTTTGAAAACAATAATTATACTTCCGTTAAATTGGAAATGCCTTCTGGCACACCGGAAAGCTTCACTGTAGCAGCTTTAAATAAAATCGAGCAATCTGCGCAGTTTGTTGCTAATAAATTCAAGGAGAAAGAGGGAAAAGAGGTTGTCACCAGCATCGTCAAACAGATTACTTCTGCCAGTACCGGTGAAATTTATGTAAACCTGGTTGACACTAAAGAGCGGGCGTTCTCTTCTACAGATTTCTCGAACGCCATGCGGAAAAAAACGGGCACAATTGCGAACGCCGAGCGGATCAATTATGTGGAAGAAAGCCATTACGGAAAACCGGTATCTATTTCCTTGTTAAGCAATAACCTGGAAGATATAAACGGGGCAGTGGTTGATTTAAAAAATGAATTGAAACAATTATCCGATCTCAAAAATGTTATTGATAATAATCAGGTCGGCATGCGCGAGATCAAGATCACCTTGAAAGACAAAGCTTTTTTACTGGGTCTCGACCTCCAGACAGTAATGAGTCAAGTGCGTAGTGGTTTCTTTGGGGCAGAAGTCCAGCGGATAAATCGTGGCCTGGATGAAATTAAGATCTGGGTGCGTTATAACCTTGAAGATCGTGCTTCTATCGGCAGCTTGGAAAATATGCGTATCCGCACTGCCCAGGGTCTGTCGGTCCCCTTGAAAGATATCGCCCAGCTTGAGTTTGAGCGTTCGGTTACGACAATCAATCACATTAACGGCCGCCGTGAAGTTACCGTAGAAGCTGATGCCCTCAGTAAGGCGGTTAATATCAATGAAATCAAGAATGAGATTGAACAAAAAATATTACCGAAGATTGAATCCAAGTATCCCGGCATGCAGTATTATTTTGGTGGACGTAAAGAGCGGATGCGGGAAACACAGTTATCCATGTTGGAAATTATCCCGCCGGTATTGATAGTTTTATTCGCGATCATTGCTTTCACTTTTCGCTCATTTGTGCAGGCATTTCTAATCCTTGGTTTGTTGCCCCTGGGATTAGTTGGCATCGGGTGGGGTCACGCCATTCACGACCAGGCTATCGATATGCCATCCTATTTCGGAGTCATCGCCCTGCTGGGAATTATGGTGAACGACTCAATTGTTCTTATCAATACCCTTAACCGAAAATTACGCGAGAAAGTAAAATTTATGGAAGCTGTGTTTCAGGCTGGTGTTTCCCGCTTCCGGCCGATTGTCCTGACTTCCCTTACCACAATGGCAGGCCTGTTCCCACTAATTCTGGCCAACGACCCCAACGCTCAGCATACTGTTCCCATGGCGATTTCTGTGGCTTATGGCGTATTGGTGGCTACTTTTATTACTTTGCTGGT
>CAZIJQ010000034.1:0-26242 GCA_964539785.1 uncultured bacterium | reverse complement strand
ATTAATATAAAACCCCGGTTCTTCCACAAGGGCGCCGACCTTACGCAGAGCGGAATTGCGCCCGGTTGTCACTGAATGACCCAGTATTTCAAGTTCACCGGCATCCGGCTTAATCAAGGCCAGCATGAGTCTGATGGTAGTGGATTTACCGGCGCCATTCGGTCCCAGAAATCCATAGATGGATCCGGCAGGAACAGTCAGGCTGAGGCTATCTACTGCCTGCAGTGAGCCAAAGGCTTTGCTGAGATTGTTAATCTGTATAACATTGGAATCAGACATGATATTGAAACAATTGTTGATAAAATTTAATTGGTTTCACACAACAGTGTTAAACTAATTAATTTTAGGCATGAAAATTTTAGTGTTACAGGGACCCAACCTGAATTTAATAGGTGTTCAGTCTTCCCAAAAAGGTAAGCGGATAACGTTGGATAAAATAAACTCAGCCCTAAGAAGGCTTACCCGAAATCGCCCCATTGAATTAAAAGTTCTGCAAACCCACCGGGTTGAGAAGGCCATCAGTTTTTTACAGCGCAACAGAAATCAGGCTCAGGGAATATTGTTGGCGCCAATGGCCTGGGGGCGCTACGAATTGTCACTATTAGAAACGCTGAATTTGGTGCAACTCCCGGTAGTACAGATCCTGTTTGACGAAGAATTCGGTTTCGGACCCAGCACCGGGGAATCGATTTTTACTGATTTTTGCCAGGCTACAGTTATCGGCCAACCAGATACCGTATTTACGATAGGATTTGATATTTTAATACATTCTTTAGAAAAAAGAGAATGAAACAGGAATAACTATACTTTAATTGCCTTTCAACTTGACAGGTCTGTATGTTTTTGATGGGTTATTATTCGTAATTCATTCCAAATAAAGCACATTAATCATCGGTTAGGAATTGCTCATTAATTTTTATTTCGTGCTCTAGAAATAAACGGTTCAATACAATTTCAGCGGATAGATAATTATCGGCTTCCAACTGGGTTTTAATATACGCCTCAGCATAAATATTGATTTTTGCTAATTCAATTTGAAATTCAAAATCAGACATATTAACAAAATTATTTTCTAAGGCCCACCCTACTACCAAATATCTGTTTAAAATGTCGGATAATGCTTTGTGAAGCAAATACCCGGTATGGATTGGAGCTTGAGATATGTTTCCCTGTAAGTAACTCTGTTCAATAAACCACGAGAGGGAAAGCGGTTTTTCACCGATCGAACCTAAAAGAAGATCAGTATTTATTTCTTCCAATTTTTTAAACCGGATTTTCATCCCTGATGAATTCAGCGCGTTAATCTTATTCTGCAGACCAGCAATTGAAGCATTGATTAATACAACTTGTTTAGCCTTAAAAAGACGAGCTGATAGTTTTCTCATTTCATTTTCAAAAACACCATGCCTTCCCTTACCCAATTCAATTAATATTCGTGTGTGTGCCACTACTGTATCCGGAATAGAAACCGGTTGTGATTCACCTATCCACAATAGATGATAACCAAATTTAGTTTCAACTGGACCGACAAGGGATCCCGCCCCGGCAACCCAGATAGCATCCAAAAGCTGTTTCGGTAAATCTTTGTAAGCAATAAAGCCAAGGTCACCACCACGTAATTCCATATATGGAATTACCGTGTATATTGTGGCGGCTTCTGCGAAGCTGATTTCCTGAGATAATATTCTTTCTCGCGCTCTCTCCGCTTTTTTTAAAGCTGTGCTAGGTAGTTGTTCTGTTATAAATCCACTTGAAAAAATATGCGGAAATAATATCTCCTTCACTTTGACAGTTTTCTGCATATTTGCAAGAATACTGTCAGCAACAACATCATCTGTTCTGGTCTTCATATAATCTGCGATCACTTCAGCCAGGATTAAACCGTTTTTCTGGTTCTCTAATTGATTGGCGAGAGAATGCTGATCAACGCCCACCTTTTCAGCCTTCTTTGCAGCTAACCACTTACCTGAAAATTCACGGACCAATTGCCTTTGTTTTGTTGATGCCATCGCTGCGAATGTGCTGGAATCAATAAAAGTATAAAACAATTGATTATCGATCGGGTGGTTGTCTATGGTAACAATGGCTTGGGTAGGATCGCTACCACAATAAACAAATAGTAATGAAACTATTAATAATGCTGTTAATTTAAATTTTTCCATATCTGAAAATAACAAAAGGGCGACCTATAAGTCGCCCTTTTGTTATCAAAAAAACCGTATTACTTAGTATTTATTTCAGTAGCATCATTTTGCCGGTCAAGGCACGTCCGTCAGATGTAATACGATACAGGTACATACCGGAGGCAGCTATCTGGCCAAGATCATTCATTCCTGACCATTCAACCGTATGAACACCTGCTTTTTGAACACCACTGTGCAGTGTTGCAATCTCCTGACCCAGCAGCGAGTAAACGGTAACATTCACGTCACTGGTTACGTCCAGAGAGTAGTTGATATTCGTAGTGGGGTTGAAGGGATTCGGATAATTGCCCTTAAGTAAGAACTGCTGTGGGGCATCTGGTGTTGAATCATCAACGCCTAATGTACCCCAATCTAGAGCCAGGCGGAAGGGGCCAACAAAATAGGGATAATAATCATATGCGCCTACCCAGTATGAAGCACCGGTAGCATAATCTCTGGCATACAGACTCATGATATCGAAGGCAAAAAAGGCGGCTTTACTAGTACCATATTCACCATAGATAGCCGTTGTGTAGGTCGTCGTTCCATCATCCACACCAAGTGAATCGACTGAACCGTCGTGACCTTCAAAGGAAACTATGGCGGTGGTTGCGGCATCAATGCCGTCTAACCAGTTGGCATGTCCCGGATCATATTCAGGATCATAATCCAGCACACAGCTGCTGTCTACCAGGAAGGTGGCCATAGGTCCGGCTATATCATCAGCGGCAACGGGGAACAATCTGGATACATCACCACCATTAACATCCGGGTAGTAATGGACAATACCGATATCTTCGGCAAAGTCACCGGACGGAATTGCCATATCACCACTCCAGCCGTAGCGAGCACCTAACCATTCATCACCTTCAACGACGTAGGCTTTATTACCAGCAGCGAACCAGGGTTGCAGAACCGCGTCAGTATTATAATCCGCACCACCGCCTTGGGATGTGACTTCAGCTATTACATCGTAATTGGTGACCAGAGCATCGGTAATGTTGCCATAGCTGGCATCCCAGATATCGAATGCATCCGTACCCCACTCGTAGTAACAATAGGGCACGTACAACACATTACCATACAGTGGATCGGTATTATTAAATACCAGGTATTTACCAGCTCTTGCCAGGAAGATGTAGTAGGATTTCTTAGGTGTTGTAGTAGCATTCCCACCTACATCAGTTGCTTCAACCCAGTAGTAAACCATTGTTCCGGCAACTTGTCCGGGTATTGAAGCGGCATAGTTGTCGCCGGTTGCTGTCATGGCAAGATCATTAACTGTAGCTGTGGTTGAATCCAATTGATAATGCAGTACTGCGGATGCAACACCAGCAGTTCCGCCACTGGGATTATCATCAAAGATATCAATGTCATAAGGGATCGCGTCGGTTGATACGGTCGTAACCAGTGTAGCCTCATCACCATAGGTCGGGCCTCTGTCACCGGTCAGTAAAACTGCCAGATCAAAGCCAAATACCCAATTACGAATATGCCAGCCACCGCTGCCTGAAGTTCCGCCGCAACCGGCATAAAACTTCAATGCCACCCAGGGATCATTCAATCCCAGTGGATCACCAGCAGTATACCAGAAGGCACACGGTTCATCAGCACCACCACCAGCACCGGAATAAAAGACCAAGACTCCTACCCAGGTACCTTCTTCAACAAAGGGTTCTGATCCATAGTCGGCCGTGGCAATCCAATTGTCAAGAACTTCGTCGGAATTACCCGGATTGTTGGTCGGGTCAAGCGTCGGGGCTGTGAATCCATCGGGCCAGATTAGTCCCTGTAAGGGCAGTCCCGGGGGTCCGAATGGAGAATCTTCCTGGCCAAGGGGGTCCGCTGCATAATCGGCAACAGGTTGTGCGCCACCGGCACATTCAGGTGCCGTTCCAGGTGCTACGTATTCGTCTCCATCAAAAACCATCCCACCGGAATCAACCATCATGTCATAACCACCAATCCAACCAAGTCCATCAACTGACGTCAAGGGATAGCGAATCGGATCGCCGTTAGCATCAAGCCCGTAGGGGTAGGTCAATTCATAAAGCGCTACGGTCAACTGCTGATCACCGGTACCCCATTCGTTAACGGGTACGTTTACGCCCTTGATATAACCATCGGCCGGCATTTGAAACGCCACGATCATGGCATCGCCGGGGGACTGGATAAAAGCCGAATTCCAGGTATCGGAATAGGACATGGTATCAGCCACATCGCGATGATCATAGGCCGCCCGGGTCACAACATTTTGTGATACCTTGCTGGTCTTGAAATCGGCGCTTTGGTTTGTATATTTGCTTATCTCAACAAGATTGCCCGCACTTAGTGTCCAACTAAATAAGAGCATAATGCTAAGAACTAGTAACACTTTTTTACTCATTGTTTCTCCTTTGTTTCCTTTCTTGCAAGAAAGTTGATATAATTATACCTCTATTGTACAGTATTATTATATCGTTCTCAAGATCTTAAAATGCGATTTTAAAGGTAAGCCAATTGACTCCTTCAAAGAATTCCGCTGATCGATAGGCATAGTCAACCGAAAGACCGAGACCGGTAAACTTAGAAAGATCCAACCCGAAACCAAAAGTGGGACCCCAAATGAATTCCTCACGATCATCATTTCCAAAATATTCCCATTGTTCATCGGCCGAATCATCGACGGTATCCTCAATATTGTCTAATCCATAGGGTTCCGGATCAAACCCCATCACCATCCCGGCTCTGAAGTATAGGATGTCCATTACCGCCGCCTCGGCGCCAAGGCGATATTCGTCAAATGAAAAGTCGTTATTTAGGAAAGAACCGGCTAGGGTAACATTGGCTGGTCCTAAATTAATCGGACCATAGGCTACGCCCAATTCAATTGTTGTCGGCATCTCGACATCCTGTACAACAATTCTCCTGGGTTCCGCCGGTGATCCCGGTTCAGTATCTTCTGGCGAATGAAATTCTTCAAGACCAGTCCCATTGAATAGCATCGTCAAACCCAAGTTGCGCATCGATACCCCAATCATTAAACCACTTTCTAGTAAGTTGTACTGTACTCCAGCATCAAGCACAAAACCAGTGGCTGAAACAGTCATGATAGATTCGTTTATCATCTTAAGGCTGGTGCCAAAATTGATCCGGTCAGTCATACGCCGCGAATATAGAAATCCGAGCGTAACATAATTAGGAGAGTAGTTTTCTCCCGTTCCGTCCGGACTTAGGGCGGTAGTAACCGGAATATCACCAAAATTCAACGACCTCAACGACATTCCAAAGACATTGCGACCCAATGAAGAGGCTATTGCAGCATAATTGACACCAATGTCTCCGATCCAGGTGGCGTACGAAAACATGACTTCTCCATTGGTCTTTAGCTTACTCAGTCCAGCCATATTCCATTCGACCGCTTCAATTCCTGAAATTCCGGCAACGTTGGAACCGGCTAAGGCTATACCACGAGAACCGATGGGAATCATCAATTCCTGGGCTCCTGCAGTTCCGCGACGGCGTTTACTACCTCCTTCAGCTATCCCAACGATAAATACGGCCAATAAAGAAATCGCTATGATATTCTTGTATTTATTCGACTTATTCATTTCTTGTCACTCCTTAATATACGCTCAACCGTTCTTCAGGTTGGAAGATCGCTAGTTTTAAAATTTTCTCACCAAGTTCTTTGCCATTGCCGTCCTCAACAACAATATGAGCAATGTACATACCGCTGGCCACCGGAATGCCAAACTTGTTACGCATATCCCAGGGTGCACGCCGATCAGAATCATTTTCGGACTCGATGGTCTTTTCAATCTTGGCAACAAGGTCACCGGCAATAGTGAAAATCCTGATCGTTGATGTACCAACTCCAAGATTGGTGAAGTATATGTTGCGGTTAAGCGGTGTTAGCTCTTCGGGGTTTTGGCCAAAATAAGGATTCGGAAAAACATTGATTCTGTCAATCTGGTCCTTGATAGTGGACTTATCAGTCACTTCCGCCAGAGTACTTGCCGTAAAGGTATATACATCCTGACCGGGAATAAGCTGGTTGTTGAAGTGAATCTGGAAGATATCACCGCTTTCAAAGATTGAAAATTCCTTATCGAATTGGAGCATCCAACCCATCTTCTGTCCATCGGCTGAATCAGGCCGTAATGGTTCAGCTAATATCGCCGCTTCGTCATAGGGTTCATACACGGGCATGAAAGCAACATTTTTTAGAATTCGCGTGCCTCCACTGGTCGAATCCACCTCGAAAATCGGCTTGCTGGCAGCTATCTGATACATGGCCACATTGACCTGCTGCGTATCACCTGGCTCCACCGTCCACATCTCGAATGGCAGCCAAAGAGTATCCGACGGTTGTCCGACCAAAGCATAATTATTAATATAAGTGGCAATTGACCCTTCATCCGTAAATCGGATTTGGATATCCTTCTTCATGTCCTCAGGTGCGGGGCTGCCACTGGCCTGGGATAGCTGCGCTATTGTACTCAGGAAGGCGTTCCAACTCCCGTCTCCTACATCACTGGCCAATGCTCCTGGCAAGATCCCCTGGAAAATCATTGGGGTGGTTACGGAGTCTACATCATTGAGGATTGTGAATCCACTATGGGTAGTCGGCTGAAGGTAAGTTGCGTTTTCGGCCGTCAATAAAAATCCGTCAATAATTTTAATCCAGGCATGGTCGGCCGTTGGTTCTCCCACTCCTTCAGGAATTATCGAACCACCAACAGTCAGTTCAGTATAATAAGCCGCCGTAACCGGAAAATTCTCCTGAAAGACTAAGGTGTCCCCCAAGGTTGCATCAACCAGAGACCAGTAATTGGTAGTATCGTCAATAACCGTAAAAGAGATTTCATAGTCATGACCATTCAATAAATAGGGATCAACCACATGGGGCATGAAGTTGATTCCGGTGGCAAAACCTTCCGAATGAACAATCTCAATTGTATCGGCATATTCGTAACTATACTTCATGCCGGTGTTTAAGCCACCCGGTACAACCTCAATAGGCTTAAAGGGGCTTTCCAGAAAGGCAAAGGTCGCTGCTGGATCCGGATCGTACAGATAGGAGGTAACCGTATAATAATACTTCCGATTATTAATCAGCGCACGACTATTGACATAATCATAGTCTATCTCAATATAATGACTGAGACCGGTGTCCGATCCTTCCTGAACGGGCATTACAATAACACCACCGGTGATTTCATCCTGAACACCGCTGGATAATATCTGATAACCGTCGATTAGATCATAAGTCCGAATTTTTGTCCATGGTCCGGTAGCTGACTCACCCTGGTAAATATTATAGCCTTCGAATATATACCCGGCACAAAGATATTCTTCAACCTTGCTGGAATTCGCCTCCCAGGACAAGATGATTTTTTGATCCTGCATGGCCACCTCTACTTCTGGTGCTACCGGCGAGCAAACCTCGAAGTTGGCATCAAAAGCCTGTTGGGCGTGCAGATCAAAAAACTTAAGCTTATTAATGGATTTGTCCCAACTGGTGCTGGCGGCTAGAATAATCGAACCAACCACTTCCTGGGTATCACCTATGCACAGGGTAAATGGCCCTGACGACATCAAATAACGTCGGTCGCCGGGGGTATTATCTACCCAACCGGTATTCGTGGACGGATCACCAGGGTGGAGAAACATCGATGGCTGACCGGTAGTCGGATCGGTGAATACTCCGTTAGTAAGACCAATACGTCCATTCATATAACGATAACAGGCTTCCGCAGTATTGGGATCAACCAGGGTTGGATCACCATTGATATATTTCACGAAGGACGTTAAAGGTAATTGCCTTCGATCGGGTATTTTCTTTAAATGATAGCCGTTCTCAAGGTCCCAGGTTAAAATCTGGGCTGTGTCTCCAGGAGCATCTACCAGGGGACCCTGGAAGAAATCAGTACCCACGGCCGGGACTTCTTCACCATAGGTAGCGTCACCTCCCGGGGCATTATAGGTATAGCCCAGGCTCAATTCCGTATCGCAACCAACCAGATCATCGCCGGCATCACCCACATCATCATCATGCCAAAAGGAAACAAATACGCTGTCCAGATCATCCGAACCTTTATTTATGATAGCCCATCTGACGAATAAAATATCGCCCAGCGGCCCGGCCTGATCAAAACCAAAAAGGGACGTTTGCACTTCAACATTCATTGGAGGAGTACCCCATAAAGGTGTATGTAATGAAGCATTTCCATCATTCATTACATACCAATGGAATAAATCGCCCAGTATTTCAGGATAGTCGCCATCAAGAATATCGTAAACACCATCGTTATTTACATCGACAAAAGGCGCACCTTCATCGGCGGGCCAATTCTCAAAATCGCTGGTTGGCAATGATTTAGCCACCAGCTCAGTCTCGATATGAGCCCCGTCGATCACACTAATCGGTAAATCCATGACCATATTTGAGAACACGACGTAATCATTTTCCAGAAAAGCTTCGACTTCTTTTTTATGGATTTCAAAGATATGTCCGGAATTCGGATTCGCGCTTCCTAAAGCACCGGGAGTATATTCCACGGTATATTCCGCCGCCGCTGTACGAAGATCCTCTACCCAGTCTCCGCCTGGCGAGCGCGATTTACCGCTTGCCAGCCATATACCGGACTGAAAAACGGCCAGCCGGCCACTACCTTTGGGCCATTCTAAGCCCGACTCACTGGTAACATGGTAGCTGACCACATCTCCATGGTTACCATGGATGGTACTGATATTATTACCATCCCAGATTACGTGATCAACCGGTGCTGCCGCTGTCGCCGTGGTTTTATGAATATGCTGTGCATCTGACATGCGTTTCATCGGTCTAGCGGTCAATGCTGTAAAGGCAGCCAGTATCCCTAATAATATGATTCTTCGCCTGAACATATAAATCTCCTTCAATTTCTCTATTGATCAGTTTATAAATCTACTCTTATTCCTAACCTTACTTGCCGCGGCCGTCCGAAATTCAGCTCCTCGCTGGTCCGTGCATTATACAAAGGCGTCCCACCTTCAGAACCACCAACGGCAAAATTATTCAACCAGTTTTGACCTTCCGAAGTGGGCAACCAGCCATCCTGGTCAGGCAGACCGGTGCCGGTCCACACACTTGAAACATTATCTTTATCAAGCGCATTCATAATTACTAAGAACACTCCTAGATTAACGCCGCCAACATTAAATGTTTTATCAAACCTTAAATCTACATTTATAGTCGCTGGCATACTCCCGGTGTTCATACCGGCAATCGGTCGATCAGAAATTCCACCCGCAAAGACAGTTGTGCGAGGTCGCGCTGGCGTATAACGCATCCCGCTTCCGTACTGAAAGGTCATGTTAGCGCCAAGCAGGGGGATAAAGGAATTGGCGGATGTACGGAAGTCTACCATCAAGCTACCAGTATGACGCTGGTCATAATCCAGGGGAGAAATAAAGGTGGGATCATTACCACCTTGCCAGGCAATCCTGAATAGACCATTGGCAGTTGATCCGGTTCCACCGGCATACTGCAGGGTATAGTTCGCTGACACCTGGACATATTTTATTCTACGGGTGTTCACAGATAAACTTAATCCCCTCACAGTACCATAATCACCATTCACAAATAGGGCATAAGCACCAGACCTATTGGCAATAGTGCGCAACTGAATCATCCCTGACATCTGTTTGTAAAACACCGTAGCGTCGACACTGACATTGTTGGTGATCAACTGCTTAAATCCAATTTCATAAGCTGTCGTTTTCACGGGCTGTAAATCAGGATTAGCTGATGTGGTAAAATTACCTTGCTCCAGATTGGAAATAAACCGGGTATAGCTCAAGAACAGCCGATTCAGATCCGGAAGCTGGAAGTATTTACCATATTGAGCGTGGAATACCGTTCTGTCTGTCACAGGAAAGGCCAATCCAATCCGTGGACTTATCATAGACCTGGTAGGTGCAGCAACGCGTTGGGAACGACCAGTTGAATCTTCGAGAGTCGGCATAGAATGTCTGTATTCCACTGGATCCAACACACCGTTTTCGTCGATATCAGTAGCATAGACGGTTGCGGCCAATTGCCCGACAGTATTAATCACAATATTCTGACTGCCGCCGGTTTCCTCGTTCCATATATGATTGGCTGCGTCAATATAATCATAACGTGCACCGATATTCAGGATCAAATCTTCAATTTCATATTTATCCTGCAAATAGAAAGCGCCGATGACCGGTTTTCTGGCTTTGTCCAATCCAGTATCCAGTTTATGTTCCCCGGTAACATCATAACCTATATTTTCGGCGTAAGCGGATTTATAGGCCTGGAAAATATAATCACCGAAATAATCATCATAATCAATGATACCATCACCATTAAAATCCGCATTCTCGAGCGAATCGCCCCAGGTATCATTAGGTTCCTGACGGAAATCGGGGATACCATCAGCTGGTAAATCAATAAACACGTCACCGGAATCCGGCTCGAAAACACCATTATTATTCAAATCGGTAAATTCATCGTTTTGCATATTGCCATCAGATCCCATAACCAACGCATTGAGCGATTCGCTCCAGCGATAACGGTCTTGGCTGGAGGAATAGGGTGCATTATTTTCAAAATAACGCGATAATGATGTCGCACGACCCATCTGATAATAGCGCAGGGTTGATGTTTCATATGAACCGCCCATTTTTATTTCGTGATCACCAACTTGCCAAGTCAATGAACCATCAAATGTATTGCGGCTTGTTTCTCGCTTCCGGTATGCAGCGGTTAAATACCCTGGCATGGAGTAATTAGCCAGTTCAACCATCGGGATAGGTCTGATACCAACATCAGAGAATAAGGGATTGATCCAAGTGGTATCATAGTCTATTCCAACGAATGTCAAATTGGTATCGGTCCGCCAGTAATCGTAATTACTCATTCCTGTGTTAACGGAATCAATTAAAGATGAATCCACATAGACCCAGGTTGGGTTGTGGAAGTCATCCCGTTTACCAAGCTGTATATAGGGCACCTGGGAAGTCGAAACCGTGCCATCTTCATAGCGATAGTTGCCATAACCTTTTTTATGCACCGGATCATGTCTGGTGTAATTATCGTTGTAATGGCTAACCTGGGCTCGGAAAAATAATTTTTTCATACCGGGTACATTACCGGAAAGCCGGCCATATAAAGTATTAACTTTATCGGTAGCAATATTAAACCGATTCAGTAGATTGCCGGTCGACCCTATTTTATCCGTCGTACTGGCATCGTTGTAAAGAGCAAATAGAGATCTAGCTACTAAGTACTCTGAGTTTTCATTATCATAATGCGAACCGCCAAATTTCATTTTCCAGGAAAAGCCAGTTAACGGCTCCAGATCTAATAACAGATTTCCCGTCAAACTCAATCGTGACATCCCATTGTTAGGCTTAGGTCCCCGAACGTAATTGATATCGTCAGTATCAATTGCCAACCAGTCTGGCGCGTCATATTCTCCATCGTTATCAGCGTCTGTGTATGGTTCGTATTCACCAAGATTTAACTCTCCGTTACCATTCAAATCAACCCAATCCCAGATTGTGTTCCCATTTATATCTTCAAATTCCTCACCATTACCCGGTAATCCGTTGGCCGGATTTATGGGACCATTGTATTGAGCAACTAAGCCGGAAAAGGGTATACCATCGTCCATCTCGGTATATTCTGCAGATCCAAAGAAGCGGAGGAATTTTAATCCTGGTACCGGACCTCCAAAAGCTCCGGAAAAAAGATTATAGCCATAAGAAAAGGCGTATGGCCTTTTACTTTCGACTGTTGGGTCAGCACTGAGAAAACCATCAGTAATTGCTTCACCTGAAAATTGGTATTTTTCACCACCGGTTCTTGAGGCTGTGTTTATGATACCGGCATTGGCAGCGCCGTATTCAGCCCCAAAACCACCAGCCTGGAAAGAAACTTCTTCCAACCCAAGATTGGGGATTTCACCTGAATAGCTACTTCTACTGGTGGTACGGTTGCCAGCACTCGGCTGAGCAATCCGGTAATTGGAATTAACATACACTCCATCAACGTAATATCCAACTTCCTCCGAACGACCACCGCGAACGTGCAGATCAATATTATCGTCAACAACACCTGTCTGTAGAGCAGCAATATTGCGAGAACCACGAACTGCCATATTTTTAATATCTTCTGCGCGCACAACGCGTACCTCGTTGGTAGCGTTGATTTCAATCAGCGGCTTCTTTGCAAATACAGTGACCGATTCTCCCTTGACAACTTCAGGACTCAAAGAAATCGTATAGCCTTTCTCGGAAGTATAAAGTTTGGTGGTCAGATCTCTAGTAAGACGAACGTTCTCAATAGTTAAATTAGCATATCCAATAAAACTTAATCTAACTTTGTATAATCCCGGCGGGACGAACATAATAACAAACTCACCGTTTTCATCTGTGGCAGCACCAAAAGATGTTCCCAATAAAACAATATTAACGCCTGGTAGTGGATTTCCCGTTTCACCATCAATTGCCTTACCGGTAATTTTTCCAGTTTCTCCTGCAAATAGCACCGAAAACAGTAGGATACTTGCTGTTATAAATCTTATCAAACTTTTCATCTTTTACTCTCCATTAGCTAAAAGATTTCTTTCATTATGAGCTGCCCAGTTCTTATAATTAGGCACATTTGGTAGGACGCTTTTCTCTCTATCCCCGCAAATTTTATTATTAGCTCAACACTAGACTAATATTAATTCTGCCGAACATACAGATATACTGTGAAGTAAGTCAATAAAATAATCCATATAGGGTACTTGTCGTATAATTAAAGTAGAAAAGGTAAAAAAAGCCAGGTGTGAGACAAGCAAAACACCTGGCTTAATAAACAATTATTTACGTCAATCTGACCCCTTTTCGGTGAGGGCCAATAAGGCCGGCAACACAAAAATCGAAGCCAACAGACAGGTTCCAACACCTATAAATAAGGCTATCCCAAGGCTGCCAAAACCACGGTAAGTAGCGAATACCAGCGATCCGAAAGCCAGCATGGTTGTCATGGAGGTGATGGTGATCGCCTTACCAGTAGAACTGAATACGGTAAATATGGCATCCTTGCCCTCGTAGTGATAACGGTGAATCAGGTGCACGCCATCATCGATTCCGATCCCGATAATCAGAGGTATCGCCATGATATTCAGCAAGGTCAACTGGATACCAGTCAAGCCCATTATTCCTACCATCCAGATGACACCAAAAAATAGTGGGATCATAGCCAGCAAAGCCTTTTTCAATGACCGGAAATCAAGCCACAGGAACAGAACTACTACCACAATGGTCAGCAATGCGGCCCGGCGGCCGTCAGCCCCGATAATTTTCATCAGGTAATAAAACATTGGCGGCGTACCGGAAATGCTGGGGGATATATCCAAAATATCACTAGTAAATACTTCCAGATAATCAATACTCCAGATATTACCCTTGGGGTAAAGCGTCAGCAGGAACCGGTCACCCTTCCCGCTCATATGGGTACTTTTTACGGAGGCGGGCAACATCTCTATCGTGATTGTCGTAGTGTCAGCCATGTCCAGGACCAGGCTGCGGTAAGCAGTTCCGAAATCCTGATTGAATTCGCCCAACTGTTCCAACCGTACCGGCTGTTCTTCCATATGGGTAATAAAGCGGGTCAGATTACCAATCAGCTCGGGTTGATCGGGATTACCAACAATCCGCGTGGCTTTCTGGTCGATCATATCCTGGCCGCCGGTGAACGCCATATCCTGTATCTCAATAACATTGGCTTCCAAACGATAAAGCTCTTCGATAATGCCAGCCCGTTGAGCGGCAGTTACCTGGGTGGTCACGGAAGTCTGGCCCATTTTATCAGTAATTTGTAAAACGCCCGGTTTTCGTTTGACTTGCTCGGCGGCATAAGGCAGGTAATCGGAAATCGACTCCACATAGCTCACTGATGATTTTTTCTTAGCCGCTTCAGTGTATTCATGATTCTGTTCCAGTGATGTGGCCGTCATCAGGGCTGCATCGGCGGAAAAATTGAATTTTTCAATGATCAAATCATTCAGGGCAATAGACTCCAGACCTTCCGGTTCCATGTTCAGGTAATTGTAATCGAATGTTATTTTTGAAGCCATAAAACCAAAGAACAGGGTGATAATCAGCCCGGCCACTAGGGAGAAACGCCATTTGCGGTGAATTACTTCGCTGAGTTTACCGACCCGTGCATAGGCCACATCGCGGGTTTTGTTCAATTCCTTGCCACGCCAAGAACAATATTTTTCCCAGGCAAAATGAATCAGTGGAATCCCAATAAATATTAATGCGGAAAAAATCGTAGCCTCAAGAACATATATAAGTAAATAAAGACTATTTACTGGAGTAAAATTAAATATTATTCCAGCGACCGTAATCGCAATAAAAAGCGTTATTTTTATCCCAGCCATTATCCTTTTTCTAAATGGGTATTTACGGTATCTTTCCCGCAGCATCAGCATGGTGGGCATGGTGATTAATGTGGCAATCATAATAACGATCAAACCCACGCCGCAAACCAAACCGAATTCCGAGATACCGGCGCTACGACCAACCATTAAGGTGAGAAAAGCGGCAGCGGTGGTTAAACCGCCGGTAATGATTCCGCCACCGACCTTCTGCAGGGTTTCAATGATAGCCTGTTTCGGTTCAACTCCTTTATTTACCAATTCTGAAAAAACCGAAATAATATGAATCGAAAAATCGATTCCCAACCCCACCAATACTACCGCCATCATGGCAGTAAACATGTTCAGGGTCTGTACTAATAGCCAGGCCACACCCATGGCCCAGGTAATACCGATGATCAAATTCAACACCGCCATTACGGGCGAGCTGACCATCCGAAAAGTAAAGATGAACAGAATTAGAATCAGGATCAACGCCAGTATAGTCAGCGACATGGAATCTTCCAGGCCTGCTACCATCTCATCACGGCCCAGCACCAGCGCACCCGCCAGACCGGCCTCGATATTGTAGTTGCCAGCCTCGCTTTTAACCATTTCTTCCAGGCCATTCACCATTGGCATCAGGTGATCCATCTCCATAATACTGAAAGATGCTTCAACCGTTATCAATAGCAGGGAGCGGTCCGGTGAAATCAGATAGGGATTACCAATGGCTGCCGCTTCGGCAGCCAACGTTCCTTTACCCGGATTGTAATCGTCACTATATAAAGCTGATTCGGTGTGATCAACCCAGCTTTCGATTCCATCCAAAAACATGGTGGCTGCCTGCTCACGCTGACTGGTGGATATCTTTTCATCGGACTGGATATATTCTTTTTCCAGACTATTGTTAAGATTGGTTAAATAAGGGAGCAGGTTGGGGTCACTATATATATCCCGAGTATTTTTCAAATCCTTGGGCTTGACAAGCATCAGTCCGTGATTGCGGATAAATTCGGTGGGCTGCATGAATTCCACACGTTTGATATATTGGTCATTAGCTTCAATTTTTCCAGCCGCTGCTTTATCCCGTGCAGTTTGCAACTGTCCTTTTACCTTATCCGAGGCGTTGACTTCAATCCAGGATTCAAGATTCTTGACCCGGGGAGTCATTTCCTCGGCAAACCGGACCATGTCGTCCATTTCACCCTGAGCAACAATAAAAATGGTAGAAGCCCCGTTAAATTCTTCAAAAATATAGTTGAATTCATCCACCATGGGATCATCTTTGGGGAGGAGCCCGGTCATGTCCATGGTCATTTCCAGTTGCTCGGATAATCCACCAAAAACAACCGTCAGTACGATTATAACCAGCAGCATCCACCAGGTTTTCTCACCGGCCCAGCGTCCAAGTGTCGTTAACAGTCTCTGTCGCATTTTATTCCCTTTCCAAAATTCATTCAATTGTTAACAAATCAATGGTATGAACCCCAGAGCAAGCCCTGGACCCATTGTTCCGCCGCAAGCAGCGGGGAATTAAACCACCCTTTCTCGTCACGCCATAGCGGAACGCGAAGGCGGATTAAAAATATGCTCTAAGACGCAGGCGCAAACCGGCGCTTTGATAGCCGAATTCATCGCGATCATCGCCAACGAAAACCGACGCCATCAGGCTCAATTCCACATCTTCGAAAATGTTGTAGATCAACTGGGGATTGATAGCCCAGCTGCCATCGTCCAAGTTTCCGATTCCGAACAACGAGCCGGCCAGCAAATCTCCCAAAGGATACATTGCCATCAGGAAAAAATAATTCTGATTGAGACTCTTGCGCTGCCCGGCCAGGAAGACCATATAATCGTCGAATTGTGTGTCATCAACTTTTACACCAAAATCGTTATGATAGAATTCCCCTAGCAAGTAGAGCGAATTCTCAAAAGTATAGTCCCCGCCAATAATGAATTCATATTTTAAACTATCGCTGTCATAATCCAAACGGTTGACAGCTAATTCCGCCCTGGCACCTAGCCCGAATAATTCGCCCTCCAGGTTAATTCCGCCCAGTTCCCGGCCCCAGTTGCCAGCGGATAGTAAACCGGTCTCGGAATAGGCCGTTTTTCCATACAGAAGCGACAGGTCAAACCGCCCAAGTCCCGTCTTCATCTGATAATACTGGGTAGAATTATTCCAGGAATCGATTGGTTGAATTATTCCCGTGAAGGTCATCAAACCGAATGGCATATCAATGCGGGTGGCCGGGACGCCGGTATCCTCGTAGGTCGGATCCATCATGTCTTTTGTGTTAAATAAATCGGTAGGATTCCAAGCATAACCAACCCCCGATGGAATCTGCTGGCGACCCAGGGTCAGGTCGAAGCGATCGTGATGAAACTCCAGAAAAGCATTGTCCAGAAAAAGGGTGTCGGATAATTGATAGGGTAGTTCAGCAAGTGTTACGAATAAAATGCTACTTAATGGATCTGGGTTTGGTACCCGGGGCCAGTAGGACTGGTCAATAAATTCCATGAAATTAAAAGTTGAAGCACCATCATAGTATTTTGACACAATGTTGGCACTAGCGCGAATCCGGTCGGTAGGAGCACTGTCCAAATCCAAGCGGAACTTGTGGTAGCCGAAATAGAATTGGTTGTCCGGCAGACTAAAATAGTCCGCCTCAGCCTCGTAATAGCCATACCAGTCTACCTGGGCAAAGAGAAGGGTGGTTGTAAGTGAAAATAAAACCAATATGCACTTTAATTGGAAACCGTTTAAACGGTTAACGGACTTTGTTCTACCACTGAACCCACGACTCAAGTCGTGGGCTGTAACCTCTGAAGAATCATTAATATCTTTGTAAACGACTTCTGGTGCGCTAAATAATTTCATTTTTTCAAATTCCGTTCACTAAAAAAATTCTTTTCGAAGGTGATGTCATAGGTCACCTCCACATACTCCATCACTGTCTGGGTTTTTTCCAGATGGTTTTTCATAATCATTTTGAAGGGTGTCAAGAAGCCTTCGACATCACGGATATCTTCCATCTCCAACGATTTTGTGAAGGATTTGTTTTCATCATAATAGTCGATACGCACTGGAAATAAATCACTGATACGGGACCAGATCACCATTTTTGAATAAGATAAGTCCTCGGTTTTTGGTATCATTTCCAACAACCAGCACTTTTCACCATTCAGTTTTTCTGTGCCGGCTATTTTGGGTTTATAATCCGCGCGCCAACTGTCACCGGAGCCCATATCTTCATAAGTGAAATCGGAACCTTCGAATTTCTGTTTTTTGGCATGGGAGGCCAACTTGCGAACACGGTTAGTGCGCTTATTGTACATCCAGATATTGTCAGAAAAGTCGGTCATCAGCATGGCATTGCCCTTGACCCGACCCGGCGCCCGGTAGCGCATCAACTGGTTTTCGCCTTTATTGCCGGCGAATGTTTCGTACTCAAACGTACGCAGTTGGCCCGAGGTGGTCTCGATCGTCTGCTTCATGATGCCCCGGGCATTGACTGGATTCATCAGATCGATAATCTTGTCCAGCACTGATTTGCCACTGGGTTCCTGGGCTGCAAGGCCAACAAATAGACTGAGTAAAATGAGGATGTTCTTTTTCATTTTTCTATTCCTTTCATGAACGAGCGAATCGCTTCATCTTTAATTTTTTCAAAATCCATGCGGTCTTTAATCATCAAATACTGCCAGACCAATCCATCGATAAATCCCATCAGCAGTGTGGCCACGCCTACATAATTCATGGTGCGGAATTCACCTTTGGCAACACCGTCCTCTAAAACAGCAATAATTATATCACGATATTCATCGTACATATCAGCCAGGGCGGAAGAACCGGTTTTATGCCAGAGTCCCCGGGCAGCCTGAGCCATTATTTCGGAGACGATCAACAGAGCGTCACCCATATGTACAATCATGCCGATGCTTTCATCCATCAGGCCTGAAATTTTTTCTGCAGGACTAATGGGACCTTTTGCTAATTCACGCAGGGGTTCGATCATTTGCGAAATAAAATATTCTTCGAGTGCTTCAAACAGCTCATCTTTACTGCGAAAATATTCATAGACCGTGCCCTTGCCTATTCCCGCTTCTTTAGCAATATCCGCGATTTTGCCGCGTTCGAGGCCAGTATGGGCAAAAACTTTAATGGCGGCATGGATAATTAAATCTTTTTTAGTCATTTCAATCCTTAACGGTATGACCGACTGGTCGGTCGGAATTTAACAACTAAAATTCAAATCCCCAATAACAATATTTATCCGCCTTCGTCCCAATTTAATCGGGACTTCGGCGCGATGTTACCCAAGAGCAACAGCGGATAACTGTGACTTAGCTTTTTAAGCGCGCGCAGCACAGGCGCTTGCGCCGCGTGAAACTGGGTAAATTGATGGGACCACGAGTTCACACGCGGGGATCCATTTCTTCCGGGTGTTGCCCTAAAGCTTTTAATACCACTATCAAACATTTGAGTGTAAATTATTCATATGTTGACTGCCATTAGATTTACCAAGACAATCTTCGTCATTGCATCCATTGTATTTATTTTATCCGGATGTGAGGAAGAAGCGGCTGCTCGTTTCGATTATTTTGATATTGATGCCCAGTTAACTAACTTAATGATTGGTGGTTATGACGGTTATTTTATAACTGACTGGAATATAATTAATAACTCAGATCAGACTTTGGATGGCTGGGAAATAACGGTACGTGTTATCACCGCTAGTTATCAACACGAAACCGGGATATTCTTCCGTCACGATGTTAATATCGCACCGGGTGATACAATTGGGTATACTAACAATATCCTGTTTCACCGCGATACGGAAAATTTATACCCCATCACCCTTTCCGTTCCGGATACTACTTTAAGGGTCTGGGATATTCTATCCGTGCAGGGTTTGATTATCGATTGAAACCGCTGCCATAGGGACCGCCGTATACACCAAGGTCATTCCGGCTACCGTCCTGGTCGTTATAATCTACACCCGGGTCCCCAATGTTAATACAGGGAGAAGAACTGGAAAGATGAAAATCACCAATTGTTGGATCGACAAACAGTGGGTCCTCATCAATATTGTCATTTATATAGTACGGTGTAATACCTTCAATATTACTAAAAAAACTTTTTTGCGACATTAATTTTCGGTCGCAAATTCCTGAATTTTCCCAAAAGATGGAATTCCGAATCGTATAATCTGCTTCTTGATTAATGGCTCCGTAATCAGTGCCCAAAAACGCCAAAAGATTCCCGTATACCACACAATTCACCACTAAAAGTTCAGCCGTAGGAAAGCAGACTATTCCACCCGCTCCGCTTTCAGCAAAATTTAAATTGATGACACAATTGTAAATTTCGAATACTCCATCTTTAAGCACAATACCGCCGCCTCTTCCTTTGGGAACTGTATTGTGCAAAAAATTACAGTTTCTAATTAAACCTGAACTCTTATATACCAATAAACCACCACCTGAATTTGCATCGGTATTTTCGGAAATATTACAGTTAATTACAGATGCATTCCCGCTTATTGCTAAACCACCACCACCCGTTTGCGAGTAATTATCTATAATTGAACACTTTCGAATTACAACCGAATCCGTTGCAAAGATACCTCCGCCATTAGCCATAGGAAAAACATATCGTTTGCTATCCGGGTCAATAATTGACCGGTTGTTACGAATAGTGCAATTCGAAATTATCGCTTGTCCTTTTGCATGAATTCCGCCGCCCCCGATATAGGTGTTACCATTCGTGATTCTAAAACCTTTTAAATGCCCTTTATCGATGACTACAGTAGAATGAAACCCGCCGGCAGATCTTAATTCTGTAAGTGACGGACCAGCACTGCTGGTAATAGTAACGTTTTTACCTCTTAAGTTAAGATTTACCACGTATTCTCCAGGCCCGACGATTATGCTGTCACCCGGATCAATAAATGAATTATCATATGCCGACTGTATAGCATCATAATCGCCAGGAACATTTACATAAAAGACTTCTGGCACCGTAAACGGCTCTGCTGAAATATGATAATACTGATCAGCTTGATTAACAATCCTGATCCGATATTGAAAGGTTTTATCGTCCTTAATTGTATCGGTATATGATATAGCCAATGAATCCTTCAAACTATCTATTACTATCCAATGGGTACCACGCGTATCAATATAGGCACGTTCAATAATAAATTCTTTAAATGACTCAATAGTAACCTCTGACCATGATAAAACAATAGGAGTGGCGCTAGTGAGATATATCCCATTATAATCATGGTTTAATTCATATTTTTGATCATCATCTGCTTTGGTTAAAAAAGGCAGGTCGCAGCCGGTTGAGAACAGTATTATCCCAATTAATGGTAGAATTTTTATTATCTTCATAATTCCACTCTGATTGTGGCTATTTCACGATATTTTTCAAAATAATTGAACCCTCGGCGCAAACTTTCTTCCAGCGAAAGATCTTTTTCATCGGCAGACATTAGATTCCGCCAGGTGTATGTCAGGCTCCAGTTCAACCCCAAATATCTCTTCCTTATACTTACACTCAGATTGGCATTTTCACGTGCATTTCTGAATCCTTCTCCGATATTTGGGATATAATAGTATTGTTTTCCTTCAGTTAAATGGTCAAAGCTTACATTCAACCCTCTCCAATTAACTGCTCCAGCAAAAACCACTCTATACTCTGGTTTGTAGGGAAATACGATTGGATTGCTTACATCGAGATAGGTGCCCGTTGCCATCAACATTATATGTTTCCTGAAAATGTCGAAGGAAATGCTTGCTTCGCCACCTCGGATGTCAGCAATTTTACTATTATATGGTACCGGAGTATTGTCCTCAATAAGTCGGTAGGCTATTTTATTTGTGTAATCATTTAGGAATAAGTTCAGAGTCACTTTTATTTCATCAATTGGCGTTTGTGTTTTGATGTTTGAAAAAATTAAATCCACATTCACATCAGTCGAACCGAGATATTCCATTGTCAATGTGGAATCAGCTGAACTGTCGAGGGCTGTATTTTGAAAACGAAAATAATCCCCAAGGGTGGGCAATCGTCCGTTATTTCCCTGGCTTATAAAAAAGATGTATTTCAGGTCTGGTCCACCCCCTTCTAAGTGCATGCCTATACGTTGACTGATAGTTGTTTTAAGATAGTTAGCCCCGGGTACTCTATATATCAAGTCCTCTCCAATAATATTGGCAAGTGGAAATTCAAACCATTGCTGCTGTGAGGTTGAGATATAATCCATTCTGTATCCAAATTCAAATCGAATGAAGTCAATATTGGGATGCTCGCCATCAAATACTAAACGTGATGACAGAGCAAAGCCATTATCGCTTCGGTCAAGCTGGGATTTATAATCAACTAAGGGCTGTCCCGCAATATCGTAGTACGATTTTTCACCTATAAAATATTGTTTTTCCGATTCCAATTGTGCTGTGTTTTCAAGCGGTCCCATTATTATCGATTTTGAAACTTTGATTAAATCAGATCCGTCTTTTAACTCCTCATTTAGGCTGGTGTAAAAATCCTGCACTAAATTCCATTGTCGTTTTCCAATAAATATATTCCAGCCGGGAAATTTTCCCATTCTTCCCCGATACTGAAAACTCAGCAATGATAGTTTATCGGCTGTTTCCAAATTTCCAGAGGGGAACATTAGTGTTTTATTTAATTCGTTCCAGCGTAAATCCAGAAGTCCCCAGGGTATTTGGGTTGTAGAATAAATATTTTTATAAATAGTCGATGTCGTTGTTCGGCCACCATACTTCCTGGAACTACCGGAATACCTCGCACCGACACCAATCATTTTATAGATAACTGAACCTGATAACGAAAGATCAACATCGTCATCAAATGTAAACCCCTGTCCCTGGGAATAGGCAAATGAATTTGTTAAGGCTTGCTTTGATTCTAAATTAACCACTCCTCCCAAAGAACCGCTGCCGAATAAAATAGAGCCGCCGCCTTTAATTATCTGAATTTGCTCGATTGTATTAAAATCAATAAATGATAAATCGGCTATCCCTTTGTTGCTATCATTAATTTTAACTCCATCCAAATAAACAGCAACATCCGTAGGGTTACTGCCCCTGATGCTAACTGTCTGTTTACCAGAAGATGTTGTAACCATATCCAGGCTTGGAACTCGTCTTAAAGCACCCTCCATATCTCGAGCACCCTGTAACTCGATATCGTCCATATCAAGTACATCGACTGGCACTGACACATCTAATTGATAAGTAGGAGAAGTTCCGACAACAAAAACTTCTTCGCCTTGGATTACATCAGGAACAAATAAAATTTCCAGTTCGCTAATATTATTAACTTCAATTTCCTGATTAATATAACTGATATGTGTTATCTTTAATGTGATAGGAAAGGAGGCACTAATGTCAATACAAAACTTGCCCTTTTCGTCAGATATTGCCCCTCTCTGGGTACCGGTCAATTCAATATTAGCACCAATAATTGGTTTTTTTGTTTTACTGCTTTTCACAACCCCGCAAATAGCGTTGGCAGCCATTAAATTTGCTGTGATCAGTATAAGAATCGCTATAATTTTCGTGGTTTTCATTTCATCAATTGATTTAAACGTATTGTAATTTATAACCATATCCCTATATTAATGCGAGGTACAATTACTTATACTTAAAGGATAAACGAATCCCTCAATTTTGGATAGGGAGGGGAGAGAGGGAGGGCGAGGGATTCGAATTGTAGACAAGTCCTATGAACCGCAAATGGAATAGTTCCCGGAAAAATTTAGGTATTTTGAATTATTGTGCCAGGATTAATTCCAGCATTTTCTTATCGTCCGGTAACAGGCCTGCATTAACCAGTCGGGGGGTCAGGGTGCGCCAGCGCTCGTCTGTTACGAAAGCCGCTTTGAATAATGGCAATGATTCCTTCACCCGACCTATATCCGCCAGGGTCACGGCAGTCCAATAGGGCAATTCGGGATTTTCCGGGTAGAGTGTTGCGGCTTTATCGTATTCTTTCAGGGCCAACTCGGTTTTACCTTTTTCCACATACAAATCACCTTGATTAGCATGCTGATAAGCGCGGTGAATTCGAATAAGGCGTTTCAATTCAGCCAATGGATCGGGATGATCTTCGATACGCAGTTCAAGTACGATATCTTTCCAGGGAATGCCGGTTGGTTGACCGGTAACAATCAGCATGACTGCCGATTGCCGACCCCGAATGTCGCCCCCTTCCGCTTCCGCGGCTTCCAGGGCTGCCATCATCCGGTCCGCCAGATCACCAGTAGCATTTTCAAATGCCTCTGCCATGGCCGGCCAAACCGTTTCATTTTCCATTAAATTGGCCTGAACGCTATAATTCTTACCGGTCTGGTGGCCGGCTGCCCAGATACAATTTTCACCAGTATGGGCCGCCACCTTGCCATTGATATCGATCATGGCCACCTGACGTACCTCTGCTCCCTCATCATTATTCATCAATTCGATCAGGGCTTCCTCCGCCGAAGCTCCAGTTTCCATCAATGCCAGGCCTTCGGGACCATATTCAACCCGCACGAAGGACTGGGTAGCAACAGCTCCTACCCCGGCCCTTGCCCAGGGTACCAACGAACCCACCGAAAACCAATGACTCTGCACGGCCACCCCCAGTTCACTGGTTCTTTCATCCAGGGCCACAATCGAATACGTGGAAACAGGACGAGTTTGTGAAAAAACGCTGGTCACCAATATAACTGAAAAAATGCTGAAAATTAATTTTTGCATGACCCTTTCTCCATCTTTTTTGATCATTAATTGTAGGAATATACTCCGCACTGGACTAATCTTCCAATTTGGATAAACTAACAGAGCTTATTACCAATTTTATTTTCAATTGCCAATCTCGAGTACAAGTTATACGTTTCCTCCGTTTTCTATTATACAATCACTAATAATTAAAAAATTATGAATAAAAATATCGCGATATTGAAATGGTCCCTCTTGGCCGGTTCAGTTTATTTTGCTTTGGTAGCTGTGGTACACCTGTTCGGAGTTAAAATTCCCGGGCTATTCATCTATTTCAATGTACCGTCATTAGGCTACCAGTATAAAATTATTTCATTCCTGTCCCTGGGCTGGTCAATTTTTCTTTATACCGCATTTCTAAATCCGATCAAAAATATTGATTTAATAAAGGCGATTCTTTATGCGGGATTCGGTGCAATCCTTGGTCTATGTATTATCAATCTCTCAACTGATTTTACTACTCTTTCGGATAAGATTGATGTCTTGGTTTTTTGGTGGGAGGTACTGTGCCTCGGTATTTATTTAACTTGGCTGATCTTCTATTATCGTAAAGTCAAAAGAAACTTATGAGTCAGAACATTTTTAATTACTAGCAGCAAAAAAGCAACCGCAAATATCAAACCACTTTTTAATAATAAATACTCAGTTTACACTTTTTCCGTAGACTACACCTCGTTCAGCCAGATAATTCAGCACAAATTTATAATCAGTTTCCTTTTCACCAATGAATTCCGGTGGTACCAGCCCGTCGCGGTGATAACCCTGCTCAAGCAGCAGGTTAACCACAGCCGTACAAGTGTACCCGGTAGTGCGAGACATTGACGACGTATTCGAAGTCCGGTCGAACTTATCGTGTAAATCATAAACGTATTCTTGGTCTTGACCATTTTCCTGGCCAGCGATCATAATCCGCATGACGGTAAAGTCTTCATCGTCGGGTTGCATCTGCCATTGAGGAAACATGAGGCTGGCGGTGAGATCAATCGGCCGCACTTTCTGGCCCTTTACATCCACTTCTTCGTTTGAGAAAAAACCGCCGGCCCGCAGTACGCGCAAGTATTCGATACAACCGGGATAGCGCAGAGTTTTTTCGATCATATTGGGAATTTTCATGGTTTTGGCCAACGAGCGCAGACCGTCGGAATTCCAGGCTTCTAAAGTTCCAAATAAATCAAAGGTTACCAACTCCGCATCAGACAAGGCTTCGCGTACGGCTATTTTTCCGTTTTCTACAAAGCGGGCCGGGCGCGTGTATTCTTCGATTACATCACGGGGAGAAAAGACGGCTTTGTATTCCCAAGGCCATTCACGTTTGACCGGCAAACCACCCACCAGGCAACGATAACTTTCTACTTTCATCCGCTGATTGTGATAACCCAATATAATATTGCTCATTCCCGGGGCCACCCCGCAATCCACCACAACGGTAACGCCAGCTCGCCGCGCCAGCTCATCCAACGGGAACGGATCTTCCGGGAAAAAGGAAATATCTACCATGTTCTTACCGGCGTAAATAACTTGCTCAACTGACCGATAACCCATGAAACCAGGTAACGCTCCCACTACTACATCAGTATTGGAAGTCACATTTGAAAATGCTTCGGGTTTCGACAAATCAGCATAGATCGTAGCAATTCCATGGATGGCATTTAACTCATCTAAAGCCGGTTTATTAATATCGACAGCCGTTACAGCAAAATTTTTACTCAAGTCGATAGCCATTGCTTTTCCAACCAGACCAACACCTAGCACTACAATTCTTTTTTTCATAAAACTGTCCTTATAAACCCGGTATGTAATTTGATTTCAGAATGAATTGGACGACGAAATTACAGCTACAGATAATTTACCTAT
>CAZIJQ010000033.1:0-26422 GCA_964539785.1 uncultured bacterium | reverse complement strand
GCTAGGAAAAGGGGAAATAGTAGCCAAGTTAATCAAAGATTTTCCTGAATATGAGCAATTGAATTTTGGACCACAAAAAGTTTTATCAATCCTGTTAGTGCCCATTTTTGTTGATGATGAGTGGTGGGGACAAATTGGTTTTGATGATTGTGTAGAAGATCGGATTTGGTCGGGAACCACTATTAAAGCTTTACAAACCGCAGCTGAAATGATTGGCGCAACCCTGGTCAGGAAAAAAGCAGAAGAGGAATTAGACCGGGAAAGAGAAAAATACCGGACAATTCTCGACACGATTGAGGAAGGTTATTTTGAACTGGATTTAGCTGGAAATTTCGTATTTGTAAATGATTCCATATGCCGGCTTTCCGGTTATCAGATGGATGAGTTACTCGGGTTAAATAACCGTGATTATACTACACCGGAAACAGCCGCTCGAATGTATAAGGAGTTTTCTGACTTATACAATTCTGGCGGAACAAAAGAAATAGCCGACTATGAAATTATCAAGAAAGATGGCAGTATAGCGACGTTGGAATTATCGACTATCTTGAAGTTTGCTGCTGACGGAAAGCCGATTGGATTCAGGGGTGTAACCCGCGATGTAACTTTACAGAGACGGGCTCGGCAACTGCTCCAGGAAAGCGAACAACGCTTCCAGAATTTATATAACCAGGCTCCTGATATGTATTTTTCATTAAATCCGGCCGGCATTATTATATCGGTGAACCAATTTGGTGCTGATTATTTAGGATATTCAAAGGAAGAGTTGATAGGCAAACCAGTAGAAATGATCATTCATCCTTATGAACTGCCGACAATTCAGGCTCGCGTAGCAGAAATATTTACTAATAAAATTATTAATTCAGACCTTGAACTCAGAAAAATCAGGAAAAATGGTAGTGTTATTCATGTTCATGAGCGAAGTCAGTTAATCCTCGATGATGAGAATAATCCAGTTGAATTACGCTTAATCTGTCGCGATATCACCGAGAACAAACTGGCGCAGGAACAACGAGAATTGGCTTTAGAACAAGCTCAACGGTCGGATAAAGTAAAAAGTCTGTTTCTGGCAAATATGAGCCATGAGATACGCACGCCATTGAATTCGATTCTGGGATTTTCTGATCTAATCGAAGAGCGCTTAAAATCTTTCGCAAAAGATGATGAACAATTATTTTTCAAAATAATCAGACGTAGTGGTAAGCGCTTAATGCGTACGATTCATGAGATTCTGGATATATCTGAAATTGAGGCCGGTGCTTTCAATATAGAATTCGAAAACGTTAATTTGAATAAAATTGTTAAAAACATCTGTGAAGAATTACTGCCTGAAGCAAAAGAAAAATATCTCGATCTTTTTTATATTAATCCTGAAGCCCCGATATTTATTGTTGCCAACGACTATTGTGTTTCTCAGGCTCTGATGAATATCATTGATAATGCAATTAAATATACCCCTAATGGCAAAATAGAGATCAGAATAGAACAGAAACAGAATAAAGTCCATTTGATTACAAAGGATACCGGGATTGGTATCTCGCCAGAATATCTGAAACATATATATGAAACTTTTTCCCAGGAAAGCTCCGGATACACTAAAAATTATCAGGGTGTTGGATTAGGTTTATCGCTAACCAAACGATATCTTGATCTGATTAAGGCCCGGATCGATATTACCAGTGAAAAAGGCAGCGGGTCAGAAATTGCTTTAATTTTTGATGCAATTGATCAGAAGCAGGTTGATAGTAAAATTGAAGATGATGAGCCGGAAGCTTTGCCGAGTACCGCAAAGATAACAGATATGAAAGTGCTTGTGGTCGAAGATGATGTTTATTCGCAACATTTAATAAAATACCAGCTGAATGTAGTGAAGAATCTCAGGATTAGCAGTACGCTGGAATCCGCTATTGAAATGATTAATGATTCTAAACCGGATATTATTTTTCTTGATCTTTCATTAAATGAGGATATCAGCGGTCTGGAATTAGTAAGATATCTCCGACAGCGAAAGGAATACAGCGCTATACCGGTAATTGCGTTAACCGCTCATGTCTTCATTTCTGATCGATTAGAAGCAATACAGGCCGGTTGCACGGACTACCTGACTAAGCCTGTTAAGCGTAAGATATTGATAGAAAAAATGATTGAGCACTGTGGCTGAGTTTATCTAATTAATAATTATACAATTAATTATTGAACCATTTGTAAATAATTGGTTCGCAATAAGCCTCAAGTTCTTTGTCGTTTCGGTAATGGCATAGATTTTGTCGATATTCATATTGTATGCAAACAGTTAACAACGATATGGAGAATTGACGATGAATATCGTTCGTACACGCCAAATCAGAAGCGATCGATCAGCTGACAGACAACTACGTCCGGGAATTGGCTGCCAGAGATGCCAGGAGCGCAATGAATATCTGATGGTTTTCGACTTACCCGAAGAGCGTTGTGTCTGGGTTTGTCCGGCCTGTCATTATGAATTGACCCGTGCCCACAAATTGAAAGCTTGATTTTATTGTCATTGATTAATTCTGATTTGACAGAAGTATAGTTATTGTATCGGTAGTATCAGGAATATCAATATATCCCAGATGGTGTGGCTGACCACATTGATTAAAATTGAATTATAGCGCAGGTACAAGTAACCCCAAAATACGCCACAAACCGCTGCTGCCATAACCAGCATAATATTTCCGCTGGCAATATGGATAGCGGAATAAATAATTGTTGCTAAAATAAAACCGCCCCAGGGATTGGTATCATTCTGCAATCTTCGCTGAATGAATCCCCGCCAGAATAATTCTTCACCGGGACCGATTATTACCAGCATCAGAATACCAATCCGAATTGGACTGGCAGTTGATTTGAAGGAGTAAACGCCCTCAATTCCGTCTTTGGCAAATGGAAAAATCAATTGGGCCAATTGATCTCCAATCAAAAAGCCGCCGTAAAGTAAAATGGCGGAACCAACCCCAAGTACGATTTTTTTTATCAGATCATCCCGTAAATCTTCAGCAATACTTTTACGCCAGCTTTTATCGAAAAATCCTGCTATCAGGAGCAGAATAGTTATGTTGGCGGTCATCCACCACCAGAAGTCGACGCCGGGATTATTACCAAAAATGAAAAGCGGCAGGAATAAACCTGCCGCCAGAATGACCACAATAATTGTAAGAATCATACTTAAAATCAGGCGATCAGCTTATCAACACCCAGGGCAGCCACACACAGGAGGCCAAATAGTAAATTGAGCTGGGCGGTTGCACCATCCAGGGCCAGAAAATCCAATGGTTGATCGGAGTTGAATCGATTTCGCCCTTTTTCGATTAATTTCAGCGCCAGTGGTATTGCCAATAATGTTATTAAAAACGCCAACGGCATGGGCTGTAGCCCAGCGCTGATTCGCGTAAGCGCCAACAGGGCGATTATGATCAGGAATGGTCCCATAATCAGGAAAATGAAATATTTCTCCGAAGATTTGTCACCCAGCAAGGAAGCGACTGTTTTAATACCACCCGCGCTGTCGCTATGGATATCACGCCAGTTATTGGCCTGTAATATTGCGATCACCAGTAAGGACATAGGCACCGCCCAGATTACCGGTGTCCATGACATGGTGCCGGTTTGCACGGTCCAGGCGCCCAGAGCTCCCAGAATCCCGAAATTCAGGAATACTGCCAGATCGCCCAGGGCATTGAATTTCAATGGGGCCGGACCCCAAGTATAGAAAACGCCCAGTGTAACGCCAATTAATCCGATCCAGAAAATATCCATCCCGACCTGACTGACAATGAACAAGCCAATTAGGGCGCCGATTACTAAAAGTAAAGCGGCCATGGATTTCGCCTGCGCCGCAGTGATCCAGCCCCGGACCACACCACCGCTGACGGGATTAACCTGTTTATCGATACCTTTTTTAAAATCATAAACATCATTCAGTAAATTGCTGCCGGTATGGAGCAAAGCCATACCAATCAATGCCAGCAAAAATAATTGCCAGTTAAAGGTTGCCTGACCAATCGTAACCGCCAGCACGCTGCCAAAGATAACCGGCATTGTAGATGCGGGTAAAGCAAATGGCCGAAATGCAACCAGCCATTTTTTTAAAGTTGAGGGGGCTTCCTCGTTTTTTTCAATTTCCGGTGCAGCTTGATTCGTGTTCATCCTCAATCCCTTAATTGTTTATTCATAATTACACCCCCTGATAATCTAAAATAATCGATTAGTTCCTGAATTGAATTTAGGAGCGGATTTATTAATTGTTATAGTGAAAATGATTGGTTGGCATCATCCTCTAACACTGAAGAGGGGGTATTTAATTACTAATTGTAATTCAACATTCTAATTCTATTTATTATCATCTGCTTGCAGTCTTATATTCCGCTACCCTTAATGAAAATCAGTTTTAATGAAGACGTAGGTGCACCTTGATTTGGGTACAGGAACTTAGAAGGGAGGTTTGATCTTCATTGAATTCCACGAGTAGTAGTAATAACCGTCGTGAAGAAACTTGCACGTACGATCAACTGGCCAGTGAGAGCGGTTGGTATGGACTCGACAATTAAAGAGCATACGACCTGCCAAGTCTGTACCGGTGATTTAGGGCGTTAAGCAAATGTTTAAAGGGATTTAGAGATTGATATACAAGCACACAATAAAGATAATTCTGACCATTTTGTTAATTGCTCCCAGTTGCGGGAGATCAGCTAGTTTTCAATCACCCCAACCAGCCTTAAATACTCCTTTAAAATTTCATATTGGCTTATCATTCGGAAAATCAATTAGTGATCAGAATTATAACCCAAGATATCTAACTTCAGGAATATTCGTTTCTACTCCAGCGAACAAATATTCTAGATTATTGGTCGCATACAATAGGCTTATCTTACAACCCAATAGTGTTGGTGAAAATGATATATATTATAAACCCGAAGTGGACCATAACTTAGTTAGTGTCGGTATTCAGCGTTTTCTCTCTAACTCATTTGTTTCTTTTTTTGGAGAGGTGAAGTTTTCAGTTAGAGATAATTCAGATGATAATTTCTCGGTCATATTAGGGCTCGGTTCTGAGATAAACATATACAAAAATTATTATGCTAGCATCCACTACAACTACAATGGATACAATTGGAACCCCGTTTGTGGTGCAAACTATTATGCTTACCAAACTTTAAGTATTGGGGTAAATATCGGCATTTTAAGCAGCAAATAGGAGTCAGCACATTGCCTAACAAGCTGATTCGAGCAGACTCAAAACAGGGGAGTGGTTAAGGAGAAGAATGAATTGGGATACAGTGTTTGAACAAACTAAAAATGTATCAAGATGTAGCTCAAGCACGGGACGTTAAAGGATAATCATGATGAGAACAGCAGCATTTATTCTACTTTTAATAATCGTTTTTTCAACGGAAGTATTAGCGGAGTTGAATATAAATATCCAAAACAATTTCGGCTACACTATTGTAAGTGTTTCCGAAGCTATGGAAATTCCTGAATACTCCGAGATTACCGACCAGGGTTTAGTAGAATGGAATCAGTTTAACTATAAAGGGTTGTTGCAAATATTATTTAAAAAATCCGAAAACGTTTCATTTGGACCGGAATTGGGAATTAACAGATTATATTACTGGGAAGAAAAATTTATTCCGCCCATGAGTAGTCCGCGCTGGCGCTGGGGAACTATCTGGACCGGACATTTGGGAGGAATTGTCAGGAAAAGTTTTGCCGCACATTATTACGTTTTAACCGGAGCCAGCCTGCATGTCTTTTTGAATGGAACCGGAGCCACAATTGGATTTCCATTTGCCATTGGTCACGAATTACCAATCTCTGAAGATTTTACTATCCCAATTGAATTTCGGATAGATGTAGTTTTTGGTAATGCTATTCCCATCAGTCTTGGTGGAGGTTTTGGATTAAAATTCAATTTTAATAAATAGAATAATGATTCTTTTACGCCTTGAAAAGATATGAAAGATCGACATATAAAAATTAACAGGGTGTAAATTCAGGAGACCACGGGCTCAACCGTAGGACTTCATTAAACAGAATAGTTGGGAAAATAAATGGATTTAAAACTGGCAGTATTAATCGATGGTGATAACATACCATCCGCCCATGTGAAAGCGATGATGGAAGAAATCGCCAAGTATGGCAATCCGACCATCAAAAGAATTTATGGCGACTGGACCAAACCCCGGCTATCCAAGTGGAAGAATATCCTGCTGGAAAATGCCATAACGCCAATTCAGCAATATGGCTATACCACCGGTAAAAATGCCACTGATTCGGCCATGATTATTGATGCCATGGATATTCTGTATTCGGAAAAAGTCAATGGCTTTTGCCTGGTTTCCAGTGACAGCGATTTCACCCGGTTGGCCACCAGGCTGCGGGAAGCCGGGATGCAGGTATTTGGCATTGGCGAGAAGAAAACACCGAATCCATTTATCGTTGCCTGTGATAAATTCATTTATATTGAAATTCTTAAATACCAGCCTGAGGGCAGCGAAACGGAGTCTACCAAGACCAAGCCCGACCCCAAAAGCACTGTCGATAAAATAACTCCCAAGGTGATTAAATTGATCTCGTCCACTATCTCCGATTTGGCAGAGGATGACGGCTGGGCTTTTCTAGGCGATGTTGGGAATTTGCTCCAGAAAAAGCAACCCAATTTTGATTCCCGAAACTATGGCTTCCAAAAGTTAACCCCCTTGATTAAATCAACCAAAAAATTCGATATTGAGCAACGTGAAAGTCCCCGGGGACGGTTCAAGCTAATTTATGTGAAAAATAAACGCCGGCTGAACTAGTACTATTTCCTAAGCAGACTGTCACTTCGATTCCCCGATGCAATCGGGGAGAGAAATCTATGCAGGCTGGTTTAGGTATTCAGCCAGCGCAGCACCCTGCAAAGCTATTGTAGATTTCTCGTGAACTAACTCTTTTGTCATACTGAACGAAGTGAAGTATCTCAAGCAAAAGTTGAGTATAATAAACCGTCTGAGATTCTTCTTCGCTTTGCTCATCAGAATGACAGCAAGAGTGTTTAATTAATTTATTCATCGCTGTAGTGACAACACCGGTTGTCGCTACAAAGAAAATGGTCATATTGATTCCCCAATAAGATCGGGGTTTAGAATTCAAAATCAAATGCTATTTATGCCAAAATAATCTTTTCTTGAAATCTATAATATCTGTATTAATAACAATATAAAAATCTGACATATTAGTAAGAAATAATTCTGACAAAAAAGTAAGAAATACCTTGTCCAACCGTTTATTTCTTGTTAATCTTAATAAAGGATTTGAGCATCTGCTTAATAGCTTTATTACACAAATAAGAGATGAGAATAAGGTTGAATACCATAAACCGGAAATTGCAGCTTTCACCTTTTGAGCGTGATAACCGATGATCCTGTCGCGCTCCACTCAATACGCCTTAGAAATTGCCCTTTATATCGTAACCCACGAAAGTGACAGCTATATCCCATTAAGTGAAATTGCCGAAGACCTTGATCTGTCATTTCCTTTCCTGGGGAAGATTGCCCAGCCTCTTGTAAAAAAGGGAATAATTAAGAGTTTTCGTGGTCCTTATGGTGGGGTAGCCCTGGCAAAAGAGCCCAAAGACATATCTCATTATGATATAATAGTAGCGATTGAGGGTATCTCTTATTTTGAGAATTGCATATTGCGGCCAACTAATTGTGATAACGGGAAGAATTGCCCAATTCATGATTTTGATGCTGAGGTACGGGAGAATCTTAAACAAGCCTTTAAATCTCAGACGCTGGATATATATGCTACAGTGAATATAAAAGAGGCAGCGAAATGACCCAATCTGCCGCCAACAAACCTTTCCGGGCAATCGCCCGCCCCATCGAATGGTATGAAGATAATGTGCCTTGCCGTACGGCCTGCCCGGTCAAGACTGACTCCGGCCGCTATGTACAATTAATCGCTGAAGGTCAATTCGAAGAAGCATTTCTGGTAGCTCGTTCACCGAACCCGCTGGCATCGATCTGCGGCCGTATCTGTGCCGCCCCTTGTGAAGATGCCTGTCGCCGAGGTGAAATCGATTCACCAGTTTCAATCCGGCCGTTGAAAAGATTTATTTGTGAGCAATATGGTACCGAATCGTCTGAATCGGATACTTTTCTGCAGTTGATGCGCGATAAGATTGATCTGGGCTCTCATCGACAGTGGCATTTGCCGGCCCTATCGTTTGAGGAACAGGTTGAAGAAGAACACAAAGTCGCTATAATCGGTTCAGGTCCCGCCGGAATTGCCTGTGCCCATGATCTGATTTTGCGCGGTATTCACGTCACCGTATTCGAAGCCAGTGATGTTTTGGGCGGAATGATGCGGCTGGGAATACCGGAATACCGCTTACCCCGAGGAGTCATCGATAAAGAAATTGCCGCGGTGCAATTCCTAGGCACCAAATTTAAAACCAATCAACAATTGGGACTCGATTTCACCATTGCTGAATTGAAAAAACGCGGATACGACGCGGTTTTCCTATCGGTAGGCGCTACGGTAGGGGGCGATCTGTGGATTCCCGGGATTGAAAAAGACGGAGTAATTAAAGCCGTCGATTATTTGCTTAATGTCAATAAAGGCTATAAAGTAAATCTGGGTGAGAAAGTATTGGTGATTGGTGGTGGTTCGGTTGCCCTGGATGCTGCCCGTACAGCTATTCGTGAATTTTATGCTCCCAAGGAAGAAATCGACACTGCCGCCAAAGCGGGGGACATGCATGTGGCCATCGATGTGGCTCGGCACGCGGTCCGCGGTGGTGCTCGGGAAGTTCATGTGGCATCACTGGAAAGCCTGGAAGAATTACCCTCGGCCAAAACTCAACAGGGTCGTGAAGAATTGGCCACAGCCGATGAAGAAGGTGTATTTCTGCATCCATCCTGGGGACCGAAACAAATAATTGGCAGTGGAGTGGTAGAAAAAATTGAAATGGTGGAATGCACCAGCGTATTTGACGAAAATGGTCGGTTCAATCCCCAATTCAACGAAGCCAATACCATGACCATGGATGTGGATTCGGTAATCATTGCCATTGGGCAGAAACCGGATTTGTCCTTTATCCAACCGGAAGATCAAATCGAAACAACCCCCTATGGTACGATCAAGATTGATTCTGATACGCTGGCGACTACTGCACCCGGGGTTTATGCCGGTGGCGATGTGGCCTTTGGCGCAAGAATATTAATAGAAGCAGTCGCTAATGGTAAAAAAGCTGCTCAGTCGATTACCAACCACTTACTCGGTGGCGAGTATCGCAGTCATCTGACGGTGACGATTGATAAAATCCCCATATCCGAGTACCGGATGCCGGAAGCCTATGAGCTGAAACAGCGGGAACATCCCAAGGCGATTCCTAACAATCGCCGGACGGGCATTACCGAAGTCGAGTTGGTGTTCGATGAACACGAAGCGCAAATTCAGGCGGATCGCTGTCTGGTATGTCATGTGGAAACGGTTTATGACGCTGAACTATGTATTCTTTGTGGTCGTTGCGTCGATCTCTGTCCGGAAGAATGTTTGAAATTGGTGCCAATAGATCAGGTCGAGATTGAAAACGGTGCAGCTATTTTAAAAGAGCAAGGGATCGATCCGGGCTGGTCGAATCAGGATTATTCGATAATGCTGAAAGATCACGACCGCTGCATTCGCTGTGGCCTGTGCGCCCTGCGCTGCCCCACCGAGGCATTTACAATGGAGCGCTTCAGCTTCGACGAAACAATTATCTGAGAATGAGGAATAGAAATGTCTTCAAATAATGAATCCAGACGTAGTGTGCTGGGTAAAATAAGCGCCGGACTGATCGGTCTTGGTTTATTTGGTCAAATCGGCGCTTATTTTCGATCTCTGGTACCGAACGTGCTCTATGAACCACCCACTAAATTCAAAATCGGAATGCCGGAGGATTTTTCCGAAGGTGTCAAATTCATCGAGGATAAACGAATCTACATTTTTAAAGAGCGTAATAATTTTTACGCCATTAGCGCTGTCTGCACCCATTTGGGTTGCACAGTGAAACATTCACCTTATTCGCAGCCCAAAGAAGTAGAAATCAAGGGACAGATTAAAACCACAAGTGGTGAATTTCGCTGTCCCTGTCACGGATCGATCTTCCATGGTGATGGAACCACTAAAGAAGGTCCCGCGCCGAAAGCATTAGTCTGGCATCCACTGGAGCTGGCCCCGGAGGATGGACAATTGGTGGTTGATGTTGCGCTGGCAGTCGATAATGAATTCCGGTTATCGGTATAGGAGCGGACAGGAATGAATACACTTAAAAAACTATTAAATAGTATTATCTGGCCCTGGTCACCTGCCAGCAATCGTGAGGCCGGTGATGCAGTCGTAAAAAATGTTGCCTTGCATTGGTTCCCGGCGAAAGTGTCACTCAAGAGTCTTTCCTGGGGTTATTCATTTTGGCTGGGGACAATAACCTTTTCATTATTTATGCTGCTGGCCCTTGGTGGTGTGATCCTGATGTTCCTGTATGTGCCGTCGGTGGAACGAGCCTACCAGAGCATCAAAGACCTGGAATTTGTTGTGAGCTTTGGCTATTTCCTGCGCAGCTTTCATCGGATCGCTGCGCACCTGATGGTGATAATGGCTTTCCTGCATATGATGCGGACCTTTCTTACCGGTGCTTATAAAAACGGCTCGGCACCAAACACTAACCGTCCCGGGAATTGGATTTTAGGAGTGATACTGCTAGTGCTGACCCTGGGATTGTCTTTCACCGGCTATCTGTTGCCTTGGGATCAATTGGCTTTCTGGGCCATCACAGTTGGTACCAATATTGCTTCCGCAGTACCGTTTGTGGGTGACTCAATCCGCGAGTTATTATTAGGCGGAACCATAATCGGCCAGAGTACCCTGATTCGCTTTTACGTTTTACATTGCTTCTTCCTACCAGCCATTTTACTGGGAATAGCGTTCTGGCACATGTGGCGGGTGCGCAAAGATGGCGGCCTGGCAGTGATGGAACAATACCATCAGTCGGCTAAGAATTCAGCCATGGTTGAACCGGTCAAGACTAAATCATATTCGTTGATGGGGATCGCCAAGGGCACCAGCGTTCATGTCCACAATTCCACCATTCTTAACGAAGAAAATTCCGTGGCGTCATCACCAAACCTGATCCGGCGGATCTGGACAGTTTTTCTGATCACGTTTGTAATTACCTCGATCCTGGCTCTGGCTTTTCCAGCCCCGCTGGAAGAGGCCGCCAATCCATTGGTAACGCCTAACCCGGCCAAGGCGCCCTGGTATTTCCTGTGGCTTCAGGAAATCGTAACCGATACCACCATCCACATCGGCGATTTTGTTATCAATGGTGCCTTAATTGGCGGGGTGATTATTCCCAGTCTGGTTCTGCTGGGCTTGATTATCTGGCCCTGGCTCGATAAAAGCGGCCCGGAAGCGGTTGGTGTCTGGTTTGCCAGTAGTCGCCGTAAGCACAACATCATTTTCCTGATTCTGGTTCTGGTGATAATCATTTTCACAATTATCGGGACGGTAATGCGAGGACCAAACTGGAATTTTTACTGGCCCTGGGAAGCCTGGCCTGAAATGCCAACCAAGATTTGAGACGGCTATGAAAATAAATATTCCAAGTAAATCTGATTCCATCTTATTACTGATTGCCGGCATCTTACTGTTGGCAATATCCGGCTATATGTTATTCAGTGAAGGCGATACCGATTGGAAATATTATCAAGGGGAATTTCGGGCAATTATTGCCGAGCAATTCGGTGACGAGGCAGCCGCTTCAATTCCCCGGGGAATCCAACAGGTCTGGAACGAAGATATTGATCTGATTGATCGTTGCACCACCTGCCATTTAGGTATGAAATGGCAGGGATTGGAATTCCAGGAAAATCCCTACAAGACTCACCCGCGACTAAATTTACTAACCGATCACCCAATCGAAGATTATGGTTGTACTACCTGCCATGGCGGACAGGGCTATGCTCTGGAAACCGATGCCGCCCATGGCTACGTGAAACACTGGGAAGAGCCGCTGTTGTCCAAGGCAATTGCCAGCGAGTATCTGATCAAGAACGGAGCTGCCCTGATCGAAATGAAGTGTAACGAATGTCATCGTTATGAGCGTGAAACCGAGGGCATGCCCATGGTCAATTATGGTAAAAGGCTGGTTCGCGATAAAGGCTGTAAAGCCTGCCATGTTATCAATGGCACTGGTGGGAAAATCGCGCCCGATTTGACTCATGAAGGTGACAAACACGCCGAAGGACTGGATTTTTCAAATTTTGCCGGATTTGAGTCAGTCTTCAACTGGCATGTCACCCATTTTAAAAACCCGCTGGCAGTGGTTCCCAATACAGTCATGCCTGACATGAATTTCAGCACCCATGATGCCCAGTCATTGGCGATTTTGACCATGAGCTGGCGCAAGACCGATTATCCGATTGAATATATTCCAAAATTTGAATTGGAAGAGGAGCGTACTCCGGATGAGATCGCTCGAGAAAAAGAATTATTAGAAGGCGATGGAGCTTTTTTCATTGAAAAAGGTTGTTTCGTCTGCCATTCAATTTCTTCCTGGGGAATTTATTCCCCATCCGAAAAAGGTCCCGATCTGGCTTATGCTGTTGACGATGTGCGGGTCAGATTTGGCAAGACCCTTGATGAATTTATGTTTGAACCCCGTGGCACCATGAAAATCATACTTTCCACGATGATCGTACTGTCGGAGAACGAAAAGTGGGAAGTAATTAACAAGTTGCGTGAAGCTTATCGTATCAAGCAAGAGCAACTTAAAGAGAATAAATAAATGAGCCTGGGATTAAACAATGAACCCAAACCAACAAGGAGTAACGTCATGGATATTCGACGTTTGAACAAAACTCTCGTTTGGCTCTTGTTGCTTTCTTTGGCATTCGGGCTGGTATTTATCGGCTGCGCCAAAGAGCGTGCACCACGAGGCAGGGGAGGCGTCGAAGCGGGTCGTTCCGATATCATGGAAGCCGCTTTAAAGACCTACGTGGCTCCGGGTGATTTGGATGAATACTATCTGTTCTATAGTGGTGGACACAGCGGACAGATTTTCGTAGCTGGTGTGCCGTCAATGCGTCACATTTGTACGATACCAGTATTCACACCTTACCCCGGAACCGGTTATGGTTTTGATGACGAAAGCAAGGCCATGCTGGGAGGAATTTCCTGGGGTGATTCACATCATCCGGGTCCCAGTGAGACCAATGGCGACTATGACGGTCGCTGGCTGTTCATCAACGACAATGCCCACGGTAGGATCGCAAGGATCGATCTGGGCGATTTCAAAACGAAACAGATTCTGAAGGTACCGAATATCAGTGCCAACCATGGATCGGCTTTTGTAACCCCGAATACCGAGTATATTACAATGGCAACCCGTATGTCAATTCCGATCCCGCAAGGACGGTATGCCGATGTGGATGAGTATGCTGAAGAATACAACGGTATTGTGGCCGGTATCAAGGTCGCCGATGATGGCGAAATGTCCCTGGGTTGGGAGATATTGGTACCACCTTTTAATTACGATCTCGGTGACGCCGGTAAGCTGGTCAGTGATGGCTGGATGTTCTGGACCTGTTACAACTCGGAACGGGAATTCATCGAAGGCGCCAAGCTGGAAGTCACTGCATCACAGCGCGATAAAGATTTTGTCATGGCTGTGAACTGGCGCGATGCCGAAGCAGCGGTAAAAGCCGGTAAAGCCAAAATGATTGGCGGCGCCCCGGTTTTAATGCCCAAGGATATTGCCGGATCAATCTATTTCATACCGCTGGCTAAAAGCCCCCATGGTGTGGATGTAGCGCCATCTGGAAAATGGATTATCGGATCGGGTAAACTATCCCCGACCACCACCGTTTTCAATTGGGAAAAAGCTCTGGCTGCCATGAAAGCTAAGGATTTCGAAGACACCGTCGACGATATCCCGGTTCTGCGTTATGAAGCAGTAATGGAAGCGGAAGTACCGGTAGGTCTCGGACCGCTGCATACCCAGTTTGATGGAAAAGGTTTTGCCTACACATCGCTATTCGTGGAAAGCTCGGTCGCAAAATGGCGAATCGGGCCACCTTGGGATATTGTAGATAAAATTCCAGTGGCCTACAATATCGGCCACCTGGTGACGGCCGAAGGTGAAACCGTCAATCCCGATGGGAATTACCTGGTCGCATTAAACAAACTTTCCAAAGGCCGCCACCTCAGTGTGGGTCCTTCAATTCCGGAAAGCGCCCAGTTGATCGACATCGAAGGCGAACAAATGAAGCTCCTGTATGATGCTTTTACCGAACCTGAACCGCATTATGCTGTAATGGTCAAAGCCGATAAACTTGATCCCTTTGAAGTATACAAAAAGGAAACCAACCACCATCCTGAAGCGATCTGGAGTGAAGAAGAAGCTCGTGTAGAGCGCAAAGGGAATAAAGTGGAAGTTTGGATGTTATCGGTTCGCTCATTCTTCGCACCCGATGTAATTCGCGTTAACGAAGGTGATAATGTGACCATTCACATTACCAATATCGAACAGACCCGTGATGAGCTGCATGGGCTTGCAATTGATGATTATAATCTTAATATTGTAATCGACCCGGGGGAAACCAAATCAGTAACCTTTAAAGCCAAGAAACCCGGTGTGTTTGCATTTTACTGCACCAACTTCTGTTCGGCATTGCATCAGGAGATGCAGGGTTACTTCCTGGTAAAACCTAAATCATAAATCTGTTTGATTTGAAGGTGAGAAACACCTGAGAATCAGCATTGGAGACGTTATGAAGAAGTATATCGATTGGGTAAGCCAGTTTTTGAATAAACAGTTGAATTTGCAATCAAGAATACTGATTGTACTTGCTGCTCTAATAATTATCCCATCATTTTTCCTGCCGTTGTGGAGTCTGGAGTTCTGGTCGGCGCAATATCCGGAAGGGCTCGATATGTACGTATACAGCCACAAGCTGGAAAGTGGTGATGATGGTAATGATCTGGTTGAAATCAATATTCTCAACCACTACATCGGAATGAAAGCAATTGAAGCAGAAGATTTCAGTGAATTTAAATGGATTCCATTAGCTTTGCTGATCTTCATCTTTATCGCGTTCAGAGCGGCAGTATTTGGCAAAATGGGAAAATTGGTCGATGCTGTTTTCCTGTTTGTTTATTTCGGGATTTACTCCCTGTGGACGTTCTGGTATCGATTATATACCTACGGTCACAACCTTGATCCAAGGGCTCCGGTTAATCTGGATCCGTTTATGCCGCCGGTTTTTGGTTATAAACCGGTGGGGCAGTTCAAGGTCTGGAGTTATCCGGAGGCTGGTGGCTACCTGCTGGGTGTATTTGTATTGCTGCTTGTGGTGGCAATGTGGCTATCCCGGAAGGAAGAAGCGCTTTGATCGGTAACACAGACGTTCCAGTGTCGATTATGTTAACGGAGGAATCGGTATGAAAAAATATGCCTTAATTATCCTTATGATTTTGACCACTTTTGCCCTGGCACAGGATAAGCCTGTTGATTGGAATGCAAGATGTGAGGCCAAAGTCGCGGAAATCGAAGGCGTGATTGGTATTCTCGGCCCGGTCGTTGAGTATTTGACCGCAGCGTTTGAGAAAAATACATTCACGGAAACGACAACCGAAGAATGGGGAGATGCGGTTACTCAGTTTACCTATGCTAATAAATATTACGACCTGGCTAAAGGCTGGATGAAAGATGGGAAATATAATAAACGAACCTATCTGAAACTGGAAGAAGCCTGGCAGTATTACGTTAAGACCGGTGTGGCCGGTTTGCGTACCAAGAGCATGGTAGACCACGAGTTAGGAGTAGAGTAAAATAATAGGGGGCGGACCTGGTTCCGCCCCCGCCTAATATTTTGAAAATCAGTAAATACATAGCAATTGTTCTGATCATTCTGACAGTAGCACAGGGTCGCGACTGGCAAGCCAGTTCCGGAGTAAACTTGCAGGAAATCATCAACAAGATGGTTGATGGAGATCGACTTCTGATCGGGCCAGGTGAATATAGCGGTGCTATTGTAGTGGATCGACAGATTGAAATAATCGGCGAAGATTATCCATTTTTAAATGGTGGCAAACAGAAAGATGCAGTTCTAATTACTGCCGACAGTGTCACAATCAGCGGAATGGAAATTCAATGGAGCGGAACCCGGCTGCTGGAAGATGAATCAGGGATTAAAATCGAAGGTGATTTTGTTACAATAGAAAATTGCCGGATAATTAATACTCTCCATGGTATTTATGTCAAAGGTGGCAACCAGATCACCCTGCGCAATAATTTTATCAAGGGCAGGGTCGACTTGCAGACGGCTCTCCGTGGTAACGGTATTCACATCTGGAACAGCAGTGATAATCTGCTGGAGGGAAATGAAATTAATTTTACTCGCGATGGAATCTATTTTTCATTTGCAGACGAAACCAATATCATTGGGAATTTCGTCCACGATGTGCGCTACGGATTACACTATATGTATTCCGATGATAACCGCTTCACGGGAAATCGATTTGAGTATAATGTAGCGGGTGCTGCTTTGATGTACTCGAAGCGGATTCATTTTAACCAAAATATTTTTTCCCACAACCGCAGTTATCGTGCTTATGGCGTACTTTATCAATCTTGCGATTTCTGCACTGCCTACGACAATCTATTTATCGATAATACGCGAGGAGTCTTTTTTAGCGATTCCAATTTTAACGTGCTGTGGAATAATGATATCGTCGAAAATGATATTGCAATTCAAATTAACGCCAACTGTGAAGATAATAAAATCTACAGCAATAATTTCCTGGAAAATTTGAGCGGTCTGGTGATTGATGCCAAAGGCTTCCCGAATTACTGGGCTGATGAGGGTCGCGGCAATTACTGGACCAATTACCGGGGCTACGATCTGGATGGTAATCAGATTGGCGATTATTCCCACAAGTTGCAGAATGTATTCGAATATCTGGAAGTGGACTACCCGGAAGTGCGTTTGTATTTATTCAGTCCGGCGGCTCAGGCGCTGGAAGTAGCCGAGCGAACCTTCCCGATCTTATTGGTCACCGATAAGGAAGATCCGTTCCCGCAGATGTGGCCGGTCGAAAATGAAAATGTGCCCTGGACAGCCTATGGCAAGAATATCACCCGTCAAGCCAATTTTCCGCTGGCTGTATTCTATTTGCTATTAACAGGGATTCCAGTCGCCCTAATTCGAAAATTCAGAAAATGATAGAACTTCAGCAATTCGAAAAATATTACGGCAAGTTCCAAGCTGTGCAGCCCACCAGTTTTACAGTCGCTCGGGGTGAAGTATTCGGCCTGCTGGGTCCCAATGGCAGCGGAAAAAGTACCATTATCAAAGCCATCGTTGGCTTGTTAAAGCCCAATGGTGGTAAAATATTAGTTGATGGCGTAGATCTAACCAATGATCCCGTGGCTGCCCAACGTCTGATTTCCTACATTCCTCAGCGGATCAGTATGCCTAATAATCTCACGGGCAAGGAGGTGCTGGAATTCTATGCCAACCTGCGGGGCTGTAATCATAACCGCGTAAATGAAGTGTTGGAGCTAACCAGGCTGGCCGAACATCGGGATAAATATGTGGGGGAATATTCCGGTGGTCTGTTGCAGCGGTTGGGACTGGCAGTTGCTTTCATCGGGGAAACACCGGTTCTTATTCTGGATGAACCAACCCTGAATCTTGATCCCCGCGGGATGAAATTATTACGACAGTTTGTGCAAACGCGAAAGACGCAAGGCGCCACCATTTTGTTTGCTTCCCATATTCTGGCAGACGCGGAATCGTTTGCCGACCGGGTGGGAATCATGGTGGAAGGTCAACTGGTGCGAGTCGATCAGGTGGATACCCTGCATCGGGAAATTCAGGACCGGACAACGGTTGTATTGAAAATCGCTGAACGAAAAGAAAAATTGCTGGCACGTGCTACCAAATCCGGCGCCAGTCGTGTGTGGTTTGAAAATGGTGATCTGCGCTTTATTGCGCCGTTAGACCAGCGCTTAGCGGTATTACAGGCGCTGGACAGCGCCGGCGCCACCATCGACCAGTTTGCTACCGAAACGCCTAAACTGGATACACTGATACTTGAGCATTTTGGTGAAGATTAGGGGGAATCATGAAAGTAGTACTTAGAAATATTATAATTATTATTGCCGGACTGCTGGTATTTGGTTGTGCCGGTGTTAACGAGGCGGAAATTGCATTTGGGATTGACAATTGCCAGTCTTGCAATATGGTGATCGACCAGCCCAAAGAGGCCGCCGGGATTATGGCTGGTGGCGAATTCTATCCGTTTTGCAACCCCATATGTATGATTCATGAAGTGAACCGGTTGAAAGTCAACCGGGTCAAAGCTGATAAAATTTACCTGAGTGATTACGAAGCCGGTGGACTGATTCCGGCTGCCGGGTCGACTTTCTTCGTTGGCCGCATCCAAACCGTCATGAATTATGGAGTGGTGGCTTTCGCTGATCGTGTCGTCGCTGAATCGCTGGCCAAATCATATTCCGGTGAATTATTCAGCTACAATGAATTCCGTTCCCGCTTTGAAAATCCCAATAAAATTTATACGCTGGAAATTGCTGCCGATGGGATTTCACCTGCAAAAATCCTGGCCGATAAAAACGATGTGATTTTATTAAAACTTAATTACAACCTGGATAGGGACGATGAATTAATCATTCGCGGTTATCAGCACATTAAACCGGTAAAACTGGTGCTGGGGGAATCACCAGTGGAATTGAAACTGGTGGCCGATAAACCGGGGGCCGGGTTTCCAATGGAATTAAGAAGCCATAGCGGAATCAGCGGACGACTGGTCGTGCAGGGCGCCCACACCACGGAAGAGGCTTTATGAATTCAATCGGATTGATTGCCGGCCAGGAAATTCGACTGAATCTGCGCAATAAGTGGGTTCTGTCATTTGCTATTCTGTTTACGGTACTGACCCTGGGATTGGCATATTTCGGTATGGTTACAGCCGGTTATTCTGGCTTCCAGGATTTTCGCCGCACCTCGGCCAGTATTATCAATCTGACCGCTTACCTGGTGCCGTTGTTTGCTTTATTGATGGGTGTATTCAGTTTCATTTCCAATAAAGAATATTTCGAATTGTTAGTGACCCAGCCCGTGTCCCGCAGCCAAATACTTTTGGGCAAATACGGCGGTCTGATGGTGGCCCTGCTGGCAGCGACAGTGGCCGGATTCGGAATACCCGGTGTGATTTCCGCCATTGTGATCGGGTCGGCCGGTGCCAGCCGCTATCTGGCGGTGGTAGGGTTGTCAATCCTGCTGGCAGCCAGCTTTTTATCGATTGCTTTTTTAATTGCCATCACTTTCAAACGACAATTAGCTGCAGTGGGGACCGCCCTGGGAGTCTGGTTTTTCTTCATCATGTTTTATGATCTGGTGATCATATCCATGACCTTGTATTTGAAGAAAAGTGTACTGCAGTATTTGTTGATATTTGCACTATTGGGTAATCCGGTGGACATGGTGCGGGTAATGTCGCTATTAAGTGTGGGGGGAACAACCGTATTTGGCCCCGCCGGCGCCACATTGATCAAGATTTTCGGCAGCAGCGGGACCATATCCCTGTTATTCTCCGGGGTGTTATTATTGTGGATTGTCTTGCCATTAGCTCTTGCTATCTTTTTATTCCGGAGACAGGACTTGACCTGATGTCTCCCAACCGCATCAGACCGTTTATCGCTGCCCTGCTGGCTTTGGGATTCACATTCCAATTAGGATTGCAGAGCATTCCACTCATCTTGCTCTATCATGCCGAAGACGGGACGATCTGTACTTGCGGTTGTGCAGATCTTAATCATGATGATGAAGATACCGGCGGTGAATGCGAGCCAACGGGCTGTAACCTGCTCTGTCTATGCGATCAGGATCATGAAAAAAGGGTGGAATTTTCAGCGTTTCAGCTACCTGATTGTTATTTTGAAATCCATCAATCAAATATTTACATTAAAGAATTCCATTATCTTATACCTCCGACATTTACTTCTACTGAGTTTGGGTTCACATTTAAAATATACCATCCCCCCCCAGGTCTGATAAGCCCCCTTCCGGGGCTGTCAAATCACAATAAATCAACAACAATATTAAAATACAGGGGAGCTGCATGCGCCACTTAACAATCCTCTTAGGAATACTTACAATCCTGTTTATCGGTTGCGAAGATAATAAAGAAACTGAGACCGATGTAACCGATGAATTAATCCTGATCGGCACGGTCAGTGACAACGGATTACAAGTTGAACTATTCAGCAATGAAACATTCTTTGTCGGTATCAACGAAGTTTATTACCGTTTGACAGACGAGACCAGTAATACCATTATCACTAGTGCCGAAATAACCCAGAGCCCGGTCATGCATATGGCCACAATGAATCATAGTTGTCCCTATACTAATCCTGGTACCAGTGCCGATGATGACAATCTGTTTAAAGGTGAGATCGTATTTATAATGGGCAGTGGTACAACTGACACGGTTGATATCTGGAATAATACTGTCTTGATCCATAATATTTCAGCAACTACCGATCATCAGGTTGTGTTCTCAAATCTGACTGTCCTTGAAACCTACATGAAAAAGAAGTTGACCTATACTGATATTGATTCGAATCTTGTGACTTATTTGGTCACATTAAATGGTCTGGCTGAACCGCTGGTTGGGGTCAATGATATCGTTCTTTCGGTAAATCATAAAGAAACAATGATGAGTTTCCCACCAGTAAACGATCTGACAATTACCGTTAATCCCCAGATGCCAGATATGGGGCATGGATCAAGTGGGAACGTTGACCCGGTTTTCACGGAAAACGGAAAATATGAAGGACAAGTTGCCTTTAATATGACTGGTTTCTGGACTGTTGATTTCGCTTTCAGCCGCGATGGTGTTGCACTGGATACGGTTCAATATGAATTCGATTTCTAAAAACATTATAATAGTACTTTGCCTGGCTAATGCTGCTTTAGCCGGGCAAGGTACTGTATCCGGTCGTGTCACCGATAGTTCAACCGGACTGGCATTGGTGGGCGCCAATGTGATCGTTTCTGGTACTAATGTTGGCGCAGCAAGCGGTCTCGATGGTACCTTCACGCTTACGTCGGTTAATAGTGGCAAGGCTGATATTGTAGCCTCCATGATTGGATATAATGCTCAGCATTATAATTGTGAAGTGCCTACGAATGGTAGAATTGAGATTTCATTTACTCTCGATCCGGTTATTCTGGAATTTGGCCAGAATATTACTGTTATCGGTCAATCGTTTGAAAACACGACAATCGAGCAGTATCGTAATGCCAATCTCACCAGCACCGAAGATATGCTCAGTCGCCTGGAAGGAGTTGATCTGATCTCCCGCGGTAGTTTTGCATCGGAACCAATTTTCCGGGGATTGTCGGGCGGTCAGGTGAATATTACCATCGATGGTATGAAATGTTTTGGCGCCTGTACTGATCGGATGGATCCGGTTTCATCGTACATCGAAGTGGATGCACTGAATTCGGTGGAAATCGGCAAAGGCGCTCTGGCATTGGAAAATGGGGGAAATGTGGGTGGCTCCCTGAATATGAGTCATAACCGGCCTGAGTTTACCAGTATTACGGAAAACAACTGGTATGTGCGAAGTGAGGCACAAAGCGCGCTAAGCGGACTCAAGACAGCTGTAAACTGGACCCGAAACAACCCGCAATGGGGAATGATTATTAATACTACTATTCGGAAAGCCGAAGATTACACTGATGCCAGTGGCGGAGTAATTCCATATACGTCCTACAGTAAAATCAATTATAACCTGGGAATTTTAGCCCGATTGTCAGATCGGTCGGAATTGTATTTCGATTTCATTGGCGATGATGCTTATGATGTTGGCTATTCCGCCTTGCCAATGGATGTGGGTTATGCTCAGATGCGCATGTTCGGACTATCAACCATGACCACCGGAATACGACCCTGGTTTCCCAAGTTTGAATTCAAGATTTATGGTAATTATGTAAATCATTGGATGGATGATTCCAAGCGCGATGAATTATTTATGAATATGCGTATGGATATGCCAGGCTTTACCCGTACTGTCGGTCTATACGGTGATGCTGTTCTGGTCCCCAGGGAAAAACAGCTGCTCCAGTTACGGAGCGAATTTTATTACAGCACCCATTATGCTGAAATGGTAATGCATCCCTTTGATTCATCTCCCATGAAAATGGTCACCTGGCCGGCTGTATTACGCTGGAATTTTGGTGAATACCTGGAATATCAGTTGGCTCTAAATCTCAAAACAACCTTGAAAGCTGCCCTGCGTTATGATTTTTTCTGGTCCAAAGTAACCGATGAAATGGGTATTGCTGAATTGCATATCAACTACCCTGATGATCCACTGGAGCGAGCGGATCATATGATTACGGGGAATATCTTTCTGGATTACCGGATAAACTCCAATTGGCAGACTACCTTGGCACTGGCGGCCGGTCAGCGAATGCCGACTGTGACTGAAGCCTACGGTTATTACTTGTATGTTGCATTGGATGGTTATCTTTATAACGGTAATCCTAACCTGAAAAAAGAGCGCAGTAACCAATTTGAATGGCGTAACCGGATTGAGACCGACTGGTTTGATCTGGGACTAAATCTATATCGCTATAATTTGGACGATTATATTTTCGGAATAGTTGATCCGAACGGCGTTGTAGTTGATTATGCCAATGGTTGGAAAAATTATTATAATGTTGGCGAAGCCCATATCCAGGGTGTGGAGTTGTCGATTCTTTCCGAACTCGATTGGCACTGGTCGGTATTTGGCGGCTTGAACTACGAAATTGGCCGTCTGGATGATATCAACGATAACCTGCCTATGATTCCACCCTTGGGAATTCAGGGAGCAATTAAATACCAGCTCTATCCCTGGTGGGTCCAGATTGAAGGGAAATTGAGCAGTCGGCAGGAGGCTTATTCCGCCGCCAGCGGTGAAAACGAAACAGCAGATTATTTTATTATCGGATTGCGCGGTGAGTATTTGATCCGAGATGGAATCACATTGAATATTGGGGTTGATAATCTTACAAACGTGAATTATCACGATCATTTGGATTGGGCCGATTTACCACAGCCTGGTCGCAATTTTTACCTGAGTATTGCCATCGATGAAAAATCATTTAACGGACATAAAAGGAACAAGTTTTGAGAATACTAATAACATCAATCGTGTTAATAACTTTAATTGGCGCTGCTCAACCTGAGCGGGCGCCGGAGTGGGTATTAAAAAATACTGATGGTGAAAATATTGCTTTAACGGATTTACAGGGTAAGGTGGTTATTATCGATTTTTGGGCAATCTGGTGTTCAACCTGTAAACCTGAACTACGCGAATTATCAGCTTTGCAGGATGAATTGGGCAGTGTGGGACTGCAGATTGTAGGTATTGGAGTAGATTCTGGTGATATAAAATTTTTAAAGGAATTCGAAGAATTTATGAAATTGAATTTTCCATTGTTAACCGATCAACGGCGATTAGTAAAACGGATTCTACGTGATTATGGAAATATCCGGCAAATCCCATCAATGATAATTATTGATCGAACGGGAAATGTAATTCATCGTATCACGGGTTTTAAGAATCGGGCTGAATTAATTCCATTGTTAGAACCATTGCTGGCAGTCAAATAACAGATTTGTATGCCCTGAAAAGGAAAACAGTCTGTCATTTCGATTCCCCGATACAATCGGTGGAGAATAATCTACGCTTGGTAGTTTAAGGATTCAGCAAGCGAAACACACTGCAAAGTTTTTGATTAATTTGCTTTTAATTATTTGGTAAAGTACTTTTATATCAATTAGCTGGTACTCAATTCACTCAATCTGGTGCGATTCACGAATTCTACTGTCCAATTTACTTCTGCAAAACCTGATCAGTTTTGGAATTAATTGAGGGGTTAATAGATATGAAACTGAATACATCATGGCGTTTAACAGGTATGTTTCTGTTATTTCTATGCACGGTACCGGGTCAAAGTACAGTAGGTCGTCACTATCTCGGAACCGATTTATTCTTCTCAGTCGGTTCCAGTTTTAATATTGATGATATCCTGCTCGATAGCGAGATTGGATTATGGTTTATTGAAAAACATTGGGCGGCAAATGGTCTTTTTTTCTTTCGGCCTTACGAGAAAATAGTCCGTATTAAGCAATCGGATAATTATTATCGCCAATATCGTGCTAAACAATTCGGATTTGGTTTTACAGCCGAAAAGCAATTTAATATTGCTAATTTCGATTTATTCATAGCGCTAGGACCGATCCATCGATTTGGATTATTCAGAGGTTCGTCCATTAGACCGGAAGGTGGTTTGACCGTTATTTTTAAATCCGGATTAATCCGTCATTTTAATTATCTGGATTTAAAATTGGCCTATCGCTATCTGGATCTACCTTTCATTTGCAGCCACCAGTTTTCGGTGTCAACAATCTATATCCTGAAGCATTTTAATTAAAGGATTTGGCAAGTTATGTTTTACAAAACAAATTACTTTACACAAATTGTTCGTTTAATATTAGTAGTCCTGCTGACGCTGCTATTTGTAGGAGGTGGCTGTTACGACGATGATGAAGATTGCACTCATCGACCGATCTGGAAGGATTGCTATTCATATGAACCGGGAGAAGGTTTGGTTGAGGTAGCAATAACCCTGAACACAGAAAATTCCTGGGTTGTTGTGAAACTCTATGAAAATGATATCGAAGACGATATTCTGATTTTGACTGATACTCTATCCGTGACCGAACAGAATTATACCATGGCGGTGGGCCGGTATTCCGGATCTGCACTTTATCTAGTAGGTATCGATACGGTGCTTGCCATCGATGGCGATAAAATATCCACTGATCACGAAAGTTATTGTGAAGGAGATTGTTGGCGTGTCGATGATGCCGAATTGAATCTTGAATTGATTTTTTGATTGTAGCCATAATTTATTCGGATGAATAAAATCAGCAGTGCAGTAATTTTTATTATTGTCAATCTGGTGCTGGGCGGGCTTAGCGCCCAGTCTTCAATGGCTACGGAAGAAACTGATCAGTTTGGGTTAGCCTTTGCGATTATCAATGATAATTATACCGGCTCCGTGGAGCGTGGTAAGCAGGGCTATTATTTCGGTCCCGATGATTTTATCACTGCCTCATTCCTGTTGCGTATTTCCTGGCAGAACTGGAGAATCGCCATCACTGAGAATGTACTTACTTCGCGCCATTTCAATTATCGTTATGACTTGTTGTTTGCAGCACTGGCTCGGGAATATCGCTGGGGCGAGTTAAAACTACTACCTGAGGCCGGCTTGGTTGCCAAAGGGCATTTTGGCGGGCAGGGTATCCAGAACTGGTTTCACCAACTCCGGGCTGTCCCGGACGTATTGATCCCATATTCAGCGGGTGGAATCGGTGGATTCCTGGCCCTGACAATTGAGGGCGAATTATTTCAGCAGGCGGATTCAGCCAGCTATTTTTATGCTGCTCTGGAGTTGCGACTGTTAACCGATTATGCACCATCCCGATTAGTACCTACCCTGGGGTGCCAAACTGAATTCTGGCGTAATCGGTTCCAGCTTGAGACTGTATTGGGCTGGCGCTATCTGTTACACGAGATTGATCAATATTCAGAACTGGTGGAATCAGGTATCTTAGGGGCTGTTTCAGTCAAAGTCAGGATGTATAAAAAAATATATTTTGATTTTGGCCTATCGGTTTATCCGGCTCGTAATCTGGAGAATGATCCGTTGTATGCCAACAAATCCCACAATTACATTCCGCAGATCTGGTCTGTAATTTCCTGGAACACTGCCCGGCACAGCCTGCGTAATTATATTGATTATTAGCCTTTTGAAAAGGTAGGAGCGGTAGACAAGCAATTTATTCTTCTAAATAATTTGACGATCTAGGTATATTTGATAACGATGCTTGCATTAAACATTGTAGGGTGGCAAAGAAATAATGCTCAAGGCTGAGTTGATGCTTACATGAGCAAATCGATCAATATAAAGAAACTGTTGGAAACGATTAGTGAGAATTGTTAGTTCAAGCACCTTCCGAAGGTATTCAAACCTTCGGAAGGTAAATAAATGAAATCATGATTGAAACGACCAAATTTTTCAAAATTTCACAGCAACTGAAGCGCATTACATTGATTCTGGCAACGATTTGGACGGTGGTCATCCTGCTTGCGCTGGGCTGGAGCCTCTTATCGGAATATGACGGCACAGTAGAGATTGCACACATCCAGGCCAATCTCTCATTTGAAAAGGATTTGGTATACCTGTCCATTCCAAAAATGTAAACTGTACAAGCAAGGCGCCATATCGCCAGC
>CAZIJQ010000032.1:0-27105 GCA_964539785.1 uncultured bacterium | reverse complement strand
GATTTCATTGATGGTGTAACACTAATCGATCTGCTGATGGTAGTTGATTTTGCGCTTGAGATTACAACTCCCAGTGCTGACCAATTACGCGGAGCGGACCTTAATCGTGATGGAATGATCAATATTCAGGATATCATCATGATTGTTGATATCATCATACCTCCCACGACTGCGCGTGTCAGTTCTGATGCTGCCACTGAGGCGATAATTGAATTGATATTTGATGGCCAGCAAAATCTGACTGCGCTCCTGGACTATGATGGAATTGTCAGGGGTTCGCAGTTCACCATTAGATACGATGCCACTAATCTGGAATTGTCCTCACCGCGGCTTTCTGCTTCGGCTGAGGGTCTGGTTGTCAATTACAATGAATCCGAACCTGGTATTCTCAATATTGTAATTGCTGATATCAGTGGCGGTTCAATTTCATATGCAAATGGCAAACTGATGACAATACCGGTCAACTTTAAGGGTAACAATCGATTGTCGACCATTGTAGCGCTGGATGAATCAATTCTGGTTGGAGCTAACGGTGAGAGCATTCCTGTGCTTACTAAATCAGCCAGTCTTGATGTTCGTGCGCTACCTACCCAATATGCGCTACATCAGAATTATCCCAACCCCTTCAATCCGGATACCGAGATTATGTTTGATCTGCCGGAAGCTGGGCAGGTTGAGCTGGTTATTTATAATCTGATGGGACAGAAAGTTGCAACTCTGGTTAGCAATGAAATGGTTGGTGGTTATCATAAAATCCGCTGGAATGGATTGAGTGATAATGGTTCTGCCGTCGCCACCGGGATGTATTTCTATCAAATATCATCTCCTAATTTCCACGCGACCAGAAAGATGGTTTTGCTAAAATAAGGAAGTACTTCCTAATAGAAAATAACTCCCTGTAAAATAGTAAATTGTTAAAGAAAAGGGCAGCCTCAGGGTTGCCCTTTTAGCATTAGGAAATATTTTATACAGAATTATGCCCGATGATATAATCCGGATTGTTTCGGAACCTTTATTATTTCTACTGCATTGAATTAGTAAAATTTTCGGAGAATAGAATGCGTTACAAATTGATATTGTTATTTACTTTTATTACCTGTATTGGTTTTACCCAAAATTCAATTGTAGGTCAATTCAGCCAGGCGTTGGCTGATGTAGCAGAACGCGCCAATCCGGCCGTAGTAACAATTACAGCTGAAAAAATTTATCGGATGGAAAATCCTTACCAGGGTACCCCATTTGAAGATTTTTTTAAATTTCACGGAGATCAGCCGGGACGCGAACAACGGGGGAAGGCGCTTGGTTCGGGAGTAATTGTTGATTCCAAAAAGGGTTATATACTTACCAACAATCATGTTATCGAAGATGCTGATGAGATTGAAATCCAATTGATTGATAAACGGGTTGTCACGGCTACAATTGTAGGTACTGACCCAAAATCTGATTTGGCAGTACTGCAGATTGAAGCGGATAATCTCACTGCCCTTAAACTTGGCGATTCAGACAAATTACGTGTTGGCGAATGGGTGATGGCGATTGGCAGCCCGTTTTCATCTAATTTGAGTCACACTGTTACGGCTGGTATTGTGAGTGCTCTTGGACGCTCGAATATTATCCCGGGGGCTACTGATTATGAAGATTTTATCCAGACGGATGCAGCGATTAATCCTGGTAACAGTGGCGGCGCCTTGCTGAACATGAGGGGTGAATTGGTCGGTATAAATACTGCAATTGCCACCGGCGGCTATGAACGGGCAAATCGTGGTGTCGGATTTGCGATCCCGTCCAATATGGCCGGTAAGGTTATGAGCGATTTGATTGAAAATGGCTATGTTATTCGCGCTTGGCTGGGAGTATGGATCCAAGAACTGGAAGATAAAGTAGCCCGCGCGCTTGATCTTGATACCAGAGAAGGGGCGTTGATTAGTCAGGTGGCTGAAGATAGTCCTGCAGATAAAGCCGGTATAAAAACCGGTGATATTATTGTAGCTTTTAATGGTGTTCCCATTAATGGGCCGGCCAAATTGCAGAATGTTGTTTCTTCATCTAAACCTGATAAAAAATCAAAGGTTGAAATTATCCGTGATGGAAAAAGAAAAACTATTTCTGTAGTTTTAGAGGAATTACCTCAGGAAAATACTGTTGTTGCTACCCACCAAACTGCAAAAAATCATGAATTGGGATTGGAAGTCCAAGAATTAAATCGATCTTTAGCAGAGCGTTTTGATATTGATCGGGGGATCGATGGAATATTGATTACCAGCGTTGAGCGGGGATCTCCCGGCGCAAAGGCTGGTTTGCGAATGGGGGATGTTATATTGCGAGTAGGTTCAAAGGAAATAACTTCAGTAAAGGAATTCAGGAAATTGGCCGCACCTGAGGATACTCAGATTATATTATTATTGATTCAGCGTGGTGACAATTCCCGTTATTTTACAATAGAATTGGAATAAATTATTGATCAAATGAAAAATCCTCCTGCGGGAGGATTTTTCTATTATATTCGATTATTGTACACATTGACTTGGTCAAGCAACTTCGCCTAATTTCGCGAGCTAAAATCAAGCCAATGAAGTTTTGTTTATCAAGTCTAGGTTGGTGAAATTTTTAAGATGAAGAATATATGCTGAAGATACGGATACCATAATGATTAAGAAAGTCGATCCCAAAGTTGATTTTATCGCCCAGGAACATGAAATACTGGATTTCTGGAGGGACAATCAGATATTTGCAAAACGAGTGGCTGCCAATAAAGGCAAGCCCCGCTGGAGTTTTCTCGATGGGCCAATTACTGCCAATAATCCCATGGGTGTCCATCATGCCTGGGGTCGAACATTAAAAGATATTTTCCAGCGCTACAAAGCAATGAACGGTCACGAATTACGTTATCAGAACGGCTTTGATTGCCAGGGATTGTGGGTTGAGGTTGAAGTTGAGAAAGAACTCGGTATCAAATCAAAACGTGATATTGAGGAATTCGGCATTGAAAAATTTGTTAACCTTTGTAAAGAACGGGTATGGAAGTATTCCGGTATCCAAACCGAACAATCAATCCGACTTGGCTATTGGATGGACTGGGATAATTCCTATTACACCATGTCCGATGAGAATAATTATACCATCTGGGCTTATCTGAAAAAATTGTTTGACCGGGGAAAAATTTATCAGGGTACCGACGTTGTTCCGTGGTCTGGTAAATCTGGTACATCTTATTCTCAAATGGAAATAATTGAAGGCCGAAAGCTGGTTGCTCATGATGCCGTTTTTATTCGGTTTCCATTGAAGGATCGTGACAAGGAATATTTATTGGTTTGGACTACAACACCGTGGACCCTGACCTCTAATGTTGCGGCGGCTGTGAATGTTAATCTGGATTATATCAAATTGCGTGCACAAGATGGTTCCATATATTATTTTGCCGATGAAAATTTGAATTACCAACGTTTGGAAAAACAATTTGGGGATAAAAAACAATGGGTCGATGGTGTTCCCAAATTGAAGACCATTTCCCAGATATTTAAGGAACGCGGTGGTTTTACTGAAGAAGGCACGCTAAAAGGTGCTGAAATGGTGGGCTGGGAATATATTGGTCCATTTGATGATCTGGAAGCCCAATCAATAGCAGGAGGGCATCCATTCGCCCGTGCAGAATTAGAAGCTGCTGGCGTCAACGGTATTAGCGGTCATCGGGTGATTGATGGGGGGAAGGATTCGGAAGGAAACGATGTGGTAGTTGCCGGCGAAGGTACCGGCATCGTTCACATTGCTCCGGGTTGCGGTGATATTGACCATAAGATCGGTCTGAAATTAGGATTGGTAGACATTGCCCCACTAAACGATGAATCGAAATATATAGATGGCTTTGGCTGGTTGACCGGCATGCTGGCCACTGACGTAGAAACCACGCACAAAATCATTGCCAATCTGAAAGAAAATGGATTTCTGGTGCATGCTGAACGTTATCCCCATATTTATCCCCATTGCTGGCGCTCCGGGGATGAGCTGGTTTTCCGGATGGTTGGTGAATGGTATATCAACATGGATTGGCGCAACGAGATTAAAAAAATTGTTGATCAAATCCAGTGGCTGCCTGAATGGGGGCAGGATCGCGAGCACGAGTGGCTGGAAAATATGAGCGACTGGATGATATCCAAAAAGCGGTTCTGGGGTCTGGCTTTACCAATCTGGACTTTTGAGGACGGCAGTTTTTACGTGGTTGGTTCGCTCGCGGAGTTAGAAGAATTGGCGGTTGAAGGCTGGGATGAGTTTAAAGGGCACAGCCCCCATCGTCCGTGGATTGATAAAGTCAAAATCAAGCACCCGGAAACCGGATTGATTGGTACCAGAATACCCGATGTTGGTAACCCCTGGCTGGATGCCGGCATTGTTCCCTATTCCACTATGAATTATATCAGTGACAACGACTATTGGAAAAAGTGGTTTCCAGCTGATTTTATCACTGAATGTTTCCCCGGTCAATTCCGAAACTGGTTCTATTCATTGCTGGCCATGTCAACGATTATGGAAAATGTACCTCCATTTAAAACCTTACTTGGTCACGCACTTGTTAAAGATGAAACCGGTCGTGATATGCACAAGTCATGGGGCAATGCAATTTGGTTTGATGATGCTGCCGAAGAAATGGGGGTGGACGTGATGCGCTGGATGTATGCCGCCCAAAATGTGGAGCATAATCTTCTATTCGGTTATCACCATGCTGATGATGTACGGAAGCGTATCATTACATTGTGGAATTCTTATTCATTTTTTGCAACTTATGCTGCATTAGATAAATTCGATCCCACGGTGAATTCGCTTGATTCGAATAACCTGACAATTCTTGACCGCTGGATTCTTTCCAAATTGAATCAATTGATCAATGATTGTCGGGCGGTATTTGACGATTTCAAAGTCTATCGGATGATGCGTAAGGTGAACCTGTTTCTGGAAGATCTGTCGAATTGGTATATCAGGAGGAATCGCCGTCGTTTCTGGAAAAGCGAAGATGACGGTGATAAAAATGCCGCTTACCAGGTATTGTATACAGTCTTAAAAGCGACAATTGAATTAATTGCGCCGGTAATGCCGTTTATTACCGAAAATATTTACCAGAATCTGGTCCGAAATTCGGACTCAGAAGCTCCTGAAAGTATTCATCTTTGCGAGTATCCGGTTGCCGACCCGGCCCTGATTGATGAGCAATTGGAACAACAGGTAGATGCATTGAGAAAACTGGTTGAGCTGGGAAGGTCAGCCCGTAATCAAGCCAGTTTGAAAATTCGACAACCGCTGGCAAAACTTTATTTTGTTGAGAATGAAGATACTGTAGCCGAATTTTTAATGGAGCATCAATCGGTTATTAGAGAAGAATTGAATGTGAAATCAATTGAAAGAATTGCTAACGCGGATATCCTGATTAACCATACTATTCTACCAAATCTGCCGGTTTTAGGTCCAAAGTACGGTAAATCAATTGGAAAGATTAAAGCAGAGCTCGAAAAAACCGATGGCACGAGCCTGATCGAAATTTTGACAAAGACTGACCGAATTGTATTGAATATTGATAATAATATTATTAATCTTGATCGTGATGATTTGTTGATCGAAAAAACTTCTGCTCTAGGTTTTACCGCAGCTGGTGAAGGTGGTATGACCATTGGTCTTTCAACCGATTTGACAGATGAATTGATTAAGGAAGGCATTGTTCGAGATGTAATAAGACAGGTGCAGATTATCCGAAAAAAGGCTAAATTTATGGTCGAAGACAGAATAAATATTTATGGTACGTTTGATGGACCTGTCGGCGATGCAATAAAGGCAAATAAGGAATATTTTTATAACGAGACACTAACTCAGAAAATAATGCCTGAGCAACAATCGGGCGAGTATAACGAGGAAATCTCGGTGCGCGATTGGCGCTTCAACATCGCTATTGAACGAGTTGAGAAAGGTTAGATAAAGATCATTATGACAAAGAAACAATATTCTGAAAAAAAATTAGAAAAATTTCGCGAAGTAATTTTAACTAAGATGAATTCAGTCGCTTCGGAAGTGGGGACCATTCAGGATGGAATTAATACTTCCAAAAATCCCAATGGTGCGCTTTCGCAAGATTCCATATACAGCGTCCATATGGCCGATGCTGGCACTGATTCCCACGAGCGTGAGAAAAGCTTTTTATTTATGACTCGCGAAGATAAATATTACCGAAATCTGAATGTTGCTTTGGAACGAATTGAATCCAAAGAATTCGGCACTTGTGTAATCTGTGGAGAGTTAATTCCGGAAGAACGCATGCTGGAAGTCCCCAATGCAAATAAATGTGTGGCCTGTAAAATGAAGGAGAAACTGAACTCTGTATGAGGGTTTTATATGCTACCGGTTTTCTAATCCTACTCGATCAAATAACTAAAGCAATTACCAGGGCTAAAATGGATTTACATGAATCCATTCCTGTAATTCAAGATCTATTTCATATGACTTATGTGACCAACGATGGTATGGCGTTTGGCATCAATTTCCCGGCTGGTATTTATGTATTTACGTTTGTTTCAATAATCGCATCAATCGGTTTGGGCTGGTATTTATGGCAGGTAAGAAATGATGTGTTTTTAATTAGATTGTCTTTAGCGTTTATTCTGGCCGGTGCGATTGGGAATCTGATTGACCGTGTTTTGTTTGGTAAAGTAGTAGATTTTTTTGATTTTATGTATGCCGGCCACCATTTTCCTGTCTTTAATATTGCTGATTCTTCCGTTACTGTGGGTATGATTTTCTTTCTTTATTATTCCTTGATAATGCAACCCAAACTCGTGACAGCAGAAGCTAAATCTTGATTTCGACCAGGCTTAAGGTAACAACCTCCGAAAATACCAGGCTTGATAAATATTTGGCAGCCACTCTGCCTGAGTATTCTCGCTCCAAGATTCAGGATGCTATCAAATCGGGCTATATTACTGTTAATGGTGCGGCCGTCAAATCAAGTCGGATTCTTGAAGGTGGGGAAGAAATTCTGGTTTCCATTCCGGATACCTTAAAAGAACCAAATACAATTGAACCACAGAAAATGGACTTGGATATTGTCTATGAAGACGATATCCTTGCCGTACTAAATAAACCGGCTGGTTTGGTTGTTCATCCCGGTAAGGGCAATTACACCGGAACATTGGCAAATGGACTTGCCCATCATTTTAATAAATTATCCGATATTAATGGCAGTTTAAGGCCAGGAATTGTACATCGTCTCGATAAGAATACTTCAGGATTAATGATAATTGCCAAAACTAATCTTGCTCACCATCATTTGGCAAAACAATTCGAGTCGCGAACGATCAAAAAGACTTATCTTGGTATTACCTGGGGCGAATGCGATCCACCGGCAGGCCGAATTGAAATCGGCATCAAACGGCAGCGTTCCGATCCAACCAAATTTGAAGCGTCAGTGGATGGGAAACCGGCCATAACCGAGTATAAATCACTGAAATCTTTTCGATACCTTAGTTTTGTTCAATTTACACCGCTAACCGGTCGAACGCATCAGCTCCGTGTACATTCTTCTTATTCCGGATTTGCAATATTCGCTGATGACATGTATAATGGTGGTGTAAATCGCTCAAAAGGTTTTTTACCAGAAGTAACAAAAATACTGCAAAGACTGCTGAAAAATATTAATCGACACGCTTTACACGCCCACCAAATTCACTTTAAACATCCTGGGACCGACAAGTTGTTGAGTTTTGAAGTCCGGATTCCAGAGGATATGCAAAATTTACTTGCAGAAGCGGCCGTATTTAATGAATGATCGCAAACAACTGTTAATTGATGACTTTCTGGCCTATATATCACAAGAACGAAATTATTCCGCTCACACCATGCGGGCTTATGCGATAGATCTTAAACGGTTTGTTAGTTTTTATAATTCTTATCTTGATTTCATTACAGAGGATTTCCGCAGCATAGATAAAATTACTATCCGGCATTTTTTAGGTGCGGAATTTGAAGCAGGATTCAGTAGTGGTACAGTTGCGAGACGCCTGGCAGCAGTAAAATCATTTATTAAATATCTGGTCAAATCAGAAGAATTGAGTTCTAATCCAACCATTGGAATAAAAACGCCGCGTACACCTAAATCCTTACCCAATGTTATACCGGAAGAGGTTATTCCCGCTTTGATGGATTTGCCACCGAACAATACTTTAGCCGGATTACGAGACCGGGCAATACTTGAATTATTATACAGTACTGGGATCAGGGTCAGCGAATTAGTAAACCTGAACTTTGGCCAGATTGATTTTGATAATCAATTGATAAAGGTAACCGGAAAAGGCAATAAACAACGCATTATTCCATTTGGTGAAACCGCCCGCAAAACACTGGAACAATTTATCCACTTCATGGGTTTTACAAAGCTAACACCAAAGAAACAGTCCATATTTGTGAATGGGAAAAAGCAGCGTATTTCAGTTCGGACAGTCCAGCGACACGTGAAACAATATTTATTATTATTAATGGAGGGTGAGAATCTAGGCCCCCATACACTTCGGCATTCTTTTGCGACCCACATGATGAATAATGGCGCCGATATTCGATCGCTAAAGGATTTGTTAGGACACAGTAGTCTTTCATCAACTCAAGTGTATACTCACATTCAACCTGAGAAAATGAAGAAGATTCACCGTCAGGCTCATCCTCATGGAGGTAGCTAATATTAACCAGATTTATTTTTCACAATGCACTATTCTGGTATGCAAATTGTACCTAAATGAGTGTGCTATAAATACAAAATGAAAATAAAATGAAAGGTAATGTAATATGGTAATTGAATTCACTGCCCGTCATTTCAAAGCTCCCGAACAGTTAAGAGAATATGCTGAGAAAGAGATGAATCGACTGACTCGTTATTTTGATCGGATAACCCAGGGACAGATTATTCTTGCTCATGAGAACAATTCGTACACGGTTGAGATCAATGTTTCAGTTCCAAATGACAAGCTGAATGTGAAAGAATCATCAGACAACATTACTAAAAGTATTGATCGGGCCGTCAATACAATGGTAACCAGAGTAAAAAAACATAAAGATAAGTTAAAGCGTTATTAATATTTAACAGGGGATCCAAGTGAAAGTTATTCTGCCGGTGGCGGGTTATGGAACCCGCCTGAAACCGCATACTGACCATACGCAAAAAGCATTATTACCAGTGGCCGGGAAACCGGTACTTGACCATATTATCGATAATCTAGCAGATCATGGAATTGATCAGATTACATTCATAATCGGACATCTTGGCGATCAAATTATTCAGCATATGGAAAAATATTCCGGTGATTTCACTTATGTTAATCAGACTGAACGTCTGGGATTGGGTCATGCTGTTCTACAGGGATTGGAAGATCGGGATGAGCCGGTACTAGTACACCTGGGTGATGCTGTCTATCGATTTCCATTTTCGGAATTGACCGATTTGCAAACAAATGGAATTGTGGTACTGCCAGTAGATGATCCTTCACGGTTTGGCGTTATCGAAATTGAAGAAAATAGAATAACCGGTTTCCATGAAAAAGTCGCTGATCCACCAACCAATCTGGCGATTATCGGCCTATATTATTTCCCCAAAGAGGCACGATTAAAGCAGGCCATTGAATATTTGATCAAAAATGATATTCGAACCAAAGGTGAGTATCAGATTACAGACGCAATGGAAGTGATGCTTAATTGGGGAGACCAGTTTGTAGCCCTGCAAAATGCTGAATGGTTTGATGCTGGGGTACCGGCAACCTATCTTGAGACCAACCGGGTATTACTTGAATCCAGCCATGATTCAATTCCTGGGGTGGAATTCCGGGAGCCGGTTTTTGTGGGGAAGGACTGCCTGATTGAGAATTCGATCATCGGTCCGAATGTGACAATTATGCCTGGATCTATAATTAAAAACAGTGAAATTGAGAACAGTATTGTTCTTAATAATTCAAATCTCAACGAAGTACGACTAAAGGACCGGATAGTGGCCGGTGATGGTTCCGAATTTTGCTGAACTCAGCAGCGAAGAATTATCCTTGAATAAATCTTAAATACTGGGTAAAATAACCCCGGTCGGAATTTGAGCCATATTGCACCGACGTTAAATAAATTTGCTAAAAAGGTCTATCAGCCGGTTTAGCGCCGGCTTTTTTTATGCCTGAAATTGAAGAAATATTAAAAGATCGAATATTAGTTCTGGATGGTGCCATGGGCACTATGATCCAGTCGTTTGATCTAAACGAATCTGATTTCCGCGGGCGATTATTCACTGATTCGGAGATTGATTTGCAGGGCAACAATGATGTCTTGTCTCTAACACGTCCCAATGTAATCACAACCATTCACCGCAATTATCTGCAGGCTGGCTCTGATATCATTGAGACTAATACTTTTAACGCAAACGCCATCTCTCAAAGTGATTATGGGCTGGCAGATCATGTATTTGACATGAATTTGGCCGCAGCAAAACTGGCACGGTCTGTCGTGAATGATTTTACGGCTATGTCCCCGGATAAGCCACGATTTGTTGCTGGCGTGCTCGGTCCGACCAACCGGACAGCAACCCTATCCCCGCATGTGGAAAGACCGGATTATCGCAACGTTGATTTTGATCTATTATGTGCGGCCTATGCAACCCAAGTGGAAGCAATGGTGGAGGGGAACGTCGATTTACTGCTGATTGAAACAGTGTTTGATACTCTAAATTGCAAAGCGGCTTTATTCGCAATCCGGGATGTATTAAATCAGCGTGGAGTCAATATTCCAATTATGATATCCGGGACAATTACTGATGCCAGCGGTCGGACGCTTTCAGGACAAACTCTGGAAGCATTTTATAATTCTATTCGCCACGGCAATCTCCTTTCCGTTGGACTAAATTGTTCCCTGGGAGCAAAAGAATTACGTCCCTACATCCGGGAGCTTTCTGCCTGGGGTGAAACTTTTGTATCACTCCATCCTAATGCCGGATTACCAAATGAACTGGGTGAATATGATGAATCGCCCACGAACATGGCTGGTCTGATCAAGGAATTCGCTGAGTCCGGTATGGTCAATATTGTTGGTGGCTGTTGCGGTACGACTCCAGCTCATATCAGTGCTATTGTGTTAGCCGTATCAGGTTTAACCCCTCGCAAGATTCCCGGAAAATTACTGGGCACCCGGTTAAGTGGTCTGGAACCGCTTACAATACTACCTGATTCTTTGTTTGTTAATGTTGGTGAGCGAACTAATGTTGCCGGTTCGGCGCGCTTTGCCCGTCTGATCCGGGAGGACAAATATGAACAGGCATTGGAGATTGCCCGCCAGCAGATTGAAAATGGTGCCCAGATTATCGATATTAATCTTGATGATGCCATATTTGATTCAATCGCTGCCATGGAAAAATTCTTGCGCTTGATTGCATCAGATCCCGGTATCAGCAAAGTACCGGTGATGATTGATTCTTCAGATTGGAATGTGATTATTACCGGATTGCGGAATATACAGGGTAAAGGCATTGTGAATTCCATCAGCTTGAAAGATGGCGAAGATGAGTTTTTACGAAAGGCCCGACAGGTAAAATGCTATGGAGCGGCGGTTATCGTTATGGCCTTTGATGAAAATGGTCAGGCCGCGACTTATGATCAGAAGGTAACAATTTGCCGTCGAGCTTATGGCTTACTGACCCAAAAAGCCGGTTATGATCCGGAAGATATAATATTTGATCCCAATATATTTGCTATTGCGACGGGGATGGAAGAACACCAACTCTTTACAATCGATTATATCAAAGCCTGTAAAACACTGAAAAAAGAATTTCCGGCCTCATTAATCAGTGGTGGGGTCAGCAATGTTTCTTTTGCATTTCGCGGAAATAACCATGTTCGTGAAGCCATACATTCCGTCTTTTTATATCAGGCGATACAGGCAGGTATGAGCATGGGAATCGTTAATGCCGGGCAACTTGCCATATATGATGACCTAGCACCCGAATTGAAAAAATGTGTTGAAGCTGTCATACTGAATCGCAGTTCTGACGCCACAGACAATCTGATCAAAATTGCCCATGACTATCAGTCTATTGCTAAACAGAAAATTGAGGTGAATGCCTGGCGCACGGAACCGGTTGAGGAGCGTATCCAACATGCAGTGGTTGAGGGATTGGCTGAATTCATAGAAAGTGATGTTGCTGAACTGCATGAGAAAACCGGATCGGCCCTGGGTATAATTGAGGGGAATCTCATGTCTGCCATGCAGATTGTGGGCGATCAGTTTGGTGCCGGCAAGATGTTTCTGCCCCAGGTTGTAAAAAGTGCCAGGGTAATGAAAAAAGCCGTTGCCTACCTGATTCCCTTTGTTGAACTGGAACGTAAAAAATCCGGGACGGTGCAAAAATTCAGAGGGAAAATTATTCTGGCAACTGTCAAAGGCGATGTGCATGATATTGGTAAAAATATTGTCAACGTAGTATTGGGTTGCAATAATTATGAAATTATCGACCTTGGGGTAATGGTTGCGGCCGATAAAATTATTGATGAAGCCCAGCGACACAAGGTCGATATTATTGGCCTCAGCGGCTTAATAACGCCTTCTCTACAGGAGATGACTGTAGTTGCCGGTGAGCTGGAACGGCGCGGACTTTCAATTCCGTTAATGATTGGCGGCGCGACCACATCTAAAATCCATACCGCCGTCAAGATTGATCCTTTGTATTCCGGTCCTGTAGCCCATGTTATTGATGCTTCACGCAGCGTTGATGCGGTTGGTCGTTTGTTAGCTGAGCAAACCGATTATTCAAAACAGCTCAAATCCAATTATCAGAATTTACGGGAAACTTATGCACAGCGTAAACGTGTCAAGCCGTTGGTTACGCTGGATGCGGCGCGTAAAAATGGATTTAAGCCTGACTGGGTAATTTATATACCACCAGCGCCGGTTACTTTGGATCGGCAATTAAATACCCAATTTCCTTTGCATAAACTAACCGCCTTTATCGATTGGACACCATTTTTTCACGTTTGGGAGTTAAAAGGGAAATACCCGACAATTTTTAATAATTCTAATTATGGTAATCAGGCGCGGGAATTATACAAATCAGGACAAGAATGGCTGAAAAGAATTATAACGGATGAATTGCTGGTAGCCCGCGGGGTAATGCAGATATTTCCAGCTAATTCACGTGCTGATGATATTACCATCTTTAGTGACGATGATCGCTCTCAGATCGCAATGGTTATTCATAATTTGCGTCAACAAACAATTGGAAAAAAAGACAATCTATTTTACAGTCTAAGTGATTTCATTGCACCGGAATCTACCGGTAAACAGGATTGGATTGGTGCCTTTGCCGTGGTAGTTGATTATCAAAATTCTGGAATAATGAAATCATTGCGCGATCAGAATGATGAATATGGGATAATTATGGTAAAAGCTCTGGCTGACCGGTTAGCCGAGGCTTATGCCGAATATCTGCACTGGCAAGTGCGGCTGAAGTTCTGGGGGTATGCTGCCAATGAAAATTTGGATACAGCTGATTTTATAAGTGAGAATTATCAGGGAATTCGTCCTGCTCCCGGTTATCCGGCCTGCCCGGATCATTCTCAAAAAGTAGATTTATTCAAATTATTGGATGCTGAAAAAGAGATTGGTGTAAAATTGACCGAAAATTATGCTATGCTGCCGACGGCTGCCGTGAGCGGTTGGTATTTTTCACATCCGGATACACGCTATTTCAGTGTGGGGAAAATAGATCGTGAGCAGGTCATGGATTATGCAGGGCGTAAGGGGGAATCAATCGAAATTACTGAAAAATTATTGGAGCCAAATCTGGCTTACGAACGCGGTACATAATTAAACATAAGGCGAATTCGGAATAGATGAAAGTAATCGAACACATTGAACGAGCTCAATCCCCGGAGTTCAGTTTTGAAATTATTCCCCCTCCGCGGGGAAAAAGCGCTCAGGAAATAATCGATATTGTCACCAAGCTGCAGCCTTATAATCCACCCTATATAGATGTTACCAGTCATTCTGCCGAAGCCATTTATGACGATTTACCGAATGGTACCATCCAGCGACGAATCAAAAAGAAACGACCCGGAACAATCAGCATTTGTGGAATTATCCAAAACCGCTTCAATATCGATACAGTGGCGCATCTCTTATGCCGCGGTTTCACTCGTGAGGAAACCGAAGACGCGCTAATCGAGCTTAATTATCTTGGAATACAAAACATACTGGCCATTCGTGGTGATGAAACAAATTATAAAAAACCACTCAGTAAGGATAAGAGTATTAATCCCTATACAAAAGAGCTGGTGGAACAGATAAATAATATGAATCGCGGAAAGTACCTGGACGAGATACTTGATGCCGATGCCACTGATTTTTGTGTGGGTGTTGGTGGCTATCCCGAGAAACATTTTGAAGCGCCAAACCTGAAGACCGACATTAAATATCTCAAGACAAAACTCGATGCCGGAGCGGATTATATTGTAACCCAGATGGTATTTGATAATAAGGTCTATTTCAGATTTGTTGAGGAGTGTAAAGCTGCCGGTATCAATGTACCAATCATACCGGGAATAAAAGTAATTAATCGATTATCGCAATTAAATAATATCCCACGGAATTTCCACGTTGACCTACCCAATGCATTGGTGGATGAAATTCGTGAGACACCGGAACAGGTGCGGGAAATTGGCTTTGAATGGGCTTATGATCAGTGTAAGGAATTATTAGAAGCAGGCGTGAAAAATCTCCATTTCTATATTATGAATGATACCGGAGTGGTAACCAGAATTATCGACCGATTGAAATGACTAAATCAAATTACTAATTAATAAAATCAATATTGAGGAGTACCAATGAGTAAATTCCTTTTTACATCAGAATCAGTGACCGAAGGTCACCCGGATAAAGTGTGTGATGCAATCTCGGATGCAATTTTAGATAACCTATTAGCACAGGATCCCAATTCCCATGTAGCCTGCGAAACCCTGGCTACCAAAGGGATGGTAGTAGTATCTGGTGAAGTAAGTACCAATGGCTTTGCGGAAGTTGAAGCACTGGTTAAACAAACTCTCACTGAAATCGGTTATATTGATGAAGCATATGGGATGAACAGCAATGAAGTCCGTGTGCAATCTTTGCTTCACCACCAGAGCCATGATATTGCCCGTGGTGTTGAAAAAGCCGATGATAGCGAACAAGGCGCCGGTGATCAGGGAATGATGTTTGGATTCGCCTGCACCGAAACGCCGGAATTGATGCCCTTGCCAATCCAATTGGCTCAGCAGTTAACCGCACGTTTGGCTGAACTGCGCAAAAACGGTACGCTGGGTTGGTTGCGTCCCGATGGAAAATCACAGGTTACAGTTGAATATGATGGTTTTAAACCGCTACGGATTGAGAAAGCGGTTATTGCCACCCAGCACGATGATATGGTCGAGAAGTTTGGTGATGAAGAAAAAGAGCATGCTTTCATATCGCAGCAGGTAATTGAGCAGGTGATTAAACCGGTACTGGATAAAACCGGCTTGCCTTACGCAGATAACTTTATCGTGAATGGTACCGGTAGATTTGTAAAAGGTGGTCCCGATGCGGATACCGGTTTGACCGGACGCAAAATAATTGTCGATACTTATGGTGGTTATGCCCCCCATGGCGGTGGTGCCTTCAGTGGCAAAGACCCTTCCAAAGTAGATAGATCTGCAACTTACATGGCCCGTTATATTGCCAAAAATATTGTTGCCGCCGGATTAGCGGAACGCTGTGAAGTGCAATTATCCTATAGTATCGGAGTAGCCGAGCCTACTTCTTTAAGCGTTAAGACTTTTGGCACCGGTAACCTGGCTGACGATAAGATCACCGAAATTGTCAGAACTGAATTTCCATTAAAACCCGCCCGGATTATCGAGCATTTGCAGTTAAAGCAGCCCCTGTATCGGGCAACGGCTGCCTATGGTCACTTTGGGCGGAATGATGCTAATTTCACCTGGGAAAAAACAGACCTGGTAGATCAATTGAAGACCTACCTGAAATAAGGATAAAAAATGAGTGCTATTGAAAATTTGGAAAAATTTGATGCCAACCAGCTTTATAAGGTAAAAGATATTAATCTGGCTGAAGCGGGGCGTAAAGCCATCAGTGTTGCGGAGAAAGAGATGCCGGGACTGATGGAAGTACGGCGTAAATACGGGAAAGAGAAGCCTTTAAAAGGTTTTCGCGTTTCTGGTTCTTTGCATATGACGGTCGAAACGGCCGTTTTAATCGAAACTCTGGTTGCTTTGGGTGCCGACGTGCGTTGGGCCAGTTGCAACATCTTCTCAACCCAAGATCATGCTGCGGCAGTGATCGCAGCGCGGGGTGTTCCGGTATTTGCCTGGAAAGGGGAAACCCTTGATGAATACTGGTGGTGCACGCGCCAGGCGTTGACTTTCCCGGGAAATCTGGGACCTCATCTGATTGTGGACGATGGTGGCGATGCTACCTTGATGATCCATCGTGGTGTTGAGTTGGAAAAAGAACTATCTGAAAAGGGTGAGTTATCGCCCATTACGGCTGAGACCGGTGACGAAAAAGCGTTGGAAAATAATTTGCGTGCTGCGATTCTCACCGATCCGGGTCACTGGCAGTCAGTAGTCAGTGAAATAATTGGCGCTTCCGAAGAAACAACGACTGGTGTTCATCGTCTGGAACAGATGGCCGCGGCCGGTAAATTGTTATTTGCAGCTTATAATGTCAACGATTCGGTCACGAAATCAAAATTTGATAATATCTATGGTTGCCGGGAATCACTGGCGGATGGTATCAAACGGGCAACTGATGTAATGATTGCCGGTAAAACCGTGGTTATTTGTGGCTATGGTGATGTGGGACGCGGTTGCGCCCAGTCCATGCGGGGTTATGGCGCTAAAGTTCTGGTGACCGAAATTGACCCGATCTGTGCTTTACAGGCTGCCATGGAAGGCTATAAAGTGGTGACCGTGGAACAGGGGTTGGCTGAAGGTAATATTTTTGTTACCGCTACCGGCAATGTTGATGTGATCACACTGGAGCATATGAAAAAAATGACTGATCAAGCAATCGTTTGCAACATCGGACATTTTGATAATGAAATCCAGGTTGATCCGTTAGATGCCGATCCGCAGATTAAACGGGAAGTGATTAAACCTCAGGTTGATCGATATACTTTTCCCGATGGTCACCAGATTTATATGCTGGCAGAAGGCCGTTTGGTTAATCTGGGTTGCGCTACCGGACACCCCAGTTTCGTCATGTCCAATTCATTCACCAACCAAGTGTTGGCACAAATCGCTTTAGCCAAGGACAAGCCTCCAGTGGGAGTTTACCGATTACCGAAAGAATTGGATGAAGAAGTGGCGCGCCTGCACCTGAGTCATCTTGGAGTTACTCTGACCGAAATGACCGATAAACAATCGGATTATCTTGGGATTCCGAAAGAAGGTCCCTATAAACCTGAGCATTATCGGTATTAAAATCCAACTAATTTGGGTAAAAACACTCCGTTTTTCGCGGAGTGTTTTTTTTATGGCAAAGATCATAAAAATTCGTGAACTTTACCCTGTGAAGTTATGTCCATTTATCTTGCCAACTTATTAAATGTGGGCGGGACAGAGATCAAGCATAATAATGAAGATCATTTAATGAAGAAATCCAGGTACAAAATTCTCAGATCAACAGTATTAGTTTTTTCTGCGGTATTAATTCTATTGATGATCAGTTGCGATTTTCAAAGTCCGGCCGATTTTGAAATGCCAACCTGGTTCATAAATTTGACAATCCCGCTGGTTGAGGAAACTTATCCGTTGGGCGGAATTGTGGATGATGAACAAATATTTGCAACATCTGATTCGCTGGGCATGCAGATTATTTTCGAAGGAAGTTTACCTGATACTTCCATCGATGAATCATATTTGCAGGTTCCGGTAAACCAGAACATTGATTTCGCTCAAGATCCGGTAAACTCACCGGACATGGCTTTTTCCTTTGATACTTTAATAACCATCGAATTACCGTTTGCCCCAAACAATCAATTTATTGATGTGACCCTGGATACATTTGATGTTCCCTCAGCCATCGATAAGCAAATATTTGCAGCTACCTGGAATCAGATTGCCACTGCCTTCGATACAACAATCAGTATTGATATTACAATACCCTCTGTAAATGCTGACGATCTACCAGATTTTATCACGGATGTTAAGGCAATTGTAATTACAGCGGACTCAGATACCGATTCCAGCTTATTCCAGACCGGGATTCTAAATAATGGTTTGCCGACAGCAATCAGGGATGTTGAGTTCAGTTTGGTTACTGATCCGAGTATTCCCGATGATACATTGGCGAGACACACCAATGCTAGGGTAGAGAAAGATAGTACATTTAATGAATATACCCTGATAGGCGATAAACAGCTTATTGATAAAATACAGCTGAATTTTGGCTTTGGTCTGGAACAAGAAACCGTGCTTGACACGATTACGATCAATGCCGGTGATTCAGTCAAAGTGAATCTGACAATCCGAATCAGGATTGCCGGTGTGGATGAAGCCATTGTGCAGGTCAGTGAATATGATCTTTCGCCGGAAATTCCAGCTATTGAATTTCCATCCGATATTGAAATTTATTCCGGTATTTTTAAAGATCCGTCATTTGGATCGGATGTCAATGAAATAGCCATCCGGAATCTACAGAGCACCTATCTCTTCGACATCGATTTCAGTATGAATTTTCGCAATTTTCTACCGCCTGCCGGTGAAGATTCAGTTAAAATCACTACCGTATTATCCCAGGATAGTTCGGCTTATTTTCGCACCTTCGATCTGGATGGTTATACTTTTGCCAACCCGATCAGTCCTGACAGCGCCCTGAAATCGTTGATTATTGATGTTGTCGCGATGCTTCGGGCTGATACAGCGGCAATAATTCCTTTAGACGGTTCAGAGTTTGGCAGTTTGACTTTAGGTGTTGACGTAGAGGAGCTGCATTTTGAATCACTGCAAGCCAACCTGATCCAGGAATTCCCTCCCACAGAACAGGAAATGGCGGGTATGCCACAAGGATTTTCCGGCATGGCTTTCACTGACGTGCAGATTGAATTTATCATGAAAAATCAGATTCAGCTGCCAGTGATGCTGGATCTTGATATGATTGGTATTAACACTTTTGGTGATTCGTCCATTGTTCGTGTTCAGGCGCAGATGGGTAGCCCGGATAATGCCATTGACACAATTAAAACCATTATTCGTCTGAGCCGTGATGGGACGACTACCCTAATCTATGATTCGCCGGCCGATTCTATCCCATCAGATAGCACCCTCGTACCGCCAGGCCCGGGCGAATCAACAATTGTGGATCTACTATCGTTTAATCCTGAATTTCTGATGATCAACTCGACTGCCCGGATCGATGGTCGTGGAACGATTGTAGTGGGGGCTTCCATCGGTGGTGGATATCGATTGATTGCGCCCTTTGAAGTGAGAATGTCACCAATGACATTTATTCCGGTTAATGAGTCGCCCTTGGAAGAATGGGATTATGAGCTGCGTAATAAAATTCGCAGTGGACTTCGCAGCGCCTCGGCCGTAGCTCGGGTAACGAATCATTTTCCAGTGGGCGGCGATATTTCTATTTTACTTTCCAATCAAGCGAACTTCCCTTTAGATGAGAGCCTTAAGAATCTTGATAGCATGGCTGTTGCCCTGGGAATAGATATTTCGGCCGGCGATAGCCTGTATGTTGTGAGTGAATGTTCCGTTCTTGATCCATCTTTTGGGGCCGATTCATCAATTTACATATTCAATATTATGTCGGATTTTTCTGAATGCGTGGACGGAGTTTCCTATTTTGTCCGTAGTTCCACTTCGGGAGTCGATACGGTAGTGGCCTATGTTGATACATTATTAAAAATTGTGCTACCCGATCCCACCCTTAAAAATTATGATTCGGATAACGATGATCGTCGCTTAGTCGATATCGCTGGTGATTTAGTCACTTCCAGCGTCATGGATCCTGCCAAAATTCAATTAATGACCAGCGCCGGTGACCATTACACTACACCGCGAATTCACCTGAATGGATCGCCTATTGATCCGATTTCCGGTGATACTTTACCAGTGTTTTTAGCTCTGAAAGATTATATTACCATTAGATCTTTTCTGACTTTTGAGATCAGCAGTACTGGTTTGATGGAATCGGCTCCAGGAGAACTGGTGATCCAGTATCCTAATGGCGGTGAATCTATTAACGTGCTCGATCCGATCACTATCCGCTGGCGAACCTTCGGTAAAGTTAATACTGTCGACCTGGATTATTCTTATGGCAGCATTGCAGATATTGAGGTTGATGACGATTGGACTCCCCTTGAATCCAATTGGATCGCAATCGCCAATGTTGATTCATTTATCTGGGATGCTTCAACGATCATTCAAAACATCCCCAGTTCCATGCGCGACAGCGTTCGGATACGTATTTCAGATGCTGGTTCAGATATCAAAGATATGAGCGGTTGGTATTTTACCCTCAAAGAAGTTTTACGTTCGATTACCGGTGTTACCGGTCCCGTAGGCTTGAAAAGCGGGGGTAGAAAATGATTAAAGTTTACCTGACTAAACTGCTCCTGTTACTCGTATTGACAACCAGCTTGTTTGCCCAGGCCAAGCGTGACCCCCGGGTGGTGGGATTGGCTGGTGCCTATGGAACTGTTGCTGATGGTATTTTTGCAGTGGGCTACAACCCGGCCCTGCTTGCGCTCCAACAGGAAAAACCATTTATGCTCCAATTATTCGGTTTCGATTTTGGGATGGTCAGCAATTATATATCTTTGGGTAATCTGAATGAAATTAGCGGTGATACCCTTACCACAGAGGACAAAGACCTGATCCTGCGCGATCTTGATAAAAGCGGTGGTCTGCGACTTTATACCGACATGCATATGCCGATCCCCATTTTGAATTTTGCCTCCGGAAACATGGCGCTTACTTCCAATATGGTGGTGCTTGGCGATGCCACTATTCCTACCGGTATCATGAGTTTATTGTTAAATGGAAATCCGGTTTCAGAAGAAATTGATATGACACTGAAACTTGATCTGCTTGGGGTAAATGAATTTGGATTTTCTTTTGCCATTCCCAGTGAGGATTATGCCTGGGGAATGACATTTAAGTATCTTCAAGGTCTTTTCTATTTTGGTACTGATTCTGATTCAAGTCAAGCTTCATTAATCACTGATACAACCGCAATGTACGGCAGCGGAACTTATTTTTTCCGGCAGGGGATTGGCGGCAGCGGCCTGGGTTTGGATATTGGATTTACTACCAGAGATTTTGATGGCTGGCGGATCGGGTTTTCCATGATTAATGCTCTGGGTACCATCCATTGGAATCGCCCCAGTGTTATTAAAAATATTATGGCCGGCGGTGATAATATTTATGGTAATTCCGATGATCTGTTCCATATGACCTGGGCTGGCATTGCCTTAAACGACAGCATGGCCGTGCGCTATAATTATACAATTGATACCCTGAATATGCAAACCATGTCCAGCGATTCGCTATTTTATTCAAATCCGACCGATGAACAGGTTGTTTATAACCTGGATGAAGATGGTAATCTGAAACAGTTTTCGACCCGTTATCCGGCTCAATTTCGATTCTCGGTGTCCAAGCGCTTCCCCGGTATTCTAGTAGTGTCAGATTTACTGGCCGGATTTGAAGACCGTTTTTTCGCCCGCAATCGCTGGCGTTGGTCAATTGGGGCGGAAGTGACCAAAAATCCGGCTTTCCCCATTCGATTTGGCTATTCCTGGGCGGGCTACGATTTTAAGGAACTGGGAATGGGATTTGGTATTCATAAAGGTCCCATCATTTTTGATATGGGGCTGGCATTCAGGAATGGAGTCTGGATTCATTCCATGAAAGGTGTGAATATCTCCCTTGGCGTTACCATTACTGGTTTTGGCAGCCGGAAGGAGGAACCGGCGGAAAATGGCCCGGAAAACGAACCGGTAATTTTACCGCCTGATTTTGAAAAAGATAATGGCGTAGATGATCAGGATTGATTATTTGCGAACACCGATTAACAGCATAAGACCGCCAATCGAAAAAACAAAATTGCCTATCCAGGCGGCGTAAAACGGTTCAATAATTCCTTTATAACCCAGTGATTGCCCAAATTTTATAAAGGCATAATAGGAAAATATCACCAATACACTCATTCCGGCCCCAAATGATAGTCCGCCTTTGGGTTTGAGTAGAACCAAAGGCAGACCAAATAAAACCACGATCAGGCTGGTAAAGGCAAACGAAATCTTGAAATCGCGGACAACTTCCCAACGGGTTGTATCGACGCCATTTTCATCCAATTGCGCAATAAATTGATTGAGATCGGCATAACTCAATTCTTCCGGTGAGGATGATTTTCGTTCAATGTCAGCCGGCGTAAAGCCAAGATAAAACAGACTGTCCCGGTCACTTATATCGACGCTGATTTCTTCGCCATTCAGATTAAAATTTCGAATTGAAAAATCACTGGCAGCCCATTGTTCCAACGAATCAATCCAGGTCATCTCCTTAATATCGATCCGTTCCCCAATCTTACCCTGCTGCATTATCTGAACGGTTACACTAGTGGCTGATCGCTGGTTGTAATTATACTTGCCAATGGCAATGTGAAATTTTTCGGCTCGTTGTAAAAATATGTTATTGCGAATATTCTTACTTTTACGTTTATACTTCTGGATATACTCTTTTTTTAGTTCCGCCCGCTGGACATTACCCCAAATAACCAGTTGATCCTCAAATTTGAATGATATGAGACTGATCGTAAATCCAATTAACAGCAATGGGACTGCAATCCGGTAGATGCTGATGCCAGTGGCTTTCATTGCCGTCAGTTCATTCCGCTTGGCTGTTAAACCGATCGAAAAAACGGTAGAGATCAGCATGGCCATTGGCAGACCGATATTTACAAACCAGGGTAAAGAATAGATGTAATAACGCAATATTACCGGGAAGGGGACCGAGCTGTCGATAAATTTATCTAATTGCTCAAAGATATCTACGATGATAAAAACACACACAAAACCGGCCAGGGCCATCGCAAGGATGGTCAGGAATTGGCGGGCCAGGTAGATATCAAGCTTTTTCATTCGATCATGTGCCTATTTCAGGCCCCAATTTGAATATAATCTGAATATAATTGAAGTGATTTAGTTATTTCTAAAAATTTGTGGTTATCTTAATGGGATGGACTTTACCATATTCTCATTTCTGGCCGGATAGCATAAACCAGTCCCCAATATTTTCTGGTGTAGACATGGAAAAATACCGCTCATAAGTCTGTTGAACTGTACTGGATTGAGCTTCCAAAATCCCTGATAATGCAATCTTACCCCCATCGTTCAATAATCCGGAGAATAATTGTGCCAGTTCCTGCAGGGGATTGGCCAAGATATTGGCAACAATTATATCGAATTTGCCGATGGATAATTCTTCCGGTAGACAGGTAGGAAAATCGACTTGATTGATGGCTGCATTATTCAGTGCCGCCACATTGGCCTGGGGATCAATATCCACGCCGACCGCCTCAGCCGCGCCTAGTTTCAGAGCAGCTATCCCCAGAATCCCGGAACCGCTGCCGTAATCCAGCACTTTTTCACCACCTCGGATAATTTTATCCAGCCAGCGTAAACAAAGGGTGGTCGTTGGATGAGTGCCACTGCCGAATGCAATTCCGGGATCGAGGCGAATATTAATTGCGGTTTGGTCTACAATACTTTCCCAGGTCGGGATAATCCATAATCGTTCAGTAATTTTCTGCGGGCTGCTTAACATCTGGGTAGTGCGCACCCAATCCTGATCCGGTATAATTTCAATTTTACATTCTGGCAGTTTTGTCAGATTGAAATGTTCCGCTATTAATTTCTGCCATTTTTCAGTGTCGCTATCCTGTGGTAACATCACCGATACTGCTGCCGACTCAGGCGCGATAATTGACGGCTGGCTGGGATCATCAAACCACTTGTCTGCCGCTGTACTCTCCGGATCGGTATTAACAATAGCGACTGCCAATCCGCCATTTTCGATTAGGAAATCAGCCAGTTCCCGCGGATCAATCTCCGATGTAACAATAATTAAATTGATATAGCCCATCATTCCACTATAAAAATTCTATTTTATGCTGGGTAATTTCACATAATCGCCAATTATCGATTTGATTAATAATTGATTGCAGATTCTGTTCAATGTGTCGATGATTATTACTTACAGTGCAGATTACCAGTTTCGCGGATTGCCACTTATCCGTAGCGCCATACTCGGCAATTGAAATATTATTACGGTTCTTCAATCGATCTTTTATACTTTTAATCACCTGTCGTTTTGCTTTCAACGATTGCGCTTCCGCCAGGTGCAGATCGATAGTTAATAAACCAATTTGAAATTTATCAGTCACAATTATTACGACTTCATTTACCGCGCTAATTTGTAAAAATTGGATTAGATAACCAAAAATATTTACTAATGATTTTGCAAATATGTAGAATAAGCATTAATCCCCCATTGGTTAAAAATTCTAAATTCAACTATGGAAAATACCAAACCACAGGCCCGTAAAGACCTGACGACTGAAAAACAGAATCCCAATTCCCACTGTATTGATAAGCGCTCGATTCCCGAAATCCTGAATATAATGAATCGGGAAGACCAACAATTAGCTCAAAAAGTCAATGCGGTTTTACCGGAGATTGCAATTGCGGTAGAACTGGCAGTGCAAGCCCTGAAGCAAGGGGGGCATATTTATTATATCGGCGCCGGGACCAGCGGTCGGCTGGGTGTACTGGATGCATCAGAAATTCCGCCTACATTCTCTGCGCCCAGGGATTGGTTCCAGGGCGTTATCGCCGGTGGACTGGATGCCCTGGTTCGCTCAATCGAAGGGGCCGAGGATAATCCACTGGATGCGGAAGATGCACTAAAAGCCGCCGGTTTTGGATCGAAAGATTTACTGGTGGGAATTGCCAGCAGCAGCGCCACGCCCTACGTAGTACATGCGCTTAAATGGGCCCGCAGTCTGGGAGCCAGTACGGCCTATATCATCTGCAATCCCAGCCCGCTGCTGGACATCGAAGTCGATACCCTGATCGCCGTCGACGTAGGACCGGAGATACTGACCGGATCAACCCGGCTTAAATCAGGAACTGCCACAAAGATGGTTCTGAATATGATATCGACTACCGCCATGATTCAAATGGGGAAAGTCTACGGCAATTTAATGGTGGATTTGAGCGCGGTTAACAATAAACTGGTTGACCGAGGTTCACGGATCGTCGAAAAGCTGGCCGAAATCCCCTACGAAAAAGCCCAACAATTATTATTAGAAGCCGATAAGGAAGTGAAAACGGCAATTGTAATGAGTCGTAAAAATTGTTCCAAAGCCACTGCTCGCCAGTTGATTGAAGACAATGATGGACTGTTGCGGCGAATTATCGGCGACGTGGCTGGTCAGTAATTCATCCGGGAGTAGCGCCGGGGATAGAAGTTAGTTCAACACCATTAAAAGAATATCAATGGTTTATACCTGCAAACCAGGATGCTTTTGTCCTGTTTGCCCTCGATCACAGCATCAGTAATTGAGCTTATCTAATTTCTGCCAGCATCTGACATAAGTTCCCCGTTAGATCAATTTAAAAACAATCTGGAGTTATTGATGCGAAATATATTTAAATCTACATTTTTGCTGCGTTCTATCATGATTCTATTGAGCATATTTCTATTGGTGGCTTGCGACGATCTGTTGAATGACAACGACGATGATGAAAACGAGCACGAAGATGAGATCATGTATAGTGAATACGGCGATGATGAAAGTCATCGGGCCGGTAACACTTGCCAGAATTGCCATGTAGCCGGTGGAAGTGGCGAAGGTATCTTCGCAATAGCTGGTACCGTGTATCAGTCTGATGGCACAACTGTTTATCCCAATACGACAATCAAGATTTACTCTGGTTCCAATGGCAGCGGCGATTTGCTAACCACGATTGAAGTGGATGGTGAAGGCAATTTTTACACCACCCAGGATATGGACTGGAGTGGCGGACGCTATGTTTCGGTTAGCAGCACCACGAATGAGGAATTTATGCAATCACAGGTCACCAGCGGTTCCTGTAACAGTTGCCATGACGGTGCCGGTATGGCGCGAATTACGGTGAATTAAAGCCAGAGTACATGTAGTCACAACAAAGGCCTGATTTTAGGCCTTTGTTACATTTGACCTGATTGTTAATAGTTTTTAGTTTTTTATAAATTATAGCCTGTAATTAATCATGATTAGGGGGAACTATGGGCAATAACACAAAAGATCACCATGATCGTGCTGACCTGACCGGTGAGCATAAACTCGGTGATGCGGGGCAGGCAATCCTGGCGATCCTGTTTATTGGAGTCTGGCTGAGTGACGCTTTTATCTTTAAATATTCCACCGGGCTGAATGAAAATGTTTCACTGGCCGTTCGCTTACCGGTGGGAATCATCCTGTTGATTTTATCGGGTTACCTGGCCCGTGCCAGCATGAAAATTGTATTTGGCGAAGTGCGTTCCGAACCGGCTGTGATCAGGGATCGGGTTTATAAATATATGCGCCATCCCATGTATGTCAGCGAAATATTATTGTACCTGGGATTATTGCTGATCAATCTGTCGCTAATTGCGGCTGTTATTTGGCTGCTGGGAATCATCTTTCTGTATTTCATCTGCCGCTATGAAGAAAAACTGCTGCTAGCTCGTTTTGGTGCCGATTATGAACAATATATGCGTGAAGTACCCATGTGGATACCCGGTTTTAAAAACCGGAGTATATCATAATTGTGGGTAGGGACAACTCGCGAGTTGTCCCTACATTTCCTGATAAATCCAGCAAGTGTTTATTGGAACGAATTATATTTATTGTAATCCCGACCCTGCATAAATTCAATCATCAGAATATGAAATATGCTTAGGTTGTACGGTGAGGAGGGGAGATTGCAATTAACCCGACTATTGGGGTGATATGAGTCAAAATATTCCACATATTGCTAATGTTATA
>CAZIJQ010000031.1:1270-28122 GCA_964539785.1 uncultured bacterium | reverse complement strand
TTACACTAACACCGCCACCTAGTCATTTTCCGTTATTCGTTGAGCTTATGGTTAATAAACGCCACTCCAGTACCCTTGACTAACTTACAATAAAACTATACCTTCGAGGTAAGGTTTACAGTACTTTTTGTATGCTTGGTCCAGTACTTCTGTAATACTAAAAGTTCACCTTAATTTTTTGGTTTAAAAGTCCGAAAGATTAAAAATTCATACAAGAATAATATCATAGAAAGGGATTAGAATGAACGAACAAATCACTAGAGTTTGTTGGATTTTAGCTACTCTATTTGTCTTGGCCGGATTAATAAGCAAGCTGTTTGGCTTGAGTATTATCGACGTCCAGCACAATATCAATTACTTCCATGCCGCTAACACAGCCTTGTTATTTGGAATTCTATTTACAATACAAAAAAAGTGATCACCAATCTGGATTATCTAGAAAAAAATTATCGAAGTTCGTCTGTCAACCTATTAGACTAACCACCACCCGGTCAATTTTCGGGTTCGGATTTCTGTTTTTAGTTGAGATTTTGGTTTAAAATGTCTATTGTTTGCATCTCATATAATTGACTACCTTATTCATGGTAACTAATGGAGTCAATCGTGGGAAGATATATAATTGCCCTAATAATCATACTTTTTTCATCATTAGTAGCTCAAATACCTATCACTGTTCTTGACCTGTCTGCTGATGGAATCTCCGAAAATGAGGCTCGAACACTTTCTAACAGGTTAAGAGATGAATTATTTAATACCGGAAGTGTTTCTATTTATGAAAAAGAATTACTTGAAGATGATGACTATTCATCTAAATTGTGGCTAACTGCACTTGGATTAAATTTATTTGGTTCAGTCAACTATGAACGGGAAATTAATCGATTGTTGAATGGAGAGATTGGGCTTGGAATAAGTTTCGATGGAATAACATTTTCTGGGTCGATAACAAGTAGGATTCCGCATTTTACTTCTGCCAGAGTGGGGTGTGGAATTGGATTTGATGACAATTGGTTTTGGTATTCTCCCATTATTAATTATCAATTTGCTATCATAAATCCTCGAATACTGTTCAGACTATCCGCTTATGCTTTATTCGATGACGGTGATTATGAAATGCCTTGGGTGGGTGCTGGAATTGGGTATAGTTTTTAACCAATCCTTTTTTTCCTTAATCATCTCCGGAATTTGTACCAATTTTTCCTGAAATAAACTCCGGAAGTTTATCTGTCATCCTATTAGACTAACCGCCACCGGGTCAATCTCCCGTCTGGTTTTCTGTTTTTCGTTGAGTTTTGTTTTTGGAAAAAGAAATAGAGCTGAGAAATCAGCCCTATTTTCCATCCGGTTATGCAACCAAATAGCAACCTATAAGCATGTGGACTTCTATTCTTGGGATTCATCCCTGGACATGCAAGAGGTTTTCTGCGAAGGCGGATAAAAAAAAGGGCTGCTTATCAGGCAGCCCAAAATTTAAAACTGTTTTAAAACTATTTCTTTTCAGTTTTCTCTTTTTCAAATACCTCGGTATTTAATTTTTCAACATCATTCTGTACTGTCACAAGCGATTGTTCAATGTCAGAAATTTTCCTGGTATTTCTACGCCGAAAACTGTCAAAACTATCCTGCATATCCCGCAAATCGCGCTCCAAATCTCCAAACTGCTTGTCGGTATTGCGCTTGAACTCATCCAAATCGAACTGGACATCGGAAATCATGACTGACAATGAATCTGTGTTATGATTTATTAATTCCAGGTTGGCGGCAATGTTATCGCGATTATTTTTAACGTGCTTGGCACGGCCGATAAACTGGAGTTCCAGTACTCGCAAACGCTCACTGAACTCCGCATTCACCTGATCGACATGGGTATTGATAATTGGAGCCTCTGTCGTTGCTTCAGCATACAGCTCTTGAGATGCCAAAACATCCATCACAGCTAATATCTGAGTGTAGGTATACTGGATATACCCGCCACCAATCAGTAAAACAACTATCAACCCAAATATTATTTTATCCTTAATGCTCATAGTATCCCCTATCTGAGGTTTTTTGACGTTGGCCGTGCATATTTAAATTATCCTGGGATTAATTATATCGACTTCTAACGTCAGTTCGGGTTATGAATTTCTTCCTTTGATATTCAAGAGCAGCTGTTCTTTACGCTCCATGTTATCTTTAAGCTGTACCATTAACTGGTTGACTTCTTCATCGAATTCTTTGATGGTATTCTCCAACCGCGCCACCAACTCATCCAGTAACGATTTACCATAGGTTTCGTTAATTCCGGTGAGTAAATCATCAAATTTCTCACCAAGATATTTGTTACGTCCTGCTTCATTTTGAAAATCTAGTGTCATATTGTCCTCTGAAGTTTACCCATGTCAGAATGAAAATTAAAATCGAATTTATACAATCCATACTGAAAATTCGATTATTATATTTACTTACTAATTAGTCGGCCTGTAATAATCCCTGTTCAGGGTCAATACTCTGCTCAATCGCAAATAATTTTAATTGTGCATTAATCGGAATTATAATTTTATCCTGCAATTTTTTTGGCAATTTATCTTCAGCTTCACTATTTAACATTGTGCTGCCAAAAAGTGAAACCTGCGAACTACGTTTAAAAATATCCTTGGATGCAGTCAGGTAGATATTTACCTCATCGGTTACACCAATAATCACTGAATATTGATACTGGCGCATAAAATAGCGGGCAGCACGGGCTTCAGTAACCAGAAACTGGCTTTCTGGAGCGTAGATATCAATACTATAACCCAATTCTTCCAGTACGATTTTACAAATGTCCAAGGTTTCACTTTTAGACCCGGGATAATCATATTTCCACGCCATCCGTGTTGGAGCCGGGCAAGCGGAAAATTGTACCGCCAGTATCAATGCGCCTAAAAAGCGCAATTGTGATATCATTTAATACAATTCAAAAATGCTGGGTATTTTCTCTGCGCGATCAGAAAGCGGAGTGAAATGCATATAACCCGGATTATAATAAACCATCCTTAAAACACTGATATTATCGCGAAAAACCGGCAGTACCGATCCACTATGCTGGACAATACCGCTGAGCAGTAATTCTATCCGAACGGGAATCGGTGACCAACCCGATCGATAAAATGCCCGTGAAAAATTGACATCCAGAATATCATTATACGATGGAGACGGACCGCTGAATATTTGATTTGTGCTAGCCGGAGGCCCATAAATCTCAGCCATGCTTTTTTCGATACGCAGAAAATGTTTAATCTGAGTATCGATATCATTTTGCAGCAAATCAAATTCGATATCGACTTTCCAGAATCCGCTATCAGCGAAATGGTAAGTCATTAGGACTACATCGGGGCCAAGTGTAGCTTTCAGAGTTATTGAAGTGCTATCGCTGGAAATGATGGAATCAGCGTACTCCAAGTGGGGTACAATACCGACCGGGCTGCCCCAGCGAAATCCCTTATAACCATAACTCAATTCCATTGGCAAGGGACCAATTGGTCCTGCCGGCAATATCAAACGATCTGGCTGGGGTTCAACCAAATCTTCGCTATCATCAGAAACAATTGCAGGATCAGGTTCGCTAATTGCTAATGAATCAGTTAGGTCTGCAGTGGGTGCTGCATCCGAAGTCAGATCAGAAATTGTTGTGGTATCCGTAGATAAATCTTCAGTTAAAACCGTACTAATTGAGTCAACGGTGATTGAATCACTCGATACAGCCTCATCGGTTATTGGGAGGCTAGTTGAATCAGATTCGACTGTACCAGCTGCATCAACGCTGATTGAATCGCTTAATACAATCTCATCGGTTAGTGGGAGACCGGTTGTATCAACTACCGCTTCCTGAGCGCTAATTGCAATAAAAATTACAAGCAGGGAAATTATTAGTCTCATGCTGGAACTCCTGTTACCTTGGTCCAATAATTGGATTTATCCATACCTCAATGCAGGTCAAAATACATTATCGGCAAACTTTTCGCAAGTTTAAATAATCTAACGTATTATTGTACCAATCCGATTTAAACGAGGTAACCAGGTGTTGAAATCGAGCGACATATATGAGAATAAAGCCTGGCCTAAAATATGGGATCGCGGCACAAACCCCCAGTAACGGGAGTCGGCGCTGTCATCACGATTATCCCCCATCATCCAGAAATAATCTTGCTCAACAACATATTCGTTCGATTCGGAAAACAAGCGTCCATCAATGCGCAGAGCTTGAATGACCGAAGAGTTGAACTTGATTAACTCGGACCAGGGCGTAATTTTTTTCCCTTGCGGATAATATTCAGAAATAATTTTACTGGGAGCAGTTCGTTTTTTACGGCGCATCACATCCTGGGGATCAAACATGGTAAATTCATATTCGCCATTATCGGTGGCAACGCTGACACGATGTCCATCAAGAATCATAATATTAATCAGATATTCCAGATTAGTGTTTTCGTTTATTGGGATTTTCTCCCCTTCAAAAGGAATAGCCAACGATTTAAAATAGTCCCGATTCCCCTGATCACGCAGAAAGATATTTCTCTGAATTGCCTCCGGTTGGTAGGTACCGTAATTTAATTTTCCGTTGGGTGGCAGCTTGAATTCGTGACCATTAACATATAATTGTTTGGCCACAACACTGATTGTATCTCCGGGACCGGCAACGCAGCGCTTCACATATTTTTGAAAAACATCGCGAGGATACTTGAATATTATTACATCTCCCGCTTGCGGTTGGTTGAATTCAGGAAATTGAATATAAGGTAAACTGAATCCAATATCCGTGTAAGGTATGCCAATCCAGTCCGGTGTTCGCATGCCATAAACAAATTTTGTCCCAATTAGAAAATCACCGGTCATAATCGTGTCTTCCATACTACCGGTGGGGACAATATAAGCTTCAATAATCGTCGCTTTCAGTGTGAAAGCTATTAGAATAATGATAAATATTGATTTTACTTCGCGGATTACTTTGTTTTTCATGGCGCCGAATTTATGATGATTAACCTTATTGAAATATTCAAATTTTTTCCTTTATACTGGCAATCAAAGAGTTAGTTTCAAACTACGAAAATCAGGTGAATTGGGATTTGGATCTTAATTCAGTCCATTTCGATACTTTCAAGATGTTTGATCCGGGGTTGACCTTTAGTCAATACGACTGTAAAAACATCCAGACGAATATCTTTCTGAACATCATTAGTCATACAATAATAATCGATTGCTCGCTGAAGCTTGGTGAGTTTGGCATAATCAATTTTCTGCTCCGGTGTTCCCAATTGTGGTTTTGAAATCGTTTTAACTTCCACGAAAATCAGTTCATTATCAGTCTCTGCTATCAAGTCAATCTCGCCAAAATGACTGCAGGTTTCATTGGTGGTAAGGATTCGATATCCTTTTTTCATTAATTCCAGTCCCGCTAAGCGTTCGCCCCACCACCCTAATCGATTATTTGCTTTTAACCATTTGATGGTCGGCAACTGGACGGCAACCGGTTTATAGGTTATGCGGTGAACAGGGCAAGCCCTGAATTTTTCCAGAGCAGCAAGGTGTTGCTGAGTGCCATAACCTTTATGGTTTTTAAAACCATATTCAGGAAATAATCGATCCAGTTCGAGCATATGGCGGTCACGGGATACCTTCGCTATTATCGATGCGGCTTTGATACAATCGACTGTCCCATCGCCACCGATTACCCCTTTGTTAGGAATTATTTGCGATGGCAGAGCATAACCATCAATCAGGGCTCGAGTTGGTTGCCGGTTTAATTTTCCCAGAGCCATTTGCATGGCTTTATAAGTTGCCTGGAGAATATTGATACGGTCGATTTCCCGGTGATCGACAATGCCGATACCAACGGAAACTGCTGAGGAAATAATCTTGGTATATAGTTTTTCACGTTTTCCGGGCGACAGCTTTTTGGAATCATTCAACCCCTCAATTGAATGGTTTTCTGGTAGAATAACTGCCGCCGCATAAACCGGTCCCGCTAATGGCCCGCGACCAGCCTCATCGACACCGGCGATTATTTCCATTTCACTAACTCGATTTTCTCTCCATCAGAACGAAGCCAAATCGCACCTTCAAAATCAGTGCGGTGAACTTCAGCTCCCGCGGCATTCAAGCGGTCAATCGTTATTCTTGAAGGATGTTTGAATTTGTTACCTTCACCAACGGAAATTACAGCAATTTCCGGACTGACTAGCTCCAAAAGGGCCTTTGTTGTTCCTGTTATTGATCCGTGATGCGCAACTTTTAGCAAGTCAGAATCTAAACAATTTCCAAATGACAGTAGCATTTTTTCTCCTTCATATTCAAGATCACCGGTAAATAAAAATGAGTTTTTCCCGTGCACGAGTCGTAAAACAATACTTCGATTATTGATATTGTGCAGACCTAACAGATTATTTGTATCAGGGTAAAGTACCTGTAATGATAAATCATCCTGAAGGTAATGTATTTCCCCGCGCTGTGGCTGATAATATTCGATCTTAAAATGAGCTAAGGTGTCCAGCAATTCGCGATATATCCGCGAATTATAATTTGATTTTACATCCCACAGCGAATCCACGGGCATTGCCGATACTACCGATGGCATGCCACCAATATGATCATTGTGGGGATGACTCAGAATCACATGATTGAATCGTTTGATACCCATTTTTTTTGCAACTGGTAAAACAACCTGACGCCCCATATCCCTTTTTCGATATCTTAACCCGGCATCAATCAAAATTGATTTACCTTCTGGTAATTTCATGATTATGGCATCCCCCTGCCCCACATCGGTTATCACAATCTCCAGATAGCTTCTTGCCAGGGCTTGGTGCCATACAATTATCGAAGCAGCCAGCAGCACTGTGATAATAATGTATTTTCTTAATTTTTTCTGACCATAAAGAATAATTATAAGCAGTAATGCAATATATAAAGTGACACTACTGATCTCTGGTGAAGAATAATCAAAATAGGCAAATGGCACTGCCGAAAAGAGTTTGGCGCAGGTGAAAATAATTTCCGCCAGGAACCAGGCTGCATTGCCCAACGCAAATCCAATTCCGGGTATCCAACCAAGCATCAGGATAATGAATCCCAGCGCAACTATAACACCAATGGTAGGTACAATAATGATATTTGCAATTAATGAAATTATGGGAATTCGATTGAAAAATATTGCTGTAAACGGCAAAGTACCGATTTGAGCCGATAAGGAGACCAGAAACAAGCCCCAGATATATTTTAATGGTTTATTTTTAATACTACTGACTCGCAGACGAACCGGCAGTATTTTTTCAAAGAGATTGTAAAAATAGACAATCGAAATAACTGCCGTAAAGCTCAGCAAAAATCCCAGGTCAAATAAATATCCCGGGGTAAACAAGAGGATAAAAAATCCAGCCGCGGCAATAATATTCCAAATTTTCACTGGACGATTAACAACCGGTCCCAGGATATACAACCCGGTCATTAAAGTTGCTCGGAGTACGCTGGGTTTGGCGCCGGTTAAAATAACAAAAAACAATAAACCAACAATCACTGCCAATCGGTTCCAGCCCCAGGGAATCCGCAGTATCCGGGAAATAAATAATAGTATTATCAGAACATATCCTACATGTAATCCCGAAACCGCTAGGACATGAATTACTCCGGTATCCACAAATGTTGATTTTATTTCAGGATCAATTTTTGATTTATCACCCAGAATCAGGGCCTGCAATAAACCAGCACCGTTGCCACCAATACTACTGGTATAAGTTTTCCGAATGTAATCGCGAACAAATTCTGTTAACCTGCCAAATGTAATCGAATTATTTTGAGATGATAAGATTTCCTGTTTATCATCCTGAAAAATTCTACCAAAGATATTTTTTCGATGATAGAATTGGCGGAAGTCAAATTCCCCGGGATTACGAGGGCTGCTGAACTCGAAATAACTGCCACTACAACTTATAGTGTCGCTTGTAGTAATATCAGTTATATCCTTGCAATATACATAGTAATCAATATCATTCTTATATATTACTAAATCATAAATTACCTGAACGTTATTCACCAATAATCGAAAACCATAATCAACTGAATTAATCTCACGAACTATTCCTTCATAAATAACTTCCTGCTGATTCAATGTATGGGCAATTTTCGATTTCGTATTACGGTCAAGTAATTCAAGTGAGTATTGGAACCAGCCAAAAGAGCACAATATAATTAACCATAGTGCCAATATATTTTTATTGGATTGTGCAAATAGCAGATAAACGGCGCCTACTATTACTAATCCTGTGGGAATTAATATTGATATTGACAGGCAGGCCAGCAATATTCCGATAATCAGCGCTATAACCGACCAGACGAAAGGTCTTGCCCGATAAATATTAAATACATCACAATTATACATGGCATAAATTGTGAATATCTATCAAAAACGGAAAGTAAAAATTATTCCCTAATATTTTATCTTTTTGGAAAACAGTTGCAGCGATTAATTTGACGGCACTAAAAATTTCAAAAAGGGTATCATTCATGAGTAGAGCCAAAGCCGGATTAATTGCATTTGGAATCATTTTCCTGACTTTAATTATTTTTGGAATTAAACCTTACGAAGCGATCTGGTCATTCCCGGGGAATTTTAATTTTATCCGCAATTTACCCAGTTCGGAATTACCCCTGGGTGCAATTCCAATGCTGATTATTGTTTTGGTCGGCACCGGTATTTTTGTGACTGTTAGGTTGGGGTTCCCCCAGCTAAAATATTTCTGGCACGGGGTTAAGGTCACCATGGGTATTTACGATAATCCTGATGACGAAGGTGATCTGAACCATTTCCGGGCTCTGACTACAGCTCTGTCTGCCACCGTCGGTATCGGCAACATCGCAGGTGTAGCGACTGCTATATATTACGGCGGTCCCGGCGCCATTTTCTGGATGTGGATCACCGCCTTTTTCGGCACAACCCTGAAATATGCCGAATGTTCGCTATCATTGAAATACCGGGAAATTCGTCCTGATGGCGCCACAGCCGGTGGCCCGATGTATACGATCGAAAACGGCTTGGGAAAAAAATGGCGCTGGTTGGCAATTTCGTTTGCGGCTTTCGCCATAATCTGTTCTTTTGCGCAGGGCAATGCGGTCCAGTCTTTTACTGTATCCGATCAAATGTATTCGGAAGTCGCTCAAATTGTTGGTACCGATCATTTCCTAACTATCAAACATCAATTAACTGAAAATTATAGTTTATCCATACAACAGGTGCTAAATGGACTGGTCATGGCAATTCTGGTGGCGATGGTCATCATTGGAGGAATAAAAAGGATTGGCAATGTCACTAGTATTTTGGCTCCGGTTATGGCTTTGATATACGTATCTGCGGCTTTACTAATTCTTCTGGCGCACCTGAGCATGCTGGGGGAAAGTTTTTCCTTGATTTTCAAGATGGCATTTAATCCGCCGGCTAAAATAGCCGGTATAGGTGGGGGCACTTTCCTGGTATTCATGAATACCATGTTGTGGGGAATTAAACGGGGATTATATTCAAACGAAGCGGGACAAGGCAGCGCCGCAATCGCCCACTCCACTGCCAAGACCAAATATCCGATCAGAGAAGGTTCTGTGGCAATGCTGGGCCCATTTATCGATACAATTATGATTTGTACTCTCACAGGGTTGGTTATTCTCACAACCGGCGCCTGGAAGCATACGGCATTTTATGTAAATCGGATTGACCCAGCATTTACCACTGATCTGCTAAACGGCAGCCTGCTGACTTCGCTGGCATTCAGGGAAGGATTAAGCTGGTTATTTATCGGCGGAGACAAAATTGTAACAATTTCGGTAATGTTATTTGCAATTTCAACTGCTATCAGTTGGTCATTTTATGGGGATCGAGCTTCGGAATACTTATTTGGTAATAAAGCCATTCTGCCCTACCGCTGGATATTTGTATTTTTTATTTTCATTGGAGCGATAATTCCACTGGAAGCCGCCTGGGCCTTTGGCGATGCGGCCCTGGGTTTTATGACCTTGCCAAATCTCATTTCGATAATTCTTTTAACCAGTGCTTTGCGGAAAATGACCAAAGATTATTTCGCTGTTGACCATAAACCCTACCTAAAAAAAACATTCCATGATAAATAGTCCGGTAACTCCGGATAAATTGCTGGCAGTCGCTCTGGAGGCTGCCAAATCAGCAGTCACGATTATCAAAGCGGCCACCGATCTACCAAAACAGGTTAGCTACAAAGGCCGCACGGATTTGGTTACTGAAACGGATAAAAAATCAGAATTTGCAATAACTCGCTTGATCGGTGACGCTTTCCCTGAGCATCAGATACTGGCGGAGGAAAGTGGTCAGGTTCCCCGTGATTCAGATTATCTGTGGGTAATCGATCCCTTGGATGGTACCACTAATTTTGTGCATAACTATCCCTCCTATGCTGTGTCGATTGCTGTGCTTTACAAAACTCAACCTTTATGCGGAGTAATAGTGGAACTGCCGGCAAATCACGTATATCACACTATCCGCGGACAGGGCGCTTTTTGTGATAACCAACCAATCTCGGTCTCAAATGTGTCCGAATTGGGAAAATCACTACTGGTAACTGGCTTTGGTTACGTGCACAATGCCGCCTGGCAGGCCAATATGGAGTTGTTTAAGCATTTTACCGACATTACCCAGGGTGTACGCCGCCTCGGGGCAGCAGCGGTGGATTTTGCTCATCTTGCCAGTGGTAAAGTTGACGGTTTCTGGGAATTTGATCTTAAGCCCTGGGACACAGCGGCTGGAATTCTACTTGTTAAAGAGGCAGGCGGTAAAATCAGCAGAATGAATGGCAACGATTATTCAATATTTGATAACCAAATTTTAGCATCTAATAATATCCTGCATGCTACCCTGAGCAGTCATATTTTATCCGAATTGGATTAATATCTATATATTTTTGCCTAAATCAGATATCATGATTCGCCAAAGGGCAGTGAAATATATTTTATAAGGTCAGGAAGTATCATAAAATCATAAAATAACAGTTTCTGACCGACAAGTATTATTCTATATTTACCAAATAATCGTTCAGTGTTTTACTATCTTGAATATCGATAACATTTTGACCGTATTGAAATAATTTGGCGGACTTGTCTCCCAATAGCTCGTAGCGATTTTCGGAAAATTTTAATATACTACCTTCGAAAAGCCCAACCACTACTTCTGCTTGGTTTACTTCCAGAAATTCCCGCAACCGGTCTGAGCGCGACTCACCACCATGTCCGGTGGGTTTGAAGTCCGTGTAATGGGGATTTAACTGGAACGGAATCAAATTCAAGGCCGCCATAACCGGTGGATATATAATAGGCATATCATTGGTAGTCATAATTGTTGGACAGGCCACATTAGAACCGGCGCTCCACCCAATATAGGGTTTACCTGCCAAAACCTCTTCGCGAATAAGATTTAATAAATCATTTTGATAGAGTTCATTCAGTAAGTGAAAAGTGTTTCCACCACCGATCATTATCACGTCAGATTCCAATAGCAATTTTTTTGGTGAATCTGTCGAATGAACCGACCTGATCCGGTAGCCCATTGCCTGCATCCGCTCCGTCACCCTCTCGGTATAATCATCGTAAGATATAGTGACACCAGCATAGGGAATAAAGGCAATATTCAGGGGCTGTTCTCCCAGAAATCCTATGATAGCTGACTCGGGGTATCCCAGGAACTGTTCACCGACATTGGTTGAATTACTTAATAATAATAACTTAATGGTATTGGAATTAGTCATATTTCAATTTTGCGTCAAAGTTAATGAAAAGTTTAATTGCGCAAATTTTCTACATCAATGTCAATTAAATCATTGAAAGTATATCTGGAATTATCGGTGACGCGGCCAATAGTCGTCGATGGCACACCAACATTCATACAGATCCGCTCAAATTCCATTAAATCATTTTCATCCAAGGTGATCAAGACCAGACCTTGCGTCTCACCAAATAATAATTCCGCTGGCAATAATTTGCGGCTCAGGTGTATTCTGGCACCCAGCTCCGGAGTTGAGTTCCTGAGACTGGCGGCGATTGCACCCGCTAGTCCGCCAGCTCCTATGCTGTAGGCGGAATTAATATATTTCTCATTTATACCAAGCACGATAGCTTCGCACAGGCGACGCTCCATGGTGAAATCGATGACTGGTAATTTTCCGGGAGTAGTGCCAAAAAGCCTGAATTGATATTCCGAACCACCTAATTCACCTCGTAGACTACCTAATATGGTAATAAAATCACCGGCCGTTTTAAAATTGAAATTAAAATCATCCAGTGGTTTTAGGCTCTCACCAACAACTCCTATTCGTGGAGCAGAATCCAGCACTTTATCCTGGAAATAATCAATATTCTCTAAAGGAAGTTGCAATTTATGGGCTGCTGCAGTAATACCTTTTGCAAATTCGCTGAACCGCAGCATTTGCTCCTGTTTGCCGGATTGCCCGATAGCAATGTTTGCATTTACCTGAATACTTCGAGCGCCAATACAAGCCATTTTTCGATTTGCTTCCGCAACTAAAAGTGAGCCTGCCAATATTGGACTTAGCAAAGATAAACGGGCATTTTGCCCTAACTCCATAAACAGTGCTCCGGATTCCTTTCCCAGGTCAATTTTTTGATAATAGGATCTCACTGACGGCAAGTGGTTCATGATTTTTAAGAGTTCTGAATTATAGTTGGCCTTAGGGTCTGGGTCAAATGATCCAGTAATTACCTTTTCGACTGAATCCGGTGGTATAATGGCTGAATATTCCTCTATTAACTCAAAATCAGGGTCAAACAAGGTTGCCGGAACTGTACCGATTTGGGAAGAATTCTCAAGAATACTAATACCGTTTTCATCTTTGATCAGTCCCATTTCAACTGAACTCAAATCATACTGATTTAGAATTGTTTCCAATTCATTCTGAAATCCATCCTGGAATTGTAAAAAGAATAATGGGACGCTACCATTTTGAAAGCCGGTTTTAGATTCCGGATCCAGCACAGAAGTCTTTAATTCTATTCCAAATCGATTCGATTTTAACAAGTTCACAATATCCCTAATCCAATTCTGACCACTGGATTCGGTCATGCTGATGATCCAGGATTTGGCATAAAGATCCATGATCACCGAAATAATTTTCTTTTGCGCTGCAACTGATTTGGCCGACACTTTTGGAAACACAGCTGCAAATATCCCTTTTGAATGACTTAGCTCTCCGGCAACCGCTACTGCCGGTTGTCCCATTAGCATTAAAGACCCCGATGATACAGCATCTTTATCTTCTGTCAGATCAGGATTTCCGGAAAAAATTGTGATCCCGACACTTTTACCAATTTTATTCAATTTGGCAATTAGTTTAGCTTTGGAAACGTCAGTAGTATTCAAAATACTACCACTGATTACGCCCGCCAACGGCTGAATCCGATTGATCATTAGTCTCATTATTATGGCATATAATTCCCTAGCCGCGGTTTTTTCAGTAAAAGGTTTACTGATCACTACACTGACATTCGTTCCTTCATTGACCGGATTGTTGTCAACCAGTGGCACTTCATCCTGGGTCGATCCAGCACGGTTTATTATATCTAAATATGGGTGAGTTCGGTAATAATCATGCCAAAGATTATAGATTATCCAATGTTCAAAGTTGGATGGAATGCGCCCCAGTGTTTTACGTAAATACTCCAACTCACTTTCAGTTAACGAGTATTTATTCTTTTTAGTGGGCATATTGTTTTACCTTTTTAATCATCAATTCCGAGGAAATTTCTGCTGGATAACCGCATTAATCTTATTCCAGGAAAAACCTTTCCTGGCTAATAAATCGAGTATTTTTTTTCTCTGCTTTGGGTCATCATAATCTACTTTTGATTTGCCAGCGATAATTTGTTCAATCAGCGATTCTTCAGTACCGGCAGGGTAATACTCCTCAATAACCTGCGCGATAATTAGATCTGAAACAGCTAGCTTTATCAATTCAGATTTTAAGCCCAGCGGTCCTAATTGCTTAAATTTTATCCGATCATGAGCCAGCATCTTGGCAAATTCATGATCGTTCAGATAGTCTTTTTCTTCCAGATCATCCAATACTGGCAATATCTCCGCTTTATCCCAACCTTTTTGCGACAATCGCCGAAGTAATTCCCCCCTGCTGCGAGCCCGGTAACTGAGCAGATTGAGGGCCGTATCCACTAATTTCTGACGATCACCGCGACTGATTAAATCCAAGATTTCAGCTTCATCCAATTCATCACCGCTGTGAACCGGCTTTGAAAGAAAAACGTCTCCGGGCAAGCCGAAGACGCGTCCGTCCGCTAAAAAGACCGTGCGCCGATCAGAATACCGGCGCTGTTCCTTTACTTTGATAACTTTAATTTTTGGTGGGTTGATCTGAGCTTTCCTCTTCAATTCCCATAAACGCTTTCACCTGGGAAATCACCTTAGCCATTGTATCGGTGTTTTCACGTAAGTAACTCTTCGCGTTTTCTCTTCCCTGACCAATTCGTTCGTCGCCAAATGAATACCAGGAACCAGTCTTCTGTACAATATCTCCTTTTACCGCCAGGTCAATAATATCGCCTTCGTAGGAGATACCGTGTCCGAACATGATATCAAATTCGGTTTTCTTGAATGGTGGCGCCACTTTATTCTTTACAACTTTGACACGCACCCGATTACCTACGCTTTCACCGCCATCCATAATGGAGGTCACTCGACGGATATCCAATCGCATGGAAGTATAAAACTTTAGAGCACGACCACCAGATGTTGTTTCCGGATTACCAAACATCACACCAATTTTTTCACGTATCTGATTGATAAAGATCACACAAGTGTTTGATTTATGAACAGTACCGGTCAGCTTGCGCAGGGCTTGCGACATTAGTCGAGCCTGTAATCCGATAAAGGAATCACCCATATCTCCTTCCAGCTCGGCCCGGGGAACAAGGGCTGCCACAGAATCTATTACGATTACATCCAGTGCCCCGCTGCGCACCAGCGTTTCCGTGATCTCCAAAGCCTGTTCACCGGTATCCGGCTGGGATACGAGGAGTTGTTCTGTGTCTACACCAAGTTTGCCGGAATATTCCGGATCCAGAGCATGCTCGGCGTCAATGAAAGCAGCATATCCGCCATTTTTCTGAGCCTGAGCAATAATATGCAGTGCCAGGGTTGTTTTTCCACCGGCTTCAGGACCAAAAATCTCAATAATTCGGCCTCTCGGTACACCACCAACACCAAGGGCAATATCAAGTGATAAACAACCGGTCGAAATAATATTTTCCATAATACGTGACTGATCACTCCCAAGGCGCATTATTGACCCTTTACCAAATTGCCGATCAACCTGACTGATGGCTAAATCTAGAGCCCGGGCTTTTTTATCTGTTGTTGTCATAATTACTCCTTGTCCGATTTTGGTGAAAAATAATGAGTTCCCAAATTTGAATATACCGGTCCACCCGGTAACAACTCACTGGATAAAAAATGTATACGATCAGTTACCATATTAATTTTTTCATAACTGGTATTTAAGAAATTACTAATATCGATGTCCTTTTTTTGTGGATATCTAATTCGGCCAATTGTTACGTGAGGATTAAATTTAGTACTCTCATCGGCAAATCCGAATTTTTCCATTGCCCCGTGGATTCGATTAACGAGCAAATGCAATTGATTGACGGCTCCAGCCATACCCAGCCAAAGGACCCGTGGTCGTCCTGAACCAGGAAAACAACCGGTATTGCTGATCAACAATTTAATGGGTGTAAAATCCCTGGTAATCTTATTTAGAGCAAGATTCATTTCTGGGATTATTTCTGCCGGTGTTGGTCCATTAAATTTTAGCGTCAAATGAATTGAGTTGGGATTAACCCATTTCAGACCCTTTTGATCGGCCGGGATAATGGTTTTAACCATTTCCTGAATTTTCCCAACTTTATTTGGAACGGAAACAGCAATAAATGTTCGCAGTAATCTCTCAGGCATTTTTAAACTCAAGTCTAATCATATTCAGCGCAACCTGGCTGGTTAACAGTTTATTAAGTTGACGATTGAAGTGAAAAATAAATTTGCGTGTCCGAACCCGCTTTTCAGTTGCCAGACCAATATACACTAATCCAACTGGTTTTTCCTGCGTCCCACCCCCCGGCCCGGCAATACCGGTAGTGGCTATTCCAATATCAGTTCCTAAGCGGGTGCGAGCGCCAGTTGCCATCTCAATAACTGTCTGTTCACTGACCGCACCATGCTTCAGGAGTGTGCTTTCCTGTACATCCAGCAAATTCATTTTAATTTGGTTACTATAAGCAACAATACTGCCCACAAAATAATCAGAACTGCCCGGCGTCTGGGTCAATCTATGGCTTACCAGACCTCCGGTACAGGATTCAGCCGTGGCAATCGTTAATTTTTCTTTGGTCAACAATTCACCGACCACATCTTCCAGTTCGGTGTCATCATAACCATAGATATAATCACCTGCTATCCGCTCCAATTCTAACTTAAATCCTGCAATTTCTGCCGGATCATTGCCCATTAATCTGATGTCAACCCCAGTGATCCGTGGCAGGTAGGCCATTGTTACCGTGGGAAAATTCGAATCAATATTCACCAGCTTCTCCGCCAGGGCTGACTCCATAATTCCGGTTGTGCGTAAAACAAAAACCTTCGCATCGACGTTTTCCGGTTTAATTAATGGCAAAATTGTAGCGGTGTACATGGCCTTCATCTCGATTGGCACTCCCGGTAGAATGAATATTCGCCGATGATCCTGATTAATAAGCGCCCCCCGCGCCGACCCAACCGGATTGGGTATTATTTCCGGCCCAACTGGGACGAAGGCTTGATTTTTATTAATCTCAGGGATGTCCCGTCCTGATCTTTTAAACCTTTGTGCAAGGGACTTCCAGTATTCCTCATCATATATCAATTCAAAACCATAAAACTCAACTACAGTCTTCATCGTAATATCATCGGGAGTGGGTCCCAAGCCCCCGGTTATTATGATCTCTGTAATGCTTTTCGGAATTGCCGCTAGGGCTGATTTAATTTCATCTCGATCATCACCAACCGAAAGGTGCCAGACCGGTGGTAATCCGATAGCTGTGAGTGCACGTCCTAACCAGGACGCATTGGTATCATCAATAAAACCGGTTAATAATTCGTTTCCGACGGTAATTATTCCTGTTTTCATAACCATAAATAATTGACGATATGTCCCAATCCAAGAGCAAAAATCCCGGCCACAATGTCATCGACCATAATTCCCCAACCACCGGGTAATTTCTGCAGATTATTAATTGGCCATGGTTTAGCAATATCAAAAATTCTGAAAAATATCAAAGCAATAACTGCTGAAATCCAAGTCTGTGGCAGTGCCAGCAATGCTATCCATTGCCCAACCCATTCGTCGATAATAATTTCCGATGGATCGGTAGTTCCGCTTGCACTTTCGACCAGTTGCGATACCCAGATTCCGATCACTGCTAAAAATATCAGTATACCTGAAAAGATAAAAACCGAAAGCATTTGTTCAGGTAGAATCAGCCAGACCAATACCGCCGCAATACTACCCCAGGTCCCCGGTGCACCAGGTATCCGGCCTAAATAAAAAACGGTGGCCAGAATTTCTGCCAGACGAATTTTCATTCTTATCCAGCGCTAAAAAATTGTTTTATGCTGTGCCGATTGGTTTTTAGATAGCTGATTCCGGTATAAACTGTGAACAGTGTCGCCAATAAAGTCAATACATAAATCAGATCATATTCAACAACCATGCGTAAAATAAATTTTAATGGTTCGAGATTGAGAGCTTTGAGACCAAGGTAGGTCAATATGAATATAATAATGCCAATTTGGGTACCAGTTTTGGCCTTGGCGATATTACTGGTAACCATTTGAAATCCTTTATAGGACATTGCCAGGCGGAGTCCGGTCACGAACAAATCCCGAAAAATTATTAATACTACCATCCAATACTCCACTACCCCAATCACGGCAAATGAGATAAAGGCTGACGATACTAAAATTTTGTCAGCCAGGGGATCTAAAAACTTACCGGCCTCAGTAACCTGGTTGTTCTTGCGTGCCAGATAACCATCATAAGCATCAGTAATCGAGGCAACGATAAAAATGATCAGCGCCCACGATTTTGCCCAGGGATGATCATAAAACAGACAGATGATAAAAAATGGAGTCATTAGAATGCGAATAATAGTAAGTATATTTGGTAAGGTCATTATCATATTGACGTTCTTCCCTCTATCGCTCTAATTAAAGTTGCATCATCGGTGTACTCAAGGTCACCACCTACCGGCAGTCCCCGTGCCAATCGTGTGATACTTGCCACCTTGGAATTTAGTAATTTTGCAAGATACAAGGCAGTTGTTTCCCCTTCAACACTAGGATTAGTAGAAACAATGACTTCACAGGCGGTTGTGACCCGGCCTAACAGTGAATTGATATTCAGGTCGTCAGGTCCGATTCCATCCAGCGGCGATAAAACTCCACCAAGAACATGATAAACACCGTTGAAACTATTGGTGCGCTCAAACGCGTAGATATCCGCCGGTTCTTCCACAACACATATCAATTCGGTATTGCGTTTGCTGTCCTGACAAATATCACAGGTATTGTGCTCAGAAATACCGCCGCAGATATCACAAAAAACAATCCTGGTTTTCATTTCAAGAATGGCTTTGGCAAGCTGGGCAGCTGATTCATCGGATGACTTCAAAACCTGAAATGTCATCCGACGCGCGGTTTTTCGCCCAATTCCGGAGAATTTAGCAAATTGCTCAATGAGCCGATTTACGCTATCTGGAACAAATCCCATGACTACATTCCGGGAATTTTCATTCCTCCCAGCATGCCTCCCGCAGCGGAATTCATGCGATTCTGGGATTCTTCCAAGGATTTATGTAATCCCATATTCACTGCGGATATTACCAGATCTTCCAACATCTCCAGGTCCTCTTCCAAAGCTTCCGGCTGAATTTTCAATTCCAGTAATTCCTGCTTCCCGTTGACCTGTACTTTTATCAAACCACCACCAGCCTCAGCATCAATGATCAAATCTTCCAGTTCATTCTGTACTGATTCAATCCGTTTCTGTACTTCTTGGGCTTGTTTTAGAATGTTGGTCATATTTCCTTTATTAAACATTGAATCTCCTATCTAATCTGTTCGCCATCAAACAATTCAATAATTCTTTCGACAACTGCTTCACTTTGTGTACCAGCTCCCCGCTCACGCTCTATTACCGGACGGTTTTCTGGATGTGAAACCTGTGTATCATTAGTATTTTCTACTTGATTAATAATTTCAAATTGTAGCGTTATATCACGTTTTATATGCCTGCTAAATATTTCTTCAATCTGATTTTTCTTTTTCTCAACCAGATTCATATGAAATAGCGAAGCATTACTGATTCCGATAACCACACGGTTATTCTGTATCTTCATAATCCTGCTTTGTTCCAGAATATTACCAATTGATGTGTGATTTTTGTAAATATCACCAACTATACCACCCCACTTGCTATCCATATCAGCAATTGATAATTCCACAATCGGGGCTGATTGCTTAGGTGAGCTGATTGGTTCCGATTTAGATTTTATACTTTCCGTTTCCACAATCGCACTGTCGGGAACTGTCGGACTGGCAGGTTTGGAACTGGGCTTGGTATTTACTTCAACCGGTTTTGGCGGTTCTGGTTTTGACCGAAGCTTGATTGGTATTGCGGGCTGTCCAGACAAACTTTTCAGAACTTCGTCAATTGCAACCGATGTATCCATTTCTAATAATTTTAGAATAAGCATTTCCAACATCAAATAAGGCTGATCAGCCCGCCTGATATTCTTTTCCAGTTCCAGCAACAGATGGGCGATTCGCAATAAATCGCGCTTATCCCAATGTGCTGCATCTTCAATATAGCGCGTCCTCAATTCTTCGCCTGCGTCAAGGATTTTCTCAGCATCCGGTAAACTGGCATACAACAGATTTCTGATATGCTGGCTGAATCCAATGATAAAATCGGTAATCGGAACTCCGGAAGATTGGATATTATTTATCTGCGTCAAAGCCTCAGTGGCGGATTTTTCACGAATTGCCTTAGACATGTTGAAATGCAGATCAAACGGGATAATACCTAAAACTTTGATTGCCGATTCGTAGGCAATGGTCTCGCCACAATAAGCGATAACCTGGTCCAAAAAACTTAGTCCATCACGCATACTGCCATCGGCTTTCCTGGCAATTGCCTGGATCGAATCCTGATCAAATTCGATTTTCTCATCCTTTAACACAATCTTTAACCGATCTGCAATAATCTGAACTGTGATTCGATTGAAATCATAGCGCTGACAGCGTGAAATGATGGTTGGCGGTACTTTGTGGATATCAGTAGTTGCCAGAATAAATTTACCGTGCTGGGGGGGCTCTTCAAGCGTTTTGAGCAAAGCATTAAAAGCCGGACCGGTTAGCATATGGACTTCGTCAATAATGAATATTTTATAAGGTGAATTGATCGGAGTATATTTGATCATTTCCCGTAGATTTCGAATTTCTTCAATACCGCGATTGGAAGCACCATCGATTTCCAACACATCCATATTTCGACTTTCAGCAATCTCAAGACAGTTTGAACATTGATTGCAGGGGATTCCGTCTTGGTTTTCCAAACAATTCAGGGCGGCAGCTAAAATTCGGGCAGTAGTGGTTTTACCGACTCCTCGCGGGCCCGTAAACAAGTAAGCCTGAGCTATTCGGTTTTTATTGAAAGCATTTCTCAGGGTGTCCGTAACATGGGCCTGCCCGACAACATCGTTAAATGTCTTCGGACGCCATTTTAAAGATAGTACCTGGTATGCCATATCTGCCTTTACTAGTAAGATTTGTAGTCGTGCACCATTGTTTGACCAGCCTGTTTATCCAATTGCTCTCAATAGTTAACTCCACCCCAGCAGTCCGTTACCAAACAATTTCAACACCTACCGCTGCTCCCTTCCGGGCCTGACGGGGTTAAGTGTAAAATCATCGTAACGGATTGAGGCTTCAACATCACTTGTCGGGATAATCGAATACAGCACCAGCCGTACTTTGGAATTAAACCCTGCTGTAGCGGATTGCAGGTTACAGGGCACCGCTACCTCCCCGTCTAGCACGACCACAATGTCAAACAACTTTTATTCCCCTTAAAATCAGAGAAGTGGAGCCGAAGGGAGTCGAACCCTCGACCTCTAGAGTGCGATTCTAGCGCTCTCCCAACTGAGCTACGGCCCCAATTTGCCATTTTTGGATTAATAAGCAACGGCAAATTTACACGTATGATGAGTTTTACGCCTAACCAAAAGATTCCGAAAAATTCAATAATTAATCTCAATAAATCACTACTACCTTAATCTCATCGAGTTCGATCCAGTCCCAGAAATTAGACCGATCAAGCTTAATGACACCTTCTCTGAAACTGAAACGCACGCGTTTGCGATATAACGATTCAGTAAACCATTGGGAATTATTGCGTTTATAATAAATTGCCACATAGGGCGGACTATCGGCGGTAAAGTCCGGGATCTCCAGGGTACCAATTGCGTCGTTAAACTCACCTTCGACGGTGATAAATTCAACTTTAGTAAAACTAAATACCCTCTTCTTTAATTCGGTATAGTCTTTATAGCGATGTAGTGTTTGCCCTGAACAAATTTGCAGCACAGTGAATGCTATTATTACAATTCCGGCTGGATAGCGCCGCAGGGGCATGACTAGAAATTACCTGAAACAGAGTGTTTTCTGTGAAACCAGAAGCGGTTTAGATTATTTCTTTTTTTCCAACATTTCGAGCCGTCGTTCCCATTCGGACATTTCATGCGCCGGTTTGTCGGTAGTTTCTTCTTCGGTTTCAGCTGCCGGTTCGTCCGCGGTTTCCACGCTCGCCTGTTCTATTAAATTTTTCAGTCGCTCCTGTCTCTCCAGTGAACGATGCTGAAGTTCCTCAATCATCTCATTTACTTCATCATTGAAATCCGCTATGGTGCGTTCCATTCGATTCAATAATTCGCTCTGTAATGACTCACCGTACTGCGAACCAATATTTTCCAGAATGGTCCCCAGCTTGGAGCTGATATAATTTGACGATTCAGTTGTTGGTTCGTCTTTTGGTTTACGAGTTGTTTTTGGTACTGGCATATAACCTCCTGTTAGTCAAATTCACCAAATTCTTTAATGTCTTCCGGTGATAGTTTAAAAAGATTTTTGGGACTGGTGATAATATTAATTGCTTCAATTAGCTCCTGCCCTCCCAACAATCCGATCATTATTCCAAGGAATCGATAGTGCCAGACCAGTTCGGTTTGCGGGGATTTTTGATTATTCCAAATCTCAGCTAGTGCCAATCCGCTTGAAGCCCCGGCAAAATATAGCCACTTGTTCCATTTAGTTTTTGATTCAGATGCAGAGCGAAAAGCAATTTCATCAATTTCGTGGAAGGAAATGCTAAACGAATTTACTGTCGTCTGTAAGTTCAATTGGGTATCCTCCGAAGGCAGTAAAATACCACGAATTTTTTTACCGCTGATATGTTTCACAATTACAAATTGACCGGTAGGAATCGATTTGATGATCTCGCTGGTTCGTAAATAATCCAGGTCTTCATAGATAGAACGACGTATTTCATCTGTGATAGGTGGCTGATTAGCTACCGAATGTTTAAGCGCCATAAATTCATCGAAAGACAAATTCCATTTGGTAGTGTACGAAGCGCCATTTTTCAAATAAACAGTTCTGACCTGATATAAATCAATTTTAAGCTCAAAAATTTGAGCCGATTTAAATCCGGTTACGTTTGGAAATATTTTATAAATCAAGTTCTCTTCGGCATCAATTGTCGTGCCTACATTGGCACTCAAAGCAACCACTTTAGGCGACTGGCAGAAACAAAATCCGCCAATGAATAGCAGGACGCTAAATACTTTGTTATAATAGCTCAAATAACTCATTCAAATCCGGAAACCGTCCCAATTGCTTTTTTGAAAATACAAGTTGATCATTTTTTTGGATTTCAAAAACTCCCCCTCCAGATGGGATCAGAGTAAGTGATTCGATGGAATTCCCATATTTATTCAATAGATCGGTTGCCACACTGGCCGCCCGGGGTAAATAATTTCACGCATTACAATATTCAATACTGAGTCGCATCTTCAGTCAATCCTTTCAGTGAATTGAAATTTTTAGATTTGTTCAATAGTTATTGCTCGAATTTAATCAATTACAAATTGAATGCCGTTTCAATAGTTGTCTGCTTTATAGGCTTCAGGTCCCCGGTACCATCATCACGATAAAATTGACGGAAATCCCAGATCAGACTAACCCCTTGGGCGATTTCATAGCCAACGCGATAACCAAGAATGGTATTTATGGATGGGTTAGCAAAATCAAATGGGTTTTCATCATTATTACGCTGATAGTAAGCACGTGCTTCACTCAATTTCGGAATCAGATTCGGTTTGATCTCAAGTCCGGCATAGAAACTGTTGAACTTAATGGAATCTTTGACCATACTGCTGTAGGAAGCATTCAGATTTACAAATCCGAATACATCAATGCCGGCAGCACCGTACAAGCCGGATAATGACAGATTGGATTCCTCGTCAGCGAAAATTATCATATCCTTTGTTTTTACGAAGGTCGAATCACCCATTTGAACAGGAACAACCCTGGTAATGTCATACGATTGATCGAAGAACTGGGGTACGAAATAACCATTTTTCAGACGATACTCCAGACTGATATTGATGAACTTAAAAAATGAAGCACGCAGGCCGGGAATCGTGATACCATAACCATTACGATCTTCCGGTCGGAAAAATACCGTACCAGAATCACCGCCGGCTGGAAAACTAAGGTAGTTATACTCCGTAAAGAGTGTTAGCTGTGCCATTTTAGATTTTAAGATCGGATATCCAACATCAAAAGAATATCCAATTGCAGCAGCCTTGTTTCCCTGAATACTGAATGGTTCACCCTTCAGTACTACATCCTGGTCTGACCCACCAATCCAGGGATCAAATATCTGGTCATCGTCGGAATCAGTATCCCACAATGTCGAATCAGTCCCCACATGGGGATCGGGATTTCCATCACCATCCGTATCGTTCCAGAATTGCTTATCGTTTGGAAAATCATCATAAGCATCAGGATAGGTGTCGTCATCACTGTCTACCAGGCCCGAGAATTGATTTAGATCCATGACCAGATTTGCTCCGAATGATAAGGGAAATTGCTTGGAAATTGTATACGATCCACGGAGACCTAATAACGTCCCGCCCCGTGAGAAATCTTTCAAATTCGACATGAATAGTTCAAGACCGAATGATCCAATAGAAAATCCACCGTTAACACCAATCTGTCTAACGGTAGGAAATTCCATCATGTTAGAATAGCCGCTCAACAAACCACCGTACCCTAGAACTACATTTTCCAGCGCACCCAGCTTAAACCATAACGGATCACCTTTTTCGGCCCAACGTATGTATAAAAATTTATCTGCTAAATCAGTCGGTTCGTCCCACTCTTCCTGGCGAATATTACCTTCATTATCAAGATAAATGACTAGATCAAAGCCCAATCCCAGCTTACCAAATTTCAATTCCGGGCGAAAAGCTAACTGATTATAAACAATACCATCAATTGTAACTGAACCAACGCCAAAGCCCATTCCAAATGATTTCGATGGTGTCGATGGAGCCGATTGCGGGACATCGGCATCCGGTGTCGCAGGACCGGTTTCCGGTTCGGGAATCGGAGTATCTTCAGGTAGTATTTCCTGGAGTAATTCATCTGGCAATGTCTCACCTGGTTTCGGTGAATACTGTTCAATCAACTGTTCCAACTCTCCTGTTCCGGCATTAGGATCAGGATCAACGGGAAATTCGGTTGGAGCTGCTGGGGCGGAAATAACATTCCCTGTTGGACTGGAAAGCGCTTTTTGGCCGGGTCCCACAGCAACGGTTTGGCCGCTGACCAGATTAAATACATCGAATAATCCCTCCTGACCATAAAATTGATCAATGCCACTGGCATCTACGATCACTCCGAAAGTTGTTCCTTTTACCGATGCTACAGAGGTTGGGGTTTGTATGCGAAACGTCTTAGTACGATTTTCTTTCTTCACTTCATTGATTAATGTTCCAATTTCAAGATCAATGGTGCGGGTGTTTTCGGAATCAACAAATTGGAACTGTGAATTTTCCTTAATCTTGATTATTGATTTATCGTCAAGATATAGTACCACGGCAAAACTGGCCGGTTCAACCCGGATCACATCGCCATTACCGATCCTCATTCCGGGCTTGGCAACCACATTGAATTCCGATGCTGTAACCTGTTTCAAGCGTACAGTCCCACTGGCTTTGACAACTCTGGCAATCGTTTCTGCGGATATAAAACTTGATACTATCAAAATTACTGGAATGATCAATCTAGTTATCTTCATTTTCATTTTTCCGCCGAAACGGTCCTACTCCCTTGGTAAAATTATGGAAAATTACTCCACCCAGCATGAATTTAACGTGAGGAAGTTCACGTCGATCTATCAGTCGGTAATTTATCGCTAAACAAAATTAAAAGGAAGAATACAATCAGGGGCACGCTAAAACGTGCCCCTGATAACTTAATCGTGTGATCTGATGTAAAATCAGCTAAAAATCAAATGTCGTCTCAATTGTAGTCAGTCGGACCGGTTTTAACCCATCTCCGGTATCACGGTAGAACTGACTGAAATTCCAGATCAGACTGACTCCCGCACTAACTTCATAGCCCAGCTGATAACCAAATATGGTGTTGACAGTTGGATTGCTGAAGTCAAATGGATTTTCATCATTATTCCTGATATAGTAGGCTGCAGCCTTGCTCAATTTGGGAATCCAGTCAGTGTTCAGTCCAGCCACGGCAGAAAAGCTTCGCACCGTCGTGGTATCCGCCTTCATATTAGCATAGGAAGCGGATACATTGGCAAAGCCAAAGATATCCCAACCGGCGGATCCAAAATATCCTGATAAATCAGAAGCATCGTTCAGTACTAACATATCCTTGGTATATACTTCTGTTTCTCCAAGCGAATTTGTAACAGGCACAACACGCGAGATATCATAGGATCGATCAAAGAAACGAGGAACGAAATTACCCCTCTTTATACGATACTCGACATTCAGCTGAACCATCTTGAACAGACCTAACTTGATACCGGGGATTGTAATTCCGGTTCCGGATTTTTCATCTCGATAGAATTGGTCACCTACATTCCCTACCGCAGGTACTATCAGATGATTAAATTCACTATAAACATCGACTGCGATAAACTTGTTGCTGAAAATCGGATAGCCGATATCGGCTGCAAAGCCTATCACCCTGGCTTTCGTATCCTTGATATTCAACGGTTGCGTTTTCAATGTGGGATCATCTGTACCACCTGCCCACCAATCAACCAGATTGTTATTATCTGAATCAATATCCCAGTCGGCAGTGTCTAATCCATCATGGGGATCAGGTATACCGTCGCCATCGGTATCATTCCAGAGACCGTCAGTATCAGGGAAATCATCAAATACATTTGGTCGATTATCTTCATCATCATCCTTCAATCCGGAGAACTGGTTTATATCCATCACCAGATTGGCTCCGACTGTCAGTGGAATTGCATCCGAGAGTTTATAGGAAGCACGGGCACCCATTAATGTTCCGCCGCGCATCAGGTCTTTGACGTTGGACAAGAATATTTCCGTATTGAGTTTATCCATTAACCGGACACCCAGGTTAAGACCAAGCTGCCGGACACTCGGAT
>CAZIJQ010000031.1:0-1170 GCA_964539785.1 uncultured bacterium | reverse complement strand
AGTTTATCCATTAACCGGACACCCAGGTTAAGACCAAGCTGCCGGACACTCGGATATTCCATCATATTTGAATACCCATTCAATAATCCGCCATAACCGAGGGTTACACTTGGAAGCGTACCAAACCTAACCCAGAACGGATCACCTTTCTTGGCCCAGCTCAAGTACATGATTTTGTCCATGATGACGCTGGGGTCGTTCATGACATCCCAATCGTCTTTGCGGACATTACCTTCATTATCAAGATAAATGACTATATCGAGGCCTACGCCCAGCTTACCAAACGATAATTCCGGTCGCAGGGCAAATTGATTGTAGATCACACCATCAATGGTAACAGAACCGATACCCAGTCCGAAATTATAGGGACTATCTTCTGCAGCTTCCCCGGTATCTTCCGGTGGAGCGGCTTCCTCGGGTACGGGTTGGGTATCATCTGGTGTGGTATCATCGGTTTCAGCGTCATCAACATCAGCATCATCTTCGGTTGGTTCACCATCCGCATCCGGTTCAATTTCCGGTTCCTGCTCCATATCGGGATCGCTGGGATATTCATTCGGCAGCGCCGGAGCCTGGATCAATGCACCGGCAATATTGGATATTGCCTTCTGACCGGCTCCGATAGATACCAACTGCTGACTGATTAAATTTAGTACATTAATCAAACCACTGGTTCCCAGGAACTGATCGACGCCAAATACTGAATTAACTATTGCCGTAAATTCAGTTCCTTTCACAGAAGCTACCGAAGTTGGCGTTTCAATCCGAAAAGTTTTTGTGCGACCCTGGTCAGCGATATTATTGATCAACGTCCCGTTTTCGATTTTCAGGGTCCGAGTTGATTCACTATCTATGAATTCGAATTCGGTCTGCTCTTTTACTTTTATTACCGACCGATCATCGATAAACACAACCACTGCAAAGCTCAGGTCTCCAACCTTGAGAGCATCACCATTATTAATTGCTGCTCCGGGAGCAGCCGTTTCCGAGAAGTCTTCACCACCCATCCTCTTCACCAATACTTCACCCTGTGCTTTCATAACCCGGGCAATGGATTCTGCCGATGCGGTTCCGGCAATAACCCCAAATACAATTAGTAAAATGATAATTTTTTTCATGACAATACTCTCTTGTTTTTTTATATGGCGAGCCAGACTTTGTGTCTAACGA
>CAZIJQ010000030.1:0-28419 GCA_964539785.1 uncultured bacterium | reverse complement strand
TCTAAACATTCTCTTTTAATAGAACCAATGAGCCGTTCAACATATCCGTTTTGCCGGGCTTAGAAGTTTTTTGATTCAAGCGCCAATGTCTCACGAAAGATCTGAATATCCAGTTCCTTCTCTGCCACTAACTTCTTCAGCTGCAGGTTCTCTTTTTCAAGAGTCTTCAAACGCTTGGCCTGGTCTATACGCATTCCACCATACTCTTTGCGCCAACGATAGTAGGTCTGCTCTACTATTCCTGCTTGTCTGGCTGCCTGGGGAGTTTTCATTCCCTGGCTGATCAGTACTTCCACTTCACGCAGTTTTCGGATAATCTGCTCGGGGGTAAAGCGTTTCTTGCCCATCTTTTTTAATCCTTTCTCATATTGAAAGCTCGAACTTAGATACTGGGGCAACTTTTGGGGGCAAGGTCAACATTTCATATAAACAAAAAACCCCTCAAAAAGAGAGGTTTATCGACGACAAAGTCGTTGTGGCTCGGGACGGAATTGAACCGCCGACACAAGGATTTTCAGTCCTCTGCTCTACCAACTGAGCTACCGAGCCCCTAAAAAGCGCACCAAAATTAGTGGCTTCAATCACATAAATTCAATACAATCTGTTCTATTCAGCAAAATTACTTGTCTGCCGTCGGTAATTCCCCTATGTTCGGCGGCATAAATTGAGTAATTATAGTGCAAATAGTACTGGCAACCCATAATAAACATAAGCAGCAGGAATTAGCGCTGGCGCTGGCGGATTTCAAACACCAGATTTTGAGCATGGATGATTTCCCCCAGATCGGCGAAATAGCGGAAACCGGTACTACCTTGCTGGAGAATTCACTCATTAAAGCCCGGACTGTCAATCAGCTTACCGGATTGCCGGCGATTGCCGATGATACGGGCCTTGAAGTCGACGCCCTGGGCGGAGCCCCGGGTGTCTATTCAGCACGCTGGGCTGGAGAGAAGGGGGGCTATCGTGAAAATAATCTCAAACTACTGGCTGAATTAGCAGGAATCCCTGCTGATCAGCGTTCGGCCCGTTTCCGCTGTTTTATATCCTATGTAGATCAAAATCTGGAACTTTGGGCTAACGCAAAAGTAGAAGGAATCATCCTAAAAGAACCGGCCGGGCAAGCTGGTTTTGGGTATGATCCACTCTTTTTCGTACCCGGTTTGAAGAAAACACTGGCTCAGTTATCTGCCGAAGAGAAAAATCGTATAAGTCATCGTGGACTTGCTATTCAAAATTTCCGTAAACTTTTCACTGAAAAAATTCAACCTGAATATAAATAGGAGTAGCTTTTAGACTGACCGTTACCAGTTTGTAATAATTAACAAAGGTTGTTTAATCATAGATACTAACAGAAACCTGGCGAAATTATTTTGTCTGGTCATCGGTCTATCCACGTTGTTTTTTAGCGGGAATTCGCAGCTCCATGGGCAGAGTGCGGATTCAACCGGCGCTCCCGTTCCTCCGTTAATTATCGAATCGGATTATTTCGCCAATGTATTTCCAACCTTGCCCCGGGCTTTCAGTCTGATTAGCGACACTTTGATTAAACCGATTGGACTGCTTAGTCCTTTCAAGGTTACTGAATTACAAACTGAAATATCAACTGATTGGCAAACAATCACTATTTATGAAATATCTGACGGTCAAAAGATAAAAATGCCATTTACTGCTAACCTGGACTGGTATATCAGGTCTATGATCCAGCGCCAGCGCCAAATCAATTTTAGTAAAACCATGCAGGGTCTGGCCGCACAAGAAAGCAGGAAAACGGGTACCAGCAGATCCGGGAAATCGATTGAGCTGGTCGGTGTTGACGTAGGTGACCTGGGGCGGGTATCCCTGCGGGTACGTGGTAATGTTAGTATTTCCGGGAAAATGGTATTCCAGGATCAGCAACTAATCCGGTCGAATATCAATCAAGCTCAAAACACCCATATTGAATTTGACCAGAAACAGAATTTGAATATCGAAGGAAAAATTGGCGATCGAATTACTGTGCTGATGGATCAGGACTCGGAACGTGATTTCGACTGGGAAAATAATATCCGAATTTCTTATCAGGGGGAAGAGGATGAGATTTTACAGAAAATTGAAGCCGGTAATATTTCATTGTCTTTACCATCGACTCAATTCGTGACTTTCTCTGGCAAAAACCGGGGATTATTTGGTTTAAAAGCCGTATCTAAACTGGGTCCGGTTGATATTACGACGATTGCTTCGATTGAGCAGACCCGCAAAGAAAAACAGAAATTTGATGGCTCGAGTGAAGCCAAAACCCAAACAATTCAGGATTACACTTACATTAAAGACCGCTATTTCTTTATCCACGAATGGTATCGCAATGGTTTTGATGGTATTTCCGGTGCACCGGATTATAAACCGATTAGAGTAGCGCCATTTTATCCGTTGGACAGTGAAAAGAGACATCAAACCAATCGATTTATTGTAAAAGATTTTAACCTGTTTAAATCTGTTCTGGGTAATACAGCCGGTTCTTATTCCGGAGTGGCGTATGTTTATCCGGAATTTCCAGACAGTTTAACAGATTCAAAAGAGACAACTTCCTTTGCTTTGATGGAACGGGATGAAGAATACTATATCAGTGAAGATCTGGGGTTTATTCGTTTACGGTCTCGGGTAAATGATGTTGTTTTAGCCTGTAGTTTTAAGGTTGTTGAAATTGATAATAATGGAAAAGTGATTGATACTGTGAAGACGATTGGGTCTCTGCCTGTCCCAGGCGATTCCACCAGTTTACAGTTGAAATTGATCAGGCCGCGCAGTGCAAAACCCGGTCAGCCGACCTGGGACCTGATGTTTAAAAATGTCTATTTCCTTGGTACCGCCAATATCAATCCGGATGGATTTGCAGTTCGTATAATAAATAAAAATGATAACCCACCGTCGGAATACAGTGCCTCTGGAACCACCTATCTTACTTTATTTGGTCTTGACACTCAAGACCAAAGCGGTAATGATGAGCCAGATCAACTAATCGATATGAATAATCCTAATCTGGTAAATATGGTCTATGGGGAAATTCTATTTCCCGCTTTTCATCCTTTTGCCAATCCAGATTCACTAACCGGTGGAAATGAAAATGGTGATCTTACAGAATATCTGGGATCAGGAGTGATGTACACCAGCACTATTACCAATGATATCCATAACGATTCGAAATTTTCAATTGAGACCGAATATTCGAACCAAACCAGCAATATCAGCCTCGGGTTTATGGTGGTGGAGGGTAGTGAGGAAGTCAAATTAAATGGTGTGACACTGCAGCGAGGTATTGATTACCAGATTGATTATTTCGGGGGAAGCCTCACTTTTCTCAACGAGGAAGCATTAGCCCCGAATGCCAATCTTGAGGTTCTCTACGAAAAGCATGAATTAGTATCATTCGATAAAAAAACCATCATCGGTACTCGGGCTCAGATGGATTTAGGACAAAATTCATTTCTTGGCGCCACTGCTCTGTATTATAACCAATCAGTACTGAACGAGAAAATTGAAGTAGGTTATGAACCAACCAGGAATTTTATTTGGGATTTGAACGGTAAATATCAAACCGAACTTGAAGGAGTTACCCGTTTTCTCGATCGATTACCACTACTGGAAACCGAGAAAATGACCTCCATTTCCATGGAAGGTGAAATCGCGCAAGTCTTACCTAATCCCAATCCTATTAATAATGCTAAAACAGGCGACCCGGCCGGTGTGGCTTATATTGATGATTTTGAAGGTTCCAAACGGACTACTTCCCCACAGATATTGCATCGCTATTGGAAAGAATCCTCGGCTCCTCTCCATTCGGTTAGCAACCTGCCTTTCTCCCAACTAAACCGGGCAAAACTATTCTGGTACAATCCCTACGTTCCGTATCCGACCAGGGAAATCTGGCCTAACCAGTCTGTATCGGTCCAAGCTCAAAATGAAACCACTAACATTTTATCGCTTAATTTTTCTCACAAAGGATCTCAATCCCTGGTTGAGGATGACTCGGTCTGGGCTGGAATAATCAGTCCGTTTTACAGCGGCGATTATGACCAGACCAGAGCTAAATTTTTTGAAATCTGGCTGCGTGGAACGACCGGAAAATTAATTGTTGATCTGGGGCGAATAAGTGAAGATAGGAACGGCAATGGAGTAATCGATACCGAAGATAAACCTGAATCCGGTTTTTCTATAGGGGATGGATTTCTTGATAAAGATACGGAAGATATCGGCCTCGACGGCTGTACGGATGATTATGAAGATGGCTGGGGCGGGTGCCTCGATCCAACCGGAAAAACTTTTAGTGAATATCTGGCTGTTGGAGAAACCGATACCATCAATGCTACCGCTAGTCCGGATGATCCCAATGGTGATAATTGGAGCAAGTACACCGGTGGATCACCAAATACGACCAATGGTCCCCAACAGGTGAATGGCACCGAAGGCAACCATCGGCAGGAAGGTGGTATTTACCCTGATACAGAAGATGTCGATGGTTCTGGGTTCCTTGATCGTGTAAATGATTATTTTACAAAATCATTTGTATTGGACCAGAATGCCGAAGATGCTGATTATGTTGCCGGGGAGACCGTTGATGCCACTAACAATCCCACCGGCTGGCGACTTTACCGAATACCTTTAAGCCATTTCAGCAAAATCAAGCCGGAGGGAAATATCGATTGGAATGACATCAGAAATATACGCCTTACTATGGCCGGAATCGATTCCCATGCCGTTCTGCAAATTGCTAAAATTGAATTGGTTGGTAATCAATGGCTGGAGCTTGGTATCAGCAGTGATACTACTGCATATGTTAAAGACGACAGCGTTTTTGCCGTGACAATAGTTAATACCGAAGATAATGCGGATTATTCGCCGCCTGATGGTGTTACCGGTGAATATGATCGGATAAATAAAATTCGCTCGAAAGAGCAATCACTGGTATTAAAATTTGATAATCTTCCCGGTCATTACCAAGGAGCGGCTGAAAAAACCCTGCTTGAATTATCGGGAAGCCGCGCTCAGAGTTACCTCACTTATGATCGAATGAAAATGTTCGTCTATGGCAAAAGTCCCCAGATCGGAATTGATGAAACGGACATGGAATTATTCATGCGCTTTGGTCGCAGTGATCATTTTTATGAAATTACCCAACCGGTCTATGAGGGGTGGGATGAGGATAACGGTCGGAATTCAATTGATTTGGACCTGGAATGGCTTACCAGTCTGAAGATTGCAGATTCCACTACGGTTAAAAGGATCGGCAGCAACGATACTTTTGTGGATTCAGCCGATGTTAAAACGTATTATTTCAGAGATGCTGACGGAGCATTAACCGGTAAACGCATACAAATTAAGGGAGCTCCTTCTATTCCACGTATTAGTTATATTAGAATTGGCGTAAGGAATACCTCAGCCCTGCCCGCATCGGGAGAAATCTGGGTAGATGAATTAAGGCTCAGTGGTGTGAAAAAAGATCGTGGGGTTGCCATGCGCGTACAGGGTAAATTGAATCTCGCGGATTTAGGTAGTCTAACACTGGCCTATAGTCGCCGAGATGCCGATTTTCATATTTTACAGCAACGGCTCGGAACCAACAGCACCAGTGAAGATTTCAGGTTAAATGCCAGCCTGTCGCTACATAAGTTTTTCCCCGAGTCGTGGGGTATAAAATTGCCGGTTACTACATCTTATTCTAATAGTATTAAAATACCTAAATATCATCCGGCCAATGATGATATTCTATTGGATATCGATGATGCTCCCGATTCATTGTTGACCTTGTCCAGTTCGGTCAATTTTAATACTTCATTGTCCAAAACAACAAAATCTGAAAATAAATTATTAAAATATACAGTCGATCGGATAAACACCGGTTTCAACGCCAAACTCAGTAATTCTTCCAGCTTCTTAATTGAAAGTAATCATTCTGAAAGCTATTCCGGAAATATTTCCTATACCCTGCCATTTGGCAAGGATAATTATATCAAGCCCCTAAAATTGATGTCTGGGATACCTTTGATCGGGAAAAAAATGGAAGATTTTAACCTGTATTATACTCCAGCAAATGTCAGCGCCAAGTTAAGTTTTAACGAATCATTATCGGAAAGGATTCCGAGGATCGGCAACCGGCCTAAACCGTCCTATAATTTAGGTTTAAAACGGAATTACAGTATTGATTACAAATTGACCGAAAGCATTAAAAAAGTTCAATACAGTCGTGCCATCACCAGTGATATGGATAAATTTCGCGGGTATACCTGGATAGCCATTAGAGATCTGGATCCGGGTATCGTGACGAATTCCACTGAGAATTTTTCAACAGCTTTCACCCCTGATGTACTGGAATGGTTGCGTCCGAATTTCAGTTATTCCGCAAATTATAGCTGGAATAAGCCAATTGATAGCAGTGCGGAAGGGGCAAATATTAGTAATGGGTTGAATTTTTCTTCTAGTATGAACCTGAATCCCACCAAATTGTTTGAGCTGGTTTACAAACCAAAATCATCAGTTTCCCGTGGCCGAAGGCAGCCGAAACCTTCCCAGGATGCAGATCAGGAAAAAAAGAAGTCGGATAAGCCCATATTAAATAAAATCTACGGTTTTACAAAAAAGATCACCCCGGTCAGCATCCGATATAGCTCTAAATTAAATCGTGCCGGTTTGGGCGTATTAGGCGAAACACCAATTGGTTATAAATTTGGCTGGCTGCCCGAGCATGGTCAGGAACATTCCAGAGATGTGGGAACGAATACCGGTGACTGGAATTACAGTCAGGACATCAGTTTCGGATCAGGCTTGAAAATTACTAAAACAATTTCCACGACATTTAATTATTCCCAGCAAGTTAGCAGCAAAATCGGTGGTTCCGGTGGTGAGACCCGCAATTTAAAACGGGATGTTCTTACTACCGGAGAATTCATGGAAAATTCCATCCCATTTCCCCGTTGGAGCTTGCGCTGGAATGGTTTACAGAAATTTCCCATTTTGAAAATATTTACTCAATCTGTGAGTGTTGAGCATGGCTTCAGCGGATCAGAATCGAGAAACTGGAGGATGGAAACCAAAGTACCAGAAAAAATGTCATTATTCAATCTGGATTCTTTTATTGCCGAATACGGAGCTGAAGAACAATCCTCAAAATTAAGCGCAAATTTTTCCCCTCTGCTCAGTGTAAATATGAAATTGAAAAAGGGGATCACCTTAAATTCCCGTCTGAATTATGGCAAGACAATGGATCAACAACAAAACGGCCAAACCTATAAAGTCGATATGTCCCTTTCCACCAATGCTACTTACAATCATAAGGGGGGCATGACTATACCATTGCCATTTATGGAAGATTTCAATATTCAGAATAATGTGAGTTTTACGTTTAATTTTGACTACAGTAAAAATGAAACACAAAGCCGAAATACCCTGGAAGATAAATTCACGGATCCCAATAAAATTTCAAAATGGGTAGCCGGATTACGGATTTCCTATTCATTTACAAATCGGGTAACCGGCGGTATTGTGTATGAATATCGCGAGACCGAACATTTTACTTCTGGTAAAAATATTGACCGGGACTTTGGTTTTGATGTTAAAATCGCAATCAGTGGCTGATGAAAAATAATCCTTTTATAAAAATCTGTCAAAAATCTCTAAAAATGGGATTTATATTGCTGGTAATTTTCAGCGGCTGTGGTTCTGCGATTCCTGATTTTGATGAGCAAAATGCTTTCAGTCTGCTGGAGCAGCAGTGTGACTTCGGCCCCAGAAATCCCGGTTCTCCCGGATATTTTAATTGTCGACAATTTCTGATTGAAGAATTATCCGCCACTGCTGATACCGTTTTGCTGAATCAATTTTTGCTTACAAATCCCGTCAGTGGTGAAGAATATAATCTGACTAATATCATTGGCCGATTTAATCCTGAAGCTGACAAAAGTTTGCTGATTGGCGCCCACTGGGATACCCGTCCCTGGGCTGATCGCGATCCTGACCCGGCCCGCCGTAACGAACCCATCCTCGGAGCCAACGATGGTGCCAGTGGTGTGGCAGTAATACTGGAGATCGCCCGCATTCTGAAGGCTCAAAGGCCAGATTGGCGTATCGAACTGGTATTGTTTGACGGGGAAGATATGGGCATATCCGGCGATATGCGTTCCTATGCCCAGGGTTCATTGGCATTCGCGCGGGATTTACCGATTCCCAAGCCCGATGCGGCAATTATCATCGACATGATCGGTGACGCAGATTTATCAATACCGGTAGAACGCTTTTCAATGGAGCAGAATCCGCAGCTGGTCAAGGATCTTTTAAAGCTGGCGCGAAAATTGAATCTGCCCGCATTCGAAAGCCGAATCGCTAATGCGGTCTTCGATGATCATATTCCACTCTGGGAAGAAGCCCAAATCCCGGCCGTGGATTTAATCGATTTTCACTATCCCAACCGCTACCATAATTTTTGGCACACCCACCAAGATGTGCCTGCTAACTGTTCGGCTAAAAGCTTAGATCAAGTCGGTACTTTGCTGGTCAACTACATCTACGGGTTTCAGGAGGAGTAAATGCTTAATTATCTTCATCAGTCAATCAAACAATATTGCCGAGCTGGTAAAGCCGGTCGCAATATTTTGCTGAGCGGCTGCATTATACTGGTTATATTTCTCAGTGGTTGTCCCGCACCGCCAGCGCCGGGGGGTACTGAGTCAGATCCGCTGACAGACTGGCAATTTACTTTTCTCGAAACGGAAAATGAACTCTATATAGCCGTTAGGATAAATAGTACTCTGAATGGAACTGACCTGGACACAGCCGGAGTAGCCTGGTTTGGTACCGACAATAGTGTCAGTCCCGATTCAATTTATTTAAATGATGGTGGGTACCAGGGTGATATACTGGCTGAAGATGGGATTTACGCGCGCCGGATTTCCAATTCCGCTGGCAGCCTAACTAACTGGATCAGCCCTACGGATTCCGGTTTGGTTTATATTGAATATTTTGCGGTCTACAATGGAGAAAGCGTTGTGGTGGCCGATTCGTTTCACCTGGGGAACCTACCACCCTCCATTGTCCGGGTTGACATGGATACGTCGAATACCTATGTTTCTTTAAACTCTGCCTCAAACGATACTGATTACGTAATCACCCGCCCTAATACCAGTGGTACTGAATTGGAATTGGTGTTGGTAAGCGCAGCTATACTTGACCCCAATGGTGTGAATGATGTCAACTGGGTGGGATTTACTTCTATGCATGTTGGGCCGGATACATTGCTAAACCGCGGTAATCTGATTTATCTTTACGATGATGGCGGGTTGGTGGTTCTGTATCCACCGGATTTAACCAGCCGAGATGTAGTTGCCGATGATGGCACCTTTAGTTTTGCCATTCCGATCTACGGTGTTCAGAATAACACCAATCAAACAAAAACCGGATTATTTAGGTGGTCGTTTCAAGGGGCGGATCAATCCGGTGAAAGGACTGAAATTGTAACAATCATGGTGGCAGTGCAATGATACGTCGATTAATAATAATTAATAGCGTCATTTTTACAATCTTGACTGCTCAACTGGTAGTACCAGGTCATTATAAATTGGCGGCTACCAGCAGTCCGCCGGATAGTACTTTTTTGGGTTTGTACAGCAATGTGATCTCAGATATCCGGTTGCAGGGCGATTCGACCATTTGGTTGGGGACCGGTCAGGGTGTATCACGCCTTCATGTGGATTCAACACAAGTTTATACTTATTATACCAGTTCCGGGTTGGTAAACAATACTGCCACTGATCTGTTACCGACAGGTGGTACTTCGGCTTTAGCCATTTCCGGTGACAAAATTGCTCTGGCAGCCGCCGGTAAAGAAAATGACATATCGATTGGTCGTGGACTCGCCCTGACGGATTCCAGCCGCAACGACTGGTTATATTTGGATCAACCTACCGATGATGTAGATGATACGCTTGAAACCTGGTTCGGGAACCATTCTTTTCTCACATTGGATGTAACGGTCGAAGAGCAAAATGTCACTTATGATGCACATATCGCCGGTGATTATCTTTGGATCGCTTCCTGGGCCGGTGGAATCCGACGGTATAAATTGAGTACTGGGATTTGGGATCGAATTCCCTTACCACTTGACAACCAGTTACAGTTGCTGACCTGTGAAGATACGCTATATACCGACGGACTGATGACGGATTACAAATTGAATCCTCGCGATCCCTACAGTAGCGGGATCAAGAATTCTAATCCCTGGGCTTATGGTCAGCATAATCACAAAGGTTTTGCCGTGCTGGCTTATAATGATACGGTTTGGGTTGGTACGGCCAATGGTATTAACCGCGGCATCGTGGATACCACTAACGACTGCATCGACTGGAACCATTATTTCTTCCCGGAGCATGGTTTGAGCGGTAATTGGGTGGTCAGCCTGGCCCGGCAGGATTGGAACGGAAAGCGAATTATTTGGGCGGTAACGATGAATGTGGAAGGTCAGGAACAGCGGGGACTCAGTTATACGACTGACGATGGCGAGACCTGGCATTCAACCCTGCATGGCGAACGGGCTTATAATGTATCGGCCTTCGATTCCCTGGTATTTGCCGCGACAGATAACGGTCTGTGGCGCTCCGACGATGGCAACAACTGGGCGCTGTATAAACCGGCCAAACAGTTTTTATCGGTCTCCAGTGGTGATTATTATTTAACGGATGAGATTACTACCAACGCGGTATACTCGGCTTTTTATGATATCAATGGGGGTAGTCTGTGGATTGGCACCGGAGACGGATTAGCCCGCACCGACAATTTAAATGGTTTAAACTGGCAGATTTTTCGGACTGAAGTGGCCGGTGAATATGTTTACCCGAATCCATTTTATGCCGGTCATGACGGCACCGGCAGCGTCCGGTTTCATATCGATGTAAAAAAATCCTTTGTGATCACCATGGACATTTTCAATTTTGCCATGCAACAGGTTTACCACCAGGAATTCGACCGGCGCGATCAGGATATGGGAGCGCTTAAATGGAATGGTACAGATAATAATGGCAGAATGGTGGCAAACGGAACTTATTTTATAAGGTTGGAATTTGATAATGCCGATCATTGGTTTAAACTGATTGTGGTGAAATAATGGCAAACAGTAATAATAAAACAAAGTTTAATGGCAATAAGTCGACCGTTCTTTCCTGCCGGAGTTGCATGATATTTTTAATTATCATTGGATTGTCCGGTTTCAGTATTGCTACTGATTATGCCGGTTACAGCGGATCTTTTCTGCGTATGGGCAGCAGCGCCCGCTCAATTGCCATGGGAAGTTCATTTACTGCTGAACTGGACCGGGGATTTACGGCCTATCACAACCCGGCCGGGGTAGTTTTTCTGGATCGTAAGCAAGTCACGGTTCTGCATCATTTTCTGCCCCTGCAGCGTCAGTATTTCGCCACCAGTTTCTCCACCGGCTTGCCACCCACTGCAGGAGTTGGATTGGCCTGGGTCAGCGCCGGGGTGAATGATATTGATGGGCGTACTTCCGCCGGTTTTCAGACCGAAACACTATCGACCAGTGAAAACGCAGTCTATGTGACTTTTGCCAATCAGATTGCGCCGGGGCTCAGTTTTGGCTTAAATATCAAGCTGTTGTTCAGCAACCTTCCAGTCGATGATGATAATCTCATTGGAAAAGGAACCGGATTTGATCTGGGGGTAATGTATCGCAACATTCCCAATACCACCCTGGCGTTTTCCGTTCAGGATTTCAATTCAAAATACGTCTGGAATACAACCAGTATTTTTTCACAAGACGGAAAAGTATATAACGATTTTTTCCCAACCATCTATCGATTTGGCGGTAGTTATCAGTACCATGATCTGTTGTTTACCGGCGACTACGGATATGTGACTGATATACAGGAAAAATATTACCTGGGAACGGTGATTCGCCTGGGAGCGGAATATACCTGGCAGGAGCAATACTTTTTTCGAGCCGGGATTGGTGCCGCACGGGTTTCATTAGGTGTGGGTATGAATTACTCTTTATGGAAAGTCAAAGACGCCTACCTGGATTATGCTTTCATTTATGAATTACCTACGGGGATCGCTCATGTTTTTACCTATGCGTTTAATCTTTAAATTTTTATTAATAGCGTTTTGTTTCTTCAGTGTGACGCTGCTGGCTATTGGCACTGATTTTCTGGTCATTCCCAGTACGGCCGGTGAACTTGCTTTGGGTACCCAGATTGGAATGACAGGAGATTCTCATCTCAATCCGGCCAGCCAGGATTCGCGCGCCGTAGGAATTGAATTTGATTTCAGTATGGGTTCCTGGCTTGATGGCGTACGGGCTTCTTCCCTGAATATTGGCTATGGTCTGTTCAATGGTCAGGCCCGAACGGGTTTTCGTTTTTACGGCCTCGATGATATTGATTATTATGATGACCGACCTTCAGACCAGCCCCTGTCCAGCTGGGGTGCCTATGGTATCAGTTTAGATGGCAGTTGGTCCCGGAAAATAGGCGCTAATCAATTCGGTATTGGCATTCATTTGCTGCAAATCCATTTGCATACCGAGTCCTCTTCCGGTGTGGGATTTGATTTAGGCTATATTCGGGCGGTGGGGAATAAATTGACAATTGGTGGCGCTATTTTGAATCTGGGACGCATGAATACTTTGATGGAGACTGCACCCGATTTACCAATACGAATCGCGGCCGGGCTCGCTTATAAATTCAACCATCCGGCTTTCCCCACGATTCTTGGCATCAATGGTGAATGGTCGCAACAACGGGAACAACTGATCTATAATATTGGTAGTCAAACCAATTGGAAATTTGTGAGCCTGAAACTCGGTACTCAGATTTCACCGGAAGTGGTGACGGTCTCAGGCGGATTTGCACTGAATTTTGGAAGTTATGCCATTGGTTATTCGATCCGGTTTGGGTCGCAACAAGTCGGCGCTCCCCAATTGCTGGACCTTTCGATTCTGGTTCCCTGACCAGCGTGAAAATACCCCTCAAGAATCTTAAGAAGGCGCTGTCTTCATTATCAGTGGCTTCCGTACTGGTATTGGTGGTTGTTCTGGTGGCCGTAATCCTGATTATCCTGTTGGTTAAGCCGGCTGAGAAGGAGCTCCGTGAGCCTGGCCCGATTGTCAAATTACCAGATGTCGCTAAGCCGATAACGCCGCCTAAAGGTCGGATCGCGATTATTATCGATGATTTTGGCTATAACTTTGAACAATACACACGCTCCTTTCTGGACTTTGATGCGCAACTTACATTTGCCGTAATTCCGGGGCATAATTATAGCCAGCGATTTGCGACTGCTGCTGCGAAAGCCGGTTTCGAAGTCATGATTCATATGCCCATGGAAACCCTGAATGGATCACGTGGCGAAAAAGAATATGTCCTGAAAACCACCATGACCAGCGCAGAGATCGAGCGGCGGGTGAAGAAGGCCATGGCTGAATTGCCGGAGGCTCGGGGTATGAATAATCATCAGGGATCTCGTGCAACCCAGGATTCCCGGTTGATAACAATTGTTGCCACCATTCTCAAACAAACTGGCAAGTATTTTATCGATAGCCGGACTACCGCTGAATCGGTGGCAGAAGCCAGAATGCGAGATTTGGGCGTCTTAGTAAATAGTCGCCATGTTTTTCTCGATAATGAATCTGATCCAGAGTTAATTAAGATTCAAATTGGGAAATTGTGCCGGCGTGCGGAAAAGAATGGCCAGGCTGTTGGAATTGCTCATGATCGTGCCGGTACTCTGGCAGTGCTCAAACAAGAAATCCCACGGATCAAAGCTGAGGGGTTTGAGCTGGTTTTCGCTTCCGAAATTGTTGAATAATATTTTCCTATCCAGCTAGTTAGTAAGTAGCGATTAGCGGCTGGTGTGGGCGAAATCTTTGCCATACTTTCATTGGCCGAATTTTTATTGGATATGTGTAATTTACCGACCGCTCAAAGATAGTAAGAAAATTGAAATCAGATTATTAAAGTAAAGTTTCCTTAGGATATCAGTATGCCGATTTTATGTAAAGTTACCCGTGGATATTATATTGAAAGTATCCATGCTGCCTATGCGGTTGTTGTTGATGGAGCTGGCAAGATTGTTTTTAATTCCGGTGATCCTACATATCTGACCTGTGTCCGTTCCGCCTTAAAACCGATTCAGGCTGCAGCGGGTATTATTGCCGGTGCGATTGATAATGCCAACCTGACCGAACAGGAATTGGCTTTGATTTGTTCATCCCATAACGGCGAAGATATTCATGTAAAGACGGCTGCCGGTATTCTTGAAAAACTAGGATATTCAACCGCTAACTATGAATGCGGCAGTCACGCGCCCTATCACAAGCCATCAGCAGATCAGTTGATTAAAAACGAACTGTTGCCATCTCCGCTGCATAATAATTGTTCCGGAAAACACGCAGGTATGTTGGCTATTGCTAAGCAGCTTGGGGTGGATCCCAGCGGGTACAATTATCCTGATCATCCGGTACAAAAAACCATTTTCAAGCAGATTGAACGGTTCAGTGGTTTACGAGATTTGCCAATTGGTGTCGATGGCTGCAGTCTACCGACTCCATTTATGCCATTGTACAGTATTGCATCCATATTTCAGAAAATTGGTAGCAATCAATATCCCGAATTGGTCAGAATCCGCCAGTCCATGACTTCCCATCCCTACCTGATTGCCGGAGCGAAGCGATTTGACACAGATTACATGACGGTGATGAAAGGCCGTTCGATGGCCAAAGTGGGAGGGGAAGCGATTCGGGGTCTGGCAATCGAAAAACCCGATGGGGAAGTCTGGGGAATGGCAGTCAAAGTACTGGATGGCAATCAGCGGGCCAATCCGGTAGCAACAATCGCAGTTTTGAAGCATTTGAATTTGTTAACCGATAGTGAGTTATCGGCATTATCCGGTTGGGAACGAAAAAAATTGTACAACCATCGCCAGATTCATATCGGTAATATTACTGGAATGATCGAAGATTAATAAAAATGCAGCGTTTATCCGGTTTATTTCTGATAATATTTTTAATTGGTCAGGTAGCGGCTGAGGATTGTCCGCCGGATACAATTCCCATTACGCCACCTCAGAATTTCTGGACAATACCCAACTGGAATAACTGGGAAGGAATCGAAGTCGTAACCTGGAATATTGAGCATTTTCCTCAGACCGGCAGCACAACCATCAATGGCGTCGCTGAAATTGTTTTGGATCAACTGGCCGATATCTACGTTTTTCAGGAAATTGACGATACCCTGGCCTTTAAAAATCAGTTGATGCCGTTATTACCTAATTATAATTATATCATCGGTTCCAATGGCTATTTTGCCTATCTCGCGGTAATCTATCGCAATGATGTCCTGTCGGTGACCGGCACGACTGAATTATGGGCTGACACGGACTATTGGTACGATGGTGATGATAATTATTACAATAATGCCCAGTATTATTTCGCCAGCCGCCCACCCTTGCAGGTCGATTTCCAGTGGCAATGCGGCAATGCCAGCTTCAGTTTCAGTGTAATTAATCTGCATTTAAAATGTTGTAATGAAGGGCTTGAGCGCCGCCGGATTGCTGCTCAGTTGTTGGACACCTATCTTGCCCAGCAAATGGCGACCGGGGATTCTGATATTATTGTATTGGGCGACTGGAATGATGATCTGGTGGATACACCACCCTACGATGCATTTACATTGTTGCTGAATAATCCTGATGTGGAATTTGTTACATTACCGCTTGCCCAGGATCCGAATAACGCTTGGGATTCCTATCCGTCCTGGCCCAGTTTTCTGGACCATATCCTGATTACGGCGGGATTATTCGATGATAATCTTTCAAGTGGTGAAGTGACGACATTTTTAATGCACGATTATATTCCCAATTACAGTTCGATCATATCGGATCACTTACCGGTTGGGTGGCGCTTTGTCGTCCCGGAGACTATAATTGATTCACCGCACCAGATTGTGATTACGGAAGTGCTGTCCGATCCGGCTGCGGTTACCGACACTTATGGTGAATGGTTCGAAATCTATAATGCCGGAACTTACCAGATTGAATTATCGGCTTGGACAATTGCCGATGCCGATGGTGATTCGCATAGCATCGATCCGGGGATTGACTTCTTCGCCATTGAATCCGGTGAGTACCTGGTGTTCGGGCGCAGTGCCGATTCGCTCGTTAATGGTGGCTACCAAGCCGATTATGAATATGCTGATATTATTCTGGCTAACACCGGTGATGAAATAATTCTTTACGATAACCAGGGTCGTCTTGTGGACGAAGTCTATTATGATGATAATTTTCCTCAAAGCAGTGGTGCCTCAATGTATTTGACTGATTATCTATCCGACAATAATTTGGCAGTTAATTGGGCGCAATCAACCCGCCCCTTCGGTGGCGGTGACCTGGGAACACCGGGGTATGGAGCAATTGACAGTCTTAAGGCGACACCACAGTCAATGCCGGATCAAGTGGTTCTTTTAACCAATTATCCTAATCCATTCAATCCCCGAACGACGCTAACTTACAAATTGGAAACGGCTACAAACTTGCGTCTCTCAATTGTTGATTTGCAGGGACGGGAGGTTGTTAAATTAGAGAATTGCCGGAAGGACGCAGGCTGGCATCAGATCACCTGGGAGGCCAAGGATCAGTCCAGCGGATTGTATTTTATCCGCCTCGAGAATACCACTACCTCAGTAATAAAGAAAATCTGTCTGATAAAATAAGATAAAAACAGGTGAATCGAGGTAGTTTACATTTAAATTCCCAATTACTACGGATATAATATTTCAGGAGGTTTTCAACCATGCGTAACAGATCATTTCTCATTATTGGCATAATACTGATGCTTTCATTCAGTTATAGTCAGTCAATTATCAGTTATACCAGTTTCGAAGAGCCAGGGCTGGGCGGCCAGTACACCGACACCGGCGATGCCGGAACAGACCACCCGTTGGTAAATAATACCGGAGAAGCTATCGTTAATTATGATCCAGGTACCACCGGTTCTGAGCTGGGTTTTTCTTCCTATTATACTAATACCCTGAATGATGTAGGAGTCACTGACGGCGATTATATTGGTGTCACCGATTTCCAGGCGGCATCTGGAGTACCGTATCCTGATGGCACCCAGGGCTTCCAACTCTCTGATTGCGACGGTTTAGTGACAGTTACACTTGACACAGTTGATATATCTTCCGCCAGTGATCCTTCTGTTTCCTGCTATTATTTTATTAAAGAAGATGGTTATGAATCAGCTGACTATGTCAAAATCTGGGTTATTGCTGATGGCACAGAAATAATATTTTTGAATACTAATGGTTCTGATATTGATGACCTGGGAATAGAAGGTTCTTGGAACTATTTGAGCACGTCTCTCAGCGGTTATTCTGAAGCTGTGTTTAAATTTGAATTACAATCCAATAGTAGCAACGAACAATTATTTTTAGATTACATCGTCTTCGCCGATGGTATTGTGAATGTTCCTCCCACGGCTGATGCCGGAGCTGATCGGAGCGTAACCCCCGAATCCTCGGTAACCCTGGATGGTAGTGGCAGTAGCGATCTGGATGGCAGCATTAGCGCCTATGCCTGGACTCAGTTGACCGGTACCAGTGTGAGTATAACCAATTCCGATCAGGTGACGGCTACTTTTACCGCTCCCGTTACGGAGGGCGACCTGAGTTTCGAGTTGTTGGTCACCGACGATGGTGGTGAAGCTGATCGTGATACTGTTAATATTTCCGTCGTAGAGGTTGGTATTAGTATGGTCTTTATCAGTCAATATGTGGAAGGGTCAAGTAACAATAAATACCTTGAAGTTTATAATGGTGGCACCTCTACTGTCGATCTGGAGACCGAGGGCTACACCTTGGCCCGGGATAATAATGCGGACATGGATTTCACTTATGCAGTTCTGAGTGATTGGGGCAGTTTAAATATCCTGGAAGCAGGTGCAGTTATTGTTTTAGCGGCCGAAAATCACACGATTTTCACCAGCCCGGATACGGTGCTGATATATAATTCTCCAGTGCATTTCAATGGTAATGATGCTGTAGCCTTGTTGAAGAACGGTGTTGTAGTGGATATCGTTGGTGAGTTGGGAAATTCGGCTGATCATATCAAGGATATGACCCTGACTCGCAATAGCAATATTACACAGGGGAATCCGACGTTCACCTGGAGTGAATGGACGCAGAGTGCCCAGAACGATATCAATGGTCTTGGTACCCATTCAGTCGGCGGACCGCAATTTGAAAATGTAGTTGTTACCCCCGATTTTATTCTGGACAATACCGCCATTAATGTGCAGGTAGATGTCATTCCCAGCGAAGGTGGAGCCGCCATGGCCAGCGGTGTGATCGCCTATGGTACTGACTTCTTGAATACTCTGGACATGTTTGCAAATAATGAAACCTGGTTCGGTCAGATTCCAGCTTCAGCCACAACTGGAAATGCAATCTTTACATTTATCTTCAGGATGACTGATACCGGCAGCCACCAATATGAATCTGCGGTGCAGTCACTGGTGATCGGTAGCACCACTTCAATGCCAATTGCTGACATCCATACCAATATTGATTCCCTGATCGGCGCGATCACTACGATTAGCGGCAATATTACAATCGGTACTGATGTATTAGCCGATGCCTGGACCTCGGCCTATGTTCAAGATGCTTCCAGCCGCGGTTTGAACCTGTATGATGGTGATACCGAGATCATTCTTAATTTAGGCGAAGAAGTGACAGTTATAGGAGAAGTCGATCAGTATAATACTACAGTGGAGGTCAAGGATTTCCTTTGGCAGGTTACTGCTACGGAAACATTCGTTCCCGTACCTCAGCAGGTTACAGTAGCTGACGCAGTTGGACCGCCTCTGGATTATGAAGGCACACTGATCCAACTTACTGGTGAAGTGACTGCCAATGTGGCCAGCGGAACCAGCGCAGTAAATCTGACAATTTCTGATGGTGGTGGAAATGAAGCTATCATCCGTATCTATAACACAACCGGAATTAATACCAGTCAGTATGGTGTGGGTCAGACATTTACATTTGTCGGTGTTGGCGCTCAGTTCAATGATACTTTCCAATTATTGATTGGTTATGATGCTGAGACCTATCTTGCTATTGATGATGAGTTTGATAATCGCGATCAGCCGGTGCATTTTTCGCTGGCGCCGGCCTACCCCAACCCCTTTAATCCCAGCACCAATTTGACCTGGCAGGTGGAACTAGCCGGTGAATATAGACTGACTGTCCATAATATATTGGGACAGGAGCTGGGGGTCATTTACAATGGAGTAGTTCAATCCGGTCGCTATACCACCAGTTGGAATGCAGTACAATTACCTTCGGGAATTTATTTTGTGCGCCTGTCGGGTGAGGGTCAGTACTCAATCCGAAAGGTCATGCTACTGAAGTAAAAAAACTCAATCAGGAGTGTTTGGATCCTGAAATTGATTAATGAGGTAGAAGTGAAAAATCTGAAATATTTATTTGGATTCATTTTGATGGTCGTTCTTTTGAACGGAAGTCCGGATCACCTGGTTTTTTCTGAACTGGTGCTCCAGCCGACGGCCGGATCTTACATCGCTATCCAGAATCCCACCAACGTGGTTGTGGATCTGTCGAATTATTATATTACTGATGGCACTCAGCCCACCACCGGGAAATACTACTACAATTTACCAGACAGTATAGATTACTGGAGTGGGGAACCATTTGATTTCATTCTGCGATTTCGCGACGGATACTCATTGGCGGCAGGCCAATCAATAATCATCGGTGTGTATGATAGCACAACCTACAAATCGGAGTATGGTGTTGATCCGGACCTGACCCTGAAGGAAAGTTTCCGATCCGCCATAGATGGAGTTAATAGCCTGCCTGCAGCTCCATTCAATGTTCTGGATGCCACTTCAGCCGAAACGTTGGTATTGTTTTACTGGGATAGTGATTCAACCAAAGTGCTTGATGTTGATTACCTGCTGTGGATTGATAATTCGCATGCCGTGGATAAAAGTGGAATACCAGGCTACCTGGACGATACTCCGGTTTCACAACAGGATTATTTACCCGGGCATGACGATGAAGAAAAATTATTCCGGATTAGTGGCGAAGATACCGAAACCGCAATCGGTGGTAACGGCATTACTGGTCATGATGAGACCAGTGAAAACCTGGCACAAACCTGGCAGGTTTTACCTCTGGCTTCTGGCAAACCGAATATCGTTTCTTTTTCCATGGCACCGGACGAACCGGTAGTGGGCGATCAACTCAGTTTCAGTGCGGTAGTGACCGATGATGGTATTACGACCACAGTTGAATTGATTCAGATCTTCGACGGTAGCACCGAAGTGTCTGCCATGACCTCCACAACAGTCGACAATTATTCACTTACATTGCCTGTGGCTGAAATTGCAGGGGTTCTACAGTGGAAAATCCGGGCCACCGATGAGGTAGGGCTAAAAGATTCAACTGACTGGCAGGTGGTAACTATTGGCTCCGGAGCTCCGGAAATCACCTCAGCCACTGTTAGTCCCGCCAACCCGGAACCTGACAATACGTTGTTTTTTTCCGCTGTGGTAACCGATAACAATGTCGTGACCGCTGTGGAGCTATTGTATCAGTTCGACGGTGGCGCTGTGCAAAGCACTGTAATGGATGATATCGGCGATAATAATTATTCCACCAACCTTGATCCATTCAATTCTGAAGGCGCCCTGAAATGGAGAATCCGAGCTACCGATGATGATGGTCTGCAGGATTCAACAAGTTGGAAAACACTGAATATCACCGATCTGTCAGCCAGTCTGATTCCGTTCAAGGATATTCTTGCCGGTGGTTACGAAGGTGAAACCGTCGTCGTCCAGGGGCTGCTGGTGGACTATTTTGATATTACTGTTTATAACGGTCCCCATTCCCTGACCCTGGAAGACAATGAAGGTTATCGGGTGGAATGCACAATCTGGCCCAGCGACTGGGATATTCCTAATTCGCCCCAGGCTTTTCTCCTGCTGCCGCCATTCAATAAGTTTGTGATCCGTGCTACCGGTGTTGCAAGCTTTTACGCCAAGAACGCCGTCTGGCAGATCGGCGTTGGGGGTTTTGATGATTTCGATATCGTAAAAATTTATGGCTGTCCCGATCCTTATGCCCAGACTAATGAATACGGTGATTGCATTTATCCCGGTGAGTACACCAGGGCCAGCATAAATCCGGCACCTTATGTGTTGTTACCCACCATGGGCGAGCACCTGGATTACGAATATTCCTTCCCTGCTAATTCGCGGGTGATCGTGCGGGTGTTCGATATCTCAGGACGATTTGTCACTTCGCTGGTGGATGAATACTATGCTGATGCCGGTGAGGTCCAGCGTACCGAGTCCTGGGCTGGTTGGGATGGTCGGGATCACCTGGGGCAAATCGTGCCTCCCGGTACCTATTTCATGCATATTGAAGCAACAAATTTCCAATCTGGGAAGACCACTACCGATACTGCACCGATTGTAATCGGTGTCAAATTCTAATTGGCGATAAAAATGAAAAAATTCCTATTACTTCTTTCTCTAATATCAGGTGTTTTCAGCCAGGTAGCCAGTGATTATCTTTACACCGGCACCGAAGCCACAGCTATGGCGGGAGCAGTCGTGGCCAACCCGGGCAATAGCAGTAATCTGTACCATAACCCCGCCGGTCTGGCGGAGATTTCAAATTTCCGATTTCGGGCTGGAAGTGGTCGAATCGTGAATATTCCCTACCTCGATTTTGGTGTCGTTTTACAATTACCCTGTCTGGGATCAGTTGGTATATCTGGTCAGAACTCAAAAACGGAATATCACAGCGCTACCCTGTCCAGTGAACAGACCCTGAGCTTTTCGAATGGATTTGATCTCCAGGCTGACCGGAATTCCCGCTTGATGCTGGGATATTCTCTGCACTACTACTCCTGGGAGCTGGGAGCAACGGCTGGAGTCAGCGGTGACGGCAGCGACGGTTTCGCTTCCGCCAGAGGAAACGCCTTTGGACTGGATATCGGCTTCCTGGCGGTTTTAAGGGGCAAGCACCGTATCGGAGCTTATCTGAAAAATGTCAATTCACCCCAAATGGGAGTGGGAGAATCCTCTTCCTATCTGCCCCGCCGGTTAAGTGTTGGTATTGCTTACGTTCCTTTTACCAGCTTGATCACATCACTAAATATGGACCGACAGTTGGGGGAGGGTATCCTGGTTAAAGGTGGTTTTCAGTATTCGTTAAACGATTTGATCATTTTCCGGATGGGTGCCCAGTCCAACCCTAATCGTTTTGGTGGTGGCATTGAACTGAAGGTGGCTGATATTGGTATCAGCTACAGTTTACTAAATCACCCGGTTTTGCCGCTGACCCATCAGTTTGGTTTGACTTTCGCCTATAAATAATTGGATAGAAGATAATCGTAATGCGCAATCGAATAATAATTCTGGCGTTAAGCCTATCTCTACTATCTGGTTTGGGACAGAAGATCAATCTGAACGAAGCTACTTCTGCAGACCTTGCTACGCTGCCATTATCGACCGAACAGATACTGACAATTGAGCAGCTCCTGTCGGTAAATCATTACTTCAAGACAATTTATGACCTGGCCGAATTACCCGGTTTTTCAATCGATGATGTGCATAAGCTGAAACCCCATGTGGAAGTCAGGATACCGGAGCTTTCGGATTTTCTGGAAAACAATACCGCAGCGGCCTACAAGGTCGATCAATGGCTGGCGGCCGAGGGCAATACGGAAGGTTTGTCGGAAATCTGGTTGGACCGCTCTTTTGATCCTGCTGACATTAATACAATGAATTATGACGACCTGATCGCCCTTCCCAACCTCAGCCCGATTGATGTAGTGGCGGTATTGAAGCAGCAGCAACGGGGCGAGATCAAAGGTTCCTTTGAATTGCGCAATTCACCGGGAATAAGTTATTACGGCTACCGCAACCTGGTCGATTTTATCCGCTTTGAAACTGATTCACTGAGCAAACCACAGCCCCATGCCCGCATTACCCAGTTGTTCCGTACCGTCCCGGTGACAACCAACCCGGACGATGAGGGTCTCGTTCTGGCTTTTGCTGATGCCAGTCGGCCGGAAAATTACCGTAAGGCTTCTATTGTGTATGGCAATCACTTGAAAGCCGGTTATGTATTCCGGAAAAACATGGGTGATCCGGAAGATATTTTCAGTGAGAAAAAATATCTTTCAATTGAGAAGTTAAACTGGGGTCCCGTTCGGCTGGATCGCCTGGTTGTAGGTAATTATAGTGCAACATTTGGACAGGGTGTAGTCATGGAAACTGGTGATTTCTTCAGCCCCCGGCGAACCGGTTATGGGTTTACCAAGCGTGCTGAAGGTATCTATCCCGATGCCACCCGCTCGATAGAATATGTGTTGAATGGCGCGGCACTCCAGTTTTCCAGCCCCTGGTTCCGTGGCGCCTTTTTCGGATCTAAAGCTCCCCGGGATGCCATTATCAATGCCGATACCAGTTTTTCAGCGCTGATTGTTATGCAGCCCCGCTTGCCCTGGGGTGCCTATGGGGATACAACCAAGATTTACAATAAACTGACCTCATCAGTTACAGAGGTTACCTGGGGTGGAAATATCCGCATTTCACCGATGATTGGCCTGAATATCGGCTTCACTTTTTATGAAAGTCTCTACGATCGTGAACTTTCGCCACAGATTGTGAATACCATCACCGGTGGTGTTGATGACGACAGTCCGGAATTTGATTCAGTCAATGATTATGATGCCTATTCCGGTGATGCTTTTTACCTTCAGTACATGACTAATTCTGCCGATCCGGAAATAGCTGCTATGTACAGTTCGTCTGGTAAGTCCGATCTATGGGATATGGCTCAGTCCTTCCGGCGGGTAAGTGGCCTGGACTTTACCTATGTCCTGGGAAATATTGCCCTGCAGGGAGAGTATGGTGAATTATCTCAGGATAACAAGCTATTGAAGTTGGGCAACGACCCCCATGCCTATGTTCTCAGCGCCTATATCCAGTTCAACAATCTGAATATCCTGGCGCTCCACCGCAATTATGATCTGGAATTTGATAATCCTTATCAGCGCTCATTCTCAAATTATCAGCGTTTTAAAACCACTATTCTGGAGGACAGCTACTGGCTGGAGGATCCGGTCTATAGCTACCTGTATTCAGGTAATCCGCAACCCCAGGCCGAAGTTGGTACCTTTTTATCCGGGCGCTACCAGTTCCATCGCTCCTTTGTAGGCACGTTGAACTGGGATACCTGGACCCGTCAGGCTGATAAGGCCAAGTATTACCGGACGGTGGCCACGATTGACTGGCGGCCGGTTTTTAATTATCGAATTAATATCCGCCAGAAATGGCAGGAACGGGGCGCCCTGGATGTGTCCCATCCCAGTCCATTTGAATCCAGAGAAACCAGAGTCCGGGTTCGCCTGCGTATGTCGCGTTTCAATCAGATTGAATTGCTTTATTCTCGTGGGTATACTACCTTTTCACCGCGGCCACGCCTAACCGGCAACGCACTGGTAGGCGCCAATATGATAGTTGGTGATGTGGGCGCTCCGGATGAAACGATCGGGATCAACTTGACCCATAATTTTGATTCACATTTTTCAATTCGAGGTGGATCTTTGTATATACAAGGTTTTCTGTGGTATTTCGAGGATACCGATTTTCGGATATTCAATTCTGAGGCAGGTGCCGTCCATAATTGGATTGCCTTCAATTTTGCACCCAACCCTCATTTTTCACTACGTTTTAAAGTAAGTCATACAATCGATTATTCTTCGACCCGGATCACTGCCGGACAGACTTCCATGGATTACTGGGTTCGTAATCCTCTGGTTAATAATCAAAATACTGATTTCAGGATACAATTAGATTATGCGATTTAAGCACATTATTAATCCACCGCAACTTATACTGGTTCTGGCTTTAATACCGGTTATCGGATTCAGCCAAAGTTATTTTAACCGTTTGATCGGAACCGAGATCCACACCGGTTCTGCCCGGGCTTTAGCCATGGGCAACACCAATTCTGTGTCCGACCATTCCAGTACCGTTTTGCTGACCAATCCCGCCTGCCTGGCCGATACTAGAACCGGCCTATCTATTGATTTGCACACCGCCATATCATCCACTTTAGAGCGCCGAAGTTTGGATCTGATGGATACATTCGGTGATTTTCTCACCGAGGGTGACTACGTGCTCAACCGGAATCGGAATTATAGTAATAACGGCGGATTGGTCTATGGAATACTGCTGAACAATCTCCGCGCTGGTGCAGGGATTTCATTTGGCAGTCTCACATCATTTAATTATGAATACCAGGAAGAAATTCGGGGGCGGGCCAGTCTGGAAGATGGAGATATAGGTAACCGAGATCCCTTGCTGGGGTATCATGTTTTCAGTACCGAAGGTGGATTGAGTCACACGACTATTGGTGGTGGCTTACAATTTGATATTGTGAAAAATTATATTATTGCTGCCGGATTCAGCTATCATACTGTGACAGGGAGTGAATTCAACGAGGACTATTTTGTTGATACGGTTCTGGTTGACCCGGTTTACATGTCAAATGTTCAGCCACAACATATGACAACAGAGCCTAATTCCAGCGGCTACTATTCATTTGGTGTAAATATTTCCACCGGAATCGGTCTAACGGTTTCCCTGTCGATGGATTCGGAATTGGAGATCAATTCTGATGATTATCAGGCACCGGGTTTTAATACAGATTCTGGTTTACCGGTTTATGCAAACTTCATTGACAGCACAGACCAGGTTGGTTATCTGCCCCGTGGTCTTCATTATTTCAAACCATTTACCCAGCGACTGGGATTGGAGTACCGTACGGTTGGTGAAGTTCCCATGGTAATTGCTTTTGAATGGCAGCAGGTTGCTGAGTATTACAGCGATGTTACTAATGCCGCCCTGAAAATGCCGGGCGTCGATTCCTGGAAATTCGGTTTTGAATATCTGGCCCTTAAAACAATACCGGTGCGGGCCGGCCTGGAATTTCGGGAACCCCGGTTCAATGGAGTTAGTCCTACCAGTATTTTTACGTTTGGTACAGGAAAACATTTTGGGCATCTGGCAGTTGATTTGGCAGGTGCTTATTATATCTCTACTTATGATTACCCAGATGTATTCCCGGTTTTGGGTGATGTTCGGCCGGATCTGGATCGGGTTAGTGAATCCAATTTATCTGTTAAAATTAGCGTAAAGTATACGTTCTGACATTATGAAAAAATATTTAGTCTTTCTGGCGGTATTATTACTCTGGTCTAAAGTCGTTTCTGCAGCAGGTGACCGGATCACTGTACATCTGATTACAACCAATGATTTACACGGTGTGATCGGTGAGCAATATGCTACCTTTATGAATCCTGAATATCCTCCCCAGTTGATGGGTGGTGCGGCGATTTATAAATATGTGCAGGATCTGAGAGCAGAATTAGCAGAGACAGGCGATGAATTACTGATTTTTGACGGGGGGAATTTCTTCCAGGGTCACCCCCTGGGGATTTTTGATGGAGGCCGAACCATGCTGGAATGGATGAACTGGGTTGGTTATTCAGCCTTGGTTCCCGGCCAGTATGATTTTGTTCTGGGAGCGGCCAATCTGAATGAGCTGGCGGAAGCGGCCACTTTTCCATTTCTGGCTTCTAATCTGATCTGCGAAAGCTGCCCGTTGGATTCGGATAATCTACTACCCTATATCATCCGGGAAGTTCAGGGTATTAAAATTGGTATCTTGGGAATTGTATCTTCCGATATTGTGAACACGGTCTTGCGCCAGAATATTCCCGGTATCAGCGCCCTGACAGAAGTCCAGGCCCTGCGAAAATGGGTCCCGGAACTGCAGAATTCCGGTTGTGATGTTATTATCTGTCTGACTAGTGCCGGCGAACCGTACGATCGGGAGGAAGAGTATCAGCTATTTCTTGACAGCATGGCCACGACACCGAAATGGGACCCGTCCGAGTCGCCTTTAAACGCGTTGCAAATGAGTTATTTTGCCGAAGGAGTGGATGTGATCATCTCCGGGGGCGTGAGCCGCAGCTATCCAACCCCTTGGTACGATCCAACCAGTCACGCTTATCTGTTTCAGAATTATGGCGGTGGCACTGAAATTGGCCATATCAAATTATTAATCGATCGTACAACCGAACGATTCGTGGGCTATGAATCGGTAATCGATGGACGTACCACCCAGACATTGCTGGCTGATGATTTCCAGCCGGATTATGCTATTCATGACTGGATAATGGAACGTGAAGAGCAAGCGCTTGTGAGCTATTATTCCAAGGGGATTAATTTAGATGCTAATTCCCGGAAAATCTGGCCAACGGATGGGCTACAGGATATTACCAGTAATTGGGAGGTGCCGTCAATAAACGCCACCGATCAAATTGAAATTGTCTCATGGAATTGTGAATTTTTTCCTCACAATTGGGATGAGACTGTGGACGCCCTGGCTGAGGTTGTAACCGATTTAGATCCGGATTTGATTGCCTTCCAGGAAATTCGCTACGCCGGCTGGTTTAGTAAGTTGATGGATAAACTTCCGGTTTATGATTTTATTATTTCGCGTCAGAGTTCATTCATGGATATGGCAATTATCTATAAAAGGGATATGTTTGAACTGGAACGCCAGGTGGAAGTCTTTGCCGAGAATGATTATAATTTTGCAGGCCGCCCGCCCCTACAGGGCGACTTCATCTATAGTAGTGGTACTGATACAACCCGTTTCAGCATCGTGAACCTGCATATGAAATGCTGCGACTCTGGCCTGGACCGGCGCCGCAAGGCGGTGGCCATGCTGCACGAATATCTGGCAGAGGCCTGGAATTCAGGTAACCGTAATTTCATCGTTCTTGGTGACTGGAACGATGATCTGAAAGATGCGGATAATGCCCATGGATTCCACCCATTTTTTGATGATAATCGTTTTTATTTTGTCAATGAAAAAATTGTTTATGACAAAGACCAGGCCTCATATCCCAAGGAACCATATGTGAGTTTTCTGGATCATATTCTGGTTTCTGAAACTTTTATTCCCCGTTCTGACGTTTTAAAAGTACAAACTCTGTTGATCGGTGAATATATGGGTGGCTATGAAGTTTATGAGAAATTTATATCGGATCATCGGCCAGTAATACTGGCTTTTCCGGCTCCATGACCATATCGTTCTCTGATATTATTTATATCAGTCTTCTAATTATCTTATTCAGTTCCTGTGCTGAACCGGTTGATGTGGAAAAACTGCCGGAGATCAGCGGTCTGGCCGATCTTAAATTCGGAACTAATTTCACTTTTGAGATAATGACCTGGAATCTGGAACATTTTGCCAAAGAGGGTCAAACAACCGTTAACTA
>CAZIJQ010000029.1:0-29328 GCA_964539785.1 uncultured bacterium | reverse complement strand
CTAGTCTCTTATTTCGAAAATCGAGATAAACCAAAGACCAATTCAGATACTGCTGCACTTGACCGACTTGGATACTTTTACATTATCCAGCTAATTCCAGAAGCTATGCCTAATCGGATCAAAATTGGATATACTGATAATTTGGACACAAGATTACGAGAACATCAAACAGCGGCCCCAACTGCAAAATACATCGGACATTGGGGGTGTAAAAGATCGTGGGATCAAGCCGCAATGGACTGTATCACAAGAATAGATTGTCAACTTGTCATGAATGAAGTTTATGAGGGTGATATTCAAAGCTTTCTTAGCAGGGCTGAGGAATTCTTCAATATTATGCCAAAGGATTCAGACAAACCTGAGCTTTCTGAGCATTCACCTCTGAGGAAAAAATGAGGCTCTAACAAAGACTTAGAGCAGACTCACAAGCAAGGGACTGGTTAACGAAAATGGATTACATTGATACACTGAATATACAAAGCGATGATATGTCCGGAAACCGCTCCAGTTTTGGGCGGTAGACCGCATGTATTAAAAAAAGGATCACTGATTGGATCATAGACTTTTTCATCATTTTTTAGCTGTACTTCAGGCCCTGCTGGTAACATTTCTCTGGTCAACTTCATTTATAATCATCAAATGGGGACTGGCTGAAATCCCCCCCATAACCTTTGCAGGATTGCGCTACATTCTGGCATTCTTATGTTTTATTCCATTCATACTGAAAAAGAAATATATGGCAGAAATCAGAAAGCTAAATGCTAATCAATGGCGGAAACTGATTTTATTGGGATTTGTATTTTATACTTTCACCCAAGGAACACAATTCCTGGGATTGTCTTTACTCCCGGCAGTAAGCGTAAGTCTGATGCTCAATTTCACGCCATTGATTGTGGCAATATTGGGTCTTACATTACTGAATGAGAAACCGAATCTGATACAATGGTCCGGTGCAATCCTTTTTATTATTGGAATCATATATTACTTCTATCCAATTTCCTTCTCAGGAAGCCAGGGTATTGGTCTGGTTGTCATGACTGTTGGTGTATTGGCAAATTCGGGATCGTCAATTCTGGGACGGGACATTAATCGCAATAAAGACATTAGTCCGGTTGTCGTTACGTTCATCAGTATGGGGGTTGGGGCAATATTACTTTTGATTATTGGTGTCGCTATAAAAGGAGTTCCATCTATAAGCCCGCTGAATTGGATTTTCTTGCTTTGGTTAGCCGTCATAAATACGGCTTTTGCATTTACCTTGTGGAACCACACGCTGCGCACACTGGCAGCAATGGAATCAAGCATTATCAACGGTACCATGTTGATACAAATAGCACTTCTGGCCTGGTTCTTCATTGATGAGAAGATTACATTTCAGGAAGGTATCGGAATGGCAATTGCGGCAACCGGCGCTGTTCTTGTGCAATTGAAGATGAACCGGGTAAAGAAACAACCGGTAAAATTGACATCGGTGAGCTAATTTTATCGAGCGATAACAAATAATCATGGCTCACAACACAATCAAATCCGGTTATTCTACTTTAGTAGACCGGTTGAATCTTTATCCGCAAGGCGCCCCCCCTTCTGCACTATTATTCAAAATATTGAAAATGCTTTTTAGTGAACAAGAGGCCAAACTGGCTTCAGTCATGCCAATCAAACCATTTACTGCAGAAAAAGCCAGTCGCATCTGGAAAATGGATCTGATCAACACCCGGAAGATTCTCGATGAATTGGCTGGTCGCGCAATCCTGCTCGACATTGAACAGAATGGTGCATCAGTTTACGCATTACCACCACCCATGGCCGGTTTTTTCGAATTTTCCTTAATGCGTGTGCGGAATGACATTGATCAAAAAATATTAAGCGAGCTGTTTTACGAATACCTGAATGTAGAAGAAGATTTCATCAAGGATTTATTTACCGTAGGGCAAACTCAGTTAGGACGTACCTTTGTAAACGAACCGGCCCTGTCCAAAGAAAATGCATTGCAGGTCTTGGATTATGAACGGGCATCCGAAGTCATAAATAAGGCTAGTCATCGGGGTGTTGGTATTTGTTACTGTCGTCATAAAATGCAGCATCTGGACCGAGCCTGTGATGCACCGCAGGAAATATGCCTGACATTTAACACCACAGCAGCGTCGCTTATTAAGCATGGCTGTGCCCATTCGATAGATAAAGATGAATGTCTTGATTTATTGCAGATAGCTTATGAACATAATCTGGTTCAGTTTGGTGAAAATGTCCGAGAGCAAGTAAATTTCATTTGCAATTGCTGTGGTTGTTGCTGCGAAGCAATGATAACTGCCCGGCGATTTGCGATTTTGAATCCGGTTCATACAACCAACTTCATTCCGGTTGTGACCGAATCTGACTGCAATGGTTGTGGCAAGTGCGTGGCAACTTGCCCGGTAGAAGCAATGACTTTGGTTTCGGCCAACGACCCAGTCAAGCCCAAAATGAAAATGGCTAAGTTGGATGAAGATATCTGCCTGGGGTGCGGTGTTTGTGTCAGAACTTGCTCAAAGAATAGTATTAACCTTATATCACGACCAAAGCGGGTTATAACTCCTCTGAATGGAACGCACCGGGCGGTGTTGATGGCTATCGAAAGAGGTAAATTACAGAACCTTATTTTTGATAATCAGGTCTTGTGGAGTCATCGTGCAATGGCTGGCGTGTTAGGCGTCATATTGAAACTCCCACCCATCAAGCAAACCCTTGCAAGACAGCAGGTGAAATCGCGCTATCTGGAAGCATTAATTAATTACGTCGAAAATTAGTTAGAATCAAGCCCTCGGGTTCCGATCTAAAATAAAGGTAATAGCGATGAAAAGATATAGCATTCCTTTTCTTTTAATATTTGGATTCTTTGCTTGTTCAAAGCCTGACCAAGTTCTGTTGGAATTTCGAATTGCCGAGGATAATCCTGCACCGGGTTTATCAGAGATGATATATCCCCCGACAGGAAAGAATTACTATCTTCACAGCGAAATTTTACTTACCCAAGCTGATGTCGATCATGCCTTTGTTATCAGGCAAGAAGGACGTCCGGCCATAGAACTTGTTCTCAAATCTGAGGGGACAAAGAAATTTGGCGAGTTGACTGAAAACAACATTGGTAAACGTTGTGGCATAGTAATGAACGGTCAACTTGTATCAGCACCCCGAATTATGGCTCCAATTCACGTTGGACAGGCAATTATCGTAGGTCACTTCACCAATACCGAAGCGCGTCAAATCGCCCAGGGATTATCAGGGCAGTAGCAGTGGTGAAAATCATGTGAAATTGACTTATGTTTTCATATCCGGTCCCCTGATTTAAACAGGCTTACTCTTTCGGGTTACTTGGAAATACAGATTCGAGATTCACAATAATTAAAATGAAATCAAAATACTTAATCATACTTGGTGCTATTCTTTGTCTTAATTCGGCATTGCCACAACGGTCGGAATATGATGATAACGTAATAAAAGTAATGACGTTCAATATTCTACATGGCGCTACCCTGAATCGGGATAATAATTTATCCCTGATTGCGAAAGTAATTAACGATGCCGATCCGGATCTGGTGGCCCTGCAGGAAGTAGACTATAGAACCAACCGAGTAAATAATGTTGACCTGATGACCGAACTGAGCTTGCAGACCAACTTGTTTTCCATCTTTGCCAGAGCCATGGATTACGATGGTGGAGAATATGGTGTTGGTATTTTGTCCAAGACAACGTTTTTTTCATCAAGAAATGTAGCCCTACCTTTTACCAATGGCAATGAGCCCCGAACTGCTCTTGAAATACTGACTATCCTGTCTTCCGGTGATACAATATCATTTATCAGCACCCATTTGAATCATTTGCAGGCAGGTATTGACCGCCGGGCTCAGGCAGCCCGCATTAATGAGATTTTTTCATCCAACCGCTATCCAACAATTTTGGCTGGCGATTTAAATGATGTAATCGGCAGTCCCACAATTAACATGATTGAGACTAAATGGACTTTAGCCTGCGACCGGGAAAATCCCCAACCCACATTCCCTTCTAATCAGCCGGATCGGAAAATTGATTATGTGGCTTATTATCCACCAAAGTTTTGGAAAATCATTGAGCACGCTGTCATCCAGGATTCAATAGCATCGGACCATTGCGCTTATTCGGTGATTTTAGAACTGATCAAATCGCCGGCTGAAAATTGATAACACGTTAAGAAAATTTGCATAATCGCACTTCCATTTCCTGGTACTTATCGATAACATTGCAGCTACTAAATATCCAATAACTTCAACATGTATCTTTATCAGGAAAACCAAACTTATTTTGCCCAGGTAGCCGAAGACATAAAATCGCTGGCGATTGCAGAATTGGAATCCCTTGGCGCTACCAATCTGCGACCTCGATTTCGTGGCATCGCTTTTACAGCTACCAAAGATGCATTGTACGCTATCAATTATAATTCCCGATTGGTCAACCGGGTGCTGGCGCCAATTCTATATTTCAACTGCCATTCCGATAAATATCTGTACCGGCGCGCTTCAGAGCTGCACTGGGAGGATTTCCTGGCGTCCTCCAACACTTTCGCGGTTACTGCTACCGTAGCACAAAGTGCCATTAAACACTCCAAATTTGCCGCTCTTCGCTTAAAAGACGCCATTGCCGATTATTTCCGCGCACGCACAAATAAACGCCCGTCAGTGGATACCAGAGAGCCCGATTTGTGGGTAAATCTGCATATTGAGAACAACCAGGCCACAATCAGCATCGATACTTCCGGCGGTTCTCTACACCGGCGTGGCTACCGGCGTAATTCGGTGGCAGCACCAATGATTGAAACGCTGGCTGCGGCGCTGATTAATCAGATCGAATGGGACAAGCAAACACCGATTATCGATCCCTTTTGCGGCAGCGGTACTTTGCTTTGCGAAGCTTACCTTTATGCAACCGGTAAACCCGCCGGCTGCCTGAGAAAAAAATTCGGACTGGAGCAATTGCCCGATTTCGATCCAAAACTCTGGCAAAAAGTGAAATCAGTTTATCATGAACAAATAAAGCCGATTTCCCACAATCTGATCAGCGGCAGCGATTGTTCCACCACAGCGGTCGAGGCCGCCCGGAAAAATTGCTCTCATATCGCACTCCACAATGAAATCTCAATTAATGAACAGGATATTTTTGATATTCCTGCCATAAACAATAAGATTATTATCAGCAATCCGCCTTATGGCATCCGATTGGAGAATTCCCGCGATCTCAGCCAGTTTTACAAACGGTTGGGTGATTTTTTGAAACAACGCTGTAACGCTTCAACCGCTTATATCTATTTTGGCGATCGCCAGTATATTAAGAGCATTGGTCTGCGGCCAAGTTGGAAAAAGGCTTTTAATAATGGTGGGTTAGACGGACGATTGGCCAAATATGTTCTTTACTAAGATTTTCTTCTCTGCCATAAACCGGAAAATTCGTGTAATGCGATGCTTATATTTTCCAGTTGAAAACAACTGTGATTTTAATAAAAAATGATACTGTCGATTAAATACCATGGAAATTAAAATTTCTCCGAGTGATAGAAAACAAATTCAGGATAATCTGAAAAAGTATTTTGAAGAAAATTTCGATGAAGAAATCGGTGAATTGAAAACCGGATTTTTACTGGATTTTATGATCACCGAAGTCGGACCAGCTATTTATAATTCTGCAATCAAAGAGGCCAGCTCTTATATTCAAACGAAATTACTGGATTTGGAGGATGAATTCTTTATTCCAGAGAAACCGGAAGATTCTTAGTTTTATTACAATCAGGTAAAATTTATATCAGGGTTTTTGAGCCAGTTCGACTAAGATGCCTCCAGTCGAGCGCGGATGGATAAATGCAATCAATAAACCTTCAGCCCCGACACGCGGTTCATGGTCAATTAATTCTATCCCTGCTTCCTTCAGTTCTGACAGTGCTACGTCAATATCCTCAACGGCAAGACAGATGTGGTGAATGCCCCGTCCCTTTTTATTGATATACCGGGCAATGGGAGAATTATCATCCAGTGCTTCCAGTAATTCTATCTTTCCTTTTCCAGTATCGTAGATATCAGTCTTTACACCCTGCTCAGCAATAACTTCCGAAGATTTATCAGCGATACCAAGAATGGTTTGCCAGAAATCAGATTTGGATTCAATATCCACTTGGGCAATACCAACATGCTCGATCCCGGTAATCTTCATTTTATTTCGACCTTTTAATATACATATCAGCGAAACTTTGGCGGTCGTTTTTCAACAAAGGCCTCAGTACCTTCCAGCATTTCAGCGGTTCCGAACAATTGGCTGAATGCTTCAAGTTCATATTCCAATCCATCTGTCAGTGAAAGATCCTGACCCCGGCGAATGCAATCCAGCGCGACACGAACTGCCTCTGGTCCGTTCCGAGTAATCTTTTCTGCCAATTTATGAGCGCTGGGCATTAAATCAGCTGGTTCCACAACCTGATTTACCAGTCCAATCTGCAAAGCTTCATCTGATTTTATTATGCCGCCGCCGGCAATCATTTCAATAGCCTTGCCTTTACCCACCAATCTTGCCAGGCGCTGTGTTCCGCCCCAACCGGGAATCAATCCCAGTTTCACTTCCGGTTGGCCGAAGATAGCATTTACTGCAGCCAGACGTATGTGGCAGGCCAGACTAATTTCCGTCCCACCGCCCAGTGCAAAACCGTTGATTGCGGCAATTACCGGTTTGGGTGAATTCTCGATCAAATTCAGTACATCGTGCCCGGCCCGACCGAATTCCCGGGCAGCCGATTTTGTCATCTGTGACATGGCTTTAATGTCGGCTCCAGCAACAAACGATTTATCACCTGCACCGGTGATGATAATGGCACCAATTTCAGCATCGTCCACAGCAATTTGGACCGCTTTGTGCAGCTCGCCAATCACGGTCAGATTCATGGCGTTAAGCGCTTCCAGACGATTGATTGTTATTGTAGTGACGTGATTGGATTTTTCGGTTAATATGAAGGACATAGCCCCATTCCTCAATAAGTAATTAGGTTCGCCAAAAGGTTCGGCTGAATATTACCATCACTGTGTAAATCTCGAGTCGTCCCAGTAGCATGCAAAAAGACAATAACCATTTTCCGATTGGATGTAATAAAGCGTAATTATCAGTGGGACCAAATTCACCAAGTGCCGGGCCAATATTCCCTAAAGCCGATGCGGCGGCTCCAACCGCTGATTCTATATTCCAACCCATTGCCGTCAACACAACTGAAGTAACGCCAAATATCATTATGTAAAACAGGAAGAAACCCAAGGTGTTACGAATTATATCTTCACTAATAAAACGTCGACCAATTCGAACTGGAAATATTGCCCTGGTATGGAGCATCCGCCGAGTTTCCATAAGTATGTATTTCACAATTACAAGGATGCGTACTACTTTCATCCCACCACCAGTTGACCCACCCATACCACCAACAAACATCAGGACTAATAATACAAATTGGGCAAAATGCGACCAGAGTTCATAATTGGCGGTTCCATAGCCAGTCGTAGAAATAATCGATACCGTCTGGAATAGGGAATCCCTGAAACTAATATGAGTCCATTCTCCAGTATTATGGCCAAGACTGAAGAAAATAAGTCCAGTTACACCCAGGATGATTGCTAGGTAATATAAAAATTCGCGATCCCGGAAATAGGATTTAACATTGCCGGTTAGTGCCCGGAAATGCAGGCTGAAATTCACTCCTGCCAGGAACATAAAGAATATGATGATGTAATGGATTGTCGAATTGTCGTAGGCGCCGATACTTGCATTCCGGGTTGAGAATCCGCCAGTGGGCATAGTTGTAAAGGTATGGCAAACGGCATCAAATAATGACATCTCGGCGAACATCAGCATAATCGCTTCAGCCAGACTGATTCCCAAATATACCAGCCACAGAATCTTTGCAGTTTCACGAACGCGGGGGCGAATTTTATCAGCGACCGGTCCCGGCACTTCCGCTTTGAACAATTGAACTCCACCTACACCTAACAATGGCAGAATTGCGATGTAAAATACAATTATACCCATTCCGCCAATCCACTGGATAAACGAACGCCAGAATAGAGTTGCATGGGGCAGGCTTTCGATACCATTGAGTAAATGGGGCATTGTTTCGATATTGCCAAAAATGGTGGCTCCGGTGGTGGTTACTCCCGACATCGATTCGAAAAAAGCATCGGTGAAACTGGGGATCATTCCACTTAAATAAAATGGCAACGAGCTGACGAGAGCAGTTGTAATCCAGGCAAATGTTACCACAGCAAAACCATCTTTGATCGTGATTTTTTTGAATTTACGAGTCAACAACCAAATCGGAACCCCAATTGTAACGCAGATAACTGCAGAATAGATAAAGCCCATTAAATCAGGCTCATTCATTTGCCAGGCAATCAGAATCGGTACCAGCATTGCTAATCCCAATGATGAGATTAGAATAGCAAGAATATTAACTATCGTTTTGGGATTCATCGAGCGGTAAATAATTTTTTCAATTTGGGAATTGCCGGCTGCTTCGCAAAAACCAGCACGGTATCCTCTTCGGTAATCCGGGAATTACCCCGGGCAATACTCAACGCCCCATGGTGGTTAATCACGCCAACAACACTGTCACTGGGGAATTTCAATTCTTCCAGTGAATGGAGAGTTACTTTGCTACCGGGTTCAGGGTTGAACTCGATAACGTCAACGTCAATTTCATCAAAAGTGGTGATAGAAGTTTCGGAATGATCACTGCGAATAAATCGTAAAATTGCGTTAACAGTTGAAATATTTTTACTGATTACCGCATCTATGCCGATTTCCTTGACCACCGGCAAATATTCGGTTGTCGATATATGGCAGATTGTCTGTTTAGCACCAAGATGTTTGGCCAGCAAACTTGATAAAAGATTGGTTTGTTCGTTATGGGTTACAGCAATATAGCTGTCTAACTCAGCCACATTTTCTGCACGCAGAAATTCCACATCGGTGCCATCACCATTTAATACCATGGTGTTTTCCAGCATTGTAGCAATCGATTCGGCTTTATAGCGGTCGACTTCAACCAATCGTACAGAGATATCATCCTGCAATTCTTCCGCCAGCGAACGCCCAATCTTGGTACCTCCTACTATCATAATTCGTTTGGTCTTGGTAGTATCTTTCCCCAGCATATGCATCAGATCATCCACCCGATCGGTACGAATTAGAAAATAGCCCACATCCCGTTCCTCAAACACAAAATCACCCCAGGGAACATAGCTTTCTCCTTTTCGCAAAATTGTGACAATCCCAAATTTGAAATTGGATATACCCTCATTCACTTCGCGCACTGATTTACCAATGAGCGGTGATTTTGATTTGAGTCGAATACCTATTAATTGTAATCTTCCGCCCTCGAACTCCATTACCTGGGTGGCGTAGGTCCGGCGAACTAACCGGACGATTTCCTGGCAAGCAGCCTTCTCCGGATGAATTACATGATCCACGCCAAAACCTTCCGGACGGATAATAGATTCTCTATCCGAATACTGTTGATTGCGTAAGCGAGCAATTATCTTTTTAGCACCCAATTCATGAGCCTGCTGTGACGCTATCAGATTTACTTCATCTACTCCGGTAACACAAAGCACATATTCTGCTTCCTGAACCTGTGCTTTGGTCAGGTTTCCGGGACTGGCACCGTGGCCTTCCACAACAATTACATCTAAGCTTTCAGCGATTCGCCGGCATTTATCCGGTTCCAGCTCGATTACGGTAATATCATAATCTTCCTGGCTTAATGCCTTGGCAATATGAAACCCGACTTCACCAGCGCCGATAATAACAATTCTCATTTGTGATCTCCGTTAGATCCTGACATGATTATTCCGATTCACGACGAATGGCCGCTCCCAGATTTCGGAATTTTTGTTCAATATTCTCATAACCCCGATCAATATGATAAACCCGGCTGATATCGGTTCGACCGGCTGCTGCCAGACCAGCTAATATGAGCGAAGCGCTGGCCCGGATATCGGTTGACATGACCGGTGCGCCTTTTAGCTGTTTTGTGCCTCGTACAATTGCCACATTTTTTTCTAATCGAATATTAGCTCCCAAACGACTCAATTCAGGGATATGGGCAAATCGATCCTGATAAATTGTATCGGTGATAACTGCTGTCCCGGTACTCTTGCTCATCATGGCGATCCATTGGGCCTGGAGGTCAGTGGGGAAACCGGGATAAACCGCGGTAGTAACATCAACAGCTTTGATTTCGGAAGTTTGCTTAATACTGATATTATCTTCGTTTACCGCAATGACCGCACCGGTGGCCTCGAGTTTATCTAAGACCGTAGTTAAATGGGAAGCCTTGACATTTTTTAACTTAATATCACCCAGCATCGCGCCGGCCATTAAAAATGTTCCGGCTTCGATTCGATCTGGAATTACGGTGATATTGGCTGGCTTAAGACTGCTAACACCGGTGATGGTCAATTCGTCGCTGCCAACCCTGCTGATCTTCCCACCCATTAAATTAATAAATTCACATAATTGAACTATTTCCGGTTCCCGGGCGGCGTTCTCTATCACCGAGTTTCCATCAGCCAGCGCGGCAGCCATAATAATATTTCCCGTTGCCCCTACGGAGGATATCTCAAATTGAATACGATTTCCTTTTAGCCGTTTGGCTTCGGCAACGATGTACCCGCCTTCCAGTGTAATTTTCGCGCCTAACTTTTCAAGACCTTTTAAATGTAAATCCACCGGACGCGGACCCCAGGCGCAACCACCGGGCAGCGACACTTTGGCTCGTCCAAATCGGGCTAGTAACGGTCCCAGCACATAAAATGACGCACGCATGGTTTTTACCAGTTCATACGGCGCCTCGGGATTGTTAACCGTACTCCCGTCAATTTCCAGTACATCTCCGGTCAGCCCGGTTCGTGCACCGACAATTTCGAGCAGTTTGATCATTGTTCCCGTATCACGCAATCTGGGCACCCGTTTGATACATACCTTACCATCAACCAGCAAAGCGGCGGTCATAATGGGTAAAACGGCATTCTTAGCGCCACTGATATTCACTTCACCGGCGAGTGGCCGGCCGCCATTGATAATCAATTTATCCATGATATCTTTCGTACATGGCTCGAGCTGCAGATAAGTCTTCGGCAACATATTTATTGCCGGCGGTCAGTTGTGCCAGAGCCCTGATTACTTCTTCATTATTCAAATAGCGTGCCGATACCGTTGTAATATCATGGGAAATATTTTTATTAACTTGTAAATGATTGTGGGAGCGAACGGCTATTTGTGGTAAATGGGTTATGCAAATCACTTGCTTATTACGAGCCAGATTAACGAGACTTTCAGCAACTTTTTCGGCGGCAGTGCCGGATATTCCGGAATCGATTTCATCAAAAATCAATGTGTCAACCGGATCGCCATTCTGTAATATGGTTTTAATTGCCAGCATTATACGGGAGACTTCACCGCCGGAAGCGATTTCAGTCAAAGGCTTGAGTTTTTCGCCGGGATTGGCGCTAAGCAGAAATTGGACAAAATCATAACCATCAGCGCTATATTTTACCGGTTGACCATCATAGGATACAAAAGATTTCTCATCAATTATCTGTGACAGTTCGATTTTAAATTTTGCTCCGGGCATCTGCAGCCGACGCATTTCCGACATTATGTTTAACGACAATTCATCAATTACAGCCTGGCGGGCACCATGGATTGAATCGGCTGATTTTCGGAAGTGATTTTGTTTATCAACCAATTCCTTTTCCAATAATACTATTTGTTTATCAAGCGATTTCAGACCGGCCAATTCTTCCATTATCGAATCTTTTCGCTCAATTACCTGATCCAGGCTGCCACCATATTTTCTTTTCAGTGAGTCCAGAGCCTGCAAACGATCTTCCAGCTCCCGTAATCGATTTCGATCAAAATTTATGGCAGCAATATGCTGAGTCAATCCGGCATTGACCTCCTGCAGATTGATCACGGCTTCATTCAGTAGTTTAACATAATCCTTTAATCCGGGATCCCATTTCAATAAACGATCCAAATCATGTATTGAATCATTCAATAATCCCTGGATTGATGAGCCACCCGATTCCAATCGGGAATTAAGTTCACTAATGGTAGTGATTATTTCTTCCTGGTGGCTACCGATTGTGAATTCCTCGTGCAATCTAATATCTTCATCTGGCTTCGGATTCACGGATTCAATTTCATTCAACTGGAAACTGAGTAATTCCTTTCGTTCATCGGCCAGCGCTTTGTTTGCTTTAACCTTTTCAAGTTTTCGGCTAATAATATCAAGATCATTATACAATATATTTAACTCATTTACCGCCATTTCTAATCCGGCATAATTATCAAGATAGTGAATATGAGTGGCCGAATCCATAATCAATTGCTGCTCATGCTGACCATGGAAATCGGTAATATTACGGGTACGGATTTTATATTCTTTTTCACTGACGGGAATGTCGTCAATATAATTTTTAATCCGTCCTTTTTCCGGGATTACACGATAATATTCAATGTTGCCGTGGCTGGTCTCAATTGTGGTTCGGTCCTGACCCGACTTTATCATGGTCTTGGTGGGCTTACTGCCCATTGTAACACCCAATGCCTGTAATATTATTGATTTACCTGAGCCGGTCTCGCCGGTGATCACTGTCAAACCAGGCTTGAAATCCAGCTCCAGTTCGTCGATAATAGCAAAATTGCGGATATGTAATTTGTTAATCATCCCGTTTGCGGGAAATGGAAGCTATACCAATTCCAGCTCCAATCCAAACTCCGATGTTATCTGCTAATACATCCAATCCACTTGAGTTTCGACCGGGAATAAATGATTGCCAGTACTCATCAAGGGCTGAAAAACAAAAACAGGATAATAGAATTATTACAATTCTGATAACGGATATTCCGGGGTAGCTACGCATCACCAGAAAACCAAGTATGCTGTACTCGATCACGTGTAATACTTTATCAAAGGTGAAGAGTTTTGATTCGGGAAAATTTCTACCTGCAATACTGGATACCAGCAAAATCACAATCAGATATGAAAACAGAAAAAATCGATATTTATTTTCAGTCATTGTCACGATAATATACTCAATAAAGCAGTTGCGGTAGCAAATTCATCGGTATGAGAGATGCTGACTTTACAATTTAGTTTATTGTGCAATTTTCCAGCGATATGCACCACCGGCTCACCAGTTGGTAAACGTTCTATTTCAATCTGTTTTAACGGAAGATTGGCAACGGCTTTACTGGCTAATAAGGCCTTTTTTACCGCTTCTTTGGCAGCAAATCGACCTGCGAAATGCACTGCTGGTTTTGGCATGGATTCACAGTACTTTACTTCACTGGGGGTATAAGTATGTCGGGAAAATCGGTTGGGATATTTTTTCAGGATCGCGGCTATTCTGGGGACGGAGACTATATCGGTCCCGATAAATATTTCATCACTCATTGAATCCACGAACAATATCCACTAATTCGTATATATCATTCACATCCCAGTTGGCGCCCGAAGCATCTTTGCGTCCAAATGCGTCACCGTAGCGGGCATAGATTGTTTTAATACCAAGCTGTTGCGCACCTACAACATCACGTTCCGGCCAATCCCCTACCATAATTGCTTCTTCCGGTTTGATCGCCAGCGAATCAAGCGCCAGTTGAAATGGTTTTGGCGAAGGTTTGCGCACGCCGGTATCGTCATAGGTTACGACCAGATCGAAAATATGATGCAGATTCAGATAATAGATTCGTAGCCAGGCTTCCCGGCTGGGCGCATCGGATACGACTGCCAGCCGAATACCCATTTTCATCAATTTAATCAGGGTGCGATTCACATTTGGATAAGTCAACAGACTGGCTTCGCGGTTCCGGCGATAGGCCACAATACCGGCCGCTAGGAATTTATTATTGACATACCCCAGTTTTTCATTCAAAAAATCATCAAATACCAGTTGATTTTCCCAGCCGTGATCCTGATATAATCGAATTATATCATCAAAAGCGCTGTCCTCATCCAAATCCAATCCGGCTTCGATCATTGCCCGGATGGCAGCACGAACGGCCTGATGTTTCATTTTAATAAAATCCAGAAGAGTATTATCTAAATCGAAAATAACGGCTTTTATCACGAGATCACCTGTTATTATCAGTGTGAAAAGAAATATTTATTCTTCGTACTTCTCCGGATTCTTTATACGGTCAATTTCATATTCGGCAACTTTACGCCAGCGACCATCATTACGCGCTTTTTCGAGGGCATTTAAGGCTCGGGTTTTATCACCTTTGCCCTTACACCAGTAGGCTACTCCCTGCTCTATTAAAGCCGGTGCGTAATTCGCTTTGATGTCAATGGCCTGCCGTGCACATCTCAAGGCATTTTCACAATCACTGGTTTTATTGAATGATTCAGCCAGATGATACCAGCCATTCAAAGACTTTGGATTGAATTGTACAGCGATTTCCAGTTGTGTGATAGCATCGGCCCAATTCTCTAACCGGGCATAAGTAATACCCAGGTTCTCATAGGCCTTGGCATAATCGGGTTGCACCGAGATTGCTATTTGAAACTTATCAATGGCATCCTCATATTCCTGCCGATTGAGAAATATTTCACCAATTGCTACATAAGCACGAGCGTAGGTGGGGTCTACATCAATGGCATGCTGAAATGAAATAATTGCATTTTCCGGATCAGTATCTCTTTTTTGCGCTAATCCCAGGGCGTACCAGCCTCTGGTATATGTTGGTAAAATGTTAAGCGCTTTTTTATAATTGGCAATTGCCTGATCGATATCGCCCATTCTGGTTGAAATTACACCAATTTGGTAACAGGCCTGATAAAATGTGGAATCGAATTCAATTACCTTTTCATAAGCTTCAATTGCGCCTTCAAGATCGCCTCTTTTGTACAACGTATTCCCATCGTTGTACATATTCTTAATAACGGTTTTTATGGCTGATTGGGCATTACTGAACTCCGGATAAATCTCTAAGGCCTGGCGGAAATGACCGATTGCAATTTCATATTCCTTTTGTACAATTTTTACGCCCCCCATGCTGTAGGCCGCATTGGCAAAAAATGGGAACTGGGTCATAACTTTGTCGAAAGTGTCATAGGCTTCATCCAGTTCGCCGCTGTTCATAAACCGTTTTCCTTCGCCCATTAGCGAATTGATCTCATTGATGCGGTCAAATTCATCACGATACTCCTGATTTTCAGGATCGGCATCGATAGCCCGCCGGAATAGTTCTTGTGATTTCTGCATATCACCGGTGCGGAGGAAAACCAACGCTAATTGGTATTCGGCCGGAGCAAATGTCGGATCAAGATCAATTGCCTGCTGTAATGATGCTATTGCCAGCGAAAATTGCTTCAGTTCTATTTGAGATTCGGCGGTAACCAGCAGATCATCCGGGGTTTGCGAGCATACCATAGCCAGTAAAAGCGACCCGAATATTAAGGTTTTCACAAATTTCATTATTTTCTCCTGTTAGTGCATAGGGCGGGATTTGAACCCGGTTTACCTGCACTTATTGCTCCACTTAGAGCTAATTGTAACCTAAATGTTGATTGATTATCTTTATTTAATGGATTTCCGGTAATAAAAAAAGCAGGCGGAATTTAATAGATAGACAGACTTAAGACACTATTATTTTCAGGAATCGGTCATTTGATGCCGCTCGCAATAACACACGTAATTCTGATGGTACAAAAACCTTCAATAAGTGGTTGACATTTCTGAGCCAGCTTCAAAGAATAAACCTTTTAAACCATCATTTAAACCGGACTTGCCAATCCAATTAATTGTAATTATCCTGTCATTTGTTGTTGGGGCAAAGTTGTTTAATTAAAGATTGCAGCAGAAAATAAATCAAAAGTGCCGAAGGCGGGACTCGAACCCGCACACCCGTTAGAGCACTACCCCCTCAAGATAGCGTGTCTACCAGTTCCACCACTTCGGCAAATTAGCGTTACTCCAGAATTAACTGATCATCCTGCCCGGACGGTTTTGATAAATCCGACCCGGGTGAAAGTACCCGCGATTCTGACTCCTGTTTTAAAATGGACTGCGATTCAGCCATTCTGGGAGATGACACCAGACTGATCAGAACAGCCAGCAATATAAATGCAATTGCTAATCCGGTAGTCAACCTACTCAGAAAGGAAGCTGCTCCCCGGCCGCCAAAAACCTGGCTCGAAAAGCCGCCGCCGATCGTACCTGCCAGACCACCACCAGTGCTGGCCTGCATCAGTATTACCGCTATTAATAAAAGTGCTACTAATGTTTCAACTGTAATTAATAATCCGTACACAAGTTATTCCTTTGGATAATTATCTTGAACGATTTTAACAATATTTGTGAAAGAATCAACCTTTAAGGCTGCTCCGCCAATTAAAAAACCATCAACTCCGGGACATTTAATCAGTTCCTCGGAATTCTCCGGTTTAACCGAACCACCATACAAGATTGCAATATTCCCGGCAATGCTTTGGTTAAGCAAACCCTCAACGATGTTACGAGTATCCCCGTGCGCTTCAGTTACCTGGGCCACACTGGCAATCTCACCTGTTCCAATTGCCCAGACCGGTTCATAGGCGATAACCATATTTGCCATTTCATTCTCTGATACGCCGGCTAACCCAGTAACCAATTGTTCCTTTAGGACCTGTCGGGTCTCATTCGATTTACGCTGCTCCAGGGTCTCTCCAATACATAATATTGGTTTGAGACCTGCCTGCAATACGGCCAATACTTTTTTATTGATCCAGTCATTGGGCTCATTAAAAACATGCCTGCGCTCCGAATGGCCAATAATTACATATTCGACACCACAGGCGGACAGCATATCAGTGGATATTTCGCCGGTGAATGCACCTTTATCAGCATAATGTACATTTTGTGCCGCCAAAGCCAGGGGCGTATGCTTAAGAATACTTTCTATGTGAAAAAGCGCCGTAAAAGGCGGGCTGAATATAACGTTTACCTCTTTTATTTTCAAAAGCAAATTGACACATTCTTCGACGAACGAAAACCCTTCCTGCGGGGTCTTGAACATTTTCCAATTTCCGGCAACAATCGGTTTGTTAATCATCTAGCGCTCCAAAACATTTAAGGCTGGTAAGACAACTCCACTAAGCAATTCCAGGGAGGCACCACCGCCGGTTGACACATGGGACATCTTATCCATGATATTATATTTTTTCACAGCCGCAGCAGAGTCTCCCCCACCTACAACTGATGTGGTTCCTTCTTCAGTCACAGCCGCGATTGCTTCGGCAATCAACCTGGTACCATTTTCAAAGCCGGGCGTCTCAAAAACGCCCATGGGCCCATTCCAAATTATGGTTGCTGCTTTCGCAATTACCGACTGAAAAAGTTGAATCGAATTTTTACCAATATCTAATCCCATTTGATCACCTGGTATATCGTCCACACTGAACTCAGTGCTGGCCTCCGGCTTATCAAGACCAGTTGAACAAATGACATCGGTTGGGAAAATCAGCTCGGTTTTCCGAGATTTAGCTGCATTAATAATATTTGTAGCACTGCCTAACATTGATTGGTCGACTAACGAATTACCAACATCTTTGCCCATGGCCTGTAAAAACGTAAAAGCCATTCCGCCACCAATGATAATTTTATCGGCTTCTTCAAGGAATCGATTTATCAATCTGAGCTTGGATCCGACTTTGGCGCCACCAAGAATAACAACCAGTGGTCGCTTTGGTCCCTTAATTACCTCGCTCAAGAATTGCACTTCTTTTTCCACCAGATAACCGATTCCACGCTGCGAAAAATAACTCGCTACCCCGACGTTTGAGGCATGAGCACGGTGTGCGGTTCCGAATGCATCATTAATATAGATGCTGCCATGTTTAGCCAATAGAGCACTAAATGCGGCATTGTTTTCGGATTCTTCCTTGTGGAATCTGAGATTTTCCAAAAGATGCACCTCACCGCTGCTCAATCCCAGCGATACATCACGGGCATCCTCAGAGATGCAGTCATGGGAAAATTTGATTGATTGCTCCAGCAGGTCAGCCAACGTTTCACCCACCGGAATCAAGCTCAAGTCCTCCACTACCACCCCATTAGGTCGCCCGAGATGGGACATGAGCACAACTGATGCTCCGTTGCTAAGGCAATGCTGGATTGTCGGCAAAGCAGCCTTAACCCTGAAATTATCAACCACAAGTCCATCTTTCAGTGGAACGTTGAAATCAACTCGTATAAGTATTCTTTTTCCCTTGAGATCAAATGATTTTAAGTTATTTAACATAATTTTTCCTGGTTATTACTCTAATTTGGGCGTGCCGCAGGTGATTGCGATAACAGCTTTCGATCCGGCCGACTCAAGCGCTTTTCCGCAGGCTGAGATTGTTGCCCCGGTAGTTAAAATATCATCCACGACGCCAATGCGCAAAGCGGGTATTGGTTTTCGTAATTGAAACGCATCGGCCATATTTTTCAAACGCTGGGAGCTGTCCAGCGTAGTTTGACTGACGGTAGGCCTGTGGCGAATCAATAAATCCGATTTATAATCCAGGTTCCATTGTTTTGCGAGTCCGCGAGTAATCCATTGGGCCTGGTTATAGCCACGCTGACGAATTTTTACCGAATGCAGAGGAACCGGAATCAATAAATCCACCTGTTTTTTGACATTATTTTCAAACAACTGCCCCAACATGGAGCCTAAAACAAACCCTAATTTAGCACTATCTGAATATTTCATGGAATGAATTAAGCGTTGAAAATGGTCGTTGAAATACCAGCCACTGTAGGCTTTTGAAATATGTTGAGAGTGAGTAAGGTCATTGACCCAATTATCTTTATTGGTTGGCTCAAATTGTTGAAAACATTGGGCGCAGATTACTTCCTCGTCCTGCTCAAGTCCTTTACTACAAATATGACAAATTCGAGGATAGAACATATCGACAGTCGCTTTGAAAATATTATTAAATTGTTTTATGTTTAAATACATGATATCTAATAAACATTTTACCTGGTCAATTTTACGCTCGCTTTGTCAAAATGTAAATTCAACTGTTTTATTAAGTTTGATCCGCTATTAATTTTTGATGCCATGACTAAGATAGATTTTACCCCCTCCGCCACATTCAATTTACATGAACTGATGTTACATCGCGTTTATGAGATACTCTTGTTAGCCAGTCCCTATGACGCTTATATCCTTGAAGAAGATGGTCAATTGACTGAGCAAATTATGATTGAGTATCTCGGGATGAATTTCAAAACCGCTCCCCGGGTATGGCGTGAACCAACGGCGACCAGCGCCCTGCAAATAATACCCAAAAGAAAATTCGATCTAATAATCGTGATGGCTCGCATTTCGGATATGGATCCGGTAGTATTCTGTCAAAAGGTAAAAGAGAAATATCCCAAGAAACCGGTAATCCTGTTGGCAGCTGATGAGTCAGAACTTGCCCACATTCGGCTGGATGAAAAAAAGTCATGTTTTGATCGAACATTCATTTGGAGTGGAAATGCCAATGTTTTTACGGCAATAATTAAATATATCGAGGATAAGCTAAACGCCAGCCGTGATGTGAAGATTGGCGATGTGGGAATCATAATCTATATTGAAGATACACCACGGGATTATTCGGTGATCCTGCCGTTATTGTATCAGGTAATTCTAAATTATACTAATCAACTGGTAAGTACCAGTCTGAATGCTGCCCAACGCTTGTTTCACCTCCGGGGCCGACCCAAAATATTATTAGCTAGCAGCTATGAAGAAGCACAAAAATTTTATAATAAATATAGAGCAAATATACTGGGGATCATTTCCGATATCAATTTTCCCTATAAAGGTAAAAAAAATCCCGATGCTGGATTAAAATTCGCGCAATGGGTGCGAAAAAAGGATCCGGTGATGCCCATTATGTTGCAATCACGCCATCAGGATGTCCGTGAATTAGCCAACAATATTAAGGCTCATTTTCTTTACAAGAAATCCACCCGGTTATTGCGGGACATCGAGCATTTTATTATTACTAATTTTGGATTTGGTGATTTTATTTTTCGATTACCCGACGGGTCGGCAATTGCAATGGCCACCAATCTGATGGAAATAGTGGCATTATTAAAAACAATTCCGGATGAATCGTTGATTTATCATGCCGATCACAATCATTTTTCCAACTGGCTGGCAGCGCGCAGCGAATATGAACTGGCATCCAAAATTCGACCTTTGCGTGAAAGCAATTTCCCCTCTACCAACGAACATCGACAAACCTTGATTCGAATTATTTCTGGTGGTGTAAAACAACAGCATAGCAGCCGGATAATAAACTTTTCCAATGATGCATTTGAACCGTCAATCAATTTTGTCAGGTTGACTCCTGGCTACCTGGGCGGCAAAGCACGCGGGTTGGCATTTGCCATCAAAATGTTGAATGATAGTGGAATCAGGGAAAAATATGCTGATATCGATATCCGGGTTCCCCATGTCGCTGTGCTGGGAACCGATGAATTTGATCGGTTTATGAATCATAACAATCTTTGGGAAGCAGTCCTTCCACTTCAGGACAATAAAAAAATAAACAAATTGTTTCTCAAAAGCGCACTATCACATGATCTGGAAAAAATTTTAACAGTTTTCCTATCCAAAATTCATTATCCTTTAGCCGTTCGTTCATCCAGCTTATTGGAGGATTCACCCTATCAACCATTGGCGGGGATGTACAGCACCTATATGTACCCCAATGCGGGTAAAACGCTTAAGGCCAGGGTTGCCGGACTCAGCAAGTTGATCAAATTAGTCTGCGCTTCAATGTTCAATCAGGAACCGCGTTCTATACTGGAAAACACTACTAACCGGCTTGAAGAAGAGAAAATGGCAGTCGTGATCCAGGAATTGGCAGGTCAATCACAGGGCGAGCATTTTTATCCCGATTTCAGCGGCGTAGCGCAAAGTATAAATTATTATCCCGTTTCATATATGCAGCGCGAAGAAGGTGTTGCCTATGTTGCGCTGGGTCTCGGCCGTACTATTGTAGAAGGGGAAAAAGCTTTAAGATTTTCACCAAAATATCCTGCCATACTTCCTCAGTTCTATTCCATAAAAGCTACCTTGGCGGCCTCACAAAACTCCTTTTATGCTCTTAAGCTGCAAAATACCAAGGATCATTCGAATTATAGTGAATCCAGGGATCTGGCTCATCTTAGGCTGCAACAGGCTGAAAAAGATGGTACTCTGAAAGCAGTTGCCAGCGTAATCTGCGAGAATGATTCAGTAATCCGGGATTCGTTGAATTACGATGGTACCAGGATAGTTTCTTTTGCCCCCATCTTGAAATGGAAGGCTTTCCCACTAGCGGATATTATCAATGATATACTTGAAATGGGAGAATTAGCAATGGGTGGGCCAGTTGAACTGGAATTTGCCGTCAACATGAGCAATAACTCGACTAACCGTCCGCAATTTAATCTACTTCAAATACGACCCATGCCCCATACCGGGATACAATCCGGTTTAAATGTAAGTAATGTGACCAAAAAAAATACTATCGTTCGAAGTCACGTCACGCTGGGGGATGGTTCAATTAATTATATAAAAAACATTCTGGTTGTAAAAAAGGACACTATCAATTCCACTAATACGGTTGAGATTGCGGGCGAGATTGAACAGCTCAATAAAATTTATGGTAAAGGCAAACCATATATATCAATCGGTCCCGGCCGCTGGGGTACGGCAGATCCCTCCCTTGGAATTCCAATTCGCTGGGATCAAATTTCAAATGCTAAAGTAATTGTTGAAGTAGGGATTGATAACTTCAACATTGATCCATCATTCGGCAGTCATTTTTTCCAAATTGTAACCGGTTTGAAAATTGCTTATTTTACAATCAATCCTAAAAATAAGGCTGATTCCATTGACTGGGATTGGCTGTCAGAAGTTAATCCCATTACTGAAACCGCGCATATCAGTTGGTTAGAATTACCTTATCCATTGCAGGTGCACATCAATGGTATTTCCGGCAAAGGCATAATAATGAAGCCGACCGCACCTGTTAAGAATATTGAACCAATGGATGAGCAGGAATCATCCGGGATATAATGGATCCCCACAGGTAACCTATGGCTCCATCTATTTACCCGGCTTCGCACAAAAAGCTACGCCGCGGTTATCCGCCACTACCCCCAGGTGACCATCGCACCAAAGTCCCGGTATATCGGGACGTAGGCGGATAAAAAAAGGCTGCCTCGAAAGACAGCCTTTGACGATTTAACTAAGTGAATATCAGACTGCGCCTTGATCCAACATTGAATCGGCAACTTTAATGAAACCGGCAATGTTGGCACCTTTAACATAATTGATAAAATCACCATCGGTACCATATTTCTGGCACTGACTGTGGATTGAAATCATGATCGATTTCAATTTTTCGTCCACTTCTTCACGAGTCCAGGATAGACGCATGCTGTTCTGACTCATCTCTAAACCGGATACGGCGACACCACCAGCGTTGGCGGCTTTTCCAGGTCCGAAGAGAATTTCACTATTCAGATAGACATCTATCGCACCGGGTTCGGATGGCATGTTAGCGCCTTCGGCCACACAGAAACACCCGTTGTCCACCAGAGTTTTGGCTTCTTCTTCAGTAATTTCATTCTGAGTAGCACATGGCAATGCAACATCACATTTTGCAGCCCAGGGACGTTTACCTTCCCAATATTCACAGCCGTATTTTTCAGCGTATTCTTTAATCCGTCCTCGTTTGACGTTTTTTAATTCCATAACATACGCCAGTTTTTCATCATCAATTCCGGCCGGATCATAGATCGTTCCTGCTGAATCTGACAATGTCACAACTTTTCCACCGAGTTCATTAACTTTTTCGGTAGCGAATTGGGCAACATTTCCGGAACCGGAAATTGTCACAACTTTGCCGGCGAAAGAATCATTGCGGGTTTTCAACATCTCCTGAGCAAAGTAAACAGTGCCGTAACCGGTTGCTTCCGGTCTAATCAGACTGCCACCCCAGTTAAGTGCTTTACCAGTCAACACGCCGGTAAATTCGTTACGCAAGCGTTTATACTGACCAAACATAAACCCAATTTCACGACCTCCGACACCAATATCGCCAGCCGGCACATCGGTATTCGCACCGATATGACGTTGTAGTTCAGTCATAAAGGATTGGCAGAAACTCATTACTTCATTATCGGATTTTCCTTTGGGATCGAAATCGGCGCCACCTTTGCCACCACCCATTGGCAGAGTAGTAAGGCTATTTTTAAATACTTGTTCAAATCCCAGAAATTTCAGGATGCCAAGATTTACCGACGGATGGAAACGCAATCCGCCTTTATAGGGACCAATGGCCGAATTAAATTCAACCCGGAAACCACGATTAACCTGTACTTCCCCCCGATCATTCCGCCAGGGAACGCGGAACATCAGCACCCTTTCAGGCTCTACAATGCGATCTAAAATATTAGAATGCAGGTACTGAGGGTTATCCTGGATGTAATCCCACAGGGAATCAACAACTTCTTTAACCGCCTGATGAAATTCAGGCTGGGCAGGATCCTTCCGGACTACATTATCCATGAACTCGTCTACAGTTTTGTACATTGCCGTAAACTCCTAAATTATTATGTGATATTTATTGTAAAAGAACTAGGCCGCGAAAAGAATATTTCTTTTAGCAGACCCACGATAGAGTTTACAAAGGAATCATTATTTACAACTATAATTACCGGGAAATAACAAGACTTTTTTAAATCGATTTAGGCGAAATTATATTCATTTGTTTTTGACGATTCGCTTTGTTTATCTTGATTTCCGGGATAATTTCAGCGCGCTTATTTTCAGGTTCAATTTAAGAAGTCTGGCGGAGTAGCTCAGTTGGTTAGAGCAGCGGAATCATAATCCGCGTGTCGGGGGTTCGAGTCCCTCCTCCGCTACTTATTAATTTCTACTTATTTGGCATAGTTCATAATATATCAGTCAATCTAACTTCGACTATCACCATCAACCCAAAATGAGTTCTTAATCGGTAAAAATAATTAATGAAAATCGGTTTGACAGGATTACCCGGCTCAGGAAAGACCACAATCTTTAATGCCCTCACCCGCTCTAATGCACCGGTAGGTTCTTTTACCAATGTAGATGCCGAACCCAACCAGGCTATTATCAGCGTCCCGGATGAACGAATCGACCGCTTAGCGAAAATATATAATCCCCGCAAAACTGTTAATGCCGTTGTAGAAATACTGGATTTCCCCGCCAATTCTGATCGTGAATCAAACACTAGCTCGCTTTCCGCCAACACTATCCGGGAAATCAGAAATATGGATGCAATTGGTATTGTTACCCGCAATTTTCACGATAGCCTGAATGGCAAGCCCGAATTACTGAACGATATTAAAGCAATTAGTGGCGATTTATTGTTTTCAGATTTGATTATTGTCGAAACTCGGTTGGAGCGTATCCAGTTGCAATACAAGCGCGGACAGAAATCGATCAAATTGGAAAATGAAGAAAAGATATTGAAAAAAATCCAAGCAAAACTGGATAATAATGAGGCTCTCATTGATCTGGAGCTTGATCAAGGTGAAGAAAAACTCATTCGTGGTTTTCAATTCCTGACACGTAAACCATTCCTGATAATTATCAATTCCAGTGAAGACAACTTTGCCGGCAATAACGATGATGTTAATGCAGTATTGGACCAATATAATGCCATTGAATTCGCCGGTAAATTTGAGATGGAGTTGGCTCAAATCGATGATCCTGCAGAGATCCGGATGTTTATGGATGACATGGGGATCAAAAATTCCGCCCGTGATCGTCTCACCAGAAAAGCTTACGATATTCTGGGGTATATCAGTTTCTTTACCGTTGGTGATGATGAAGTTCGGGCTTGGAATATCATCAATGGGACTAACGCAGTTACCGCTGCCGGGACTATCCATACTGACCTGGCTCGAGGATTTATTCGCGCAGAATGTTTCACCTTTGATGATCTGATAAATTCCGGTAGTGAAAAAGGGGTTCGGCAAGCAGGAAAATTCCGTTTGGAAGGCAAAGAATACATTGTTCAGGATGGGGATATTCTAGGTATCAGGTTTAATGTGTAGAACATTATAATAAATATGCATCGCCAAAGCATATTGAATCAATTAAGGGTTTACGGGTCGCGCTTCCCCGAGGAAGCTCAAACTATATCAACATTTGAAACATTCATCAACCAAAATGCTGATTGCTTTGAACGACGCAACAAATCCGGGCATCTTACTGGCTCAGCCTGGATCGTCAACAAATCGTATACCCGCGTTGTACTCGTCCTTCACGGTAAATTGAATGTCTGGATCCAGCCCGGTGGTCACGCGGACGGTAATTCCGATCTGATTGCGGTGGCGCAGATGGAAGCTCATGAAGAAACCGGTCTCACTTCGTTGAAATTATTGTCAAATAATATTTTTGATATTAGTATTCATCAGATACCAGCTTTCGGAATTGAGCCTGAGCATCACCATTATGATATTCGTTACTTATTCAAATCCGACTTAAATGAACCGTTGATTTGTAGTTCGGAATCACACTCACTTTCCTGGGTAAAACTGGATGAAATCGAGCAAAATAATTCGAGTGAATCGATACTTCGAATGGTCGCAAAAACAACAACAGAAAAATTGCGTTCCTGAATCTCGATTCATTGTAACTTTCTACCCAATTGAATAATAGGCAATAATAATCCTGGGGAGGATAACATGGCTGATGCTGCAAAGGTTAACTCAAAAGAGGTTGGACTTGAAATTGGACTTCTTCTGGGAAAGTATTTTTTAAAGACTGAAGACTTACACTATGGCTTCTGGCCCATTGGACAGGCGGCTGATATATCTAATTTTGCTGCAGCCCAGCAAAACCATTCGCAATTTATTATCGATAATATCCCTGAGGGTATAAATACCATTTTGGATGTGGGGGCGGGCGCGGGAAATTTTACCCAAAATTTGATCGACCAAAATTATCAGGTCGATTGTGTGATACCAAGTAAGTTCCTCGCTCAAGCATTACGTGAGAAACTAGGCGACCAATCCAAAGTCTATCCGGTAAAATATGAAGTAATGGAAACTGATCGTGAATGGGATCTAATCCTGTTCAGTGAGAGCTTTGGCTATGTCGATATGCAGAAAGCATTTGATAATTCCTGGAAAATACTGAAAAAGGGGGGTTATTTATTAATCTGTGATTTCTTCAATATCCCGCTTGTGCAAAAGAGTCCCATGACTGGTGGTCATAATATTCATAAGTACAGAAATATTGTTAAGAATTCACAATTTGAAATAGTCAAAGATATTGACATCACTCGTGAAACAGCTCCAACCTATACAATTCTCAGTCAATTCATCGATCAGGTGGCTGAGCCAGTAGCTGAGATTTCGGGAAGATATCTGAATAGTAATTATCCACGCTTGATGAAGTTTTTAACGTGGAAATATCGTCGCAAACTTGCCAAGTTAAAAAGGAAATATCTATCCGGGTCGCTTACTGCGGAGTCTTTTGAAAAATTCAAAACATATCGACTGTATTTACTCAAAAAGTGATCTAAGGGTATATACGCAATTGGATAATCGAACCTTACACGCTTTATTAGACAGTCTAATTGAACCTATTGTTTTTGTGGACACGAATCATATAGTTCGCTACCTGAACAAGGCTGCTGTCTTGCATTTTAAGGAAGGCCGAACGTTACTCGAAAAATCAATATTGGATTGCCACAACGATCAATCAAATAAAGAGATCATTACCATCTTAGCAAAGATGAAGCAAGGACTGGATGAACAACTGATCACCGATAACGATAAACAGCGTATATTTATGCGCGCAGTTCGCGATAGTAAAGGTCAGTTATTGGGTTACTACGAGCGTTATGAAAACAAAAATATATTATAGGTTTTCCTTAAAATAGCGCGCCATTCTGCTGTATACATTAAATTGTGATTTACCTCCTTTTATATTGTGATTTTGATTGGCATAAAAGTACATATCAACCAGCTTTCCGTGTGTAACAAATGAATCCGCCAACTTTAACGTATTTTGAGGATGTACATTATCGTCACCAGTGCCGTGTATTAGCAATAATTTTCCCAGGAAGCCATCGATATAATTGAAAACAGACGCATTTTCATATCCGGCAACATTATCTTGCGGTAATCCCATATAGCGTTCAGTCCAAATCGTATCATATAACCTGAAATCGGTTACCGGGGCAACCGCAACCCCGACCTGGAAATACTCACTGCCAGCAGTAAGGCACAAAGCTGTCATATAACCGCCGCCACTCCAACCCCAGATACCAATTCTATTTTTCGCGACATAGGGTAATGTATGTAAATATTTGACGCCTTCGACCTGATCATGTAGCAGCCACTTGCCCAGATCACCATAGGCCAGATTTTTAAATACTTTCCCCCTTCCGCCAGTGCCCCGATTATCAATTGAGAAGCAAATGTATCCTTCCTGATTTAAATATTGCCGCCATAAATATCCTCGTCCTCCCCATCTATTTGTTACAACCTGGGAGCCTGGTCCTCCATACCCAAATATAATTACCGGATACTTTTGCGATGGGTCAAAATCCTTGGGATAGGTAATTCTGGCATTCAATTCTGTGTTATTGTCGCTGGTATTTATAGTAATTAGTTCAGGCACTGTGAATTGATAATCACTCCACCAGTCCGTTTCTGATTGAATTAAAGTGAATAATTGTTGACCGCGGGAATTGATTAACAGCTCCGATTCGGGCTTATTGATGCTTGAAAAAGTATCGATGAAAAATTTACCCGATTTCGGATTGTCAAAAGAATGATAACCCTGCGCCGGAGTTAATTTTTCCAGTTTGGTGCCATCAAGCTGGACAGAATACAGATATTCTTCCAGAACTGAATCGGTGCAACCGGAAAAATACAAGGTGCCTGATTTTTCATCTAAAGCTTCAACTGCATTTACTTCCCAGTCCCCGGTAGTAATCTGGTTAATTAATTCTCCAGCTCTGGAAAAATGAAAGACGTGTCGGTAGCCGGTACGCTCGGAAGTCCAGATAAAGCTACCGTCAGCCAGGAATCGCCAATCATCGGTAATATCAACCCAACAGGGATCAGTTTCAGTAATTATCAATTCACAATTGCCTTTGATAACATTGCCAAATAATAATTCCAATTTATTTTGCGGACGGTTCAATCGCATAATAGCCAATTGATCAGGCTGTTTTGTCCATTCTATTCGAGGAATATAAAACTCTGCATCACTGGCAACATCCATCCAACGGGATCGGCCATTTTTGATATTTACAACGCCTATCTTAACCGTGGGATTAACAGTTCCGACTTTGGGATAAGCAATATTCTGAATCGTTGGATAGGTTGATAATTCATCGATTAAGGAAAATCGTTTTAGCTGCGATTGGTCTACTCGCCAAAAGGCAATTTTTTTACCATCCGGTGACCAGCGATAGCCATCGGCTGATCCAAATTCTTCTTCATAGACCCAGCCAAACTGACCATTAATAATATTATCGGAACCATCTTTCGTTAACTTTCTTTCAGCACCTTTATTAATATCATAAACATATATATTATTATCACGTACATAAGCTACTGATTTTCCGGTGGGAGAAAATTTTGCATTCCGTAAATTAGTATTTGAACCTGACAGTGGTGTAATGACCTGTGATTGAATTTCTACCAGATAATAGGTGCCGGCCCTGGAGTGTCGCCAGATTTTTTCAGTTTCACTGCGGATTAGAAGATAATTGCGATCATAATTTATACTGAATTGATCAATTTCGAGTTGTACACCATTAAATATAAAATTATCGATCGAATAGAATACTGAGCTTTCCAAATTAACAATATCAAATTGATATATATCATTAATGGTGCTGTCTCCGTAAATATAAATGAATCCTTCTTCGTTTTCGAACCAACAAATATTATCGATTCCATCTCGATCCAATTTCTTATCTAAAAAAATATCTTCGATTGTCAATTTCTTGGATTGTCCCAATGAAATCGAAATCAAGCAAAAAACGGCAATCATTATCTGCGGATATCTGGCAACAATTTTCAATTATGCATCCTTTCCTGTTCAGATCCTGAATTTCAAATGACCATTAGTATCTAGCAATGCAATGTTAATCAGATACTGATTGTGGGCATCACAAATTATTGCAGCTTTGCTGATAAATCAATTATCTAGCCTGTATTATTCATGAGTCTTGAAAAGAAGAGTCTCCTTGTTTCCTAT
>CAZIJQ010000028.1:0-31140 GCA_964539785.1 uncultured bacterium | reverse complement strand
TTATATCGGTGATATCGCCAAAATTTTGGTAAATGTGATCAAACCGGATACCCACATTCCATTGGGAGTTAATCAGGAGGATGAACCGGAAACGGAGTGATCAGGATCGATTTTTACTAGCAAACCGGTTTGAAAAACTTAACATATAAATCGGTCACTAAATTGCTAATCAATAATCTGGTTAAAAATAAAAAACTATTTATTCAGACTATTGTATCAGACCAATTACTAAACTAATTTTGGCGGCGTTTTTTAAGATAATTATTAAATGATCGCGGGTTGAAGTCCCGATGAATCGGGAGTAGCTCACTTGTCTTCAGTAGCATTGCGTAGGAAGATTGAGCTACAAACGATTTTATTCTGAGGAAAACAGGGATTCACCGCGAAAAGAGATCGCGGGGTGGAGCAGTCTGGTAGCTCGTTGGGCTCATAACCCAAAGGTCGGAGGTTCAAATCCTTCCCCCGCTACCAATCCAGAGTTGCGAACTCTGAAATAAAAATAGCCACTGGTTTCCAGTGGCTATTTTGTTTATGTCTCGATATAACTAATAGTTACAGCGATATAAATTAAAAATGCGCCTAAAATGTAGAGTTGTAATTATCATAATGTGCGGTGATGAATTGTAACGAGATTTGTAAAAATAAGGGCAATATTCTCTTTTTCTCTGTTTATGAGATTCTTTTGGGTTATAAGTTATAGGTTTATTTATTTCATCACTTACAAGGATTGGGTAAAAAGTTAGGGTCAAGTCCTAAAAGTTCTGTAAAATGGTTCAAGCGGCCAGTAAAGCCAGCCCGTTTTTAATGACTCTGGTACTGCATTTCCTCAGTAAAACGTGAGGTGACCTTCGGTCAGTGAGAGCTATGAGATAAAAGTAATTAGTAATGATTAATCAGTGAAATCTGCCTGTCCACCATAGCCTTGGCGTAGGAGGATGTAATCTGTGGTTCAGATAGTTTTTCAGTGATCTTGCGTTTAGAAATTTAGGTTTGATTATTTCCGCTCAATCGCCACCCGCACTGCCATATGATCGGAATAGCCGCCCAGCAATCGATCCCCGGCCCAGAACCGAAATGGATAACCCTGGTAATCGCCTTCCTGCTGGCGGTATTTGGGTCCGTCGATTATTGTGATTGAATTACTCACAATTCCCAAACCCTTATCGTCGGCCAGCCCGGGGCTCACAATAATTTGATCGATATTCTTATCTGTACCCCGATATTTATAAGAACAACCATTTTCCCGGCCTTCGAAAGGCTCCATCAGATTCCATAATAACATCGGCTTGGCACCTCCTGCCTGAGCCGATGGGCAACCACCACAGGATTTTTTCATTGCTACCGTATCGCCACATTCTGCCATATCATCCTTGGTTAGAGGCTCTGGACGCTTGAAAGTCGTGCCAAGATACATCTTTACCGATGGATCGCCGGGTTCATCATTCAAATCACCCATTACTAAAATTTCAGCATGGGGGTCCTTCTTCAAGATTGCATCGACCTGAGCCCGCAGAATTCGAGCGGTTTTCACTCGCAGGGGAAAGGTCTGTTCGGTACCGCCCCAATGCGACGGCCAGTGATTGACAAAGATATGCAATTTTTTCCCGGCATACTTACCGGTCACGTGCAATATATCCCGAGTGGGATTGCCAATTTCAACTTTGACTGCTTCTGATTCCAGTACCCGAAGACGCGCTGGATCGTACAGCAGGGCACAATCGATGCCCCGTTCATCAGGGGACTCATAATGGATAATTGAATAATTCCGGGCCGGGTAAGCTGCATTCAACATTTCCAGAACTGCCCGGTTCTCAACCTCCGCAAGCCCTACCACGTCCCCATTCAGATCGGTCAGCACTTCTGCCATATGCGCCAGTTTCTGATCCAGTATTGCCTGAGTCATATTTTTTCTTCCACCAATGGCAAACTCTTCATCACGCTTCTCAGGATCATCTTCCAGATCGAAAAGATTTTCAACATTCCAGAAACCCACAATCAAAGGTTCCGCAGGCTGCATGCAGCCAGAGAATAATAACGCAATCAATATCAATATAACCAACCTGATTTTCATATTTACAATTCCTTATTGTTTTCCCAAATTGAAACTTTTTTTCGTGTGGGTGTGTTGCGCAATTCAAATAATTCTGTTATTTGGAACTTTCAATCTCGCGATTCGTAATTTACATTTGAGGAGCGGACGATCCCTCTACTCATCCTTCCAACCTCCTTGGTTTGGTTATGTTCGCTCCTCTCTTTTTAAAATCGCCGCCCCCCGCGTAATATCCCGTAAAGTAATAATCAACTGATTTACTCCTTTTGATGGCACTTCTGTTTCCCAGAGAATCCGGTCTGTCGACCGGTCCACAAGGATACGACCACCCACCCCGCTCAAGATATGTTGCACCTCGCCGTAGTATTCCAACGGACATTCAAGCTGGTAAATTTCTTTATGTTCGTAAACAGTTTTTTTTACGGCTGCAATTACCTGTTCCGCTGCGCCGCCATAAGCATCCATTAAACCACGCTTTCCCAACTTGGTACCACCAAAATAGCGAATCACAAACACCATCCCATTTTCAATTTCCGCTGACCGCAGCGCATTCAGCATGGGTAAACCTGCTGAGCCTGCCGGTTCGCCGGCATCGGCCGATAATTCTTCCAGACCCTCTGGCATTCGCAAACGATAAGCCCAGCAGATATGATTGGCGTCGTGGAATTCTTTCTTCAGTTTTTTAAGCTCATCACTGAATTCCTGCTGGCTTTCACAGGGTTGGATTATCCCGATAAATTCCGATCGCTTTTCTTTCAACGTTATTCTAGTGGTAGTAGTTGGTGTTTTGCTCATCTTAATAAATGTTGAGGTTTAAGTTTTAAATTCGCAGATCAAAGGTTTATGTTTTTGCTCTTTACTCTCTGCTCTTTGCTCTCCACTCATTTCTTCCGGTACGATACCTTAACCGGTACGCCTTTTAAATCGAAATACTCCCGCATACGATTTTCGATATAACGTTTATAGGCAGTGGGAATCAATTTTGGGTAATTGCAAAAAATTGCCAGTAAGGGCGGATTACTGCTGACCTGAGTTATGTATTTCAGGTTAATCACTTTGCCCCGCACGGCCGGCGGTCGCAGATTACTGGTGGCAGATTTAAGAAATTCGTTTAGCTCACGAGTCGGCAGTTTCTGCTGCCAGACTCGATAAACTTTGTCAGCCAGCTCAAGGATTTTTGACACTCGCTGTTTGCTCAGGGCCGATATGTACAGAACCGGATAATGCTGAAGGGATTTGAATTGTTCACCAATTGTGGTGGTGAATTCCTGCATCGAATTGGTGTCTTTTTCGATCAAGTCCCATTTATTGACCACCAGAATCAAACCGCGTCCCTTTTTCATTACATGGTTAACGATTGCCCGATCATGGGTGCCAAATCCTTTTTTGGCATCAATTAACACCAGCGCCACATGGCTGTTATCAATAGTCCGTTCGGTTCGCACATTGCTGTAGAATTCAATATTGTCCTGCACCTTGGCCTTTCTACGAAGACCGGCAGTATCCGTGAGAATGATGGTCTTTCCATACCATTTCAGGGTCGAATCGATAGAATCGCGGGTGGTACCGGCGATGGGCGTGACGATACTTTTTTCATCCCGCAGCAGGGCATTTGCTAAAGATGATTTGCCCACATTGGGCATGCCCACAATTGCCAAACGCATGGCATCGCTGGTCTCTGGTTCGGCAGTTCCCACGGCCGGTAAATTCAATTGCTCAAGGATTTTATCCAGCATATCGCCGGTCAGACGCCCATGCAGGGCGGAGATTGGCAACAGAATGTCTAATCCCAGTTCATAATATTGATTTACTTGCTCATCAAGGTACATGGTGTCGCATTTATTGACGACCATTAAATTTGGTTTTTCAGTCTCACGCACAAATTGAGCCAAAGCCTGATCGCTGGAAGTCGGAGCAGCTTTTCCATCTACCATCAAAATAACCAAATCCGCTTCACCAATAGCAACCTGAGCCTGCTTGCGGACAGCTGCATTAAAAATATCCAGATCCTCGGGAATGTATCCACCGGTATCGATAAAAGTGAGCTGGTGGTTATTCCATTCGACTTCACCGTAAACCCGGTCCCGGGTGATCCCTTCTTGGGCATCCACAATTGCCCGGCGTTCCTGCAAAAGACGATTGAATAAAGTTGATTTACCAACATTTGGACGACCGACTATGGCGATCACTGGCTTAGCCATTCCGCACTACCTCAAAAAATTCCTGTGGTTGATCACTAACAATCCGCACCGGTACGCCCAGTTGCCCGGACATATCCTCCAGACTCAGGTCGTCCAGCGTAACCACTCCGGTTTCACTCAAAATTCGATCACTGAAAATAACCATATCACCCAACTCACGATCTTTTAGCTGGTTCACGATATCTTGTCCGGTGAGCAGCCCCGTCACCGTCACTGATTCCCCATAAAACTCGTTTCGGATTGGTGCATAATTTACCGTCAAATTTTCCACCGAATTCAAACGTGGGATAAAATGCTGCCGGAAGACCGGTTCGATCAGCATTCCCGAACCCAATGTAATTGAAACCGGTTGGTCGAGATGAATAGCTGATGAATCAAAATCCTGCTCCCAGGTATTCAGAAATTCCCGCACCTGCCCCACACCGTTCTCGACCTGCGAAAAATCACCGTAATAACTGGTATCGGGTAAATTAACACCCGCCCGGATAAACCATTCATCACTGATGAATACCAATCGCTCATTATCTGTCGTTCGATATTTCTGATCAAAATAATGAGCTGAAATGATAAAATTACGGGCATATTCCTCACCCACCGCCGGGATGAACGGTAAGCCACCGCGGTGTTTGGTCAAGCCCACTGGCACAATTGCAATCGACAGTATCCGGGGCTGGAAACGGTGCAGGTCAGCCAGTGTTTGTTCCAGAAAACGTCCGTCATTCCAACCGGGACAAAGTACAATCTGCGTATGCAGATCGATGCCATTGGCGGTTAAAAATTCCAACTTGTCCAACAATTTGTCGTCTTTACCGTACAGAAACATTTCAAGGCGCTTGTCCGGGTCAGTGACATGCACCGAGATATAAAGCGGCGACAGTCGCTGGTCTACCACCCGCTGAAGCTGCCGGGGACCCATATTGGTCAGTGTCACGTAATGACCGTGCAGGAATGAAAGACGGTAGTCGCCATCACGAAAATATAATGCTTGGCGCAAACCAGCGGGATTCTGATCCACGAAACAAAAAATGCAATCATTGGCGCATTTACGAATCTTGATATCCTCGAACGTCAAGCCCAGGTCATCGTCGTAATCCTTTTCCAACTCGTATTCCGCTACCTCATCACCGCTCCGAAAACGTAAAGTGACTTCTTCAGCCGCAATTCTGAACCGATAATCAATTATATCCCGGACCTTTTTACCATCAATGGCTTCAAGGACATCGCCTGGTTGAAGCTCCAGCTCAACCCCTATGCTATCCGGTTCAATTGCAATGATTTTCATGGGGCGGAAATTACGGAGCAATCCAGTCAAATTAATTGAATTTATTGGTAATAGTATGAAAATCAATCTTCATATTTGAAAAATATTGTTTTTTGGAAACCGGAATAGAATACCCTAATTTAACCGCTGGTTCGAGCCAGCGGGAAGGTATTATTAGCGATAATTTAATACAGGATGAAATTGCCATGAAAAAGTCTATTTCTAAACTCAATTATCAAATCTCTTTTTTCAGTCTGCTACTTGTATTATTGTGCCTGTGCTCAGTTCCAGTTAGCGCAGAGATTATATCACCCAGCCAGTTTTTCGGATTTCAGCCCGGGTCCGACCGAATGTTGTTGGACTATGAAGAATTGATCGAGTATTTAACAAAACTGGCGACTGAATCACCCCGGCTCGAATTACGGGAAATTGGTGAATCACCCCAGGGCCGCAAAATGTATTGCGCCTTCTTTTCAATGGATGAAAATATTAATAATCTGGAAAATCTAAGGGATATCAATCGACGATTGGCTTTGGATCCGGAAATTCCAGCTGACCAGCAAGAAGTCTTGTTAAAAAACGGGAAAGTGTTTTTTATGGCTGCTCTCTCCATGCATTCCGGGGAAGTCGGTCCTTCCCAGTCAGCCCCAATTATTGCCCACGATCTCGTTACCACCACTGATCCCCAGGTACTGGACTGGCTGGACAAAGTCGTCTATATGATGATTCCCTGCCACAATCCTGACGGAATGGACATGATAGTCAATCATTATAAAAAATATAAGGGTACAAAGTATGAAGGCAGTTCCATGCCGGGCATTTACCATAAATATGTTGGCCATGATAATAATCGAGATTTTGTTACCCTGAGCCAATCGGACACTAAGGCAATTGCCCGACTTTATAACACCGAATGGTACCCTCACATCATGGTGGAAAAACATCAAATGGGATCAAGGGGGCCGCGCTATTTCGTTCCCCCCATGCACGATCCGATAGCCGAAAATGTGAATGAAAGTCTATGGAATTGGACCTGGGTTCTGGGCTCCAATCTGGCCACCGATATGACTGAAGCCGGTCTGGCTGGGATATCACAACATTACTTATTTGATGACTACTGGCCTGGTTCCACCGAGACCTGCAACTGGAAAGGTGTGATCGGCCTCTTGACTGAAGCCGCCAGCGTCAAATATGCCACGCCAATCTTTATCGAACCGACAGAATTGGGGGCTTATGGAAAAGGACTATCGGAATATAAAAAGAGTATTAACATGCCCCTGCCCTGGCCCGGTGGCTGGTGGAGACTCGGCGATATTGTGGAATACGAAATCGTATCAACCATGTCTTTGCTAAAAACAGCTGCCCTCCACCGACGGGAAATTCTGGCTTTTCGTAACACCCATTGTAAAAAAGAAGTTCAGCGTGGTCGGGAACAACCGCCCTACTTTTATATCCTCCCCAGGGAACAACACGATCCCAGCGAACTGGTCAATCTGGTCAATCTACTAATGGAGCACGGTGTCAATGTCTATGAATTAACCGAACCATTCACCAGCGCTAACCGAATCTTCGCACCTGGTGATCTGATCGTCCCCCTAGCCCAACCCTACCGGCCATTTATTAAAGAAGTAATGGAAGCACAGGTATTTCCCGTGCGCCATTATACTCCCGGTGGAAAGATCATTAAACCCTATGACATCACCAGTTGGTCACTACCTCTCCATAATGGTGTAACAGCTGTTGAAATTGATCAATCTCCATCTCAACCACCAGCATTTACACAAATTATATTTCCATTCAATTTGAAAACAGATCTGCCAAATACTTTCCAATCCGTTATCCTGAATGTCAATTCCAATGAAAGTTTTCAGGCTGCTTTTAAAGCCAAAAAAATAGGTTTGAAAGTGGAGCGACTGGTCGAACCGGCTGTAATTGATGTAGTGAATTATCCCAGGGGAAGTTTCCTGATCCACCGGGATAATAAAAATAAATCCAAACTGCAGCAATTGCTGAATGGATTGCAGTTAAGCCCCGGATTCGTGGTTGATAAGGTAAACTTTCAATCAGAACCGATCGCAATTCCCCGCATCGCCCTGGTGGAAAGTTATTTCCACGATATGGATGCCGGCTGGACGCGCTATGTATTTGACAGCTATAAAATACCTTTCCAGGTTGTACGACCGGGAGATTTCAAGACAATCGATTTCGCTAAGAAATTTGATGTAGTAATCTTTCCCAACGAGAATGTTAATGTGTTAGAAAAGGGTAAATATAAATCCGATAGTGAATATTTTATCAGCGCCTATCCACCGGAATTCACACAGGGGATCGGTGATGAGGGCAAGACGCAGCTATTGACTTTCCTGGACCAGGGTGGCATTATTATCGCCTGGGGTGGCTCAACGAAATTATTCGGTGGCCAACTGGAAATTAAACGCGGTAAGGATGAGGTCGAGGAGTTCCAATTACCTTTCAGCGATAAATCGGATAAACTACGCAAAGCAGGTCTCTACTGTCCCGGCTCGCTGGTGCGGTTAGAACTGCTTGGGGACCATCCAATCACCCTCGGTATGGAAAGGGAAATTGGTGTGTTCTCCCGGGGTAAACCGGTCTTCGCCACCAGTTTTCCTAATTTTGATATGGATCGCCGGGTAATCGGGAAATTCCCGGAAACGGATATCCTCTTGAGCGGTTATTGTGAGAATGAAGAAAAACTTGCGAATCAGGTTGGCCTGGTGTGGTTGAAGAAAGGTAAGGGGCAACTAGTACTATTCGCCTTCAATCCCCAGTTCAGGGCTTCCACCAGTGTATCCTATAAACTGCTGCTCAATTCAATCCTCTTACCGGCCCTGGACTAACTGGTAGGACAGCAAGCTTAAATTTAACTGGGTATGCTTGCAGCACTCGACCAACTGGTATTTTTACTGGGGACATTGCTGATTATCCCGATGATCTTTGGTTATCTGGAGCTGCATTATCGGTTCCCGCTTTTCCCCTTCAGTCGCTACTTCCGGCGGGAACCAGAGATTCTTGTTGACACTCCCCATCGTATCAATCCGGGTCAAAAACTTCCCCTGGTTATTATAATCAAAGACGCCAATAAATTTCCGGTCCAATTGCTATCGGTTTCGATCACCATCCGATCTGATTCCGGTAACCAGATTCAGCATGAAATCGATTATAACCGGTTGATCAACCAATTCTGGTTTGAGGATTGCCGGGAACTGGATCTGGGTGATTTAATCGGGCCAATAGCAATAACCGCCAAGATCGATTATTCCATTAATGGACGCCGAAAATCGATTGTCAATCATAATGTTGCCACATCTCGCCCCTTCCCTCTGCTAACCTACGCCAGTGATAATCCCATTCCTGGCAGTCAAAACTACTGGTGGGGCGATCTTCATTATCACAGTAATTATACCGAGGATTTCGTGGAATTCGGCGCGTCGCTATCAGCTACAAAAACCGCAGCTCGCGCTCTCGGCCTTGATTTTGTAGCCATTACTGATCATTCCTATGATCTGGATAACGAATGGGGACAGTGGACAAAAAACGATCCCAAACTCAAAAAATGGGAACTGTCACGTGCCGAAATTCAATCGCAAAATGAAAAGGACCCGCCCCTACTGATTCCCAGTGAAGAAGTGACCGTTAGAAATTCTAAAGATCGAAATGTCCATTTACTGGTATTTAATTACGCTCAATTTATACCAGGATCCGGCGATGGCGCCGAAAAGTGGTTTCATCATTATTCGGAGCAAAATATCCCGGATACATTGACTCAACTTGATAATAATACCCTGGCAATTGCAGCCCACCCATTTGCACACACAGCCTTGCTGCAATGGCTGCTGATCAACCGCGGCGCCTGGGAAACAACTGACATCAATCATGACGAATTAAACGGACTGCAAATCATCAACGGTTATATCCAGCAGCGCCATGTTGACCGTTGGGTCCACCATTTGTTAAAGGGAAAACATCATTTTATATATGCCGGCAATGATGCCCACGGCAATTTCAATCATTTTCATCAGATCAAAATTCCAATGCTATCAACTGTTCATCATCAGGATCAAATCCTGGGAAAATGGCGAACAGGTGTAATAAAAAAGGGTAAACTCAACCTTGACAATATAATGTTACAATTGCGAAGGGGGCGCTGTATCGTCAGCAATGGACCGGCGCTTGACTTGCAGTTTGAAAGCGATGATCGGCAATTCACAATCGGCGATGAGATTCATCCAAGCACTGGTGCATTAAAATTGATCAGTTCATCTTCGACGGAATTCGGTGCGCTGAAAAATCTGACCGTATATTATGGAATTACCGGTCAGGTATCAGAAAAAATATTATTTAGCAATAGTTGGCAGTTCAATGAATATGATTCTAATATTATAGTTGAAGATATTACCTGCGATCTTCCCGGTTATTTACGAGCCGAACTGACAACAAATACTGACCGGCGCTGCCTCACAAATCCAATCTGGATTACTAATGGATAATGAAAAGCAACATTCACTAAATAGTACAGATTTTGATCAGCAGTGGCTGGAAAAATTCTCCAACGGTATTTCCAAATCCTTGCCAGCACCAATTTGTGCACAAATAATGCGAGGCAGCGAATATCTGACTGATGGCAGTAACCGCGACTCAGTTATCGCCTGGTCGCAACGAGCTCTTGAATTACTGGACGATAATTGTGATCCGGAACCTCGGCAGGACATTATGACCGCTTGCGCCTGTCATTACCCTGAAGATCAACTCAGTGATCTGAAAGCGGCATTTGAAGAAACTGGAGATATTGCTGTTCCACATCAAATGTTACAGAATCAATTCGAAAATTTTCTGGCTAATGTTTTAAACCTTGACCAGGAAACAATTGCAATGATTGTTGAAAAAGGATGGGGTGCAGCAGGTATTCTTAATGGTAATACCATAACCGCTATAAAAATTCCGAAAAGCGGAAATCTCCGGGAATATTTGAGTACTGATGATCCGTTACGAAAACGGCAGCTTTACTGTCACTGCCCGCGAATCCGTGATATAATGAACGCCAATCAAACCATTTCTCCCACCTATTGTTATTGCGGCGCCGGCTTTTATCAAAATATCTGGGAAGTAATAACCGGTCGACAGGTAGAGGTCACGGTAGAAAAATCCGTACTACAGGGCGATGACTATTGCCAAATCGCTGTTCAAATTGCAGAGGAATGAGGATGAATCCAAAAATTGTCCGCGGAGCCTGTCTTTGCGAAAAAATAAAATTTGAAGTAACTCTACCAACAAAATGGTGCGCCCATTGCCATTGTACCCTCTGCCGCCGTTCCCACGGCGCGGCATTCGTCACCTGGTTTGGAGTAAACACCGCACAATTTAGAATCACCGCAGGTGAAAACCAGATCAAATGGTATTTTTCATCCGCCGAATCCCAAAGGGGATTTTGCACTAACTGCGGTAGTCACATTCTATTCAAATCTACAAAATGGCCGGACGAAACCCACATCTCCCTATCCAATATGATCGATCCAATTGATCGTAAGCCAGCTGGCCACGCCTATTTCGATACTCATGTGGATTGGCTGGAATTCAATGATGGTTTACCCCGTAGCGACGACCCGGATTCGAATAAATAAAACCGCTAATAACCCTAAAATGCGTTTTAACGGTTTAATATAATGAATTATTATTTTTTCCCTTGTTACACTGCTCTGCGGTGTAACGCTTAAGATTGCATCGCAGGAGTGATGCAACTAGTGAAAAAAGAGAGCCGCTCAAAAGAGCGGCTCTGCTATTGTTAGTAAGAATGGAATCACAAAGGTGACCAAATGACTCCATCATCCTTTTAGAAATTTGGCTTTTTGATCTCTATAATACTGATCTTCGGGTTGCAGTTTGATACATTCATCTATCACAGTGATGGCTTCATCAAGGCGACCTAATTTCCACTGCACTTCTGCCTCGGTATCCATGATCCCGGCCTGGGCGTCGGCTGGTTCATCCGCTGCTAATTTTACGGCAAGACGGATTTTCAACAGTGCATCTTCGAGATTTTTTTCTAATTGGGTCATCCGCCAGGAATAGCTGTTTAAATCGCTGGCAGTTAATTTGTTTTGTTTTTCAAGGAAAGTAATAAATTGCTCGAAAGTCTGGATTTCTGCAACCGTGTCCTTTGCGCCACGATAAAACCTTTGTAATGAACTATAGGCATTAGCAGTATAGATACCGAAAGGGAATTCATTGATATAGCTCGTCAAGGGTCCCGCTTGATTGGTAATTAATGCATTGCTGGTTGCCACCCGATAACGGGCCATGTCACTATGATTTGAAGGAAGTTTGAGAATTTTTTCCCAATACGGTAAAGCAGCCTCAAAATCCTGTCGCTCTTCGTATTTCTCAGCTATTTGCATTAACAGGGAATCATCTTCCGGGTAGGTTTCCAATTGATGGCTCAGATCATCAATCGTGCCTTCGTTACGATTGATCCGTTCCAGTTCGCTCAGAAAAACGTCCGCAGGCCTATATCCTACTATCCGGTCAACCTCTGAACCATCGGCTTTGATAAATACAATTGTCGGGTAGCCGGGCAATTTGAATTTATCCCGCAATTCAGGGCCAATACCTTTTTCGGCATTAACACGAATACCTACGAGATTTGCTTTAGCAAATTCAATTACCTTTTCATCTGGGAATACATCGGCATCCAGCCGCTTGCACCAACTTCACCATTCGGTGTAAAAATCAAGCATGATCAGTTTTTCACCAGCCGATTTCTGAACAGCTTCAAACGATTTATTCGCCCAGGGAAATTCTGGGGCTTTGGCAGTACAGGCCATAATTAATAATATTCCGGCCCCGATAAAAATTCGCTTCATTGTTTCTCCTTATTCAGCACGATAGCAGATGGGATGAGGTCCCAATGCGTTATTATGATACCAGGTCCCCCGGTTTAAAACGATAACTTAAATATATAAATGGAGTATCGATTGCAGCCACAACTAATTTTAAAAGATAAGTTGTAATAATTATTTCAACAAGATCAGCCCAGGGCAATAATCCTTCGGGATTACGAAACAGGATCGGTAAAATTCCGAATGCCAGCGAAGTAAATACAATACTGTCTATTGCCTGGCTCACAAAGGTTGAAAGATTATTTCGCAGCCACAAATATTTCCCTCTAAACTTATTTTTCCAAAGATGAAAAGCCCAGATATCATGTAATTGTGAGATCATGTAGGCACTTAAACTGGCAAGAATTATTGACGGACCGGCAGCAAAAATCGTATCCATGCCGGCGCCAGCTCCCCAATCGATATCGTTAACAGTATATAACAGTATTAACTGAGACATGATTAGATAAAAGACTGCACCAAAGAATCCAATAATAACTGCTTTTCGGGCCGTTGCTTTTCCATAATGTTCAGACAGCAGATCGGTTACCAGAAAAATTGATCCGTACAATACATTGCCGCCGGTGGCGGACAATCCGAATAAATCAAATTGTTTAGTAACAAAGATATTAGCCAGAACAATTGCCATGGCGATATAAGCATACAGCCAGATTTTCCCCAATCGAAATGCTGCCAGCGCGAAGCATAGACCGATTACGGTCTGGAAAATGAAAATGACTTCATTAGACATTTAGATGCTCTCGTATCCGCGACGTAAAAAATCCCGGAGGGCGGGTCGGCTTTCCGTCTTTATTCGTAAAGCAGTGTTCGGTGTAGCCGCTTGCCAGCAACTGGTCATCTGAAATCAATGTGGCCTGATAATCGATCCGCAACCTTGCTCCCGTGAAGCTGACAATCCTGCTGACAATCGTAATCTCATCGTCGAATTGTGCTGATCGGTGATAATCACAATGAGCTGAAACTACTGGCAGATAATAGCCCCGTTGCTCAATAAGGGGGACTTCAAGGCCAATTGAACGTAGTAATTCGGTCCGGGCAGCTTCAAAATATTCAAAATAACGGCTGTAATAAACCACCCCCATTTGATCGATATCCCGATAATAAATGCGCGTCAGGTACTGATTCTCAATCACTTGCTTTCCGAATAATTTCCAATTTTACTGAGGCGTTCAAAGCGATGTTCGAGTAAATCATCCGTACTAAACAGTTCTAATTCAATCAACTCGATTAAAATCTCATTCTTAAGAATCTCACACATTCCCTTATGATCGCGATGAGCTCCGCCCAGGGGTTCTTTGATCACTCGATCGCAAATCCCCATATCCAGCAGATCGGCCGAAGTTACTTTCATGGCATCGGCGGCTTCCGGCGCTTTGGCGGCATCACGCCACAAAATAGAGGCGCAGCCTTCCGGGCTAATCACGGAAAACCAGGTATTTTCCAGCATTAAAAATCGGTCACCCACTCCTATGCCAAGTGCTCCACCGCTGGCGCCTTCGCCGATTACAATGATCAAAATTGGCACATTGATCTGACTCATTTCAAATAGATTACGAGCAATTGCCTCACCCTGGCCACGTTCCTCAGCACCAAGCCCGGGGAAGGCGCCCATGGTATCAATTAATGATATTATGGGAACTTTGAATTTTTCAGCCAGCTTCATTACCCGCAATGCCTTTCGATAGCCCTCAGGTCTCATCATCCCGAAATTACGATGAAGATTATCGTTAGTATTGCGTCCTTTCTGCTGGCCAAGATACATGACCCGTTTACCATCGATGGTACCGATACCACACACAATCGACGGATCATCGGCAAAGAACCGGTCGCCATGCAATTCCAGGAAATCAGGTGACAGATAGTTAATATAATCTAGACTGTAAGGTCTTTGGGGATGGCGTGCCAGTTGCACACGCTGCCAACGGGTCAGATTACCAAATATTTTGTTAATGGTACGCTGGCGTTTCTTTTCTAATTCTTCGATTTCCTGAGCCAAATCGCTCCCGGCAATGTTTTGGGAACGTAATTCCAGCAATTTATTTTCCAATTCGACAATTGGTTTTTCAAATTCAAGTACTACATTATTCATATCAGTTTCCAAATACTGATTTCATAATTATTTCCAGGTCCAGCGTAAAAGTCTGATGTTGAAGATAATAATGGTTCAGTAAACGCCGATCTTCCGGCGTGTAATTAATTTTTCGGATCCGGTCGAGACCAGTCAATCCCGGACGGAACATGATTTGAGGATCGGTGTCGGCTGTATTCACCAGTGAAGCCCCAACAATACTCATTTTTCCTGCCACTACCTGCCATAATAATGGTAAACGTCTTACAAAACGGCCATTAGCGGCAATAAATCCGGCCTCGAATTTTGTGCCATCAGGTCCCCAAAATTCAACCTTTTTTATTTTACCGGCAATTCGATAGATCATAATCACCGGCAACAATATAATTCCTAATAATCCGGCAGCAACCAAATCAAATACCCGTTTTGAGATAAAATGTAGACTCCTGAACAAAGGGTATTCAATATTAATAAATGAAAAGTCGCCGATTTCCTCAACAAGAGCTTTACCCAGTAAGATATCCTGCTTACGCGGAACCATTCGATAAGTCAAATTCAAATCCCGAGTCATTTCCATTATGCGTAAGATTCGCTCATTTGACAATTCACCACTCGAGAAAATCAGCTCCCGAACACCGCGTAAATTAATGATTTCACGAATATCTTCCAGCTTGCCGATAAATGGCAGTGGTAGATCGTCCGGATTGGAAACGCCATCGTCACAAAATCCAATTAATTCCAAACCGGTATCAAATCGTTTAATCAGCTTTCTGCCAATCCGCTGACCTTCTTCATCGGTACCAACAATGATTGTCTTCCGGGCGAATAACAACTGGCGACTTTTAACCGGCCGGAACCAACCTCGCGAAATAAGGAAATGTACTATCATGCGCCAACCCGGTAAAAATATGGACACGAGTAGAGTCGCTGCCAATATTACGAACCTTGAGAAAGCATATTGTTTGAAAAAATAAGTGAAAGCTACCGCCAATAAAAATCCTGCCAGGGAAGCCAGTATCGCCCGGGAGTAAGATAAAATATAGCGGGAATATAATTGGAATACCGCTGCAACCAGTAACCAGAAAACGACGTAGATAAGCGGTACCAATCCTTTACTGGCTGCAATCGGTTCAAAATCACCAAATTTCAGTGGAATAGCTATCAGGAAAGCAGTTAAAACTGAAAGTGCATCAAAGAATACGGAAATGAATTGCGATTTTTTGCCGGCCAGCAAAGCAGCTATTTTTCTAAAACCGATACCCAGGCGAATTCCCAATTTGACAAACAGGCTCTGTCCTGTGGAAAAATGTTTTTCTGAAAATAATATCATTGCATTATAAAATGCATTTAGGCTGTCGAACGGTGCGGTTTTAACCGATTCTCCTTTATAATGAATAATCTGGGTACGGGGTAAATAATGAATCTCATAACCAGCCTGTTTTACCCGGTAACAAATATCCAGATCCTCACCAAACATGAAAAATCGCTCGTCAAACCCTGCCAACGACCTGAACAACTCCGCTGGTAAAAACATACAGGAGCCGCTTACCGCATCCACCGGATGGATTTCATCTGGGTCGAGGTAAGTCAAATTGTAGCGATTAGCCCAGCGAGCCCGGGGACATAACTTGTTGAGACCCAGTAATTTAGGAATTGCTACCGCCGCGCTGGGAAAGGAACGTTTGCACGCAAGTTGCAGACTGCCGTCAGCATTTAAAATCTTTGGCCCCAGCAGACCCACATTCGGATTCCCCTGTAGGTATTCCACAAAGGTCGCAACCGTATTTTCCTGTACCACGGTGTCAGGGTTCAGAATCAGCAGATATTCTCCCGCAGCTTGCGCGGCGGCTTGATTGACCGCTTTACCAAAACCCAGATTCTTCGAATTTGGTATCAGGATAGTGTCAGGAAATTCACGGGTTATATAGTCTGATGAGCCGTCGTACGAATTATTATCGACAATGATGATTTCAATTTTGCCACTATAATTGGATCGTTGCAGGGCGCGGACAGCCTGCCCCAGATACTGTTTTACATTATAGCTAACAATTAAAACCGATACAGTAGACACTGACATAAGTTGTTATTTTACTTTTCTCAGAATTTTCCAGAGTCGAAAACGCCACACCATCCAAATAGCTTCCAGCATTATCATCTTATTCATTTTGGATTCACCGATTGTGCGGTCGATAAAAATGATTGGATGTTCGATTACCCGGTAGCCCTTCATCCAGGCCCGGAAGTTCATCTCAATCTGGAAGGAATAACCTTGCGATCTGACTTTATCAAGATCAATGGCAGCCAGTACTTCCCGTCGCCAAGCCTTGAAACCTCCAGTTCCATCTTTGATGGGCATGCCGGTGACAATTCTGGAATAAATATTTGCGCCATAACTTAGCGCCAAACGCCGTAATGGCCACCGTACTACGCTTATCCCATCACAATACCTGCTGCCGACCACGTAATCATAATTTTCCAGTAATGCGATCATTTTCGGTATTTCAAGGGGATCGTGGGACATATCGGCATCAATCTGAACGATTATATCATACTCATGTTCGATAGCCCATTTAAAACCAAAACAATAGGCTGTACCAAGACCAGCTTTTTTAGGACGGCGTTCCAAATGCAGATTGGGATATGTTTTTTGCAATGATTCGACCAGATCTCCCGTCCCGTCCGGTGAATTGTCATCTATTATCAGAACATGATAAAACGGATTGATCGTGAAAAGTTTTTCTAGCAGGATAGGAACATTCTTGCTTTCATTATAGGTTGGTGAAATAATTAATGTTTTCATAGTTTGTCTTAAATTTACGTGATTATTGGGCAATATGGATTTTAAAACATTTTAATACGATCAAAGTTTCCGTTTGGTTTATTACCAGATTAGACCGGATTTTCCGCTCAGTAGCATTTATGGAATCATCTATCAAATGAAATTTGATAATTACTTTCGAAAATTCGCCGATCTTAGATTATCCTTCCCCATTTTTAGCCGGCTCAGTAAAAAATGATCTGGCCACAACATCCAGCTGGCGCATAACAATTATCTTTTCATTGGTAGGAAAGAAAACAGTCAGGTTGATCTGATAGGTCCGGTCAGTAATCCCGTCATAAAAGATAAAATGTCGGAAAGGTCCCCCCTGAGCCTCGTCAATACGCTCCCACAAGCCGGATAATTTCCATGCTGTCCACGAATTGAAGTCAACCTGTTCAACTTTAAATTTGTGATCACTAAATCTAACGTAGCCATATAGTTCTTTTCCAAAGGAATTTAAAGCAGCGATTGCCGAATCAGGTGAGCCAACCTGCAATCCATCCTCCCAATGAACAGAAATCCAGCGATATGGTCCCTCCCGTCCCATCCAAAAGAAATTTGAGTCAGGCGCATCCTTAACTACCGTGTATCCCCAGGGTACTTTGATACCCCAACCATAATCTTCAAACAAATGTTGTTCAATATCTTCCTGAGACAGACGATCATATAAAAATACCGCCTGCCGGCGTGTAAATAAATCATCGAATGTAGTTTTCAACCATTTTTTTTGTTTCGCCAATTCAGCCTTAAGATGATTCTGATCTTTAGCGCTGATGATCATAAATATCTGATCAGTGGCATATTGATCGAAAGTTAAGAATATGGCGTCACCGCCCTGCTTTGATTCCTGATAGTGCTGGGCTGGCAGCATCTGTTTAACAAGTTGATTCCCCGGATTTGATTCGTCGAGTCCCAAACCTACCACAAGCACATTTACGTGGGTGCTGATCCGGTGAAAATCTTCCGTAGATACAAATTCCATTTTGTAATCCGGTTCAGGCTGTGGTCCAAACATTGTATCAGGGAAAACCGGTTGCAACGCAATCTTTACAGCATCAATCTGGGGGCGTGGCACGACGATGATAATTTTATTATCTTCACCAATGGCATCCCGCTTTGAATCGCAACCGAATACTATAAGTATTAACAATAGCGATAGTAATCTGTAAGACCAATCTTTCATTTCATTTCCCTAGTGGTAACAGAGTCGGAATTTCACGTTGCCCGGTTAATAATCATAATCAAAACTGACTGATTTGATAATGCTGGAAACCCGAGAATTCTGACCGGAAATGAAAAAAATAGCAAAATTTTTTCTAATCGATTAAAATAAAATTAGCCTGCATTTTATCCAGTTGTACCTGCCGGACTTCAATCCGCACCCGGTCTCCCAAGCGATATTCCAACCGATATCGCCGACTATACAGGGAATATCGATCAGGGTCAAAAATAAAATCGTCTGCATTTAACGTGTCAATATGCACCATTCCTTCGGCTAGCACATCCGTCAATTCTACAAAAAATCCAAATTGGTTAACACCGGTAATCAGGCCATCAAATTGCTCTGAAATATGTTCGTTCAGCCAACGTAATTGTTTAATCCTGATATATTCCCGCTCAGCTTGCAAAGCTTTTAGCTCTGCCTCGCACGATTGACTAGCAATAGATTGGATATTTGCAGTCTGATCCGCACTACCAGCGATTGAAGAATCCTGAGAATAATATTTAATAAGACGATGCACCTGCAAATCCGGGTAACGCCTGATGGGACTGGTAAAATGAGTATAATGCTTATAACCCAGACCATAATGACCACGATTCTCGGTAGAATATTTAGCCTTGGTCATTGCGCGCAGAGCGACATTCTCGATCAGATTCCGAAATGGAGAATCGCTGATTCTGGTCAGGATTTGTCGTAAGTCTATTGAAGAAAGCACACGACTGCTGGCATTGATCGGTATTTTTAAAGCACCCAGCAGATCCACCAAACGTCCTAAATCAGCCTGATCAGGTTTGTCGTGGATGCGATAAATAAACGGCTTAATATTTTTCCCAATTTGTGGACAATTCCGGGCCACTAATCGATTGGCCAGCAGCATGCATTCTTCAACAATTCGATGACTGGCAAGTCTTTCCTCCGGCTCAATTGAATAAGGAATTCCGCTGGGATTTAGTTTTATTATCGGCTCCGGAAGATCAAAATCAAGACTGCCACACTTCAGGCGTTGCTCCAGCAAAGAGCGACTTAATTTCAGGAGCATTCGCAATTCTTTTTCAAGCTTGTGGCTCAATTTATTATCCAAGATATCCTGGACTTCCCTATAAGAAAATCGCTGGGCGCTGTTTATTGCGGCAGGAATAACAGAAAATTTTGTTATATCCAGATTTTCATCAATATCAATGATAGCGGATAATGTCAACCTGTCTTGACCTGGTACCAGTGAGCACAGGTCTGCTGATAATTTTTCCGGCAGCATATGGACTGTGCCTTCGGTAAAATAGACCGACGTCGCCCGTCTTAAGGCTTCACGATCTAACAGGGTGCCCGATTGAACAAAATGACTTACATCAGCAATATGAACTCCCAGACGGTATCCATTAGCGCGTCTTTCGATAGATAGTGCATCATCAAAATCCCTGGCGCTAACCGGATCAATCGTAAATGTCGTAATATTCCGCAGATCTTTCCGGTGCATTACTTCATTTTCGATAATCTCATCCGAGAAATTGGCAACTTCGGCCATAACCTGTTCAGGGAAAACAGCTTCATAGCCATACCGACTGGTAATAATTTCAAAATCATTATTAGCATCTTCCGCAGACCCGATAACCTTTACAACTTCAACAATAATGGGGCTGGAACTACCACCCCAATCTCTGATTTTGGTAATAACTGTTTGTCCAATATCAAAATCTACTGATCGACCCGTCAATATTTTTATTCCGCGCGCCGGTGTTATTGGTTGAGTCATGAGCCAAAATGATCGATCCTCAAAAAATACTGTACCCACAAATCGATCATTAGCCCGCTTCAGCACGCGGATTACTGCGCCACGCTCAGACTCATTTTCACCGTGTTTATACTTACGTACCAGCACCGTATCCCCGTCCACTGCGTTAGCCTGCTGTCTACGGCCAATATAGATATCCGGTTGATCAGCAGCAGTAATGACGAATCCGAATCCTCGCTGATTGACTGATAATCGCCCTTCAGTATTCTGTTGAACCTGTGAGAGCCGGAATTTTCCATGCCCAACCATTTTTACAGCTCCGGATTTAAGTAGCTTTTTAATTGTTGTCTTAAACTGACTCGGAGTCAATTTATTATGCCTTAAAATTCCATTTAATTCTTTTTGTCGGAATACTCGTTCCGGATGATCTTTGAAAATGGTTAGCAGTTGGTTTTCAGCAGTCATTTAAGCTTTCTTGATTGGTTTGAATGCTGAATACTGAGATAATCATAATAAAATATTCTGGCTGGTTAAAGTCGATTGATAACTTGGAAATGGAGCTTGCCACCGCTCAGTTTATCCCAGCGGCCAATACCATAGCTGATATTAATAACCGTGCCTTTTGAATTCTGGATCAAACCGATGCCGTACCCCAATGGCCAGGGCGAATAAGCATCCTGAATCGCTACATCAATGAATGTGAATAAACGTAAATTTTTATTGGGCACATACTGGATATCGACTCGCGGAACCGCAACCCAGGCAGCGCTGAAAAATTCTTCCTGGTATCCCCTTAATGTTGTGGCGCCGCCAAATTTAATCTCCTGCGCTAAATCAGCAAAATCCCCGCTTAGAATAATGCCTTCCACCCAAAAACCGTATTTTAGCACGAAATCCGCGAGTGGTTTATAGGCCTCTACCAAAGCTGCATATTTCAGCATTCGTTTCTCAATACTGGCAATTTTATTCATTCCTCCAGCGACATATATTTTCCAGCGATCTCCTTCCTGTGGCAACCAGCGATCATCACGACTGTCGCCGCGGATGGTAGTGTACAGTAGGTTGTTATTGCTACTATTTACCCCAATTGAATCGCCTTTTGCTGTTGGAATTACCTGCCCGGTTTCAGCTCCGATTGTCCAGCGACCTCCGAAAGAATATGGTAAAACTACCCCAGCCCTAGTTGCACGCCGGGCGTACAACCCATCATTCAGATTCTGGCTGAAGCTGACACTAATTCCCAATGGCAGGGCCAGTGGATGGGGTTCTTCAAATCCAATAAAAACTTTCTGCGATAATTCGTTTTTTCTACTCCAGTTTAGATCAATTAATCCAGCCGAATTGAATGCATTCTCCAGATGCAAATCAAGTTGTCCGGTTATTTGCCACTGATTTTGATCATCGCGATTTGCTCCCAGCAGACCGCTGAAATCACTGGAAAAGCTGGGTTGGAGATCAATAACAGCGGCGACATTCCTGGTTCCGTAACGAGCTGGCGAATATTGTGTCTGGGTATTCAGGAAGGTATAGCTTGCGATAATCTCTTTAAACCTGTTTTCCGATTGATCCCATAATTCACTCCCGATCAATGGTTTAAAAATCCTGTTGGCAATCGGTAAGCTTATCGAGTTCAAGCCGGAAAAAACCAGTGAGTCAACCTTCACCGGGATTGTGCTCGACAAATATTCCGCTTGCAGTCCACTGTCTTGATAAACAGCCGACAATTCAAATTTCAATCCGGCTTCCCCGGACTCAGTCATCAGGGAATCCAGAGAATTTTCTACTCCACTAGAATCGATACCAACTAAATTAATGCTTACACTGGCAACATCCGGAGCCAGGGGCTGCGACCATAAAATAGTAACCAGAACTGGTATGCTGATCAATCTAGAAATAGGCACGAACTTCTCCCGTTACTGTAACCAGGTTCTGATAACGACTGTCGGCGATATAATTACCGTTCAAACTAATCGATAAATTTGATCCGATCTGAACCTGACCGTTAATATTCCAGCGCAATGTTCGACCGGCTGCCAGACCATTAACTGCTTCCGGTGGCAGAATCTGCGAATTCTCGCTTTTTACCTGATACCACTCGCCCCGGGTTTGAATCCTGCCTTTACGCCCGAGAAAGCGCGACAGATACAATTTGAGTCCCGATGCATTTACCGAATATTCCTGAAGATGTTGGCCGGCACTCTGCCCATTCTGCAATAATGCTTCCCATTGCCATTCGCGGTTGATTGAACCTTTCGAGCCGATTTCTGCCCAGTATCCTTTTACTGTCCGATTTCTCAGTTCCGATAATGTAGATTGGATGCGCAGATTCTGCTGGCGGATTTTTAGCAATGCCTGGAATCCGGTTTTAATAGTCTCAGCAATATCAAGACCCGTCTCGTAATCAGTCTTCAAATCAATTCCCCGGGGATCAAGTCCGTTCAGGTCACGGGCTGAACGAGTCCATACATAGATCCGACTGCCCCGAGTTCCGGGACGATAATCAATTTCACTACGCAAATTGCGGAAGGACCGGGTAATATCCAGATCCGATAATGTGGGGGACAGAACTCTACTGGCGTTAATAGTCTTTCCCAGAAATTCAATACGCGATTCAAACCTGATTACTACTCCTTTTAACGGCTTAAACCCGGTTTTATTGAAATCTACCTGCCAGCGCTGAATGTTTTCCAGATTGGTAGTCGGCTTTCGATCACCAGTCAAAACCGAGTAAGCGATGAAAGCGCCATTGGGATCAGGGATATACTCGTTAAATTGCGGATCATAGCGGTAGTTGCCCAGCCCGGTACCAATTGAATCATAAACAATTGCGCGGTTTTCAGTGAAGGTCTCTTCCATTCGTGTTCGAGAATCCAGTCGGAATGGTTTCAAATTATTCAGATAATTAAGATTCCCTTGAAATAATTCAAAATCTATTTTTTCATTCGATTGATATTCAGTCTTTATTCGCTTGCGGTAAACCAGATCATATTTCCAGCCATTCTTCGACCTGCCTTCCAGATCGATTGTACCGAAATACCCCTGACTAAGCATTTCCAACCCAGCGGCGGTGGTATCAGATTCCCACCAATCGTCTCGTTGCCCAATGCCAATTTTGCCAGTAGTCGAAGTCAGATTAAAATTGATTCCTACGATTTGCTGCAAAAACCTTGAACGCCCTCGATTATATTCGCCCTGATAATCATAGAATGGATTGATTTGGCCGGGTAGAAATGCGAATAGTCCTTTGGACTGCAGTAAATATTCGGATTTGGCGGATACTTCGCTTACATGCGCTTCCATTTGTTTCAACCAGCCGGATGATCCGGATAAATCCGCTTGCTTGCGCAGCTTGATTTGCTCCCCGACGGAATAGCGCGTTAAATCCGTAGCCAAATTGAATAATTTGCGCTCCAGACTGAAACCCGTAACCAGCATGTTTTCGGCAACATTATCAATTGACTGAGTATTCCATTCCCGGGCAAATTGTACGGATCGATCTCTCTGCAGCGTGGAATAGCGATTATCTTGACCCCAGTTGATCAATTTATAATTCAGTAGAATATCGTCCGCCAGCCTTACTTTTTCACCGCTGATACGAATGTTGTAAGCCAGACCCAAATTATCGTCATCGTCAATATTTGACAAACGATTCTGATCCATCTCCGACAAGCTCAGGTCAGTTTTTATGGATAAAAATTCAGAGCCGGAGAAAGCTCCGGATAATTGCAATAGTTGTTGGCGTTTCGGACGGAATAATTGCTTGACCGGACTGTAATAATCCTGATTAGACAAGCGTTCGTTCTCGGGTACAAATTCATAGAACAATCGACCATCAGTTCCGATTTTCCGGCTGTAAGCCCCATTTACAATATCATTTTGGAAGAAGACCTTATAGTGTTGCACTGCAACCGAATCGACAGTTTGAGACTGGTGGACGAAAATTCCATTGATCAATAGATATTCCCCATTGGAATCGGCCACAGCGCCGGATATAAAAACATCCGCATCTCCAGCTTTTTGAAGGCTATCCTGCTCCGAGCGGGAAAGATTCAATTGGCTGGCACTGATATTATCCAGTTCGCTGATCCAGCCCGCTGAAAGACTTCCCTGTTTCCCGGATAATAATTGCCAATTACCACCAACCAAATTCCGATTGTATTGAAAATCCGAATACTGATATTCGATATAAATATCGGTATCATTTTCAATTAGCTGGCGCGGTGTAAAGAACAGCTCGCCGGTGGAATAGTCAATTGTATAATCGTTATTCTCTCCCCTGGTTGCCGCAGCTCCATTGATAAATACTTTTTCCGATCCGGCCACAACAATAATATCACGACTGCCGGTTTCCGAAGTAAGAAAATAGGGACCCTGTTGGCCATCCCGACCCTTCATTTCGAGTTTTTTGTAATTGCCCTTCGTACCCGCATAAACCCCCTGACCCTTCAGGTGTGGTGTGTTCAATTCCCCTTTCAATCCGATCAACTGTCGCTCAAGCTGCAAATACTTTCCCTGCTTGATGGAAAATTTTATATCACCGGCAGTTACCTGCCCGTGTGGATGGGTAACCTGTAAATATACCTGATCAATTTCATTCAGAGTCTGGGTATTACCTTCTGGTTGAATGGGCATACTTTGATCGGACAGAACACCGCTGACCTGGAAATCATTTCCAAGATTTCCCTGCAATTGAAGATTAAGCCCCCCGGTAAAATCCGTACCGCCATAGGGCGATAATTCCAGTGATCTGAATATGCTGCCGGATGTATATAATTCATCCCGCGCTGGCGGGGGATTCACGACCGGTTTTTTCTCAAATTTTCCATCCGCTGCCAGAATATTCTCCAGAACCGGCAATTTATTATAGGCTGGTCCAACAATCAAGGGTAAGCCCTGGTCAAGATAGGAGTAACTGGCAATTAATAACATTGAATCCTGGGCAGGATTGAACAGCGTTATTTTTCCGCTGATGTTGTCGATGCTGTACTCATTAATCCAGCGACCATCATGAAAAAGATTGAGAGATTTTTCAATAACCGGCTGGTGTTGCAGGAAAAAAACACTATCAACTGCGGAAATCCTGATTGTATCGCGAACAGCGATAACCTGATATTGTCCGGCAAATAATACCACAGATGCAAGAAATATCAGAAAAATACAGCGCAGTTTAGTCAAGCTCGACCCGAGCAATCAGGATTTTATCGTGGAATAGTAGATACAAAAGATTTTTATGGGAGAAATTATGCAGCAATTTTTCAGCTTCATTAAATACTAGCTGCCCCGGGGGATAACTGCTGGATTGATCATAAAATTGAGTTCCCCCCTCATTATTCATTACCAGCCATTTTTGCTCGACGCTGACAATAAATACTGGATCATCCACAGTCACCGGATAAGTTCGGCTGTGACGACCAAAGCGATTGAAAATTCGAATTTGTTGGGCGCAATCGAAAAGCAGTGCAGATTCTCCCGCAGCGGAAACAGCCATATCCTGCACACATAACAGCGGATTAATTTGATTGTTCAAATCAATAAATGGCTGGGGGCTGGAAGAACTGTTGGCTGAATGCATGACCATATCTGCTGATCGGGAATAAATCAGAACGGCTCCCCAGGGATCGGTTACTAGAATCTCCGGATAGATTTCGGGTGTATCAATAGCTTTGATCGCTGTTTCAGAGAAATAATTCAATTGGAGGTCATAACGCAACCAGCGCTGTTCTGATCGATCACAAACAATAATTTCCAGCTTGTTAACCGCCAGGTCAACCGGGTCAAAAAAGCTATCGCGCCCCTGGCCAAATCCGCCGGTATATTCGATTTCATTGGCCGCATTTAGAACGGCCAGTTGCCGGGATTGCTGATCCAGTAGATATATTTTATCAGTACTGCTGACGGCTATTAAATTGGGCGTGAAATCCTGGTTAAAAATATTGGCAATATTCCTTTCGCCAATAATAGAAATTCCGGAATCTGCCTGCAGGACTGACAGGCAGATAATTAGACTGAGAAAACAAGTACGCATACCTGAATAAATAAAATTAATCCGGATGGGTTCCGTATTCCTTTCCTAGCGGCCATTTTAAAAAGATTGCTCCAACCAGGATTAACAGCAAACCGAATAATTGGGCACCCGTCAATCCAAAGAGATATTTAGGATTAATGCGAATAAATTCGATTAAGAATCGCTCGGTTCCAGCCAGGATAAAATAGGTAAAAAAGAGTTCTCCGGTGCGCTTAATTGTTTTACGCTTTTTCCATAGAATGAAAAATATCGCCAACCCTAATGAAAATTCATAGAGTTGGGTTGGGTGCACATGCATTCCAATGGGAAGATTAGGAAAATGCAATCCCCAGGGCAGATTCGTTTCAATTCCGTAACAACAGCCATTGAGAAAGCAGCCGCTGCGCCCGATTGCATACCCGAGGATCAGCAGCGGTGCCACAATATCGGAAAATGTCAACCAGTCCAGTTTATTGCGCAATAATACAACCGTAACACCAAGGGTTCCACCGATCAAACCCCCAAAGAAAACCAATCCGAAACCGGAGAATATGATTCCCACGGGATCCGCAACAACGGCACTGAAATTCTCCAGTAAATAATAAATTTTAGCGCCAAGGATTCCGCCAACTGCCGCCCAGAACACAATTTCAGTTGCCAGGTTGGGATCATATTTCAGACGCTTCAGCTCCCGATGAAGGATAAAATAATCAACATAAAACGCTGTCACCAGCGCTAAGCCATAACCGTAGATCTTTAGTGGGCCAAGCTCAAACAGAACCTGATACATTCAGCTTCTCCCCGCAATTGGCACAGAATTTATCCTGTTTTTGGATGGCCGTACCGCATTGAGTACAGAAATTTTCGCTTTCTGATATTTTGGTGCTGGTAATCGGTAAGTTTTGTTCTTCGTTTTTCTTGTTACGATAAAACAATATGCCAACTACAACTGCTACTACAAACAGCAAAACCAATGGTTCGAGCAATGGCATTTTATGTCGTTCAATTGATTGCGCAGCAGGCGGCATTCCGGGTGTGCCGGCTCCCGGGGTATTGCCAGCCATCATTTTCCGTAATTGATCAATGCTGGTTTCACCGGTGTGATTTCCATAACTGAATTGAATAAGATTAGATTCGCCGGATTTTAAGCCCGGCATCAGCTTGCGGAAAAATGTCATTCCATGCTGATCTTGAAATGATTCCATTTCCTTTTCCTGCATGGTGAAATCTTCGGCTGCAAACGGTTGTTGCAGCGCTAACATGTAATTGGGAATATCGTGACCAAACTTCAGATTATAGGCAACATTACGATCATGATCATCTGAAAACGGATCATAATAGAATTCAAAATGAAATTTGGGATTGGTTAATTCAACCTTAACCCATTTTTCATCAGCCCGTGATACAAGTTGTACCGGTATCAATTTACCGGTAGTATCAAGCACGCCAGCGGATTGCACTTCCTCAGCCTCATCAGGGACAGCAAATTCTAAGCTAAACGGCAGTTTGTCCGGGTTAATTTTTCCGCTGACAATGACCAGTATCCCGGGATGATCATATTCCGGCCACATTGAAAAAATCAATTCTTCAATATCCGATTCCTGAGCCATCAGCAAGCAGTTGGCTAATAATAATAAAGTGAATAATATTTTGCGCATATTCGTCCTCGTAACTAAGGTGAAATTAAATAAAATTGATTTATTTTTCACTGCCAAACAGATTTACTATCAGTCAACAGCAGTGGTCAATATCGTTAAAACGGCCAAATCATAAAATGTATGGCAGTAAGCAACAATTCCAAATCCGCGCATTACATAAATCACCCCCAGCACAATTCCAGCTAAAGCACGGACAATTAATAGCCCAAAATTAAAATTGTCACTGAAATTTCCCATGAAATGAAATGAAGAAAAAATAATAGCTGCGATAATTACGCCGGCAATATTAGCGCTAGCTTGTTTCCACTGGAAAATTACTTTAAAAACGACTCCCAGCCCACTGATCAGCAACACCCGAAAAACAAATTCTTCATAGATACCGGCTCCTACCGCCAGAATCAATTGTTGGATCAATGTCTTACCATCAGTGATCATTAACAGCGAACGACTACTTTGCATGAATAGAAATAAAACTCCACTCCAGGCGATACTTTCGGCGAACATGGCCAGCAGGTAGGCACTGCGGATATTGGTTACCGCCCAGCGCTGTTTCTGAAGAATAAAGGTAAGAATAAATCCGATCATGAATAATATTCCAAACCCGTACACACCTAGCATTCCAAATACTTCCAGGACTTGCCGCATGAGAACATCAGCGCCATTGCGCAAGCTGGGAATATCATCAGAAGATAGTAATAATATTCCGGCTTCGTAGATCAGAAAAAGCGGAATGGTAAAAATCAAACTGTACAGCGGAGATCGGGACTGATTCCAGTAATTACGATCAGAAGACATCATTTACCACTCAGTTTACCAGAAATCCAGCTGAAATTATATTCAATCCCGATCAATTTTTAATACTGCCAGCAGTGCTTCCTGGGGAATTTCGACTTTGCCAATCTGCTTCATCCGCTTCTTTCCTTCTTTCTGCTTGGCCCATAATTTCCGTTTACGGGAAATATCGCCACCATAGCATTTGGCGGTTACATTTTTTTTCAATGCGCGAATATTAACCCGCGAAATAATCCGGGTACCCAGGGCAGCCTGAACCGGGACATCAAACATCTGCCGGGGAATCAATTCTTTTAATTTAGTAGTAAGGGCAACACCGCGGTGGTATGCATCATCGGCATGGCAGATGACTGAAAGGGCGTCTACCGGTTCATTATGAATTAAAATGTCCAATTTTTTCAATTCGCCGGCACGATAGTCCGTTAGAGTATAGTCGAACGAAGCATAACCCCGAGTTGAAGATTTCAGTTTATCGTAAAAGTCAAAGATGATTTCCCCTAGCGGTAAATCATAATGGACCTGGGCTTTCTCAGTTGATAAATATTGGGTATTTTTAAAAATTCCGCGATTGCTTTGGCACAATTTCATTACCGTGCCAATATATTCTTTTGGAGTGATAATCTCAGCACTTACAAAGGGCTCACGAATTTCTTCAAATTTACCGGCAGGGGGCATCTTGGCCGGGGTATCCACTTCCTTTAATTCGCCGTCTTTTATTAAAACCTGGTAGCGAACGTTTGGCATAGTTGTTACCAGGTCAATGTTAAACTCGCGTTCCAGTCTTTCCTGTATAATCTCCAGATGGAGTAACCCCAAAAACCCGGCCCGAAAACCAAACCCCAGCGCTTCGCTGGTCTCCGGCTCATACTCCAGGGAGGCATCATTCAATTTCAATTTGTCCAAGGCTTGCCGCAATTGATCATAATCATCGGCATCGGATGGATACAGCCCGCTGAATACCATGGGTTTACTTTTTTCAAATCCTGGTAATGGCTCCGAAGCGGATTGTTGTTTGGTGGTAATTGTATCACCGGCCAGAATATGGCCGACATCGCGAATATTAGCAATGATATAGCCCACATCCCCGGCTCGCAATTCTTTTGCCGGCACTTGTTTCATTACAAAATGACCTACTTCGGTAATATCATAGGTGATATCATGGGCAAAGAAGCGGGCTGTCATCCCGGGTTTAATAACTCCGTCAACAACCCTTACATAAGGTATTGCACCGCGATAATTATCGTACATGGAATCAAATATCAACGCCCGGGGCAGTTCGTTTGAATTATCTGACGGTGGTTCAATGCGATTAATAATGGCATCGAGAATCGCCATCAGACCGGAGCCGGTTTTGGCGCTGACCTGGAGGATTTCTTCCGGTTCACAGCCAATTAATTCAATAATTTGATCGGTTACTTCATCAATCCGAGCGGCGGGTATATCAATTTTATTAATAATCGGTATCAAAGTTAAATCATTATCGATGGCAAGATAAGTATTACTGACAGTCTGGGCTTCAACGCCCTGGGCGGCATCGACCAACAACAGGGCGCCTTCGCAGGCTGCCAGAGATCGTGAAACCTCGTAACTGAAATCCACATGCCCGGGTGTATCGATGAGATTTAAAATGTAATCCCGACTATCGCTATGGCGGTATTTCATCTGAATCGGATGACTTTTAATCGTGATCCCGCGCTCTCGTTCCAGGTCCATGCTGTCCAGCACCTGAGATTTCATTTCCTTTTGCGAAAGGGTGTTGGTCTCCTCCAACAGGCGGTCCGCCAGTGTCGATTTACCATGATCGATATGGGCGATGATACAAAAATTGCGTATATGTTCCGTGGACATGGGCGGAAGTTACGGCTGTGGGTGACTGGGCAGGAATAGTAATTAGTGATTAGTGACGAGCTTGGGCGGACGGAGGTTAGGGTTTGCGAACGAGGGGTCATCATGTTAAGAGTCCGGCGGATGAATTATGACAGCCAGCTCTGAAATTTTATCCAACAATGGATGAATCCGACACTAATAATATTCCATTTGAAGTCTGAATAATCAGTGTTAATATCTAACTAACATAGGGATAAGGGGTATCACATTGGAAATTTATCAAACAAATTTGTCGCCGATAATGTATTATTCAAGTCGGTCAATAACTAGTTAGGTTGAAACTGGAAGATGTGATATATCAAGTATGAATATTCCCTATAATTACAATACACTGGACTTCCTACAAAAAACTTGAGTCAAAGTTAAGCAACATGTTTCATTTGTGCTCCTCATTTTTGACGGTGGGAAAAGTACGAAGCCTACAGCAGCTCCGCATCTTCCAAAACTCGTCATCGAGTTGCACTTAAGAGTTGAATTCAAGGTTTTAAAAAATGATTCTGCCATAGCATTATCGTAACAGTTTCCTTTTCCAC
>CAZIJQ010000027.1:0-33780 GCA_964539785.1 uncultured bacterium | reverse complement strand
TAATGACCTGGAATCTGGAACATTTTGCCAAAGAGGGTCAAACAACCGTTAACTATGTCGCTCAAGTTATTTTTAACCTCGATATTGACGTTGTCGGTCTTCAGGAAATAGAAGACCAAGAAGATTTTCTTGATATAATTGACGAATTGAATGATCTTGATTCAACAGCAACTTGGGTTGGCTACCGAGCCGGAAGTTCTTCCAGCCATAGTCAGGAATTGGCTTACGTGATAAATACAGAATGGGTGAATCTGCTCGATAATCCCTATGAAATATATCAAAGTGATGGGTGGGCTTTTCCACGGGAGCCATTTATTCTGGAATTGACTTATGCCAATCAAACAATATTTATAATCAATAATCATCTTAAGGCTTTTGATGAGGTCAGTGATCGAGAGCGTCGGCGGGAAGCTAGTCAGTTACTAGAGGAATACATTGAAAATTACTTAGCCAATTCCAATGTTATTGTAATCGGCGATTACAATGATGAGATCACCGATGTGGAAAATGACAATGTTTTTTGGAATTTCATTTCTAAGCCCGGCAGTTATAAATTTGTCGATATGGATATCGCAAATGGATCATCAGCCGATTTTTCCTATCCCACCTGGCCCAGTCAGATCGATCATATATTAATCAACGAGCCATTGTTTGATGAATTTGATGCACAGACCAGCGCAGTGCGAGTGATCCGGGTGGATGATTATCTGGAAAATGGCTGGAGTGAGTATGATCAGAGCATTTCGGATCATCGACCTGTTGCCTGGAGGTTTACGCCCTGAGGTTCCTAAATCTTACACTGTGTTGTTTATTAATATTTGGTGGTATTTCCGCCCAACAGCAAATCGCATATTTCAAATATTTTCAAACCGAACGGGATTTTATTGGCGATAATTCCATGGCAGCAACCGCCCGTATCGGGGTTGCCCACTGGGAAGTCGCTTATAATGAGAATCGGCAACCATTATTAATATCCCGCTATGATCGGCTGGGATTGGTTACCGGTTACGAATTGCATGCCTATGATTCCATTAATCGTTTGGAGCGTCGCGGGGAACTTGATAGCACGAAAACAATTGTGTCATTAATCTGGTTTGGCGAAAATGAACCCTGGAGTTCGGCCTATCGGGCTTATGCCATTGATGCTGACGACAACCTGGGCTTTCAGGGGCAATCCAGTAAATTTACATTTGCTGCCAACGGTCGCATTAATTCTGTAGTATTTCGTTCTGTCGATGGTCATCGTTATGGCAGAATTGAATTTGAATATGATAAATCCGGTCGATTATTGATGGAGCAGTGGATCAGTTTACCAAATTCCAGAACGGTTCGGTCCTACCATTACTTGTGGGATCAACCCCGGGGGAGTCTCCAATTACAGGAATACGATCGAACTGGTAAAATGGTTAGCCACGTGAGCCTCAGTCAGGCACCGGCCGATCAATTATACCGGGTACCTCCCCCGCTTACGGGCAATATTCTGGATGAGGTTGACATCATTTTGGATGAGATCAATCAGCAGAAAAACCTCTTATCATTTCCGGCTATCATTCCGCGCACCGAATGGGATCGGATTGTGCTGAAGACCGGTGAAATTATGGATGTACAGGTGGTTGAGGTCCGGGGGATAGTAGCTCGCTTCCGGCGACCCGGTGAAAGTGACGATTTGTCAATTCCATTGGAACGAGTTCAAGTGGTATTATCACGTTATGGCGAACGGTTGTACCCGTAGAGGAATCAAATTGAACGGACTTGCATTTCGCCAAATACCGAGATTAAATTGAACTTAATTGATTTACAGTAAATAATCGGATGGGATCGGAAATGCAATCGAGTCAGCATTTTAAACACAGTATTTTAATATTATTATTGGTCACAGGGATCGGCATTGGTCTGGCCCAGGATATATCCTATCCGCCGCCGGTTAACCTGATAACCGTACCCACCGCCGGAACCCTGGTTCGTGGCAGTTTTGCCGTTGAGATGCGCCTTCAAAAGAATGGTAGTTTGACGGCGGGTTTATCCGCCGGTTTGACCGACCGCTTTATGTTTGGAATTTCTTACGGCGCCAGTCAGTTGATTGGTGATCAGGAGCCGACAGCTTATCCTCGTCCAGAGGCGAATCTGAAATATCGATTGATCGATGAAACTACATCTATGCCGGGAATTGCCATTGGACTGGATACCCAGGGCTTTGGTCAATATCATCCGGGAGATACCCTGAAACGCTATGATGTGAAAGCCTATGGAGTGTACGCTGCGACCAGTAAAAACTGGCGTTTCGTGCTTGGCAATGTTGGTTTACATGGGGGGATGAATTATAATTTTACCGAGACAACCGATGGAGATGAGGATATTAACCTGTTTGTTGGTGCTGATATTGAGTTGAATCCTGAATTTTCAATTTTAATGGAATATAATGCCGCCCTGAATGATAATGAAAAATCGCTGGAAGCACTGGCTCTAAATGAAGATGGCTACCTGAATGCCGCCCTGCGCTGGACCTTTGTGGAACACCTGCATATAGAACTGGAATTCAACAATCTTTTATTTAATAAAGACAAAGTCGACTACTTTAACCGGGAGTTGAAGATCACCTACATTGAATACTTTTAGGAGAGGGATAAAATGAAAAAACTAACTATTTTGCTAATGATTCTATCCGTGGGACTGCTGGCTCAGGATTTTGACAGTCTGATAGTTCAAGCCGATGCACAACATGAAATGGATGCCTATGATGCTGTCTTTAAATTATTGAAAGAGGCTGAAGCAATTGATGCGGAAAATTATGATGTTGTCTGGCGTCTGGCGCGCGCGCATTTCGATTTTTCCGATAATACCGCCGATGAAGCGGAAATTGAAAAGAATTTGTATGCGGGTTTTAAGTACTCGGAAAAATCCCTGAAACTTGGCGATGACCGGGCCGAGTCGCATAAATGGTACGGTATCCTGATTGGTCGGGTTGGCGAGATCGAAGGGACTGAACAGAAGATCAAGAATTCCTATCCCATGGCAGAACACACCCAGAAAGCCATTGAACTTGATCCCGAAGATGCCGGGAATTACCACGTGATGGGCCGTTGGCATTTTGCCCTGGCTGATCTGAGCTGGATTGAACGAAAGATCGCCAGCTGGGTTTACGCAACACCACCCGAAGCCAGTTTTGAAGAAGCGCGAAATTATTTCAAACAGGCCATCTCAAAAGATCCGGAAGATATCAGGAACTACGTGTGGTTGGGTAAATCGCTTGAAGAATTGGATGATGAAGCTGAGGCCGAGAAAGCCTACAAAGCAGCTCTGGCGATTGTGCCAGGATCCGACAGCGATAAAATGCTTCAAACAGAAGCCAAGGAATTATTAGAAGATTTATAATAGAATTAATCGGAATATATAAAAACATTGTTGTACGGATGCCATCCCTAGGAGGGATGGCATCCTTTTTTTAAATCCGATAGTTCCACCAGTAAACTGAACATCAGTAATATGTCAGTGATAAATTGAGACTTTACGATGAAAGATAAACACTTAGAAGAACATCAAATCAGTTCGGAGCCAATTTTCAAAGGTCGGTTGCTGGATATTTATCGTGATGCGGTGGAATTGCCCGATGGCTCCCAATCAACCAGGGAATACACCAGGCATCCCGGAGCTGTCGCCATGGTACCGATCCTGCCTGATGGTCGGATAATGCTGATCCGGCAATTTCGCTATCCGGTGACTAAAGTGATGATTGAAATACCGGCCGGGAAGCTCGATCCCGGTGAAGACTATCTAATTACGGCGAAAAGGGAATTAATAGAGGAAATCGGTTATGGGGCCGGGAAATTCACCTTACTCGGTGAAATCGATCCCTGTGTGGGCTATAGCGATGAACATATGTGGATCTGTCTTGCTGAAGACTTGGTAATGGCACAGAATAATCTTGATCAGGATGAATTTATTGAGTTATTGCCGGTTACCAGGGCTGAAGCAATGAGTATGGCAACGGATGGCCGGGTAACGGATGTTAAAACGATTATCGGAATTATGTGGGCTGATCGTTATTTAGGTTAATCCGCCTTCGCGTACGACTACGGCGGACGAGAAGAGCTGGTTAAATTCCCGCTGCTTGCGGCGGAATAGTGGATCCAGGGCTTGCCATGGGGTTCATACCTTGATTTCTTCTTCGATTATTTCAATCGCAGCCTGGACAAACCCAGGGCACAACCGGTTGAAAACATCATCATTTTTAGCGGCTTCATGCCCGGCGGGAGTGGAAATATTATGTCCAACCAATTCATTGCAAATAGTTGTATGAAATCGTTTTTCCATCGCTTTGGTAAATTTATGAATAATGGCGTAAGCATCTTCTTTTGATTTATCTGCAGTTGGAGTTGAAAACCCATATTTTAATCCGATTACCATTAATGCTCCGGTAACGGCTCCGCAGGTTTTACCCTGCCGTGCCATACCACCGCCAAAACCGCATGATAATCTGAGCGCTGTTTCAATATCCAAACCAAATTCTTCAGCATAGGCCGATAATACTGCTTGCGAACATGAATACCCTTCCATGAACATTGCAGCTGCGTGTTCGATTCTATCATTTTTTGATTTCATTAAATATATTCCAGTATTATCAGTTTTTAGCCGTGGAAATTAACATTGACTAGTGGTTTTATTGGACGATTTATCTGTGGTGTCTGGACCATCACTTATTCTACATTCCTACCCATGAATCATTCTTTGACGACCAGGATTAAATCCAGAGCCGGTGAACTGGGTTTTCAGAAGGTTGGAATAGCTGCAGCTGAGATTATTCCTGAAGCGCGCGATAATTTGCAGGAGTGGCTGGCTGATGGCAATCACGCCAGTATGCAATGGCTGGAGAAACGCCAGGATGAAAGAGGGAATATTTTTTCCTATTTTCCGGAAGCCCACTCAGTAATTTCAGTGGGTATGAACTATTTTACCGGTCTCAGTAAAGATATTGTCAATGCCGATTTATATTTCAGTAATTACGCCTGGGGTGATGATTACCATCAGATATTGAAGGAAGGTTTATACAGTCTGCTGGAATATATAAAATCGGAAAATGATGGGGTTAAGGGCATTGTCTGTGTTGATACTTCCCCGGTGCTGGAAAAAGTCTGGGCACAGCGGGCAGGACTCGGTTGGCAGGGCAAGCATACCAATCTGATCAGTCGGGATTATGGTAGTTGGCTTTTTCTGGGGGAATTGATTCTTGATATTGAGTTGGAATATGATCAACCGTTTGCTGATGACTTATGCGGAAACTGCACGGCCTGCATGGACGCTTGTCCCACCCAAGCACTGGAACCCTATCTACTGGATGCCCGGAAATGTATATCATACCTGACAATTGAACACCGGGGGAATTTACCGGAAGAATATGCCGATAAATTTAATGGTTGGATATTTGGCTGTGATATCTGTCAGGAAGTCTGTCCCTGGAACATAAAATTTGCCCGGTCAAGCACAGAGCCGGGTTTTCATTCCCGTACAGAAATCAGGAACTGGTCGCAGTCCGATTGGGAAAATATGAGTGCCGACGAGTTCAGAAGAATATTTAAAAAATCGCCGGTCAAACGAACCAAGTATTCCGGATTGATGCGAAATATAAAAAGTAATTCTCGACTACGCTGAATTATTAATTCTGTTGCTCTAGAAAATCATTAACCCCACGCCAATATTCCGGATAACCACTAATGTCATTGTGACCGGCATTTTTTATGGTAATCGATTCGTTGTTTCCGCCCCAGCTTTGCAGCAAATTCAGCGAACAGGTTTTTGGAATAATTTCATCATTTTCAGCGATAATAGTTAGCATGGGAACTGTGAGATTGGGAACAGTCTTGATTGAATTAAAACGATGTTTCAATAATAGACCAATGGGAAATATAGGATAATGAGTTTTACCCACGTTAACCATGCTGTCAAAAGGAGTAATCAGGATAACGGCTTTAACCATGCGGTTAGCTGCCACATGGATAGCCACGGCTGACCCAAGACTCCGCCCCATTAAAATTACCTGGTCAGGATCGAATCCATACTTGCCAACCATTGAATCATAGATGGACAGGGCATCTGCATATAGATCTTTTTCGGAGGGTTTACCGTCACTTTCACCATATCCCCGGTAATTCACAAATAGCAATGACCTGCCGGAAAATTTGCTGACATCAAACAAATTGCCAGATACTTCTTCCCCATTGCCGCCATAGTAAATGATCAACTGGCTACCACGATTGATGAACCAGCCCTGTAAGGTGGCTCCGGCGTTTGAAAAGCTAATGGACGCATTACGATATTGATTTAGAATTGGACGATGCTGGGCTGGAATTTTAGTTGGGAAAAAGATGAATGATTCCTGCCTGAAATAAAGATACACCAGTAATAATAAATAGGTACCGGCAAGTACGATCAGGAGGTGAATCAACGCTTTCAAATATACTCCTGGTAAAAAATCGAATAATAATGCAAGCCCACAATCACAGTCCGTGTAGCAGCTAGTGAATTCCCGCGATCGGGGCATTCAATAAAATCAGTGACAATTTCACAATGGTATTGATGACAATACATATAATCTTTGGGCTTTCTCTTCCTTGGATTATTGACAGGTGCAAAATTACCATTATTAAAATCATTTGTCTACCGGATGTCCGAAGCGTGCTCATAATAATTCCATTGATCAGCTGGCTAGAAATACTTGCATCGAATAGTTAATAAACCATGAAAAATAATTCACTATAGTCCTATTTTAGCGGTTGGTTAATGGTTCATTAATATTAATCTGTTGATCACAATGAAATCAATATTTGACAAACAACCCGGATACATCATCTGTCATTATGCCGAGATTGGCACTAAGGGCAAAAACCGCAATTATTTTGAACGCAAATTAAAAGACAATATTCGTTTTGCGATTAAATCAATTCGCCCGGGATTGGTGGAGAAAACTAAGCTGGTACAAGGACGACTGCTGCTGAAATTATCCCCCAGCGGACAGGATCAACTGGAAGATATTTGCAATATTTTAGATCAAATTTTTGGCCTGGCCTACTATGCCCCGGCTTTTCAAATAGCTCCTGAAATGGAAGCCATTAATGATTTCGCGTTGCATTTGATTGAAAAAGAAGATTTTTTCAATTTCCGTATTACCACTAGAAAAGCCGATCAGAGTTTCCCGGTCTCGGCCCACCAGACCAATGAAATTGTTGGCGCCCACATCGTCGAGCAGCTCGGGAAAAAAGTACGATTAAAAGATCCTGAATTGAATTGCCGAATAGATTTGTTCTATCAATCGGCATTTATCTACTTGAAACGATATGAAGGTCCCGGAGGCTTGCCGGTGGGAGTGTCTGGCAGGGTGGCTTTGATGCTTTCCGGTGGGATAGATTCGCCGGTTGCCGGTTATTATGCGTTGAAACGTGGTGTGAATTTAATGGCTGTTCATTTTCATTCCCTGCCATACACCACTGAAACTGCATTGGATAAGGTTCGCGATCTACTCCGCAAGCTGAATGTTTATCAATCCCGGATTAAATTGTACCTGGTTGCCCTAACGCCAATTCAGCAGGAAATACTTACCCGGACCGCGGAGAAGTACCGGGTTATTCTATACCGCAGATTCATGTTTCGCATTGCCGAGCAACTGGCACGGCAAGAGGAAGCTCACGCGCTAGTGACCGGTGAATCTTTAGGGCAGGTAGCCTCCCAGACAGTCGAAAATTTGGCGGTGATCGAAGAGACAATCAAAATGCCGGTTTTACGACCGCTGATCAGTATGGATAAAAAAGATATAATCCGAATGGCAGAACGAATTGATACCTATGATATTTCAATCCAACCCCATATCGATTGCTGTACTTTATTTGTGCCGAAGCACCCGGCAACCAAAGCAAGAGTTAGGGATGTGGAAGCCTGTGAAGCCCAGTTAGATGTCGACCAATTAGTTAAAACAGCGGTGGAGACAGCAGCAATAGAATTGGTATCTCTGGCCAATTGATGAATAGTATTTTCAAAAAATTACCGCGTATCAAAGCACTAAGCGGAATTACATCCGCCCAAATGCGCGAAGTGGACCGTTTAATGATTGAGTATTATCGCATCAATCTGGTCCAGATGATGGAAAATGCCGGCCGACATCTGGCAGATTTGGCCTGGCGATTGAGCACGGAAACGGTGGCCGATAATTATTCTCCCCAAATTGTGATTGCTTGTGGAAATGGCAATAACGGCGGTGGTGGTTTGGTGGCGGCCCGCTATCTTTTCAATTGGGGTGGCAATGTAAAAATAATCCTGGTTGATGAGATTGATCAAATGAAGCCAGTTCCTCGTGAGCGTCTGGTTACTCTACAGAAGCTTGGAATGGAAGTTTATTCAGCAGAAGATACTTCAGTTAATAGCCTTCTGACTTCATCAGATTTGATCATTGACGCAATCATCGGTTATGGATTGAGTGGTAAACCAAGCGGAAATGCCCGTAATCTAATAAATGCTATTAACCAATCAGGTAATTCCAACATCCTGGCTTTGGATACGCCATCCGGATTGGATACAACCAGCGGTATTCCCCACGAACCGGTTATCAAAGCCCTGGCAACTTTAACGCTTGCTTTACCAAAAATTGGACTATTGAAAACCTCGGTCGGAACTTATACCGGACAATTATTATTGGCAGATATCGGGGTGCCAAGGCAATTGTATAAAAAGATGGGTCTGACTTCAGCAATACAGTTTGATAATCACCCTATAGTTGTAATTAAAAATGATCAAATCTGAGCCATTACCGCAGTTTGTGATTAATTGTTCAATTAATACGGTAAATGTTTATTAAAGATAATAATATTTGTAACTTTCCTTATTGAAACTGAATAGTGACCAATGGAGCAAAACCAAAACGGGTGGAAAACGTGAGCGATAAACATAAATGTGAACATCTTGAGCAATCGCTCATGGATGATATCAGGGACGAATTAGTAAATCATACTGAACTGGATCGGGCCTCTGAGACCTTTGCTATGCTTGGTGACCAGACTAGATTAAAGATTTTATATACATTATCAAAAACCGGCGAATGTTGTGTTTATCATCTGGCCGAGATACTTGGAATGGGCGTTTCGGCAGTTTCCCATCATCTGCGGAAATTGCGCGATCGACGACTGGTAAAAACCAGACGCGATGGACTGAATATCTATTATTCGGTAGCCAGTAGTGAAGAAGCCAGCGGTGCCTGTAAAATTGCCCATTCTATTTTAAAGCTTTAATCCACCATCGTCCCGATGGCTATCGGGACTACGGCGAACAAGAAGGTAGAGTTTAATTCCTCAAGGCTTGCCCTGGGGTATAATACCATTTATTTGTTAGTGGGCAGCTCGGTTATCAGGCCGGTCTGTTTTATATCGTCGGTTGATAATGAACGGCGATTAATTCCCGAATACGTTAGTCTGTCGGTTAATATGTTTGGACTTATCTTTAATCGAAGCATTATCGGATTCCACTACGGCTGTATGGCAGGAACTACAGGACGTATTAGTGGCGTGTCCGGTTGGCGCCAATCCATGACAGTCACCACAATTGACATTCAAATCAGAATTCCAGCCTAAAGCCAGGTTTTCACCAATAATCAAGCTGTCGTCAGCAGTATAGAAACCTGGATAGTTGCTATTGGAAGCATGGAATGCAAAATTCCCGTGGCAATAAATGTTCGAGCAAGCACCGGTAGTACCATCCCAAACTGGCACAACCCGACCGCTGTCAGTTGCCAGCTTGCCAAATGTAATCTCTGCAGTCAAATCAGTGTCGAAATGTCCTGCGTCATCAATTGTTGTGGGAACCAGGTGACATTCATTACAGGCCACAGGATTGGAAAAGGTTGTGTCAGTCAGGTGAACGGTGTGTGCCCCTACGGAGAAAGCGCTGGAATCACTATTACCGCTTAGATCATAGGGTGGGGCGCCAGTGCTATTATCCAGCCCACCATGGCAGGAAATACAAGTGAAACTGGGTGTATCAGTCCATACGGGTGTACCGATACCGTGGCAGCCTACTGACCAGCCCCCATTGTTTGGACCACTACTTAAGTTAGGATTTTCTGGTTTAAGTTGCATTTAAAAACATCGATTCCTGTGATATTTAGTTCTTTTGGCATTATTGATTCAGGCGCCGGTGGTTTGTAACCAAGACTGCTGTGAGGTCTGATATGATTGTAATCCCGACGCCAGCGATCGATTAAAACCTTGGCTTCCATTAGAGTGTCGAAGATCTCAATATTCAACAACTCATCTCTGAGTTTACCATTAAATGATTCGATATATCCATTCTCCCAGGGACTACCAGGACTGATAAATAGCGTTTTAACATTAACGGCTTTAAGCCAGTCCAAGACTATCTTTGCGGTAAACTCAGATCCGTTATCACTGCGGATGTAAACTGGGGTTCCCCTGCGGATAAACAGATCAGCCAACCTCTCCATTACATTATCATTTTTCAGACTTCTGCCGACATCTATAGCCAGGCACTGTCTGGTAAACTCGTCGATTAATGTGAGCATCCTGAACTTCCTGCCATCTGAGGTCTGATGAAGTACAAAATCGTAACTCCATACATGATCAGGGTACTCTGCCCTGAGGCGAACACAAGATCCATCATTTAACCATAACCTACGACGCTTTGGCTGTCGACCGGGAACCTTCAAGCCTTCCTGTCTCCAGATCCGTTCAACATGCTTGTGATTTACTACCCAACCCTCTGATTTAAGCATTGCAGTTATTCGTCTGTATCCATACCTACCATACTGCAGGGCCAGTTCAATTATCCTTTTTGTTAGCAACTGTTCTTTCATTGGAGTCTGTGGTGCATAATGATAACTGCTCCTGGGGATACCCAGTACTTTACATACCCTGCGCACTGATATTCCAATAACTTGACAGATCTGATCCACTACCCGACGTCGTTTCGCCGGGCTTAGAAGTTTTTTGATTCAAGAGCCAACGTCTCACGTAGTATCTGTATATCCAGCTCTTTCTCCGCAACCAGCCGCTTTAATCGCAGGTTCTCTTTATCCAGTCTCTTTAACTCTCTGGCTTGGTCGACACGCATTCCTCCATATTCCTTGCGCCAACGATAATAGGTCTGATCTACTATCCCGACCTGTCTGGTAGCTTCTGTCGTTGTCAAGCCTTGGCTGATTAATACTTCAACTTCACGTAAAATACGGATTATCTGTTCCGGGGTATAACGCTTTCGGGACATATCCTTGCTCCTTCTGGTTTGTACCTATTACTAACTTAAACATTGGTACAACTTTCGGGGGGCAGGTCACTGCCGGTTGTGGGTAGACTGGCTTGCTGGGCCGGTTGTGTTGCATTGCCGATATTAATAATATTCAGCCCAGCGGTACCGTCAGCTACATATAAAATTGAATCTTCTGCAAGCGATGCCCAGGCGTTATAGGTAGGAATTACTGTGACCGGAATAATATTATTTGGATCATCCAAGTTCAATATCTCAATGCCATCTTGATGACGAGCAACAAACAGCGAGCTACCATGAACCGTCGGGTGTTCATAGCGTATGTCGCCACCAGCATGATAAGTTTGAACGTGCTGTGGATTACTGAGATTGGAAACATCAATTACCTGAATCCCACAATCCCGTCCCGTGCCAAAAGCATAATTTCCGTAGGTTGCCCAGGCATAGATACGTCCCCAATCACAACCGGAGGCCTGATATTCTCCCAGTACCAGCGGATTGTAAGGATCGTTTAAATCAACAATGTTCAAACCTCCAAGACCGCCGGAAATATAAGCAGTTAGCCCGTCCATGTGGATATCCAACAGTTCATAATTACTCAGTATGGTTCTTGATAATCGTTCCAGATTTTTTCCAGATCCAATTGAAAGAAAGAGTGTTAGAAAGATTAGTAGATAGCGTCTGATTATCATATTTGACTCCAAAATCTGTAGTAAATTAGTGGGTATCCCAGTTAAATATTGTCGACTACCCGACATTTTCGATTATTTACTCGACAAAACTAATGTGTAATTTGAGGCAACAGTATGCTGGAGATTGCGCACAATAAAACTTCAAGAGGAATTCGTTAATGCGAATTTTATTGATCATATTTTTGATCTCATTTGCTTGGGCAATTGATTTTGACACCTATTTTACCGGACAAACTTTACGATTTGATTTTTTTCATAATGGTACGGCTACCGAAGAAAATATTAGTTTCGATCAAATCAGATTAGAGAATTCTTGGCCCGGTAGCCGTACCCAGTTGATTGACGATACAAACCTCGGTAAGTATTACATTGAAGTGATTGATTTAACCAGCGCGAAAATTATTTACTCCCGTGGTTTTTGCAGCATCTATGGCGAATGGGAAACTACCAGCGATGCCCTGGCCGGGAATTGGGGTACCTTCCATGAGTCGCTACGCTTTCCCGAACCGAAGACAATAGTAAAGCTTCAACTCTATAAGCGTAACGCTGAAATGAAATTTAAAGAAATATTCAGTTTTGAAATAGATACGGCTGATTTCAGAATTAAGCGCTCTAAATTGGAAAAAAGATATAAAACTCGCAACATTATGATTAACGGTGATCCGGCAACGAAAGTGGATATTCTATTGCTTAGCGATGGATATACCAAACTGGACGCTGGGAAATTTCGCTCAGATACCCGGCGAATGTTAAAATCCCTTTTTGCCACTGAGCCGTTTAAATCCCGCAAGGAGGACTTTAATATTCGTTCAATTAAGGTTCATTCCCTGGAGCCGGGAATTTCCAATCCCCGTGGCAATATCTGGAGGAATAACGTGCTTGGAACCAGCTACAACACGTTTGATTCCGATCGATACATTCTCACTTTTGACAATCAGACAATTCGGGAGATCGCCGCTCAGGCGCCCTATGATATCCTGGTGATTCTGGTCAATGATGATAAATATGGTGGTGGCGGAATTTTCAACCTGTATTCAACAGTTGCCGTCGATACTGAACCGGCGGAATATGTCATGGTACACGAATTGGGCCATGCTTTCGGGGGACTTGGCGATGAGTATTATTCCTCGAATGTGGCCTATGAGGATTTTAATCCCCAGGGAGTTGAACCCTGGGATCCCAACGTAACGGCCTTGCTGGAACCGGACCAGGTAAAGTGGGGTAATCTGGTGGAACCGGGGACACCATTACCGACACCCTGGGACAAAGCTGCTTTCGACAGTGCCCGGGTAAATTACAGTTTCGATGATTTCAAACTATCTCTGACCGGCGCCACCCGAGCTGATACCATTAATGCCAGGTTCCGAGCCATAAAAAAATCTACCGAAGCGGTTTTGCAGGCTAATGACTATTTTGGCAAAGTTGGCGCTTATGAAGGAGCCGGCTATGAGGCCGAAGGGTTGTACCGTCCGGAAATCGATTGTATCATGTTTTCTCGCAATCCGGACCACTTCTGTAGGGTCTGCCGGGCTGCAATCGAGCAGATGATCGATTTTTATACCAAATAATATATTGTAGGGACAACTTTTAAAAGTTGTCCCTACGAACTCGATTATGCCTTAAACTAAATGTGGACTAAATTTGTCCATATTAGTATTTTCGCACCTGTAAGTATTATCAAAACGAATGTTTTCACAATAACTAATTTAAATTGGTCCGGAGTAAGTAAATAAATCGGGGGATTTAAGCATGGAAATCGATCTAATCGCCATTTTTGTTTTAGGTTTTTTAAGCAGCTTCAGCCATTGTTACGGTATGTGTGGCGGATTCGTCATGGCCTATTCTTTGAAAGTGGCTGAAAGGAAATCCACTGGCAATCGGTTACAACTAATTATACCCCACCTGATGTACAACAGCGGTCGCGTGCTGACCTATACTTTCCTGGGATTCTGGTTTGGTCTGCTGGGCGGATCTTTCAAACACCTGGTGCATGATTACCAGAGTATTCTGTTTATCTTCGCCGGTATTTTCATGACCCTCATGGGGTTGGATTTATTGGGACTATTTAATATTTCTACACCAAAAAGCTTCCCCGGATTCGGACGGTACCGCCAATTGGTGGGATCACTGTTAAATCGGACTAACACTAAAAATATATTTCTATACGGATTGATTCTGGGTTTCATTCCCTGTGGACTGGTGTACATTGCCGGAGCTAAGGCTGTGTCTGCCGGTAACGTGCTCGGGGGTATGGCCACCATGCTGGCCTTTGGACTGGGTACAATCCCAGCCTTGTTTATTTTGGGATTGAGCGCCAATCTGATTACTGCCCGGCTCCGTAATAAAGTATTTAAAATTGCCGCTGTATTTGTGATCCTGTTTGGCCTGTTCACGGTGGCTAAAGGCGTTATGAAACTAGCAGGCATTCCCATGCCCTGGATGCAGCAGCAAATGTCCGGGGAGCAACACCCCGGCAGCATGATGGAAATGGAGCATGACTGATCTGACCGACCAGATTAAGCCGGTTGCAGCTACCAAAACCGCCTGCTATCATTGTGGGCTGGAATGTAAAAATGATGATATCGCCATTGTTGATAAAGTATTCTGCTGTAATGGCTGTAAAATGGTATTTGAATTGCTGGATACCAATGATCTCTGCCAATATTATGATTTGAACGAGAACCCCGGCACAACCCCGCCGGAAGCAGCTTTCGATAAAAAATACGGTTATCTGGATGACCCTAAGGTAGTGGAACAAATTCGTGATTTCAGCGATGAAACCCATACCAAGGTCATCTTCACAATTCCTTCGATTCATTGCAGCTCCTGCATCTGGATTCTGGAAAGCTTATATCGTCTGGATTCGGGCATTTCCCAGTCGCGCACCAATTATGTAAAAAAGCAGGTGACCGTTACCTACCAGAATGCCGAGACCAGTTTGCGGAAAATTGTAATGTTGCTGGCTTCGCTGGGTTACGAACCGGAAATCAATCTGGAAACTGTTTCCAAAAAAGTCAGACAGAAATCCCGCCGTAGTCTGTATCTGAAACTGGGCATCGCCGGATTCAGTCTCGGAAACAGCATGCTGGTGAGTCTGCCGGAATACCTGTCAGAAGGGGGTAGTCTGGCGCCGGAACACGCCCGGTTGTTCGCCTGGTTGAATATCGCCCTGGCTCTGCCGGTATTTTTTTATTCTGCTCGCGATTATTTCATTTCAGCCTGGGGCAGTCTGCGCCACCGGTCACTGAATATCGATGTGCCCATCGCTCTGGGAATCACCACCCTGTTTGTACGCAGCCTGGTAGATATCATATTCCTGAGCGGACCCGGCTGGATGGATTCATTCATCGGGTTCGTGTTTCTGCTGCTGCTGGGTAAACTATTCCAGGAAAAGACCTACCAAAACCTGTCTTTCGACCGTGATTTTAAATCCTATTTCCCCCTTTCAGTGGTGCGAAAACAAGGCCGTGAAGAAGAGACCGTAGCATTGGCGCGGCTGAATGTTGGTGACCGAATCGTGATCCGCAACAATGAAATTATCCCGGCCGATTCGATCTTGATTAACGGTGACGGTTGGATCGATTATAGTTTTGTTACCGGTGAATCTGCACCAGTGCTAAAATCAAATGGCGACAAGTTATTCGCCGGCGGTAAACAGGCCGGGGGTGCTATCGAAATTGATGTGGTCAAAGAAGTGTCCCAGAGCTATTTAACTCAACTTTGGAATGACGATACATTCACTAAGCACAGCGCCACTCGAATGGACACGATTGCTAATTCGATCAGTAAATATTTCACTTTCGGTGTGCTGGCGATAGCTTCGGCGGCAGGTCTGTATTGGTGGTTCCACGATCCAGCTCTAATAATCAATGCTTTCACTTCGGTCCTGATCATTGCCTGTCCCTGCGCATTGGCCTTATCGGTGCCCTTTACGCTGGGGAATACCCTGCGGATTTTCGGCCACCGTGAGTTTTACCTGAAAAACACTGCCGTAATTGAGGCGCTGGCAAAAATTTCTACTATCATTTTTGACAAAACTGGCACTCTCACTGATACTAGTCGTACAGCCATTGAATTTGTACCAACTGCCGGTGCAGCGGATTTATCCAACTCTGAAATGGAGTTGGTCAAATCCGTGGTCCGTCATTCCACCCATCCTCTGAGCCGCCGTATTTATGAAGCGTTGCCGGTCCACATCCCAATTACCGAACCGGATAAATATGATGAAATAACCGGCAAAGGCCTGGAGGCTGAAATCGGTGGACAGACAATCCGTTTAGGCTCGCCCTATTTTGTCAGCGGCGATCTGGACGACCAGAATTACTGGGGCACGACGGTGGCATTGTCCATTGATGGTGAGAAACGGGGTGGGTTTTCCATTCATAGCGAGTACCGCAGCGGTGTACGGCAATTAATTGCTGCCCTGAAGAATTACCGGTTGTGGCTGCTTTCCGGTGATAACGATAGTGAGCGAAAGCGCCTGTGCAATTTCTTTACCAAAGACGACCGCCTGTTGTTCAATCAATCATCATTTGATAAGTTGGATAAAGTTAAGGAGCTGCAATCGGCTGGTGAAACGGTACTGATGGTGGGCGATGGCCTGAACGACGCCGGTGCTCTTAAACAGAGCACAGTAGGGCTTTCGATTTCCGAGGATATCAATACCTTTTCACCGGCCTGCGATGGTATTCTGGGGGCCGGTCATTTTCGACACTTAAGTGAATTCCTGCGTTTCTCAAAAACCAGTATGACTATAATTAAAATTAGTTTTGGGATTTCATTCCTGTACAATTTGATCGGCCTGACTTTTGCCGTTCAGGGTGTCCTGTCACCGTTGATTTCGGCAATTCTGATGCCCCTGAGTTCGATCACAGTGGTGGTATTCGCAACCGTGACCACCAATCTTCTGGGACGTAAAATCGGACGCGGATTGGTTTAGTATTATGGACGCTATGACCCTATTTTCAAAGGCGCAAACAAGGGAAATTTTATGCTACAAAGTTTCAAATCATTAATGGGGGAAAATCCATGAGTGCGTTGATAGTTCTGATCGCCGCCAGCCTCATGGTTGCGGTTGGTTTTCTGATCGCTTTCATTTGGGCGGTGAAAAACGGACAGTTTGAAGATACGCATACACCAGCAATCCGCATGCTGTTTTCCAGCCGACGTAAAAACACCGAAAATTCGAGTTAGAGGAATAGCATGGCTCTTGAAAAATTCCACTATGATAATAAGATAGTACGCTATTTTGCCCAGGCGACTGTGATCTGGGGAATAGTAGCCTTTCTGGTGGGGGTGACAATTGCATTTCAATTGGTCAGTTCCATTTACAATTTTAATATTCCCTGGCTGACTTTTAGCCGATTACGACCGCTGCATACCAATGCGGCTATTTTTGCCTTTGTTGGCAACGGCATTTTTATGGGGGTTTATTATTCGCTCCAGAGATTGTTGAAAACGCGCATGTTTTCTGATCTGTTAAGCAAACTGCATTTTTGGGGTTGGCAATTGATAATTCTCGCGGCCACTATAACCCTGCCATTAGGTAACACGACCGGTAAAGAATATGCCGAGCTGGAATGGCCCATCGATATAATGATTGCCGTAATCTGGGTGATCTTCGGAATCAATATGATCGGCACCATTTTAAAGCGCCGCGAAAGGCATATGTATGTGGCGATCTGGTTTTATCTCGCTACCTTTTTTACAGTGACGATTCTCCATGTGGTTAATTCAATAGAAATTCCCGTTTCGATTTTAAAGAGCTATCCCGTTTATGCCGGTGTTCAGGACGCCCTAGTTCAATGGTGGTACGGCCATAATGCCGTGGCTTTCTTTTTGACAACACCCTACCTGGGATTGATGTATTATTTTCTGCCAAAAGCAGCCAATCGACCGGTGTATTCCTATCGCCTGTCGATAGTCCATTTCTGGTCCCTGATTTTCATTTATATCTGGGCCGGTCCCCATCATTTGCTATACACTGCTCTGCCGGACTGGGCGCAATCGCTGGGAACGGTATTTTCGATCATGTTGATCGCACCTTCCTGGGGTGGCATGTTGAATGGATTACTTACCCTCCGGGGCGCCTGGGACCGGGTACGGCAGGACCCGATCCTGAAATTTATGGTGGTTGCAATAACCGCTTACGGTATGGTTACTTTCGAAGGTCCCATGCTGGCATTGAAAAATGTCAACGCTTTGGCTCATTATACCGATTGGATCATCGCCCATGTACATATTGGAACTTTAGCCTGGAATGGTTTTCTTACCTTCGGTATCCTGTATTGGCTGTTGCCCCGTTTATTAAATACCAAACTATATTCAGTAAGGTTGGCCAATGTGCATTTCTGGTTTGGTACACTGGGAATCCTTTTTTACGTTATCCCGCTATATTGGGCTGCTGTGACCCAGGGCTTGATGTGGAAAGAATTCAATGCCGACGGCATGCTCCAGTATCCTAATTTTCTGGAAACTTTGTTGCAAATTCTACCCATGTATTATTTTCGGGTAACCGGTGGGTTGCTTTATCTAACCGGTGCCTGCATAATGGTATACAATTTATATAAGACCGTTAAGGACGGTCAGTGGGTGGATAATGAAGAAGATCAAGCGCCGACGCTTGAGCCGGAAGTCAAACCAACCGGTCGATTTACTCATCAGGTTCTGGAAAGTCGTCCGATCCAATTCATGATCCTGGCAACGGTGGCGGTAATCATCGGTGGCGTTGTGGAAATTGTGCCCATGTACCTCGTTAAAAGTAATATTCCCACGATTACCAGCGTAAAACCATACACGCCGCTGGAATTGCAGGGTCGAGATATTTATGTTTCCGAGGGCTGCTATGTCTGTCATTCCCAGATGATCCGACCCTTCCGCTCCGAGACTGAACGTTACGGTGAGTATTCCAAGGCCGGTGAATTCGTATACGATCATCCCTTCCAGTGGGGCTCGCGCCGCACCGGACCCGACCTGCACCGCATCGGTGGTAAATATCCCGATGCCTGGCATTACAATCATATGCTTGACCCCCAGTCCACTTCACCGGGATCGATCATGCCTGCCTATCCCTGGTTGATAGAAAAATATATCGACCTGAATTCCACGCCGGTTAAGATTCGTGCCATGCAAAAGATCGGCGTTCCCTATCCGACGGGATTTGATCAGATAGCCAATGCAGAATTGGAAAAGCAAGCCGCAGGAATCGCCGCAAACCTGGCCAATCAAGGTGTACCTGGCATTGATCGGAATAAGCAGATCGTTGCCTTAATCGCCTATTTACAAAGGCTGGGCACGGACATCAAGGCAGGGGGGAAATAAGATGTTTAGAGCGATTTTTAGCGGAGCCAGCGGAATGGGAATTTACCCGGTCATTTCATTGATCTTGTTCATGACGATTTTCATCACCGTACTCGTATGGATGTTGACCATTAAACGCCCCTATATTAAGCACATGAGCGAATTACCACTGGACAATACCAATGAGCAGGAGGGATTATAATGAGCACGACTCCCAAAGACCTGCTGCTGGATCACGATTATGATGGCATCAAGGAACTGGATAATGATCTGCCGCCCTGGTGGCTGTACCTGTTTATTCTTTCAATTATTTTTTCGATCATTTACATGCTCCATTTCCATGTGATTGGTACCGGTGATTCCACCATTACCGAATACCGGAAGGAAATTAATCCCGATTATGTGGAGGCCGTTCAACCAGGCCAAACAGTCGGTTATTTATCCCCTTGGATTACTGCTGATCCGGATATCACCCCCCGGTTGCTGGCTAAATTCAGCAACCATGTTGGTGATCAAGTAACCTTCGAACAGTTGATTCAAGCTGCCAAGCGACGGGCAACCCAGGAGCAGTTGGACCTGCTCATGGCAGCCTTTCCCAGCACAGAAGTCTTCGAACCGGTGGCGATGGCTGCAACCCCGGTGGAATCAGCCAAACCTTCGGGCATGACTGCCCTTACCGATGAAGCCAGCCTGGTAGCCGGTGCCCAATTGTTCAAGGCCAGTTGCGCCGTTTGCCACGGACAGCAGGGACAGGGCGGGATCGGTCCCAACATGACTGACCAGTATTGGATTCATGGCGGCAGCATGGATGATATTATTTATACTATTAATGTTGGTGTGCCGGCTAAGGGTATGATCCCCTGGGATAAGACTCTATCCAAGGATAAAATCCATCAGGTGGCGAGCTTCATTTATGCTATGGAAGGGACTAACCCGCCGACACCCAAGGCACCGGAAGGCGAAATCTACCAACGGAATTAACCCGATTATTTCCGGGGAACAATGAGTACGGTACAGGAATATCGCAAGACGATTACCGGTGATGCAGACCGTGGTGAATATCGTGATCATATTGCTACCGTTGATGAGTCCGGAAAACGGATATGGGTCTACCCCAAAAAACCCCGAGGTCCATTTTATAACGCCCGTACATTAGTCAGCCTGATACTACTGGCTCTGCTCTTCGGCGGTCCTTTCATGACTATCGGTGGGCGGCCAATCCTGCTGCTGAATTTCCTGGAGCGAAAATTCTTTATCTTTGGTATCGTATTCTGGCCCCAGGATCTACACTTATTCGGCCTGGCTTTTATCACCATTGTAGTGTTCATCGTTTTATTTACCGTCGTTTTCGGACGGCTATTCTGCGGCTGGGCCTGTCCACAGACCATATTTATGGAAATGGTTTTTCGCAAAATCGAATACTGGATCGAAGGCGATGCCGCTGCCCAGCGCAAATTGAACGCCTCCTCTTGGTCGGTAACTAAGCTATTTAAAAAAACATCGAAGCTGGGCATTTTTTATGCTATTTCCTTTGTCATCGGCAACACTTTTCTGGCCTATATTATTGGTAAAGATGCTCTTTTCCAGATAATCTCTGAGCTGGTGACCGATCACTTAGGCGGTTTCGCTGCCATGGTGATTTTCAGCTTCGTGTTTTTCGCCGTATTTGCCTGGTTCAGGGAACAGGTATGTGTGATAGTCTGCCCTTACGGCCGGCTGCAGGGTGTGCTGCTGGACCAGAATTCGGTGGTGGTCCATTACGATTTTATCCGCGGTGAACCGCGCGGCAAAGGTAAGCGAACAGGCGACAACGAATTGGGTGATTGCGTAGACTGCAACCAGTGCGTGGCCGTCTGCCCCACGGGGATCGATATCCGTAATGGTACCCAGTTAGAATGCGTCAATTGCACCGCCTGTATCGATGCTTGTAATACGATCATGACTAAAGTCAGCCAACCCAAGGGACTGATCCGTTACGCCTCGTATAGTGGTATCAAAGAAGGTACCCAGCGACTACTGACGCCCCGGATGGCAGGTTATTCAGCAGTGTTGAGTTTGCTGGTGATTCTTTTAGCAGTCCTGCTGGTAACCCGTACACCGGTGGAATCCACTATTCTACGCATTCCTGGTATTTTGTACCACGAATTACCCGATGGTGGCCTGCGCAATCTTTACAATATCAAAGTAGTCAATAAAACCTATCAGGTAAAATTGATTGAATTGCGTCTTACTCAACCGGTTGGCGGATTGATTACTATGGTTAGTGAATTAATCGTGGCTGAAGATGATCTTAAGCAATCGGCCTTTTTCGTGGATCTTCCACGATCAGTAGTGACTGGTACCAGTATACCGCTGGAGATTCAGGTCTGGTCTGGCGGAGAATTATTAGAAACTGTAAAAACGGCCTTTATCGGCCCGGTGAACAACTAATGGCAGACAAACCAAATATATTTTTACGAGTACTGGTGATTACAATCGTTGTGTTTATGGTGCTGAATGTTGCTTTCGTGATTTTTACTGGCACTTTGTCATTCGGACTGGTTTCGGAGAATTACTATGCCGACGAACTGGCCTATCAAGACCAGATTGATCGTATGGCGCGCACCAACGCTTTGGCACAGCCGGTAACGGTGAAATTCGATCTGGCCAGCGGTGTGAAAATCAGCTTCCCAGCCCTGTTCGAACCGGCTGCGGTGGAAGGTTCAATCAAATTGTTCCGACCATCCGACAAACGCCTAGATCGTCGGTTTCCCATTAACCTGAACCGGGAGAGTGTTCAGTTTATTTCAGCCAGCAACCTGCCCGTACCGGGTTTGTGGAAAGTCAAAATCTTCTGGCAGGTGGAAGGGATTGAATATTATTTTGAGGAGGAGTTGGTGGTTGGATTGTAGGGACAACACATGTGTTGTCCCTACAAAACTTCCTTATTTGTCATTTCGATTCCCGATGAAATCGGGAGAGAAATCTACTTAAGTTTTGCAGTGAAAATAGTTTATACAACCATCGATAGTGTACGGTATAAACAAAAGTAGAATCCACCCTGCGATGGAATTTTAACAAGTGCATATCGTTAGTATTTCCTGAAAAATGGTTGTAAGTGCCAAGCTATTGCAGATTTCTCCTCACCCATAAATGGGGTTTGTCGAAATGACATTGGGCTTTTGAATACCTGTATTCGCTCAGGTCAAATCGACTGGGGCTGCTTGTGTTGCCATCATCATTGATTTATAAATTCGATCGAATCGCGCAAACGTGGATCACCTACCGGTACCAGTGGCTGCCGGGCTAATTGCCGGATCAACAGGCTAATAAAAATGCCGCCGATTCCAACTAGTGTGGTAACGTCCATCCAGGAAAAATGCGCTTGGTGTGGGTGTAGGCTGGGCATGATCAACCAGTACAGGTCAAACCAATGCATAACCAGAATCAGGCCTGCTATTATTCCCAGTAGCAATTGATTGCGTTTGGTCGCCCGAAACAGCAAAATGAAAAATGGGACGACGAAATGGAAGGCAATGATAAACAGACTGATGGATTTCCAGGAGCCTTCCCAGCGGTGGAGGTACCAGACTGTTTCTTCAGGAATGTTGGCATACCAGATCAGAAAATATTGAGCGCCGGCAATGTAAGCCCAGAAAATGACGAAGGTGAACAGCAGCCGGCCCAGATCGTGGAATTGTTCTCCGGTGACTACATCGGTTAAAATCCTCTGTCGCCGGAAGTATTGGAGCAAGATTATCAGAAAAGCAATCACCGTTAGATAGCTGCCGGAAAAAATATAAACCCCGAACATTGTCGAAAACCAATGGGCGTCGATGGACATGACCCAGTCGAAACTGGCGAAAGTGAGGGTCAGGGCAAACAGGATCGTGCCTGGAGCGCTTATCCGGCGCAGTTTTTCTGCCAGGGCGGTGCCGTCAGTTGCATGATCTTGTTGTAGAGAATTTTTATACAGTGTTCGCGTTAAGAAAAACCATAGCGTAAAATAAAATACGGCTCGGATAATGAAAAACGGTAGATTTAGATAACCGGCTTTCTTCTGCAACAGGGCGTCGTGGGCAACCGCCTCAGCATCACTCCAGTGAAAGAGCTCGTGCATTCCGAACAGGATTGGGATAAACAGGATTGCCAGGGGTAGCAGCAGCATTCCCAGCACTTCAGCAATCCGTCGTAAAACGATACTCCAGACTGCTCCGGTGATATGTCCCAGCAGGGTGAAAAACAGTCCGCCGATGGCAATAGTGAACCAGTAAACAAAAGCGGTCAGATAGGAGAAATAGAATTGCTCCGCATTGGTGAACAATCCAAAAGCACTTAGCAGCAATGCGGCGATTCCAATGATTAATGCCCAGATCTGAATAGCACCAGAGCCAATCAGACGATGGGTTGAGGAATCGTACATCATTTGATAACGGTCCCAATATCATCTGGTTGGATATCCTGGCTGTCCTGCAAGGCGCGGATGTGGGCAACAATTGCCCAGCGGTCATCGACCGGAATCTGATGATCGTAAGGCGGCATATTGCGAACGCCATTGGTAATTATATGGAACAAATATCCATCCTCCGCTTGACGAATACGGTCGTCGTGCATGGAAGTGGGTGGAATCGGATATTTGTACTGCATGATGATCCCTTTACCATCGCCGACCTGACCATGACAGGGTGTGCAGTAGATATTGAAGCGTTCCTGACCTCGTAATAGTAAATCTTTGGTAACTGGTCGGGGATTGGTGGTGACATAGGTCTCCGTACCGATTTTACCGGTATAATATTCCTGATTGTCCATCAGGTCCCCTTGGGCTACCGTTCCATCAACTGGTTGACGCATGGCCGATCCATCCGCGAAAAATTTGCTTTCCCGAAATGGTTTGTATTTCTGCTGGGTATCCATATTCGGATTCAGGTGGACTGGTGGTTTTTCGGATGTGCGCCCCCGACTACAGCCAATCAAGGTAGTGATAGCCATAGCAAGTATTCCAATCTGGATCAGATACTTCATTGTGCTACTCGTCGCCTTCCAGCAATTCAATATTGTCACCACCGATTTCCTTCAGGAAAGCAGTCGTTTTTATAGGATCGAAATGTTTATCGGCGACTTCAATGCTGATGAAGAAACCATCATCAGATGCCTTTTTAAAATTATTCGAATAGAAAACCGGATGGTTCAACCGTGGTAGCCGATTGAAATGAAACATGCCCAATACAGCCGCAAATGCTCCAAACAATACCAGCAATGCGAAAGTTACGATAATAAAAGCCTGCCAACTGAATAGCGGTTTACCGGAAATGATAATTGGGTAATCGATTGAGGCTGTCCACCATTGCAAAAGTAATCCGAGAATAGCGCCGATACCACCGGTCACCGCCACCACAAATCCAAGTTTACTGCGTTTCATACCCATAGCCGCATCCATACCATGGATCGGAAATGGCGAGTGGCAATCGAATAATTGGTAACCGGCATCACGGACTTTTTCCGCCGCCTTGATCAATGTTGCTGGATTGGAAAATTCCGCCAGAATGCCGTGCAAAGTTTGTTTGGCCATTTTATTTACTCTCCTCATAATAATTATGAGGATCGGCTTCCTGCAGGACGCCTTTCACTTCCGACATTGATATCATTGGCAGGAATCGCAGAAAAAGGAGAAACAGGGTGAAGAATAATCCGAAGGTGCCGATGAAGGTGGCAACATCAAAAAGGGTTGGTGAATAATAATCCCAGCTCGAGGGCAGGTGATCGCGGGAAAGTGAAGTGACGGTAATGACGAACCGCTCGAACCACATGCCCACATTGATCAGAATCGAAGCCACAAACATGACCGGGACACTGGTGCGTAATCTTTTAGACCAGAATAACTGCGGCACGACCACGTTACAGGTAATCATGGTCCAATAGGTCCAGGCATAGGGACCGAAAGCCCGATTGATAAATGCGAAGCTTTCATAATTATTGCCACTGTACCAGGCGATGAAAAATTCCATGGCATAGGAATAACCCACGATTGAGCCGGTCACCAGCATGATTTTATTCATGTTTTCCAGGTGCCGGACCGTAATGAAATGTTCCAGTCCGAAAATTTTGCGGGCGATGATAGCTAGGGTCATCACCATGGCAAAGCCGGAGAAGATCGCGCCTGCCACAAAATAGGGTGGGAAGATTGTGGTGTGCCAGCCGGGAACCATACTGGTGGCAAAATCGGTGCTGACGACTGAATGGACCGACAAAACCAGCGGGGTTGAAAGACCAGCCAGCAGTAAATAGGCTAATTCATAATGCTGCCATTGCCGATTTCCGCCACGCCAGCCTAAAGCCAATATTCCGAACATAATTTTACGAACTTTCGATACCGCGCGGTCCCGTAAAGTAGCTAAGTCAGGAATTAACCCGGTGAACCAGAACAGCAGAGAAACGGTGAAATAAGTACCAACTGCGAAAAAGTCCCACAAGAGCGGACTGCGGAAGTTGGGCCACATTCCCATCTGATTGGGGACGGGGAAGAACCAGTGGAGAACCCAGATGCGACCCACATGAATCGCCGGGAAAACCAGGGCGCAGATTACGGCAAATAAGGTCATGGCTTCGGCAAAACGATTGATTGATGTGCGCCATTTTTGGCGTAATAAAAACAGGACCGCCGAAATCAAGGTGCCGGCATGACCGATACCAACCCAGAAGACAAAATTGACAATCGCCCAGCCCCAACCGACCGGATTGTTAAGTCCCCAGATGCCGGTACCTTCCCAGAAAAGAAATGCCAATAAACCCATCAACATCATCAACACCGATACAGACAAAGCAAAGGCGAAATACCAGGGTTTTGGTGTTTTCCGCTCGGTAATCGAGCTGATCTGCTCGGTTACAGTGCTAAAGGTTTGGCCACCAGTGACCTGGGGTGGCTGTAACGGTATATCGGTCATCTCAACTAACCAGGTCCGGATTGGGGTTACGCAATTTGGCCAGGTAGGTCAGGCGCGGTTTAGTGTTTAACTCTCCCAGCAGGGCATAATTGCGGTTCTGCTGCTTGGCTTGTGAAACACGACTGTCAGGATCATTGATATTACCAAAGACGATGGCATCCGCCGGACAACTCTGCTGACAGGCCGATTGCACTTCACCGTCCCGGATTTCACAGTTTTCATTTTTTGCACCTATGCGCGCCAGGCTGATCCGCTGGATGCAGAACGAACATTTTTCCATGACACCGCGGGAGCGCACTGTTACATCTGGATTCATGACCATCTCGACGATGTCGGGAGTATCTTTGGTATAATTAAAGAAATTGAAGCGCCGTACTTTGTAGGGACAATTGTTGGCGCAATAGCGGGTACCGACACAGCGATTGTAGGTCATTACGTTCAAACCCTCGGCATCGTGTACGGTGGCTGCTACCGGGCAGACCTGCTCGCAGGGGGCGTTTTCGCAATGCTGACAGGCCACTGGCTGGTGGACCATTTCCGGGTTTTCTTCCGGCCCACTGAAATAGCGGTCCATTCGTATCCAGGCCATATCGCGGCCATTGGCGACTTCCTTTTTACCAACAATCGGAATATTATTTTCACTTTGGCAGGCGATGGAACAGGCGTTGCAGCCGGTGCAGGTGTTCAAATCAATCGACATGCCCCACTGATAGCCTTCGTCGTAAACCTTTTCATCCCACAATGATTTCAGCGGTGGATGTTCCACGGCCTCACTGGCGAAATTGGGATGCTGTTGGTATTCATCCAATGTGGCTTCCCGATAAAGCACCGGCAACCGATCCTGAATGGCATCGGCGGCCAGTTTTTCCAGATCAAGACCATGGTGATCCTGGGTGCAGGCTAATTCGTAAGTGGCGTTAGTTTTGGTAATTGCTGCTTCGGAAAGAATGTAGGGGTGGTCACTGGTGCGCAGTCTATAGGCATTGACGCCAACACCATTACCAATTCGACCGGCCGCTTCGCGCCCATAACCTAAAGCCAGGGAAATCGTGAAATCGGCCTGACCGGGCATAATCCAGACCGGTGCTAAAAGTGTGCGACCATTAACAGCGATTTCGATCAAATCGAAATTGGTTACTTTCAACGCCTCGGCGGTTTTACGATTTATCACCGCTGCGTTATCCCAGGTCAGTTTGGTGATGGGATCCGGCAATTCCTGCAACCAGCCGTTATTGGAGAAGCGTCCATCGAAACTGGTATTGGAAACATTCAGGGATACTTCGAGGTTGGTGATTGACGGGGGCGTACTTTTAAAATTTGTATTTAATGCATTATTAAAACGACGACTGGAGATTTGAGGTGTTGTCTTTTTTACAGTTGAAACTAAAATTCCATCATGCAGAACCCTCCGCCAGGATTTGTCAAAATTTGCTTTTGGAAGAATTGTTCGCCAGGTCTTTTGTACTTCATCGTAGCCGTTATTTTTTTTGCCGCTGGCAAGCAGGCTCAATAATTCCACAGCGCTAATCGCGCCGAACAGGGGTTCGATCTGAGGTTGAATAATACTGCGAGTTCCCTCTGTACTAGTAGCATCACCCCAGGCTTCCAGAAAATGAGTGTTGGGAATGTGCCAATTCGCCAATTGGGAGGTCTCGTCCACATGGGAACTGAGATGAACGGTATTAGCAACTTTGCCCAGAGCCGCAGCAAAATTCAGATCAGCGGGAGCATTATAAACCGGATTACCACCCAGCATAACCAGATAATCAATTTCACCGGCCTTCATATCAATCACAAAACTTGTCAGGGCTGGTGTTGACGGTAATTCAGAATCCTTCAATTGGCAATAATCGATGGTCTTACCGGTATTTCCCAAAGCTGAATTCAACAGCAGAACCAGGGCGTGGACCTGAGCCGGTTGGCGCCGTCCAGCCACGATCAGGTTCCCGCCGGAGTGGGCCAACAAATCTTTAGCGACCGCTTTGATCCACTCGCGATCGGTGGTGAATTCGGTAACCGGTAACTCGATTCCAGCCGGTAGCACCAATCCCAGATTTTGCAGTTCGTGCGCCAGGGCTAAAGTAAAAGCAGGTACCTGTGAAGCTGGAAGGTTCAGACGATGATCGGCCATGCCACCAGTAACGGTGAAGCCGGGCTCCACCACGTACAGGCGATTCATGGAATCATTTTCTGACTCAACGCGGCGGCCTTCCGCGAAACCTTTGGTGTTGGCGATTGCACCAGTTTCTGTGTGCAGGAAATCGCTATCCAGGGCCAGTATCACCTGTGCTTCATTCAGCTGGAAATGGGGTTGGTAAATTTTACCGGTGGCAGCCTTGACACCGTTGTAAAATTTTTCGTCTGAAATCGGTTCCCAGGTGACCCAGCGGGCTTTGGGGAATTGCCGGATAAAATCGGCTTTGAGGCGGGCCAGAGTGGGTGACGCAAACGCTTCGGAAAGGATTGCGAGACCTTCGCCCTGGCTATCCGTGAAATCAGAATAAGTATCACGCCAATGGGCGCTAAAATTATCCCAGTTGCTGGCGGTACCATTTTTTAACACGGATTGCGACCGGTCCGGATCGTATAGATCGAGGATCGCTGATTGGACGAATGAATTGGCGGCACCCAGTGAGGCCGGATGGGTTGGGTTACCTTCTAATTTAGTTGGCCGACCTTCGTGGTTTTCCACCAGTACACCGATGTTTTCCAAGCCCAAGGGCATGGTAGTGGCGTAGAATTTTGGTATACCTGGGACGAGGTTCTCCTGACCAATCACGTAGGGTATAATTTTTTCCACTGGCCGTCGGCAACCAGCCAAACCGGCCAGGGCAACCGAAGCTCCCATTAGCGACAAAAATGTTCGTCTTGAAACCGGATCATTCAACTCGGAGGCACCTTCCGGGAATTCCCGCTCTACAATCTGCTTGAATTCGTCTGAATTGGCCAATTGGTCCAGGCTGTGCCAGTAAGTTTTCCCGGTTTGCTTAGTCAAATTTTTCATCGGTGGCAGGCAGAGCAGTCCTCTGATGGTTGAATACTTCGTTCGATTTTGTACTGATGGGCCAGCTCAATTTGGTTAACAGGCGGTGTCCATTTCATATTGGTTACTTCCGACAATGGCCGCAAGTGTTGGTCGGGATTACGATGGCAGTCGATACACCAGCCCATACTTAATGGTTCCACCAATTTCACCACTTTCATTTCCGCAACGTTGCCATGGCAACTGGCACAACCAACGCCGGCATTTATATGAGCGGAATGGTTGAAATAAGCATAATCCGGTATTTTGTGCACACGCACCCACTCCAATGGTTTACCGGTGGACCAGCTTTCACGGATCGGTAATAATTTTTTACTTTCCGGCAGGATTAATTGATGGCAGTTCATGCAGGTTTGGGTGGGCGGCAGACTAGCGATGGCGGCAGTTTCTACAGTGGTGTGGCAATAACGACAATCAATGCTCAGATCCCCGGCATGTAGCTTATGGCTGTAGGGCACCGGCTGCTTGGGTTGGTAGCCTACATCAGTATATTTAGGTGAACCAAACCACCAGATTAGAAAAATAATACAGATTAATATAAACGGCGTACCAATCGCTAAAATGAACGGCAGTTTATTTGTCCATTTTGGAAAAATCTGTGCCAATTCTATTTATTCCCCTTGCTATCCTTGGACGGAATATACGGTATTAGTTCGGTAAAATTAATCTTTTCAAGAATCGCCGTGACCTGGTTTTCTACAGCCCGCAATTTCTCAATAATAGGCTGACAAATTTGCTGCCGGCCACAATCTTTAAAATTATCTTCAAGGCAACTGACCATATGTGATGGACCTTCAATAACTTCGATCACTTCCCTGAGAGTTATTTCGGCTGGTGTTTTCAATAGACGATACCCACCATGGATGCCTTTGACTGACGCTACGATTTCCGCTTTTACCAATTTCTGTAGAACTTTGGAAAGGAATTCAGCAGGCAGGTTGAGAGCTGAAGCCAGGTCATCTTTGGTATATACGGCGTTATCGTTCCGACCGGCTAAAAAACCCACTACCAGGATAGAATAATCGGCTGCTTTACTGATACCAAGCATAAATAATATTTATTTTTACGATCAATTTGATGGTTAATGAAAGAATACCTGCCGCGATAATAAAACGGTTAAAAATAATGATCAAGAGAAAAGTGGACAAACTGAGTCCAGTTTATAAATATTATATTGTAAATTGATGTCATCCCTCGAAGGGATGGCATCATTCCGCAAAGTGGGGTGTGGTGGAACAGGAAGTGATAGCCCTACGTTTTGGATCAACCGGTCAGGTCTTGTTTAACGATCTGGATAGTTATTATTGGCTTGAATGAAATCTTGTTTATATATTTCGCCATATAACGAAATGAAGAATTATTAATTATGCGAACGGAAATCAAATTATTTAAAGCTCTATCCGATACTAATCGGATCCGGATATTGAAAATGCTGGAAGTCCGGCCGCTCTGTGTTTGCGAAATCACCGAGATTTTAGGACTTGCCCCATCGACTGTATCAAAACACTTGTCATTGTTGCGGGATACCGAATTGATTGGCGACATCAAGGAAGGCAAATGGGTTAACTACCACCTGCAGGCTGGAGCAGATGATGAACGGGTCCGGCAGTTATTGAATCTGATGGCCGAATGGCTGCCGGAAGATAAAATTATCAAAAGTGATCAACAAAAGGCTGGTGAGGTCGATCGCAATATTCTTTGTGCAAGCTGATATGAATTGGCGCGAAGAAATTAAATATCTGGTCTGGATTATTGGTGGTTTTATTCTATTCTATTTTTTGCCTGTGGAGGGGGACCTACTGGCAGAAGCGGTGACAGCCTCATTATCTCTGGCCAAGTGGTACGCCCGCGAGCATGTGCTGTTATGTCTGATACCAGCCTTTTTTATTGCCGGTGTAATTGCAGTATTTATCAGCCAGGGAGCGGTGATCAAATATTTTGGTGCTGCTGCTAAAAAATGGCTGGCCTACCTGATTGCCTCCATATCCGGATCGGTACTGGCGGTCTGTTCCTGCACGATTCTGCCCCTTTTTTCCAGTATTTATAAGCGGGGCGCCGGTATCGGTCCGGCAGTGGCTTTCCTGTATTCCGGACCTGCTGTAAATATTCTGGCTATGATTCTGACCGCCCGGATTCTGGGCTTCAAACTGGGGGTGGCCCGCATCATCGGCGCTGTCCTGTTCAGTATTGTGATCGGATTGATCATGCAATTCATCTATCGCCGGGAAGAAGCGGAAAAAGCCGCTGATCTGCAGATCCCGGAAATGGCCGTCACGCGTCCACTCTGGCAGACAGCGACCCATTTTTTAATTCTGGTGTTCATCCTGATTTTTGCCACTTGGGCAGCACCGCAAAAAATGATTGGAATCTGGGCATCAATCTGGTCGATCAAATGGAAGCTGGTGAGTCTGGCAGGATTGGCATTATCGCTATCACTGGTTTATATAATTGGCTTAAATCGCTACCGCGTTATGGCGGGGATTGTCCTGGTGGCAATTGTCAGTTGGGTATTCCCCTTGCAACCACTGGTTCCATTTTTGACTGGCTTGGTTGTACTGGTGCTATTACTCCTGACCACGCCGGGTGAATCACAGGAGTGGTTGGACTCAACCTGGGGTTTTACCAAACAGATTTTACCATTGCTGGCTGCCGGGGTGCTGGTAGCGGGTTTTCTTTTGGGCACGCCGGAGGGTGGTCGGGGGATTATTCCAGACGATTGGGTAGCCGGTCTGGTTGGCGGTAATTCACTGGCAGCTAATTTTTTCGCGGCTGTAGTGGGAGCCTTCATGTATTTTGCCACCCTGACCGAAGTACCGATCCTGCAAGGGTTAATTAGCAGTGGAATGGGGCAGGGACCGGCACTGGCACTGTTGCTGGCAGGACCGGCCTTATCCCTGCCGAATATGTTGGTAATACGCAGCGTAATGGGCACAGAAAAAACGATTGTATTTGTATCGCTGGTGGTGGTAATGGCAACCATCAGCGGAATGATTTTCGGATTATTAATATAAAATTGGAGCTGAAATGTTAAGTATTTTAGTTGCCGGACCCGGTTGCATGAATTGCAATAAGCTGGCTCAAATGTGCAATGAAATTGTAGCAGAAAAAGGGATTGATGCAGTGGTGGATAAAGTCACTAACCTGAACCAGATTACCGCTCTCGGTGTATTGATGACGCCGGGATTGATCATCAACGGTAAGGTAATCAGCAGCGGGAAAGTGCCTTTGAAAAGTACGTTGGAAAGCTGGATTCTGGCGGAGGTAGAATAAATCACAAAAAGGTCACCCTGAGCTTGTCGAAGGGTGACCTACTACATTTTTCATGCTTCGACCAATCTACGCAATGCCTTCGATTGGCAGGCAGGCTCAGCATGACATTATTATTAACGGATGGCATCCTTAAAAAAATATGGAAAAACTCACTAAACAATTATCCTTTCTGGACCGCTGGTTGACGCTGTGGATCTTTCTGGCTATGTTTACCGGTGTCGCCATCGGTTTCCTTTTCCCGGGAGTGGAAGAGTTTATCGCCCGCTTTCAGGTCGGTACTACTAATTTGCCAATCGCTATCGGTCTGATCCTGATGATGTACCCACCGCTGGCGAAGGTACGCTACGAAGAACTGGGGGACGTCTTCCGCAACTGGCGAGTGCTGGGGTTATCACTGGTGCAGAACTGGGTCATCGGACCAATTCTGATGTTCGTGCTGGCAATCGTTTTCCTGCGGGATCACCCGGATTTCATGACCGGTCTGATCATGATCGGCCTGGCGCGCTGTATTGCTATGGTAATCGTCTGGAATGAACTGGCTCGCGGCGACAACGAATATGTGGCGGGACTGGTAGCGCTCAACAGTATTTTTCAGGTGCTATTTTTTAGCATATACGCCTATATATTTATTACGATTCTGCCACCACTGTTTGGACTCAGCGGTAGTGTGGTGCAGGTGAGCATGGGCCAAATTGCCGAAAGCGTTTTCATCTATCTGGGCATCCCCTTTTTCACCGGGATGCTGACCCGCTTCCTATTGGTCAAAAGCCAGGGTAAGGATTGGTATCATAGCACTTTCATTCCCAAAATTAGCCCGATCACACTGGTTGCCCTGCTGTTCACAATTGTGGTGATGTTCAGCCTGAAGGGCAATCTTATTGTTCAGATTCCCTTGGATGTGGTGCGGATTGCCATTCCGTTGCTGATCTATTTTGTAGTCATGTTTCTGGTCAGCTTCTGGATGGGCCATAAAATTGGTGCCGATTATTCCAAGACAACTGCTATCTCATTTACGGCTGCCAGTAACAATTTTGAACTGGCGATTGCAGTAGCAATTGCAGTATTCGGGATCAATTCTGCGGTGGCTTTCACTACTGTTATCGGTCCATTGGTAGAGGTGCCGGTGTTGATTGGATTGGTGAATGTGGCGTTAAGGTTTCAAAAAAAGTATTTTGAGTAAAACGTTGGATATCGGATTCGATTGCTAAATCAGTTTTTATTTGATTAGATATTTTTTAAACCTACATGGTCAAGTCCTAAAAGTTCTGTAAAATGGTTCAAGCGGCCACAGTCTTCGATT
>CAZIJQ010000026.1:0-33781 GCA_964539785.1 uncultured bacterium | reverse complement strand
TTAACAATAACATTTTTTTTAGCACTGGAATCAAAGGCGGTAATTTCTGAAATTCAGTCGTTTTTAATCACAAATTATTAACTAAAAACAGGAAGATTATGAAGCACACACGTTTTACAATTGTATTATTAATAATTGTTGTATCCCTTATTGGGATATTGTCTGCCAAACCTGAGACATTGGTTCGTTCCGAAATTCCGGATGAATACAAATGGGATTTAACGGACATTTATGTCGATTGGGATGCCTGGGAAGCTGATTTTACAGAACTGAAAGAAACAATGGACGAATATGCCGCCTTCAAGGGTCGTCTAGCGGATGGTTCTGACGTTTTACTAAAAGCTTTCAAACTTGGTGATAAACTGGGAATGCTGGCCGACGGAGTTTATAGTTATGTAAGTATGTCCCGCGATACTGATACACGTGATAATGAAATTTCTGGCAAATTGCAGCGCGTGCAGATACTGTTTTCTCAATTTGGTACAGCAACTGCCTGGTTTGATCCCGAGATGCTGAATATTCCCTGGGAGACTATGGAAGCTTGGTTATCTACCGAAAAAGGATTATCGATCTATAAACACGGAATAGAGGATCTATATCGGCAGCAAGCTCATGTTCTCGATGAACAGGGGGAACAATTATTATCATATTTTTCTGGATTCTCCCGCACTCCACGCTCGATACATTCCGAATTATCCACCTCAGATATTGTTTTTCCGGAAATTGCTCTCAGCACCGGGGATACAATTACTGTTACACCCGGGCAGTATGGACAGGTGCTAAGCACTAATCGTAATCAAGAAGATCGTGAAGCTGTGTTTTTAGCGCGGAATGGTATTTATAATGAAACAATAAATACCTATGCAGCCACTTACAACGGTATCTGTCAGCGTGATTGGGCTTTTGCGCAGGCGCGTAAATACAACTCGACGTTGGAGGCCAATCTGGAAAGTGATAATGTTCCGCTAGATGTTTACACTAATCTTGTCAAAATGGTTCGTGAGGGAACAGATCCATTGAAACGATACCATCGCGCCCGTAAAGCAGTGTTAAAACTGGAAGAATATCACCTTTATGACACGTCTATCCCTATCCTGGATTTTGATAAATCTTATGAATATGACGACGTAAAGGAAATTGTTATTAATTCGGTTGCGCCGCTTGGAAAAGATTATCAATCGAAATTGCGGTCTGCTTTTTCAGGAGGCTGGATAGATGTATATGAGAATGAAGGCAAACGCGGTGGAGCTTATTCCGGTGGTGTGTATGGAGTACATCCCTACATGTTATTGAATTACAGCGACACAATGGATGATATGTTTACTCTTGGTCATGAAATGGGACATTCCATTCACACGATGTATGCCAACGAGACTCAACCATTCAATACGACCGGTTATACTCTTTTTGTTGCTGAAGTGTCGTCTACCATGGCCGAAGCTTTACTGCTGGATTACCTGCTGAAACAGGCTACTGATCCCAAAGAAAAGATAACTCTTTTATCTCATGCCATTGATAATATCGCTGGAACATTTATTACCCAGGTTATGTTTGCCGATTTCGAATTACAGGCTCATAAACTCGTGGAAGAAGGTCAACCAATCACCGCGGAAGTTTTAAATGGTATTTATGCCGATTTGCTTCAGCAATATTATGGCGATGACGTAACCCATGACGAATTATATCACATTACCTGGGCACGCATTCCCCATTTCTTTTTCTATCCCTATTATGTATATCAATACGCCACCTGTTTTGCTTCATCAGCAAAATTGTTCAATGACATTACTACCGGAAAAAAGAAAGACCGGAAAAAAGCCATAAACAAATATCTGGATCTGCTGAAAGCAGGCGGTAACGATTACCCAATGGAACAGCTTAAAAAAGCTGGAGTCGATTTAACAATGGAGGCTACTTTCCAGGCGGTTATCGACAATCTCGATGAATTGGTAACTAAACTCGAAAAAGAGATCGCGAAATTATAGCCCAGAGCGATTTGACTTACAAAAAACCCCGAATAATATTATTCGGGGTTTTTTATTTTAGATAATCTTAGAGTGATTTGCAGATCAACTTTTGTGGATAAATATATTTCCGTTAGTCGTCTTAATTTTAATTAAATGTGTACCATCACCAACCGTACCGGTACCATATATTACTTTCCGAGGTTCACGGAAAAATGATTTTTCCCATTCATCGGATTCTTCCAATTTGATATTATAATCACTGGTGATTGAATATTTCCGGCGATGATTTTTAGTGTAAATCAATTCGATATCAAATTCCATGTCAAGACCATCCGGGATTCTCAAATCGACATCACCCCCAAACGATGTTAACTGGACATGCCGTTCGCCTGATTTCGGATCACCAATCATTTGTACTTTGATATCGCCACCCATGGTGATGGCTTTAATCCAGCCATCTATGGCGTCTATATCGATATCACCGCCCATGGTTTTGGCATTTACAAAAATATTTGCGGATTTTACATATATATCACCACCCATGGTATGCACTTTTGCACCGAGCGATGCATCTTTGACATCAATATCACCACCCATGGTGGAGACGTTTACTTCAGTACCGCTGGCATTGATATTGCCACCCATAGTGGAGGCTTTGACAGATTGATTTTTGGAATGAATATCAATATTGCCGCCCATGGTTGATGTTTCCAGGGTGCCTTCATCTTTGGAGGTAACGTTTTTATAATAGACATTGCCGCCCATAGTTTTTCCTTTAATATCCCCTACAACATCACGGATTGTGACCGATCCACCCATGGTTTTTACCAAACCATCTACATTTGAATTGCGCAGGTCGATCTCGCCACCCATTGTAACGAAATGCATATATCCATTAAGCCGGACAAATTCCATATCGCCGCCCATGGTCTCGCCCTCGAGTCTGCCAGTTACATTAATAATCGTAAAATCACCACCCTTTGACTCCAGGTCGAGGTTAAAGTGGTCGGGAACCATAATCTTAAACTCTATGTCGCAGTCGGAGCCCCAGTTACGATGATCGCAGTTGGCGTTAACATAAACATCACCGGAACGTAGACTGATGTCCAAATCGAGATCATCGCAAGCGCTGCCCTTGAAAGTTGTGGTAACCAGCACGCTCTCCTTATCCCAGCCTGTTACAGCCAGATCGCCGCCCACTTCAGTATCAACATATAGAGTTTGATTGGGCTCAACTACAAATTCTTTTTCGATTATTTCGGCTTGTGATACGGCACTGATAATAATTGCCAGCAGAAGTACCGGGATTTTGCGCCACATGGTATTATCCTCTTATTTTATTGATGAATTTAACATTGTTTTGGATATCGCGAATTATTTGCTTCTCAATTGCTAAAAAATAAATGGACTGAAAGCAAAAGCTATCATGACGATCGGTATCAAAATTTCGAATAATTTTTTCATTGTTGACTCCTTTTCCAGTTATGACACAATGGTGAGGAAATGGTTGTCATTTTAGAGAATTAAAACCAGTTACAGATTATTATGACTGGAAAAACACCCGTTATAAATCGATTGCCATACCTTCCCGCGCAGATACGGTATTTCTGAAAACCGACTGACAATCCTTTTCGATCGCTTTCAGGAAAGCATCATTATGCTCCGGATCGTGATGAAACAGAACCAGCCTTTCGACCTTGGCTAAATCAGCTACTTCAGCAGCTTGTTCCCAACTGCTGTGTCCCCAACCTTTTCTATCGATCAATTCGGCGGGAGTATACTGAGCATCATGAATCAACAGATCACATTCAAAAGCCAGTTCGACTACTCGCGGGTCAATTTCGTGACCATGTTCAACATCAGTGCAATAGACAACTGATTTACCATCTTCCTCAATTCGATAGCCAAAAGCTTCGCCAGGATGATTCAGCTCCGTTGCTTTCAGTTTGATACCTCGCAGATCATTTATGGTATTGGGATCAGGTTGCCAAAAGTCAAACCGGGCACCCATTCCATGCAGCGGAATTGGGAAATATTCTTGATCCATTTGAGCCGCAAAGATTGATTCCAAGCTTGCATTGGCATGATCCCGTCCACCAATCGAAATGGTGAAATGGCGGCGGTTATCGTAAGCTGGTTTGAAAAATGGGAAGCCCTGGATATGATCCCAATGTGTATGTGAGAGTCCTAAAACAATATCATCGAATTGTTCGTGCCCCTGTTTGATAATGTCATTACCCAACTTTCGGATGCCGGTGCCAGCATCAATAACCGCAATTCGTCCGGTATTGAAGGTCAGTAGAATACAGGCTGTATTGCCACCGAATTCGACATAATCCGGTTCCGGTACCGGAATGGACCCCCGTGTTCCATAAAATGTAATTTTCATGCCACATCCTTGGTTATCGTATAATCTAACCTACAATGAAATCAAGGAATAAGCAATAGATGCTATAAATTAAGTTAAAAGGGAAATTACCCCTTTTAATATTGTCAATATTCAAATTCGTTCTGAAGCATTTTTACTCCGTAGACCAACATTCAGATTGCATCATTAACTCATTGATTTAAAATATGATTTTGGAATTCATTATAACTGATTAAATAATATGCTGGAATAATTAGTAAGTGATTGATTATAACTATGATCACTTGAGGTTAGGCTGCTTGATTAAATAGGGGTTTGGCTTAAAATTAGGTCGGCGTAATTTTGCGGCCATGACTAACCGAAAATCTGATCGACAGAAAATATTTTTAATCGATGGCTACGCCATGTTGTACCGGGCGCATTTCGCCTTTATCCGCAATCCGCTTATAACCAGCTATGGACTAAACACCAGCGCACTTTTTGGATTTATTAATCAAGTATTCCGATTATTGAAAGCCGAAAAACCGGATTATCTGGTGGCTGTGTTTGATTCCAAGGAAAAGACTTTTCGTCATGAGCGTTACCCGGAGTATAAAGCCACTCGGGAAAAAATGCCGGACGAATTGGTTGAGCAATTACCGCACTTGTGGAAATTGTTGGAGGCCATGAATATTGTATCAGTAGCTCAACCGGGTTTCGAAGCCGATGATATTATTGGTACACTGGTAACCCAGGCTCCTGAATTTGGCATGGATTCTTATATTGTCAGCGGCGATAAAGACTTCATGCAACTCGTAAATGACCAGGTATTTTTATATACTACCCTTCGTCGATCACAAGAGGTAATGATTTATAATCGAGCAGGAGTTGAAGAAAAATGGGGCGTTCCGCCGGACAAAATTATCGACCTGTTAGGATTAATGGGTGATTCCTCTGATAATGTTCCCGGAGTGCGCGGTGTTGGGGAAAAATCGGCGGTTAAGCTCATTCAACAGTTTGGATCACTGGATAATGCCTTGAAAAATGCCGAACTGGTCACAAATAAACGCGTGCGAAACGGCTTGCTGGAGTACAAAAAAGAAGCTTTGTTAAGCCGTGAGCTGGTCACTATCGATGTGAACATGTCGCTGGCAGTAACCATCCCGGAATTGAAACGAAAAGAATTTGATTTTGACGCAGTTGAAGACTTATTTCGATTGCTTGAGTTTACCGGTTTTAACCGACAACTGGATTCATTTCGCGGAAAGGAACCTGTCCCGGAAACAGTTAAGTCATACCATCAATTGCTTGATAATGAAGATCTTGACAATTTTATCGCCAGTATTCCCGCGGATAAAATATTATCGATTGATCTTGAAACTACCTCGGTTGACCCCATGCGGGCGGCCATAGTTGGTGTCAGTTTTTCCTTCGAGGTCGATGCTGGTTATTATATTCCAATTAATTATCTCAATAAAGTCAGCAATAATTTTGGCGATGATGACCTGAATACAGTGTTAGAGAAAATCAGACCAATCCTGGAAGACCCAACTATTAAGAAAACCGGTCAAAATATTAAATATGATTGCCTGATTCTGCTACGTAATGGGATCGATGTCCAGGGAATTGTTTTTGATACCATGATCGCCGCCCATTTGATCAAACCTGAGTTGCGTTCCTATAAATTGGACAATTTGAGTTTGGATTACTTGAATTATACTATGATTCCAATTACTGATTTGATCGGCAGCGGCAGAAATCAAATTACTTTTGATCAAGTCGATCTTTCTCAAGCAAGCCGGTATGCTGCAGAGGATGCTGATATCGCCTGGCAGTTGACAACAATTTTTGAAAAAGAACTACGGAATGCAAAACTCTGGGATTATTTCAATCGAATTGAAATACCATTATTGCCGGTGCTAACCAGAATGGAGCATAAAGGTGTATTTGTCGACCGCTCGATTCTGGAACAGATGTCAACTGACTTTGGCAAACGCCTCTTTGATTTAACCCGCAATATCCACAATGTTGCCGGAACCGAATTCAATATTAATTCGACTCAGCAATTGGCTCAGATATTATTTGATATACTGAATTTGAAGCCCGTAAAAAAACGATCTACTGCTGAAAATGTTCTGGAAGTTTTGAAGAATGAGCACCCATTACCAGGGCTGATGCTTGAATATCGTAAACTAAACAAAATTAAATCCACTTATCTCGATGCCCTGGTTGAATTGATCCATCCTGAAACCGGCCGGATTCACACCACTTTCAATCAAACCATTGCTGCAACCGGCAGGTTATCCAGTACCAACCCCAATTTCCAGAATATTCCCATCCGACGTGAAGAGGGCCGAGAAATCCGCAAAGCCTTTCGAGCCGAACAGCCCGGTTGGAAAATTCTGGCTGCGGATTACTCGCAAATAGAACTGCGAATTATGGCCCACTTGAGTGGCGATCCGGAATTGGCGGAAGCTTTCAAGAATAATGAAGACATCCATGCCCGGACAGCCAGTCTGGTATTTAACGTGCCCATTGAGGATGTGTTACCGGAGATGCGGCGTACTGCCAAAATTGTCAATTTTGGAATAATGTACGGCGCTGGTTCATTCAGAATGAGTCAGGAACTCGGTGTGCCACGGGCGGAGGCACAGGCGTTCATTGATCGTTATTTCCAGCGCTACTCCGGTATCCGGAATTATATCGATCGTACCCTCGAACAAGCTCGGAGTGAGAAATATGTGGAAACAATTATGGGACGCCGTCGTCCCGTCTGGGAAGCCGATAGTGATAATCGCATGCGGCGCGAAGCAGCCGAACGGATGGCAATCAATATGCCGATTCAAGGTACTGCTGCTGAGATGATCAAATTAGCGATGATCAACATTGACGTACAGCTTTTGGAACGAGGAATGAAAGCCAAAATGCTTCTGCAGGTCCATGATGAATTATTGTTCGAAACGCCGCCGGAAGAACTGGAAGACCTTGCAAAAATTGTTAGCAGTGAAATGGAAAATGCCCTGCCGTTGGATGTACCAATCGTTGTAGATTGCGGGGTGGGCGACAACTGGTTTGAGGCTCATTAACCAGGCAGTGAGTGCTTGATTTTCCAAATCGGAGCTGAGCTTGAATTCAAAGTACCATAATCATTAATCAATTATTTCAGATAATAATATATGGAAGCAAGTGTAACTCTTAAAAAAGTCGGAAAACTGGCTGGTGACCGCACAATTCTGGCAGGGATGTCATTTGGAGTAGAGCGCGGATCATTGGTCGCAATCATTGGTGACAACGACTCGGGTAAATCTACATTGTTACGGGTTCTGGCGGGTTTTGAAAAACCTGATTATGGCAATGTTTATGTCCATGGATTGGATATGGTTAAACGCCGCGCAGAAACTAGCCGGATAATTGCCTATGTACCTCACGAGCCTGATTTTGATCCCTGGCTTACAATCGAACAAAATATTCGTTTTATTGGCCTGTTGCACAAAATACCAGCCGATAAACTGGATCACAGAATTAGCGGTTACAGCGAACGTCTGGGTATTTCTGATTTCCTGGCAGAGAGCGCATGTGAAATGTCACTAGGTATCCAGAAGCGAGCGTTGATTGTGAGAGCACTGGTGCAAGAACCGCAAATCCTGATAATTGATGAGCCAACCGCATTCATGGATGCCGATGGGTGTCGAATGGTGTGGGAGTTGCTGATGGAAATGCATGGAGAACGCACTAATATTTATGCCAGCCAGAATCTTCGGGAAGTCGAATTGGCCAATGACCGCATTCTAGTTTTACATCATGGGCATATGGCGCTGGATGGCACCCTGGAAAAATTACTGGCAACGACCAATAATTATCATCAGTTTCATATTGAATTTGAAAAATTAGATGATGACTTGTATCATAAATTAGCTAATGTATCAACGGTGGTAAATCCCAGCCAGGTCGGTAATACATTTCATTTTTATGGTCGATCACGGCGCGCATTTTTTCATGTCTTGAAAAAAGCCACCGACGCAGTGCTATTGGACTTTACTGTTGATACGCTTGGTTTAAATGATTTGATGGACTCTAATTACGCTCGAAAGGGTCTGGAATGATCTCCGCCTTCTTGAAACGCCGCTGGTGGTTGACGCAAAACCGCATACTCACCACAATTTCCTCAGCCTTAATAATACCAATTATTCTCTATACAACTATAGTTTCGGTGTTGAATAATGTTATTGTTCATTCGATCGATGAAATACCGTATGAACATTGGGCATTCCCGGGTCTGATTATGATAATTGCCACAATTGGCTTGTTTCCACTCCTGTATCGCGACTTTTTTGACTTACGGATTCACCGTCATATTTTGCAGCCGATTACCCTGGCGCCAGTGACTAAAATAGAGATTGTTTTCGGGATAGCATTAACGGCAATTATTGAGTCATTATCTTTTGTTTTTATTGGCATGGCGGTATTAATAATTCTTATGCCCAATCCGCTGGTTTGGTATCAGTATCTGATAATCTTGTTCTATGTCGTCCTGTATAATGGTGTAATCGCCAATGCTTTCATAACTATCGGATTGGTAACCGATCGTGTGACTATGTATATGTTTACCGTTTTAACATTTTTAATGTTCGTACTATTCGGATCGGGGATTCTGGTTGAATTTGAATTTTATCCATCATCCTTGGGATCAATATTTGCCAATTTGCCGACCAGTGCACTGATGCGTGGGTTACGATCATTACTATTTTTCCAGCGACTTGACTGGTTCTCACTAATTTATCCTTTACTGATTGCGGCTGCTTGGTTTGGACTGAACGGCCTATTGTTTAAATATAAATCCAAACAATGAAGGCTTATTTATCCGGCGCCATGGAATATGAACCCGATGAAGGGAAATCCTGGCGTGCTGAAATTGAATTATGGCTGGATCAGGAATTGGGGCACGGTTTTTTTAATCCAGTGAGCGAAACCGAGAAACTGGTGGGGAAGGAAGTAGCCGGTGATTATCGCAATTGGAAAAAAACCGACATAGAACGCTACCGCAATTATATTCGTCAGTTTGTTGATCAGGATATTAATGCCGTGATTAATACCTGTGATTATGTGATCTGTCTATGGAATGAAGCTGCCCAGCGCGGCGGTGGAACCCACGGAGAGGTTACAATGGCTTATTATCACAGCAAACCGGTATACATGGTTTGTGAAATACCTTTGGAAAATGTCAGTGGTTGGATTCTCGCCTGTGCTTCGCAAATTTATTCTTCCATGGAAGATTTAAAAGCGCACATATTTAAAATATATCAGAAATAATTAAGATGCAAAATCCACCCATTGTTGTATTAATGAATTATTGAAAGCGGGAAAATCCGAATAAAAATTCCAGTAATTTTTATTTGATTTATTGAATGTAGAGTTTTCAGTTATATTTGTCGCCGTAGTAACGGATATTGTAATGGATATCAAGATCAAAATTTGTTGTATCAAGTTGCCAGCCGAAGCGCAAATGGCCATCACTGCCGGAGCAAATGTCATCGGTTTAGTTTCTGCAATGCCTAACGGACCGGGAGTGATTTCCGAACTTGAAATCGCTGCCATCAGTTCAGTTATACCAGTTGAAATTGATACCTTTTTGCTGACGAGCAAACAAAACGTGGACGACTTGGTTGCTCAGCATAAACGCTGTGGAACCACTGCGATTCAATTATGTGACTCGCTACCATCCCGGGATTTGGAGAAACTGAAACAGCGATTACCAAAGGTGGATCTGGTGCAGGTACTGCATATTACCGGACCGGATGTTTTCGATCAGGCCTGCGAATTGGAACCGTTTATCGATATATTTTTGCTCGATTCAGGCAATCCTGCTGCCGAGTTAAAATCCTTGGGAGGCACGGGTCGTACTCACAATTGGCAAGTCAGTCGAAATATCTGCCAGGCGGTTAAGGTGCCGGTTTACCTAGCTGGCGGGCTTAATCCGGACAATGTGGCTGAGGCTATTGCCACTGTCAAACCTTACGGTATTGATGTTTGTAGTGGTGTTAGAACCAATGACCGGTTGGATAAGGATAAACTGGCAGCATTTATTCAAACTATAAAAAATAGCCAATCAGATTAATTTGCAAGGATGATAAACAAAATGAAAAATCGTTTGAGTAAACTACTGCTCGGTTCCATATTGATCTGTATTGGCCTATCGGCCGGTCAATTACCGGAAGAATTTGTGTATGTTAAGGACGTGATTCCTAATGTTGTTTTGGATATCCGCTATGCCACTAATTTTAATTTTATCGGAGAAACCATAGACGGCTACAACGCTCCCGTTGCTATCATTACTGAGCAGGCTGCCGGTGCGCTGGCGCTGGTACAAAAAGAATTGAATCAGTTTGGACTTGGCTTGAAAATCTATGATGCTTATCGCCCCCAACAGGCAGTGGATCATTTTGTACGTTGGGCGGCAGACTTCGCTGATACGCTCACCAAAAAGGAATTTTATCCTACCCTGACCAAACCGGTGCTCCTGGAAGAAGTTTATATTGCAACTCGTTCCAGCCATACCCGCGGCAGTGCGGTGGATTTAACGATAATACCCTTTCCGGTGCCGGATCAATCAAAGTTTGATATATTGAATCAGTGTGATTGTTCGCAAGGCTCGCGTCCGGGTGATCTCGATAACAGTATCGATATGGGATCGGGATTCGATTGTTTTCATGAGATTTCGCATACTGCCAACCCAGCTTTGACTCAGGAGCAGCGGCTAAATCGGCTGCTACTCAAATCGATCATGGAGAAATACGGATTCAGGAATTACACCAAGGAATGGTGGCATTTTAATTTGCGTGACGAACCATTTCCCGATACTTATTTTAATTTCCCAGTGGAGTAATGTTATGGAAATCAGAAAGTATGATCCAAAGAATGATGAAAAATCGGTTTTAAGAATATTCCGGGAAGTCGGATGGCTCACCAGTAAAGAAGAAGAACCGGGGATAAAAATATATCTCAATGGTTCCCGGGCTATAATTGCAGACATTAACGGAGAGGCAGAATGCTTTGCCGGCACGATGCCCGGGTCAATCAAATATCTGAGCGAAGATCTGCCATTTACTGCAGTTACTGGCGTGGTAACCAGCCGTGTAGCCCGGAAGCAAGGATTAGCCGCCAAGTTGACTGCTAAAGTAATTGCCAGAGATGCCGCTGCCGGAGCGCTGGTGGCAGGCCTGGGAATTTTTGAGCAAGGATTTTACAACCGTCTGGGGTTTGGTTCCGGGGTATATGAACAGCGGTTCAGTTTTGACCCATCCCTGTTGAATGTTAGCCATTCCTTCCGTCAGCCAAAAAGAATTAAACCGGAGGATTATAAGCATGTCCAACAGGCGCTAGTTAATCGTCGCCGGGGTCATGGCAGCATTAATATTTTACAGGATAATTCTGTTCACGCCGAGCTCATATGGATTAAAGGCAGTTTTGGCCTGGGTTATTATGATGGACCAAATGGTGATTTGACCCATTTTCTATGGATAAAAGGGAGTGGTGAATCGGGGCCCTATGATATTCCGGTGTATGCCTTCCGGACTGGTGACCAATATCTCGAACTACTGGCATTGTTAAAAAGTTTTGGAGATCAGGTACGCCTGGTGACCATGCGTGAACCGGCCGGTATTCAGTTTCAGGATTTAATAGAACAGCCATTTAAATTGCGTCAGATGACAGCAAAGTCCAAATATGAGAATCGCTGCCGTTCGTCATCCTATTATCAGGTGCGGATTTGTAGTTTAGGAGAATGTCTGGTTCGCACGAAACTACCGCATGGTTCTGTTAGATTTAATCTTGAAGTTAGTGATCCCATATCCGCTTATCTGGATGAGTCTGACCCCTGGCAGGGGATTGCCGGCGAGTATGTTGTATCACTTGGACAAGAGTCATCGGCTACCCCTGGGAAAGACTTGGGGCTGCCTACTTTACGGGCATCAATCGGAGCCTTCACACGGCTCTGGCTGGGTGTGCGACCGGCTACCGGCTTGATGATCACAGACGATCTGTCCGGCCCTGAGGAACTATTACGTAAACTGGACGTTTTACTGCAATTACCTGAACCCAAACCTGAATGGGATTTTTGATAATTCTGATTTATATTGTTATTGGAATAGAAAAATAATCATGGGGAGAAATGGAGTAAAACTATGGAAAAACCAATTGCAGTTAAGGATATAATGGCGAAAGATGTCATTACCTTTACGCCAAAACAAAATGTATTTGAAGTAATTGAATTGCTTCTCAATTCCGGGAAATCTGGTGGATCAGTCCTAAATGAAGACGGAAAAATAGTTGGATTTATTTCCGAAAAGGATTGTCTGAAAACTACTGTTCATTCATCCTATTATGATGGTATGGGTGCCCTGGTTGGAGACTTAATGTCTAAAAATGTTGATACTCTCGATGCCAATGAGAGCATTCATAGTGCCGCACAAAAATTCCTTGATTGCCATTACCGCCGGTTTCCGGTTGTTGAAGAAGGAATGCTGGTAGGTCATTTAAGCAGGAAAGATATTTTGCAGGCGGTACAGTCGATCCCACATTAACTTCTCGTGAGTAAAACATTATAGGAGTACACAATATGAGAAAAATTACAATTATTTTACTTTTTGGGTTGCTGCTATTTGGTTTGGCCTGCGTCCGTTCAATTCATCCGTTGTTTACGGTGGACGATCTGGTCTTTTCCCCGGAATTGCTTGGCACCTGGTTTGATGATGATAAGAATACCTGGACCTTTTCTGCAGTAGATAATAACCGATATGATTTGATTGTATCTGAGGAAGGTCAACCTGCTCAGTTCAAAGCACATTTGTTGAAATTGGACGATTATCTATTTTTGGATACTTATCCATATGAACCGGGTACTGATAATGATTTTTACAAATTGCATTTGATCGGCGCCCACTTATTTGCCCGAATGGAGATTTATCCCGATAGCTGCCGCTATACAATGTTGGATCATGAATGGCTGAAGAATATCTTGTCTGAATCGACTGAAAATCTGGCTCACGAAATGGTGGATGATGCCATTGTTCTCACAGCGACTACTGCCGAACTCCAGACCTTTTTCAAAAAATATGCTGATGACTCTGAGGCTTTCAAAGATCGTACTCTTTTATTGCGCCAGTAATAGTTAATACCTCTTTTTTGAAGTGATTATTATCACGATTAGAATATCTGATCGTTAAATAATTTTACATATGCTTCGATTCAAATTCTATTTATCTGGGGTTCTGGCACAGAAATGGAACCAGTAACCAGTTAGCTTAAACTTATAACGTGCGAAATAAATATCTCTCATTCATAATATTTCTTACAATAATCACTTCCAGTTCATTCGCGCTAAAATGGGAAAAGCCAAATTTTATTGCAGACACGATTACAGTCACCATCCTGGGTGATAGTTTAGTTTCAAATAAAAAACACTCTTTCACGATTGATGACCGGCTGGATTCGGGCGTGATTTTGGGAACCCAGACCAAAAAGAAATGGCGTTATATTCCGGTTGATCAATACTACATTTTAAATAATCCCCTGGCCCAAACGGTTGATTGGTATATTTCTGATTCATCGATAATGAATAACAGCAAGTTATATATAGCTAATCTGACCTTTTGGTATGATCGCAATGGACTGTTTAGTAAAGGTAATAAACTGAATGGGTATTCTTATCTGGTTGATAGCAGTGGTCAAATAATACGGGATTGGCAATGGGACTTCACGGTTAAAAAACAAAAGAAAAAAAACCGGAAACGGTTTACTCCGATCTACTGGAAAAGCTGCTGTTTGAGCAGAAAGCTAGTCTATCAGACCCAGAGCAGGATATAAATATCACCCGATTTCCCTATCGGCGGGAATTGAATCCCTGGATTGATTATATTTTTCTTAAAGATGGATTTATAATTGATGCCCGGTTGACATTATTGTTTCCAAAAGATGAACGGAGCGACTGGATCAATGGTGTCCGTGGAGTATATTACCGGCGCTCAAAAAAAATGGAATCAATTGGTACTCGTGGCTTAGATCAGCAATGGTTTTTTCGCAAAAATGACAATATCATCTTAAGAAGTGGTATTACAGTTCGGTTTGGTTTCAATAGCTATCAGGCCGAATATTTTGATACAATTCATTGGAAAAATATTTTCATGTTTCATGCTGGCTTGCTAGGTAACGTGGAGTACCGACCGCGATACCTGCGCGGATTACATGTTGGAGCCGGTGTTTATTTACAGGTAAATGCATTACCGGAATTTGTTGATCTATTTGAAGGAGGTTTGCTGATGACAGTTGGGGTAAATCTACCTTGAAAAAACTAATCCTGATCCTTTGGTTTTCGGTCCACTTGCTGGAGGCCGCAAATGTTTCCGGGTATGTTGCGGATCAGGAATCCGGAGAAACCATAATTGGCGTAAATATTATGGTAACAGGAATAGATTTAGGGGCAGCTACGGACAGGAACGGATTTTTTACCATAACCGGTATACCAGCCGGCGGTTATCAGCTCCGGTTTTCCCACATTGCCTATGAGAATCAGCAAATGGATGTTGAAATTGCTGGCGACGATATTTATCTCGCTACGGTAAAGCTGGTTTCGGCCACTATAAAAGGTGAATCGGTAACAGTTACTGGTAATCGCGGGAAGATTATTAAACGCGATATGGATATTGCCAGTTTTGAAGTTGATCCGGTTGTTTTGCGGGAAGTACCAACCCTGGGACGTGATGTTTTCCGGCTGGTTCAGTTTTCGCCCAGCACTACAGTATCTGATCCCATTTCACCCCTTTACTATGTCAGGGGTAGTGATCCCGGCGAAAATCTGGTTCAACTGGACGGCATGACGATCTATAATCCTCAGCATATGCTCAGCTTGCAGGCGATATTTAATCCTTATGCCATCAAGAATATTGAAATGTTGGTGGGGGGTTACGATGCCGAGTTCGGCGGGCGAAATTCTTCGATCCTGTATATTTCCTCCCGGGAAGGTCACCAGGACCAGGTGAAAGGCGAATTCAAACCATCTACATCCGGTTTTAAAGGAGCAGTGGAATTTCCTGCCCCCATTGGTGGTACGGCAATGCTGTCAGGGCGGATAATGACATCCCTACTGAACAGAGTATTGATGAATATGCCGAATTATATGGGCGATTTTAACGGTGCCTGGCAGAATACGATTGGAAACACAAAAATGCGGTTATCCACTTTCTTTGCCCGCGACTATATGGATTATGATTTTCATCGATTCAGCATCTATTTCACGCAACCCTATATGAAAGACTACAGCTTCGGATTTTTATCTGATGCTACCAATCTAGCGGCTGGGATCAAAACCCGAACGATAATAACCCCCAGTCTAGTTGGTGAATCACATGTTTATTTTTCACGATTCAGTGTTGAAAACAATAATTTTTTCAGCTTCAGCGCCTATGATTCGATTCAGGATATTGATGTTGTGTTGAAATACAATACCAAAATCATCAATCGTATTTCTGATTTCACGGCCAAGGCTAATCTGACTTACCTGGGTTTTCGGAATCAAACCCTTAAATTGGGAATCGAGAACAGCAATTATAATTTCTATAATGATGCGGGAATTTTCAGTGATAAATCATCGATCACTGATGTCAATTCGGCACTGTTGTCATTCTATTTTCAGGACAAAGTTGAATTGGGGCCGGCGCTGATCAAGCTGGGATTCAGGGAGGCGCGATTCCACCGGGATTCCAAATGGCGGATCGAACCGCGGGCGTCCATGGCTATCAAACTGGGGAATTCGAAACTGAAAGCGGCTTGGGGCCGCTATCACCAGTTCATTACCACCATGAATACCCAGGATGTTGAGATCAGTCAGTATCTGGATTATTATTTTCCGCTGCGAAACGTGCAGCCTCTGACATCCATTCACTATATCCTTGGAATGGAAGGTCGCCTATCCCATAAACTGGATTATACTGTTACAGCATACTATAAAGATCTACCGGTGTTGTATCGATTTGATTATAATTCTAACGCCAGTTCGATTTTTTCTTATGGTACCGCTCTGGAGCAAGGATCGGGGCAGGCCCATGGCGCGGAATTGATGATCCGCGGCGATTGGAACCGATTTTCCGGTTGGACCAGTTATTCGTGGTCGCGTTCTACTCGCAGTTATCCCACCATTCAAAACGGTCAGGAGTTTTTATACGATGGTGATCAGACCCATAATCTGAAAGCAGTTCTGTTATATAAATTAACTGAAGATATTACCGCCAGTTCAACCGTGAAATTCAGCTCCGGATTTCCACGAACCTGGGAAATTGGAAACTACAATCATTATACTTACGATCCGTTGACGAATACAGTTGGGGTGTTTCCGGAGCCTTACACACCTGTCAAAAATAATTATCGCTATCCGGCACGATTGGAATTGGATATCGGTTGGAAGAAAAAATTGCGTAGTGGATTCGGTTATTATCTGGCGGAATATATCGGATCGGATGAATCGTATTTCACCCTGTCAATATCAAATCTTCTGTTCCTGCGGCGTAATCCATACATGTACATCTATATCCCCGAATATGGTTACTACGGCTATGATATTGCCTACTTCCCAATGGTCAGCGCTGGCTACAGCATAAAATTTTAGAGATGTTAGAAATGAAGAAAATATTAATATTGATTCTCATTGCCCTGATTAGTTGTGATCTGCCGCAGGATCCGGGACCCATGCCAACTGAGATAATCCAGTCCGACTATATTCCCGGTCTCAATATAATTGGTGTGCTACGCAACGATGGTATTCCCGGCACATCATTTTTCCGGGTAGAGCGATCCTGGGAAACTGAGGAAGCAACTATGGAATTTATTGTTACGGTTGAAAATGCCACGGTTACTATTGCCAGTGATTCCTCCATCTGGGTTTTTACTTTCACCATTGATAGTTTGCGCGGTGAAATTTATGCAAACCCTGATTTCTCACCTGCTGAACAGGTCAATTATCAATTGATTGCTAATGCACCGGGATTACCAGAGCTTACCGGTGAGGTTATAGTACCCGCCGTTCCCGCTGTGGATATAAGTTCCATATTAATTGAAAATAATATTTTTCAAGTTTCCATTGCAGGGCAGGCAGAAATCGAAATGTATGATATTGTTGTTATTTCCGATTTCAATTCGATCACTAAACGTTATCTCAGCAACGGCGATACTTTGATCGCTAAAGTGAATTTATCAAATTTGATTGGTGAACCGATGGGGCTGGCAGTTTATGCTTATGAAACCAACCTGGCTCAGTATCAAACCAGTACAACGACAATCAAACCCCAAACCTACCATGAGGCAGTAAATACTGTGCTGGGTGGTTATGGCTGTTTTGGGGCGGTATCAGTGTTTACATTTACAATCAACTGATCTATATTCGCGGCAGATTTTAGCCAGTATACAAAGCGAGATTTAACTATGATTGGAATATGGATCGGCGTTATATGTGGGATTATTCTTTTAATAATTGTGGGATTGTCGCGCATTTACAGCGCACCTCAGGTTGGGCATCAAACCACACCAGCGAAGTTCGGGATTGAATTTGAAGAAGTTCGGTTTCCCACCCTGAATAATAAAACCCTTTATGGTTGGTGGATTCCGGGAATCGACTCTGCTGGACAACCGACATTAGTTCTAGTTCATGGTTGGTCTCGCAACGTCGAACGGATGCTGCCGTACATCAGAAATATGCACGAACGAGGTTTTAATCTGCTGGCTTTTGATGCTCGGCATCATGGCAGCAGCGATCCCGATAAATTTTCATCAATGCTGAAATTTGCCGAAGATATTTCATCAGCCATAGATTTTATCATTAATCAAAAGCAAGTTGATGATCAAAAAATCGGCGTATTGGGTCTATCAATTGGTGGCGCCGGAACAATTTATGCAGCCGCCCATGACGATCGCATCAAGGCTGCTGTAACCGTTGGCGCCTTTGCCCATCCGGCCACTGTCATGAAACTGGAATTTTCCCGGCGACGTGTTCCATATTTTCCACTGGTCTGGTTATTATTCCGCTTTATGGAGTTTCGAATAGGAGTCAAATTCGATGAAATTGCTCCAGTGAAAAATATTTCCATTTTGAGGGCGCACCTGCTTTTAATTCATGGTGTTTTGGATCAAACGGTGCCGGTGGAGCAGGGGGAATACCTGTATTCAATGTCCAACCCGGACCGTACAAAACTGTGGTTGCAGCAGGAGCGTGGCCATTCCGATTGCCATCGGGAAGTCGGTTTCTGGGACCGAATTGATACCTTTTTTAAGAAAGTCCTTTAAGTAATAAGGATGCAATCCCTACCAGGGATGGCATCCTTGTATTAGTTACAACGCTCCAGCGTTGTAACGATAATCACCAACCAGTTTGTCATTCTGAGAAAGCCTGATTTATCAGGGTGACGAAGAATCTCATCCAATAAAAATTGGGAATTTCAATTATTGCAGCGGATAAGATTCTTCAGTCGTTACACTCTTTCAGAATGACACAGGAAGGAAAAGGCGCAATGTTTTTATTTGGATTGCGATGGGCAGGTATAACTTTCCCAAGGTTTTATATCTCAATTCTAATAATATATTACTTACTCCATTTAATTGATCCGGCTTAAATTTAATCCGTGGGTAGCTCGATCCTGAAAAAATATAGAAACTTAAAGATGATCATTCCTGTGCTTCTGAGTTTGGCAGCAGTGGTCTGCGGTCAGGAATTCCAGTACAGTAAAATTTACCCCGTGCCCGATCTGTCATTTTATCCCGGTGTTCTCACCGGTTTGGATATTCTGCAACAAATGGATTTCGAACCTCTCCAGGGCAAGCGGATTGCAGTACTATGCAATCAATCGGCAATTAATCGCAAAGGTGAACATCTACTGGATTTTATTAACAGTCAGTGGGATATCACAGTCAAGACTATCTTTACACCGGAATATGGATTGTTTGGTCGCCAGAACGATGATGTGCGTCTCAGTGGTAAAGATGATCTGGATCCGGTGACGGGAGCGAAAATTATCAATCTGTTTGGCCGATATGTTATCCCGCCAAAATGGTCTCTCACCGATGTTGATTTGATTCTAATTGATATTACCGACCCGGGAATTCGCTATTTTACTTATATGACCACGATTACCAAGATGATGGAAACCGCCAGTCTACTCGAAATTCCAGTGATTGTACTCGACCGGCCGAATCCGGTCCGCGGTGATATAATGGACGGACCGGTTGTTCGGGCGAGCTTTCAATCATTCGTTGGCTACCATCTGGTACCCATCCGACATGGTTTGACTGTGGGAGAATATTCTTTGATGATCAATGAAATGGGCTGGGTGAAAGACCTGGCGCGGGTAGATCTCACCGTTATTCCCATGGTAAACTGGGAACGGAAAATGTGGTATGATGAAACTGGCTTACCTGCAGTGGTGCTGGCCCCGCACCTGAAGTCACTTGATGCGATAATAATGTACATTGGGACCGCTCTGGTTGATGGTACCAATCTCAGTGTCGGTAAAGGTACTGACAAACCTTATTTTCGAATTGGTGCCCCCTGGATTGCCGGGCTATATTTATATAATACCATTCAACAATTGGAACTACCTGGTGTAAAATTCAGCGCTGTAAGCTTCACGCCGCAAAAAATCCAGCGGATCGCCGAGATACCAGCTTATGCGGGACAGACCTGCAATGGATTGGAATTTACCATTACTGACCGGGATTTATTCGATCCACTATTAACGGCAGCTTCAATTATCGTAGTGATCGAGCAGCTTCATCCCCACCAGTTCAATTGGAACGGCGATTATATTGATAAGCTGATCGGCTATGATTTGTTACGGACATTTGTGGCACAAAAGAAAAAACCGGAATACTTACCGGCTCGCTGGGCACATGACATTATCCGATTTGCCGAGTTTCGCCAGCGATTTTTATTGTACTGAGCAATGATCTCAAAATTTTCAACGTTTGCGATATTCGTGGCTTTATTAGGTACCATTAATTGTCAGACTTACTTCACCTTACCGAATAATGCCTGGCGGGTGACACTAGCCGGTTCCGCCAGTTCCGGTAAATGGGTTGGACATAAAGATTATTCGGGGGTAGGACCGCAATTTTTCTATCTCAAAGATTACGGCCGTCAATATTACGACCACGTTCATCCTGATGCCTATTATGACTTACATCAATTAGACTCATTGACGATCAGCACCACTATTTATGGTGATCTGATCAGGGGGTTTAACAATTCTGCTTCTGCGGCAGTTTGGGGAGATACTTTACCGGATTTATCAACCATATTTTTCGGACCCGGTTCAGTAATAATTGGTGGGTATCTCCAAAATACAAAATACTCTCGTATCATCCAGCAGCAGACATTCAAATTAGATTATGGCGTTTCTAATCGGGTTACATTTTCGGCTGAAATACCATACATTAAAAAACTTGAGGAGCAGCAGCAATGGTTGTGGGAGGGCTCAACCGTGCCGGGATTAGCCGAATTTGTCGCTTATCATGATTCAGCCCGAGTCCAGTTCGCTGACTTTGCTGAATTTTTTCAGGCTTTCCCAATGAACCCGGACACCCTTTCCATGCTGCTGACGATAAAAGATCGCATATATTCTGACGATGGGATAAATTCTGTTAATCAGGTTTTAGCGGGCGGAAATGATCCACTGGCAAATGCTTTCTTTGGTACCCGTTACAATCCATTTAGCGCCAGCGAAGACAGCGCCATAACAATGGACGAGTTGCTGGAATGGTATCTGCCGGAATATCGATCTACAGCCGGGTTGGGTGATATATCATTTAAACTAACCTTCCTGCTGGCAGGCAAGCCGGTATGGTCTCGCCAAAGTTTTTATTCCGTATATGCTCAATTTGGAATGCAATTGCCACTGGGGAAAAAACTCAGCCAATTTACCGGCAACAACTACGACAGTAATAATCGGCCGCAACAGTTTTCCAATCTGTCAATCGGTGCTGGAGTCACCAAATGGTCGTTGGCATTCTTTGGAGAATTTTACCGGAATATCGCCGGGCGAATGGTGAGCATTAACTGGCAGACTGGCATTGGAATAAAAACTCGTGAGTTTATGAATTTCCCGGTTTCCATGCTTGGTACTAATCTCACACACCCTGATAGCATAATAGCACAGTTCGGTACTGAGTTTGGATACTGGCCCGGTTGGGAATGGCAGGGTAAAATCAGTGGAAATTTTGAACTTTTACCAGCCCGATTATGGATTTGTCCATCATTCTCTTTTTATTTTAAGGCCCGGGATAAGTTTTATTCGGTCAGTGGAGAGTGGGCCGAGTATATGCAATATCGGCGCTATGAAGATGACATCGTTTTCGACACGCGGATTCTCCAGGTCACACCTTCGTTGAAAATAATATTCAGAAATCTTCATCCATTGAAAAAAATTGGTCCGGTACCATTTGAATTTGTAATTGGGGTAGCTCGTCCAATTTTAACCAGACATAGTTTCTCTGATTTCGCAGTAACCGCGGCAGTGACAACTTATTTTCAAGCCTGGTAGGGACTGAAAATAATCTAAAAATATTCCTGAGAATTGTTTAGTTTAGCCGGGTTTGGGGACCCGTAAACCGTTGGAAAAGGAAGGTATCATGAGTAAAGCAAAGAAAGCAATTTGGGGCTGGGCCTTATACGATTGGGCTAACTCGGCCTTTGCGACAACTGTAATGGCTGGTTTTGTCCCACTGTTTTTTAAAGGTTACTGGAGCGCCGGTGCCGACGTCAATACCAGTACCGCTCAGTTGGGTCTGGCCAACTCCCTTGCCAGTCTCTTTATTGCGCTCATCGCGCCTATTCTGGGATCGATCACCGATAAGGCCAACACCAAGAAAGCGTTCTTGATCTTTTTTGCCTATCTTGGTGTTCTGAGTACGGCAGCATTATACCTGGTTAACCAGGGTGACTGGGGTATGGCAATCTTTGTTTATGTCATGGGAAATATAGGTTTTGCCGGCGCGAATATCTTCTACGATTCGCTCCTGCCAAGTGTGGCAGATGATAGTGAAGCTGACCGGGTATCATCATTGGGGTTTGCCTTGGGCTATCTTGGTGGCGGAATCCTCTTCCTAGTCAATGTTCTCATGTATTTAAAGCCGGAGTTGTTTGGTTTAGCGGATGGCGTCATGGGCATTCGTGTCTCCTTCATTACTGTTGGTATCTGGTGGGGGCTGTTCACGATTTTCACAATTCGCTGGGTAAAAGAACGTGAGTTTACCGAAACCGGTCTCACTTGGCAGAGTTTCAAGGAGGGTCTTAACCAATACCTGATCACTTTCCGTAAGATTCGTCATTTAAAACCCATCATGCTCTTTTTATTGGCTTACTGGTTCTATATCGATGGCGTAGATACAATAATAAAGATGGCAGTTGATTATGGCATGTCACTTGGTTTTGAATCGGCTGATCTCATCATCGCACTGCTTATTGTTCAATTTGTTGGTTTTCCCTTTGCTTTGCTCTTTGGCTGGCTGGGTACAAAATGGGATACACGTAAAGCCATCTATGTTGCCCTCGGCATGTATATCTTTATCACCATTTGGGGTGTAATGATGAAGCAGAAGATGGAATTCTATTTTCTTGCAATACTAATTGCTACTTCTCAGGGTGGGATACAGGCTTTAAGCAGGTCCTATTATATGCGTATTATTCCCAAGAGCCAAGCCGGTGAGTTTTTCGGATTCTACAACATGCTGGGTAAATTTGCGGCAATTCTAGGTCCACTTATGATTGGTGTAGTTGGTTTAATTGCCCGGAATGCTTTGTTGCCCGGTGCTACAACACCGGAAGAGATTGAAGTAGTTGGTCAAACAGCCGCCCGCTGGGGCATCGGGTCTATTGTTCTTTTATTCCTGATTGGTGGAACATTATTTTATTTCGTTGATGAAAATAAAGGGCGGGAAGAAGCAAAATTATTGGAACAAAATGTCTCCTCGTAAAGTAAGCGATTGAACGAATACTCAAAAATGGAGACTGAAATGAGAAATCATACACTGAAATTACTGTCCGTTATTCTGATTGTTTTGGTTGGCGCCAGCTTGTTACCGGCCAAAGATTCAAAATCAACTACATTACAGGTTAAAGGAATGACCTGCCAGGACTGCGAAGTAAAAGTTGCAACTGAATTGAAAAAACTGGATGGCATTACCGAGGTTGAAGTTGATTACGCTTCGGGACAAGCTGTAGTCCAATATGCTGCTGATGAGGTATCAATGGATGATATGAAAAAGGCGGTTGTCTTAGCTGGTTTTGAAATTGAGAAAAAATCAATATTTTCAAGAAAGAAAAAATCGAGTTGCTCAGGTGCCAGCGGTGGATGCGCCACAAAATGCAATACCAGTCTTTAATAAAAGGTATAACTAAAAAGAAAAATATTGACTTAAATATTTCCAAGCTATAAAATCCAGATGCAGGCCCCGCTGAAGTGGCGTGCTCTTCAGAGGAAAAAATTTTTCTCGAGGGTAATTTTGCGGGGCTTTTTTTATATGAGTTACCGACAATCTATTATTTATTGCGATGCAACAATTTGATTTGTCAAAATAAATGAATTTCGGTTTTGAACCCGAAATATTTGAATAGCATCTAATAATTAATTTTCGGTGAAATAGATAGTTTTGCGGATTATATCTCCTGCCATTATAAATTTAGTGTCCAAATGATGATCCATTCAGTAAAGAAAACAATGGTAGTTTTTTTGGTGTTGATAATTAGCGGATGCTCTTTGATAACGCCCAAAATTAAAACACCCATATTACTGGACCGTGAACCACGGGTTTCTTTTAGATACGAATTTGAAAGTATTAGAATTGAAATTCCTCATCAATTCGAAGGTGACCAACCCGAATCAATTTTAGTCAAGCTTAGTTCACGTGCGGATCTGTCAACAATTTTAATTGAACGTGAGTTTGGTTTTGATGAACAATTCCGGTTACTGGTGCCGCGGGATATTCTGGCCACTACAGCGTTGGGAAATCTGATAACAATAATTCCCCAAGGTGAAGATTATAAAACGGTGGAATCATTTTTCTCGGTTGGCGAGTCTCCAATTATCAATCTACCGTCCGTATTGATCAGGAAAAATCCATTTGTAGTAACCGGTACCGTTATGGTTCGAAATTCTGGTCTTGCATTTGAAAACGCGCAGATCGATTTGATGGCTCGCAGCCAGAACCGTATCTATGGTTCGGCTCATACTGACAGCACCGGATTTTTCCGTTTCGAATTAAAAAATGATTATGGCTCGGCAACTGTATTTAATTTACTGGTGTCATCGAACAATCAATACCCGGATAGGCTTATCCCGGTTGTTTTCAATGAAGAAAAGCAGAGTTATAATCAAATTTTCCTGGGTGTAAGTTCAGAAGGTTTGGGTGAAGGTGTTGCTTACAGGGTTATTCAAGATCATGCACCTTTCCGTGCCTCGCCCGAGAATGGGGCGGATATATTGTTTTTCCTGGCCCGGGGAGATATTGTAATTGTCCGAACTGTGGCAGGTCGGCGTTACCAGGGTTTTGTGGAAGTCCCAACAAGTAACGAAAACATTGTGCAAACCATGCACGGTTGGCTAGATGAACAGGATATAATTTTAGTAAAATGAGCAATTTTATCCGCAAAATCATTCTGCTATTTAGCATATTATCGGTAATTATTGCACAGGTGCCGGTTACCATAACAAGTTCGCCGCCTGGTGCAAAAATAAAGGTAAACTTAGAAAATATTGGGACAACACCGATCAATAATCATATGTTTATGCCTGGCAGCTATACAATCGAAGTTGAGGTAGATGGCTATGCGCCTATCGTCAAACAAATCGATATACATCAGGCACAGCATCTTGAAATGGATTTTAGTCTCAATCAGCTATATCCGGTCTCTTTTAAAAGTGGAATCAAGGGATTGGAATTTAAGGTTAGTGATCAAAGCTGGAAATCTGAAAAAATGAAGATGATAATGGAAGCTGGAAGGCATACTATCAATGTATACTCAGGTAACTCGCAGGTTGACTCAATTGTGTTGAATGTTGAGGGAGCCATGAAATATATCTACGATCCTGATTAATCGTTTTCAGAGGGATCCAGGGGGGAATTAAAACAGGAGTGTCTTATCCTTATTATGTTGTTGGGATAATTGTTTGTTTGTAAACTTTTAAATCATTTTAGTGACCCTAAAAGGGTTTTAAGATTATTGAATTACAATTTATCCCGATAAGAAGAATACTACGACTATAAACATGGATGAATTCGCAATTTCATCCCAGGATCGGGATGTCGCCTCACAGGGCGTAAATTGAGGGCCTCATGGGTTTACCGGCAGGGCTCCATGAATATTTATTCAAAACTAAACATCACTAAAGGAAAACAGGAGCATAATAACCATGTCTGAAAAGGTATATAAGCCAACCAAAGAGGCTTCCGAACGTGCCTGGATAAAAAACCTGGATCAATACCATGAGATTTACGAAAAATCCGTTGCTGATCCGGATGCGTTCTGGGCTGAAATAGCCGAACGCTTAACCTGGTTTAAAAAATGGGATAAAGTCCAGGAATTTGATTTCGTCGGTGCGAATATCAAATATTTTTCTGGGGGTAAACTTAATGTCAGTTACAATTGTCTGGATCGTCATGTAGAAGCAGGGCATGGCAACCAGAAGGCGTTGATCTGGGAGGGTAATGATCCCACCGAATCTCGCACATACACCTACGCCGAATTATTGGCCGAAGTAGAGAAATTTGCCAATTTCATGAAAGACATTGGCGTTGAAAAAGGTGATCGTGTTTGCCTGTATATGCAAATGATCCCGGAACTGTCGATTGCTATGCTGGCCTGCACCCGCATCGGTGCCGTTCATTCGATTGTATTTGGCGCTTTCAGTTCCGATTCTCTTCGCGATCGTATCAATGATTCCACTTGTAAGATTCTGATCACACAGGATACCGGCGTTCGTGGGAAAAAATTAAATATCCCCATGAAAATTAACGCTGATAAAGCTGTTAGCGAATGTCCTTCAATTGAGCATGTAATTGTTGTCAAGCGGACCGGTGAAGAAGTCAATATGGTTGAAGGCCGCGATCTGTGGTGGCACGATGGCATGGCCAAAGCTGCCCCCAAATGCAAACCGGAAGAAATGGATGCCGAAGATCCACTGTTCATCCTGTACACGTCCGGCTCAACCGGAAAACCCAAGGGTGTATTGCACACCACCGGTGGTTATTTGGTCTACACATCATATACCCACGAATTGATCTTTGACTATCACGAAGGCGACGTTTATTGGTGCACGGCTGATATTGGCTGGGTAACCGGTCACAGTTACATTGTATATGGACCGCTGGCTAACCGCGCCGTTTCTGTCATGTTCGAAGGCGTACCGAATTATCCTGATTTCGGTCGCTTCTGGGATATTGTTGACAAACATAAAATCAACATTTTCTACACAGCACCCACAGCCTTACGCGCCCTGATGAGAGAAGGTAATGACTGGGTCACCACGCGTGATCTGTCAACTCTTCGCTTGTTGGGAACCGTTGGTGAGCCAATCAAAGAACCGGAATGGAACTGGTATTACAATATCGTTGGAAAAGGAAATTGCCCCATTGTCGATACCTGGTGGCAGACTGAAACCGGTGGTATTCTGATTACTCCCTTACCGGGAGCAACTCCAACAAAGCCCGGTTCAGCAACCCTGCCATTCTTTGGTGTCCAGCCTGTTCTGTTGACTGACGACGGTAAAGAAATTGAAGGTAACAGTGTCTCTGGTTTACTGGCAATTAAATCCAGTTGGCCAGGTATAATGCGGACCCTTTACGGCGATCACCCGCGTTTTGTCCAAACCTACTTCGCCTTATACCCCGGTTATTACCTTACTGGTGACGGCGCTCGCCGTGATCAGGATGGCTATTACTGGATTACTGGTCGTGTGGATGATGTATTAAACATCTCTGGTCACAGGATTGGAACTGCCGAAGTTGAAGGCGCCATCGGAAAAGCCACCGATGTGGCTGAAGCCGCAGTTGTTGGTTTCCCCCATGACATCAAGGGTCAAGGTATTTATGCCTATGTGACCCTGATGAGTGGTGTCGAACCAACTCCGGAAATTGAGAAGGATATTATCAAAACTGTACGTGTGGAGATTGGTCCCCATGCCTCACCTGATAAAATCCAGTTCACCCCGGCTTTACCGAAAACCCGTTCCGGAAAAATCATGCGCCGGATTCTGCGCAAAATTTCCGAAGGCGAAATCGACAAGTTAGGCGACATCTCAACCCTGGCTGACCCAACCATTGTAGAAGCTCTGGTAGTGGGGCGTAAATAAGCTTACCAGCTTAAACTTGCCAATCTAAAAAGGGGCTTCATTCGAAGCCCCTTTTTTTTATAGGTAAACAGTTGTGGATTGTGGGAGACTAAGTCTCTATAAATCAAACTGGGGATGAGCTAGTTCTGTTTTAATTCACCTACTTGACAAACCTGTTCCCCGCAGGTGCAAATAATGAAATCAATATCCTGCATACCGGCGTAATCATCATAGCATGAGCTCCATAACTGGTTGCAGTGTTCACAGTATAAATCTTCAAACATCATGGGATAGATAGTATTTTCGACATTTATAGAGGAGAAGTGGGCGTGCTCCATAGTTTTTCCTTTAACATTTTAATAGAGGTGTACAAAAGGCGTACAGAATATAGAATCATATCTATATTATTGCAAGGTTATTCTGGAATAGCTGTTGAGAATATGGATATGAACAATCTAACTTCATGAACTTTTTAAAATGTCAAAATTGAATTTATGAACCTTATATAGGAGAAATCATGTCTCACCTCAATCATGTAATTACCAGCGCTAAATCATGGCAGGATCTTTCATTTGATCTGATTGCGATTGGTGTTTTTGATGAACCGAAATTAACTGAACTTGGGTTGGAATTAGATTCTAAAGTTGGCGGACAAATTTCTGCCGCTATTAAAAATGGGGATATTAAGGGAAAGGTCAAAGAGACCACCATTTTTTATGGATCAGATTTCAAAGTACTTGTAATTGGATTAGGAAAAACTGCAAAATTTGAGCCTGAAATTGTGCGACGTGCAGCCGCAATAGTTGTGAAGCAGGCCATGAGTAAAAAATATGGTAAACTGGCTCTGGAAGTATTTGGTTTTGATAAACTGGACGATCTGGAAGCTGCCAGTCAGGCGCTGGCTGAAGGCGTGGTGCTGGGTAGTTATCAGTTCCTGGATTACAAAAAACCGGATGAAGACGATTTTGAATTAACCAGTGCGATTGCACTGAATGCAAGCGACGATGGAATTGCTAAAGGCAGTAAAATTGCCGACGCTGTTTGTCTGGCTCGTAACCTTGGTAATCATCCCGGTAATGTGGCAACACCAACTTACCTGGCCAATACAGCAGCGGAAATTGCCAAAGAAGGCAATATGAAGCTGACCGTACTGGACCGTGAGGAATTTACCAAGATTGGTATGGGGGCTTTAGCCGGTGTAGCATTGGGAACTGACGAACCACCGAAATTTATTCTATTGGAATACAATGGCGGCGGCGCAGAAAAACCGATTGCATTGGTTGGCAAAGGGCTCACGTTTGATAGCGGTGGTATTTCAATAAAACCAGCGGCAAAAATGGATGAGATGAAATATGATATGTGTGGCTCTGCAGTAGTATTAGGAGCCATGAAAGCCATTGCCGCATTGAAGCCCAAAATGAATGTTGTGGCCGCGATTTCCGCTACCGAGAATATGAGTGGTGGTAAAGCTTATAAACCCGGTGATATCTTAACGGCTTATAATGGCAAAACTATCGAAGTACTTAACACCGACGCCGAAGGCCGGATTATTCTGGCTGATGCTCTTTCTTATGTTAGTAAGCACTCTGACCCGGAATTCATTTTTGATTTCGCCACCTTAACCGGTGCTGTCGTGATTACACTCGGGCATATTGCCACCGGCATTCTAGGAACTGACGAAGAATTGCTGGAGCGGGTAAAACAGGCTTCCCGTATAACCGGCGAAAAATTCTGGGAATTGCCGTTATGGGATGAGTACTGTGAGCATGTCAAATCCAAAATCGCCGATGTGAAAAATATGGGCAAACCCCGCCAGGCCGGAACCATTACCGCAGCAGCATTCCTGAAGGAATTTGTCGGTGAAGGGATCCCCTGGGTGCATTTTGATATTGCCGGTTCGGCCTGGACTGATGAGGATATCCCCTATACTATCAAGAATACTGCCACCGGTGCCGTAATTCGTACCGTATTGGAAGTAATGGGAGTCTGATCACGCTCAGTTGGTACCAATCTAATTAGTAAACATCGCCCTCATCTGGATGATTATATCCGATGGGGGCGAAATATTTGGAGGAATTATGGCTGACCTTCCTAACCGTGAAGAAGCTTTAAATTTGTTTTTTGAGTACACCAAATCGGAGTCATTGCGCAAACATGGTTTGGCCGTAGAACAGGTCATGCGTCAATTGGCCCGGAAATATAGTGCGGATGAAGAATTATGGGGTATCACCGGGCTGCTGCACGATTTTGATTATGAACGGTATCCCACTGCCGAAGACCATCCCAGCAAAGGTAATGAAATATTACGGCAAAAAGGTTACCCGCCGGAAATGCTGGCTGCCATCATGGGGCATGCCGACTATACTGGGGTTGCGCGGGAAAGTCTACTGGCTAAAGCCCTGTTCTCTTGTGATGAGCTATCCGGATTTATCTTTGCCGTTACCTATGTGCGGCCTTCGAAATCAATCCTGGATGTAAAAGTCAAATCGGTGACTAAGAAACTGAAAGATAAGGGTTTTGCCGCAAAAGTCAGCAGGGAGGACGTGAATAACGGAATTGAAGAACTTGGGGTCGACCGGGTTGAGCATATTCAATTCGTGATCGATGCCTTAGCCAAAAAAGCGGTTGAATTGGGTTTAGCTGGTGTCTGAATTATTTTAATACAACCATCTTCTTCTTAATTAATACACCTGTATCAGTAGTTAAAATATAAAAATACATTCCACTGGCGTAGGCGGTGGCGTCCCAATTGATCTGATATAATCCGGGTAATTGCTTCCGGGATACAAGATTCACAAGTTCTTCGCCTAAGATATTGAATATCCTTATATCAACATTACTTGTAATCGGGATTTGATACTCTATTGTTGTAATTGGATTAAATGGATTGGGAAAATTCTGACTCAGGGAAAACTCACCTGGCTGAAAGTTGGATCTATTGTCTGAGACTGCAACCGTCACCTGTTGAAAAAAGTCGAATACCCGTTCCATTACATTCTTGCGGGTCACGGTTCCAATTATTGTTTCAAAGGGGAAGCCCAAATAAACCAGTTTACCAGCTTCGCTGCCATTATTGAAGAGACCTTCGAAAGCGACTCCGGCATTACGGGCATTCCCGTATTTTAGACAAACAGAGCCCCCATTAACGGCGCTGATGTAATCTGGATAATCCTCTGGATATAGGGCGCTGGATGTACCATACTGGAAAGAAATACCATCAAAAGGCGAACCACTGACTCCACTGACGGAATAGTTACCGGCATCGTCTCCGGCATAGCTGGCTTTAAGGTAGGAATTATAAAACAGACGATCTGCAGAAGTGCTGGTCGAACGTCCCAGATCCCAGCCTATTTCAGATCCACTGATAAATAATTTTCCACCCTGTTTCAGATAATCGATCAATAAACCTTGTTCAGTTGAATTGAAAGTTTCATCAGCAGTGCTTTCATCGGCGCTAATCCATAACACATAAGCAAAATCGTTGAGATTGATTGTGCCAGCGATTATAGCATCATTATCACAGGTGGCAAAATTTATTGTATCGGGAAAGGCCTCCGCGTGTACGGTTGCAAAATGATGGTAGGGTTGTCCCCAGCTGCCAATCCGATCATAACCATCGACGATTAGAGCCTGGCTCACAATGCCCCGGCAGGGATAGGTGTCAGACCAGGCGCTGACCTGATCAATGTAGATATTGCGCAGTTTTATCTGAATCAGGGAATCAGCAGGGTACAAATTTATTGGCAGTGAAAGATTGGTAGTGCCGATTTCGCTATATCCATATAATTCGAACCCGTTGCCGGTATCGATCCAGATTTCGGTAGAATCAACTGGTCCCATAATGATATTCGAACTCCAGTTAAAATATAAGTTGTCATTCACATCACGCTGGATTGATTTTAATATCGGCTGCGGGGGAATGCCTGCCACAGCGCGTACTGCAGCATCGTGCACCAGTTTTCTGGTGGATGTTACAGCGGCAGTGTCATCGGGATAGACCCGATTGGTCAGGAAAACGACAAATAGATTATTCACCGGATCAATCCAGACCGAGGTTCCGGTATAGCCAGTATGTCCAAAAGATTCCAGAGAAAACAGCGATCCGGCCGACGTAGATCCGGAAGCATTGGTGCCCCAGCCCAGTGCCCGGGTACTGCCGTTGGGATCATAGCGGACGGTAAATTGATTTACAATTGATGCACTGAGATACTGAATTCCTCCGTAATTACCTTCGTTCAGCAATAACTGGCAGATCCGTGCCAGATCGCCAGTAGTCGCAAATAAACCGGCATTACCGGAATAGCCAAGCAGGCCTCGCGCCAGCGGATCGTGAACCACACCCTGTAAACCGGGAGCGGTCGGCAGGCAACTGGAATGCAGAGAATCGGGTGGAGCAAACATGGTTCGTTCCATTCCCAACGGAGTGGTAAAATGATTTTCGAAAAATTGGTACATTGGTTCGCCAGTAACGGCGTCGACAACTTTCATTAAAGTCACAAAATTCAGACAACTGTATAAATAGGTGCCAATTGGATTTACCAGACCCATCCCGAAAATTGCTTGAATTATTTGTTCGGGAGTCTGATTGGAGGAAGGGGAATAATAGGCTGCAAGTCCGCTATTGTGCAGCAATAGATTCTTGATTCTGACGTTAGCTTTGCCATTCTGGGCGAAATCAGGAAGATAGGTGGCAACGTATTCGTTGATGTCAACCAGACCGGAATCTACCAGCTTCATTATGCAGGAAGTAGTGGCAAAAACTTTTGTGCAGGAGGCCTGGTCAAAGATAGAATTGGTGTCAACCAGCGCTGAACTCGCATTATAGGTAAATCTTCCGTAAGCCTCATGATATAAAATGCTTGAGTCATTGCCAACGATGACGGTAGCACCAGGGAATATCTGGTTGCTGATCGCATTATTGATAACATAATCAAGTCCGGAAAATTGTTGAGCGAATAATATTCCGCTGAAAATGATTGCCAGCAAACTCCGTCTATTAAATTTCAATTCTTGCCCCTGTTTATTGGAGCTTCCCGTAGACTAGACCAATAATAATTCCACCGATTCCCTGCTCAACCATATGCCAGGCGGCGTTTTTGGAAACATATAAAATCGAATCACCATGTGCGCCAGCCATGGCAAGGCCATGGGGGAACACCCACAAAATACCAATGATGATACCAAATCTTAAACCTTCCGAAACTGACTTTCCTCCTTTGAACCCAAGTGGATACATAAAAGCCATAAGCAACGCCAGTACAAAATATGCTACCAGTAAAAGACCTAGCCCATCATGTGTTGCATGAACGCTTTCATATAAATTTGCCATTATTAAATTGTGCCAGATACCAGCAATGACCCACATTCCAAATCCACCAGCTAAAGTTGCTAATAATAATTTCTTTAAATTCATTAATCATTTCTCCATAGAGTAATAAGATTATTGCCTAATAACAATTAATATGTTTCAAAGCTTCTGGTCTTTGTCTTCAATAATACGCCCACCGTGAACCGTTGCCCCAACAACCAAACCGGCACTTATCAGCACTAGATTTTTGATAATGTACTGTCCTTCCAATGTCGGTGCATACGGGAATTGTGTAAATGTTTCGGCCGGAAATAATAATAGTGGCGTCAGTGTTCCCAGCATTTGAGTAAATAGCAGAAACAATGTAACCCGCAGGAGCTTACCGGTTATCAACCCCAGACCAATCAAGGTTTCCCAACTTGCCAAAATAATTATTGATATGTTCGGTTCGACAAAACCAAAAGTCAATACTGTGATTGTTTTCGTAGCAATTTGATCGGCCGGACTTAACCCGGGAAAAAACTTAAGAAAACCAAACCAGAAAAATATAATACCCAAGCTGACTCTTAAAAACAGAATCCCATACCGCCCCATGAAATATGTAATTCTATCGTCAGCTTGATTATACAAATCACGAAGTTGCTCCATAATAATTTATCCTATTCTTGCTGGTACGAGTTATCCATTCATAATTCGCCTGTCCACCGAAGATCCCGATATTTCGGGACGCAGGTGGATCATTCTCCTCCGTCCGGTGCAGTGGGGGTTAGGCGGTTTTAGAACCACGGTTTTTGATTGTCGA
>CAZIJQ010000025.1:0-34440 GCA_964539785.1 uncultured bacterium | reverse complement strand
TATTTCAAGTTAAAAAGTTGCTTAACTCCTTGTACACTTTTTTATAGTAGGTCCATTCTATTGATAGTCATTTTATTGGCGCTGAATTCCTGCGCGATCATTGGCAATTGTCCATTATTGGCGGACAAGAATGGTCATCATACAATAATTATCGATGTGCGAACCGCAGCAGAATTTGAAAGCGGTCATTTGAAAGATGCTCTGAATATTCCCTATGATATAATTGACCAGCAAATTACAGGCGTGACCTGTTGCAAATCTCAAGAGATAATGGTGTACTGCCGCCGGGGCGGACGGTCTGAAAAAGCCAAGACCACTTTACTGAATTTGGGATACACCAATGTTACCAATGCCGGAGGATATGAGGAAATTAAGGCCGCGGGTAACTACTGAGCTGTGTGCCTATCAGTTCATCGCTGCATTTACCTGAAATAGAAAGAAGTAAATGACAACCGGAGAGATCAATTCGAATTTCAACATTCTGGAGCAGATAAAAATGAAAAAACCGCTAATTCAAGCCCTGTTATTTATTATATCATTATCTATTTACGCGGCCGGTCAAGATGGTAAGCCCGAACTGTTGATCCGCTGTGATGACATTGGAATGTCACATTCAGCTAATTTAGCCTTAGCGGAGATGATTCAAACCAACATACCCTTTTCCGCCTCGGTTATGTTCACCTGTCCCTGGTACCAGGAGGCAGTTGAAATGCTGAAGGATAATCCCCAGGTTGCGGTTGGCATCCACCTGACCCTGAATGCCGAATGGAAAAACTATCGCTGGGGACCGGTACTCGGTATGAAAGCCGTACCCAGTCTGGTAGACTCTTGCGGATATTTTTTTCCCTCACGGGCGACTTTCCATGCCAATAATCCAACTGTTGAAGATATTGAAAAAGAATTACGGGCTCAGATTGAACGGGCAATTTCCACCGGATTGAACATCAAATACGTAGATTATCACATGAGTACGGCGGTTGACAAACCGGAACATCGCAAAATTGTTGAGCAACTGACCCAGGAATACAATCTTGGTATTTCCCGTTATTTCGGCGAAGTCGATCTGGAAAGTATGTACAAATATACGGTGGAGGAGAAACAATCACATTTATTAGGGTTGATAGCTAACCTTAATTCAGATCAAATAAATTTATTGGTCTGTCACATTGGAAAAGATACACCTGAAATGCAGGCCTTAATTGATCTTAATACATTCGGACTAAAGCAGATGAGTCAACACCGTCAATCTGAATTGGAAGCATTAACTGACCCAAGTTTTACTAAATTGTTAGTGCAGAAACAGGTGAAATTAATCACCTATGATACACTAATCGACCGGATCGGATTATCGGAAATGATTAGCCCGGTTTCGGCGGGGTACAAATAGAAAAGGGCTCCGAAGAGCCCTTTTCGTCAATAGTCGATTTTTACTATATAACCTTGAAAACTAATATACCTACCATAACGATAAGTGCGACAAAAATCAAGGATACGCCTATGTTACCCTTTTTGATTTCAGCCCATTCGTCGATATCGGTTGATAACCAGGCAAATACTTTAATTGCCAAGCCTATACCAATTGAGAATCCTACTGCAGCGACAATAGACCAACCTAATGCACGCACGTAGTTTAAAAGAGTAGTTTGTAGTCCAAAGGGATCCATGTATCCTCCTTAAAGTGTTTGTATTGAATCTTTGATTTGCCGCATAAATCCACCAGAGTTCATCTTACCTTCCGCCAGTTGAATAACCAGATTGGTATCGGCGTAAGCCATTACAATCATGTTCTCATTGGCCATGGGAACAATTACTGTTATTTCAACTAGCACAGGAATCTCAGCCTTAAATGATTGTCCGCTTTTTTCCATCTTTTCGGCTAATTTTTTCTGATGTTTGATCGCCTGACCGGCAGATATGAAACCAATTAACATAACCATATCAAAATTATTACGCAAACTGCTAAGGTTCATTTTAAAGGTCAGGTCTTCATTGCCATCCTGGGTGGTAAAGGTCATTTCACTTTCCTTTACATCCACGCGATATGCCTTACAGGTATTCATAACCGTTCGATAAAAGGCATAATTGGCAAACAGCGGCTGTGCACTGACCAAAAGCAGGGTCAGAATTATGAGATGTAATGTAGATTTTTTCATGGTCTGATTATTATCCTTATCAAACAGTTCAACGAGTTTACTGTGCCATCCTCCCTCAGTCAAGCCTAAAAACAGGCTGGCCACTTTTAATAACATTTCTGATCGGAATATCAGTAACATTATATGGGATTTCCATTAGATTCTTAATACCCCAAATAATGACATCGGCTTGCTTTCCGACTGTCAGACTACCAATTTTTGCTTCCATCCCGATTGCCCGAGCTGAATTGTAAGTGGCGGCAGTGAAGGCTTCTTCAATAGTCATTTTAAGCTGTAAACAAGCCAATGAAATAATAAATGGCATTGATTGAATATGGCAACTACCCGGATTAAAATCGGTGGCCAGGGCGATTAGTATTCCACGATCTATCAGCTCCCGGGCAGGGGCATAATTATTCTGTCCCAAGAAGAATGTCGTACCAGGCAACAGAGTTGCGATTACGCCTGCTTTGGACATAGCATTCATCCCTTCATCACTCACGGCCATTAAATGATCGGCGGAAACTGCTTTCATTTCAGCGGCCAGTTCGGCGGCACCGGAATCTTCAAATTCATCAGCATGCAATCGGGGAATTAATCCGGCCCTACTTCCAGCTTCAAGAACCCGGCGACTTTGAGCTACTGAATAATAACCATTTTCACAAAACACATCGCAGTAGCGGGCAATCCCCTGCCGCGCAACAGCCGGAATCATTTCTTCACAGAGTAAATCAACATATTGATTGGGATCGTCGGCATATTCAGCCGGAAAAGCATGGGCACCCATGAATGTGGGAATTATATCAATTGAATGTTCTTTATTCAATTCATCCAGTATTCTAAGCGATTTTAGCTCAGATTCGGTACTGAGACCATAACCACTTTTCGCTTCAATGGTAGTTGTACCAAGGTGCAGGAAACGATCCAATCGATTCTTAACGGCCTGCTTCAACTCGCTGTAATCGGCTTTTCTGACACCAGCAATGCTCGAACGTATCCCACCACCCTCAGCGGCAATTTCCTGATAAGTCGCCCCGGCGATTCGCCTGGCAAATTCGATTTCCCGTCCCTGCCAGAAAACCGGATGAGTATGGGGATCAACAAACCCTGGAGTAACCAAACAGTTCTGGCAATCGATTTCCGTATCCGCTTGGCCAAGATTACTGCCTATGGCCGAAATCTTGTCATCGGTGATGAGTATATCCTGTTTTTCGATACGGCTGATAGAATCACTATCCGGATCATAAGTGGCGATCTCTTTAATATTAACAAGCTTTAACCGCATTCTGCTGATAGCCCTGCTTTAGTTAATAAATTCAATCCATTGCAAAATGAAATATAACAATGAAAAAATTAGGGTTGCTATAGAACCCGACAAAAATAGATTATTTATTTATTTCTATATGAATGGGGGTGATGTAGCCGGGGTTCTGGCTGAAGGTATTATAGGAAAACAGACAAACACCGGGAAATCGGGTGATCTTTGTATACTTCAATTTATCTACTACTTCTGTTGATCGCTGGTTATAAGTAGCCAGTCCCATTATTATCCGGTTGCGATATTTAGCGGGTAGGTTATCATAAATAATGTCAATATTATCAGCAAAATTACCAAGCTTGGGCGAATAATTCATCGGGATAGCCCAATCCAGGTAACCGGCTGCCAGCCAGACATCCCATTCTTGAAAAAATTGATCTCGTGCTTGATACAAATTCGGTTTTACCGCTGCTGATAAAATACAATCAGGTCGGACTTCTTCGACCATCAAATGGATTTGTTTAACCAGGTCGGTCACCAGAATTCGACGATAATCGCTCCATTTTCGCAAACGGCTGATATATTGCTTATCATTGCCGATCCAACGCCCCCGCGATGTCATGAGTACCAGCGGATCTTCGCCATTATTTCGTTCATAAATTTGTCGTGCAACCGGATTACGGCCAAAGTCCGAATCCTGATAGCGAATATAATCAAGGTGCAGTCCGTCAATATCATATTTGGTGACGATTTCCCGGAATATTTTTACCAGATAGGGTGGTACATCCGGATGTCCGGGTGATAAATACAAGCCTTCGTGTCCTTCACGATAGCGTTCCATATTCTGCACTAATTCACCGGCACGCAATCGTCCGGCCTCCGGGATATCCAACCAATCATTGTGGCGATACAGTAAATGGCTTCTATCATAGGGAACAGAAGTATCGGACCAAAGCAGGAATACATTGACCCAGGCATGGATTTTTATTCCCTGCTCATGACCTTTTTTAATTATATAAGCCAGCGGATCAAAAGAACGATTGCGAATCATAGTTCCCCGGGCAACCATATCCGTAGTATAATAGGCATCACCACGACCCCGCACCTGCACGATCAGATTATTGAAATTATTCATACGAGCAAAGCGTAATACTTCGTCAATTACCTGAGTTGATACGATGTTGCTACGCACCACCCAGAGGCAGCGTTCGTTGAAAAACGGCTCAGCTTGTTGTGAAAAAATCGGACTTAAATTAAACAAAAGGGCAACTATAATTGTTGCCCTGACAATATTTTTCTTTGATATCATGATTGCGAATTCAGATCAGCTAGCTTTTTTCTCCTTGGGTTCAGGTGCCTTGTCGCTGTCTTTCTTGGATTTCTTATCCTCTCCGGTTGATTCCGTACCCACAATATCAACTAATTCGATTAATGATATGGGTGCACGATCATTATCACGGAAACCGAGTTTGATAATGCGAGTATAGCCACCATTACGATTGGCATAGACCGGTGCTATTTCACTGAATAATGTATTGACAATATTCTTGTGATGCAGTTTTTTCAGTACTTGACGACGAGCATGCATATCACCGCGCTTCGCAAAGGTTATCAACGGCTCGATATAGCGACGCAGTTCTTTCGCCCGCGGATCAGTAGTCTTAATTTTCTTGTAGGTAATTAACGCCGCTGCCATATTCGACAACATTGCTTTCCGATGCGCGGCAGTTCGTCCCAGTTTACGTCCTGATTTTTTGTGCCTCATAATTCCCTACGCAGATTCATCAATTAAATATTTATCAACATCCATTCCAAAATGCAAGCCCATCTCATCTAGTTTTTCAACCAGCTCTGTTAGTGATTTGCGACCAAAGTTTTTATACTTCAGCATAGCATTTTCTTCTTTATCTACTAATTCGTAAATATATTTGATTCCAGCAGCTTGAAGACAATTATAGCTACGTACTGATAATTCCATTTCATCAATTGTTGAATTCAGTAAACTTCTGATTCGCAGTACTTCTTCACTGACTCCTTCAGTCACTTCCAGCACTTTGGGCTTACTGATACTTTCAATGATTTTAAAATGATCAATAAGCACTTTCGATGAATAACTCAAAACATCACGCGCCAGAATTGAACCATCGGTATTAATTTCGATTGTCAGCATTTCAATGGGATCTTTTGCACCAGGAACCGGCTGAACATCAAATGTCACTTTGTTAACCGGATTGAAAATACTATCGATAGAAATCGTTCCAATTGGAGCATTGGCGACTTCATTAGCTTCCGATGGAACATAGCCTTTTCCGATTCCAATTTTGAATTCGATCTCAACTTTATCTTTCAGATTAAAGTCGGTAATATAATGGTCCGGATTCAGAATTTCAAATTCATCGCTGACTTTCTGAATATCGGCAGCAGTAAATACACCGGTGCCTTCCAAAACAACATCCACCTTATCTGGGACTTCATCGGTTAATTTGAAGCGAACGCCTTTAAGGTTCATAATAACGTCGGCTACATCTTCCTTAATACCGGGTACAGTGGAAAATTCGTGTAATATACCTTCCATTTTAAGAGAGGTAATTGCTGCTCCTGGTACGCTTGTTAATAAAACACGTCGCAAGGCATTTCCAAGAGTAACTCCATAGCCGCGTTCCAGCGGTTGAATGATAAATTTTCCGTAATTATCTGATTGTTCTTGCTCAACAACCGTTATTTTCAAATTTGAATCTGTGGTCATAAATAAAGTATCCTGCTCTATTATTATTCTTGATTACTTGGAGTACAACTCAACCACTAATCGTTCATTAACTTCAATATTCATCTGATCACGTTCCGGAACTGCGATGAATGTACCCTTCATTTTGGCCTTTTCAATCTCCAACCATGGTAAGTCCAAATCACCTTTGATGCGGCGAATTGAATCTGAAAATATTTCCATTTTACGACTACCATCTCTGACCTGAATTACGTCACCAGGCGTAACCAGAAATGAAGGAATATTCACTATTCTACCATTTACCAGAAAGTGGCGGTGTGTTACAAGTTGTCTTGCTGCTGCATGAGAAGGGGCAAAGCCTAGGCGAAAGACTACATTATCCAGGCGACGCTCCAGAAACTGCATTAAATTTGTACCAGTTTCACCCTTCATCTTATCAGCGTTTTTAAAATAATTTCGGAATTGTTTTTCCAATACTCCATACAGACGTTTAATCTTTTGTTTTTCTCTCAACTGCAAACCATAGTTGGATATCCGGCGTCTTCTGGTTTGTCCGTGCTGTCCGGGAACGTAAGATTTACGTTCAAATGAACACTTTGTTGACAAACACCGGTTACCCTTCAAGAAAAGTTTTTCACCTTCTCTTCGGCAAAGTTTGCATACTGAGTCTCGATACCGTGCCATAATTATCTTATCCTATTTATACTCTACGTCTTTTTGGAGGTCTGCAGCCATTGTGGGGCAATGGGGTTACATCACGAATTAAGGTTATTTCAAGTCCGGTAACCGCCAGGGTGCGAATTGCTGATTCTCGGCCGGCTCCAGCTCCTTTTACACGGACTTCCACCGATTTTAATCCCATAGTCATGGCATTTTTAGCTGCATTTGCAGCAGCTTGAGAAGCGGCGTAGGCAGTATTCTTACGGGATCCTTTAAAGCCAGAAGTACCAGCTGTAGCCCAGGTAATTACGTTCCCGTAACGATCGGTCAATGAAATATGAGTGTTATTATATGACGCTTTGATATGCGCAATGCCGACTGGTTCTACCGAACCCTTCTTTTTCTTTTTTCTTTTAATCTCTTTAGCCAATTATCTACCCTTTCTTACCCAATCCGACCGTGCGTTTACGGCCCTTGCGGGTGCGAGCATTGGTTTTTGTACGCTGGCCGTGTACGGGCATTCCACGTCGATGCCGCAGGCCGCGATAACTGCCAATGTCTTTCAATCTTTTTATATTCATTGCCACAAATGCCCGCAACTCACCTTCTACTTTTAGATCCAACTTGTTGATTGCATCGCGAATTGCAGCAACTTGTTCTTCATTTAATTCTTTTACCCGTATTTCCGGATCAATCCCGGCTTCCTTACAGGTAGCGAGAGCTGTGGTTAATCCGATACCATAAATGTAACGGAGGGAATAAGCCAATTTTTTATCTCGGGGAATATCAACACCTACTAAACGCGCCACTACTAACTCCTATCCCTGTCTCTGTTTGTGTTTTGGGTTTGAACAAATCACCAACACTTTTCCGTGTCTTTTGATGATTTTGCATTTAGCGCACATTTTTTTTACCGATGGGCGAACTTTCATTTTTCCTCTATTTCTTACGATATGTGATTCTGCCTCGACTCAGGTCGTAAGGCGAAATCTCCAGTGTTACAATATCACCGGGTAAAATCTTTATGAAATGCATGCGCATTTTTCCACTGACATGAGCAAGTACTTCATGCGTTTTGCCTGCTATATCAATTTCAACGCGAAACATTGCATTAGGTAATGTTTCTTTAATAACACCATCAACGGTGATTGGTTGTTCTTTTGCCATAGATCAGCTCTTTCCCCAGCTAAGAATTTGGGCACTGTTTTCAGTGATTGAAATCGTATGCTCGAAATGTGCTGATACCTGGCCATCCATTGTTCTGACAGTCCAACCATCGTTTTCGGTATACACCTCTTTGCTACCCTGATTAATCATCGGTTCAATTGCCAGACACATTCCGGCTCTTAATCGATACCCTTGTTTCGGTTGTCCAAAATTTGGGATTTGTGGTTCTTCGTGCAATTCTGTGCCTACGCCATGTCCCACTAACTCACGTACAACCGAATATCCAAAAGATTCCACATGAGTCTGAATTGCATGACCAATATCTGACACATAATTTCCGGGAATAGCCTGTTGGATGCCCAGCATCAGTGCTGCTTTGGTCACATCCATTAATTTTCTTTTTTTTGATGAAATCTCACCTACCGCAAAAGTGCGGGCAGAATCACCATAATAACCATTTTTTTCCACACCACAATCAATACCGACTACCTGACCATCCAGTAGCTTTTCTTTTCCCGGGATGCCATGAACTACAACATCATCGATTGAAATGCATAACGAGGCTGGAAATCCCATGTAGCCTTTAAAAGCCGGACGTCCACCACGTTTCACAATAAATTCTTCCGCCATCCGATCTAAATCACCAGTAGTGACACCCGGCTTGATATGTTCATTAAGCATACTAAGGGTGTCCGCGACAATCTGACAACTCTCGCGAATTAGTTCAATTTCTCGTTTTGAACGGATTCGAACCATTAAATACGTCTCCGACCTCGAATTTTTCCTTTAGTAAGGAAACCATCATAATGGCGCATCATCAAATGGGATTCAATCTGCTGCAAAGTATCGAGGGCAACACCAACTATAATCAAGAGACTGGTTCCGCCAAAGAATGATGCCAGATCATATCCAATACCCATTGCGTTCATAAGGACATAGGGGAATATTGCGACACCAGCCAGGAAAAATGATCCCGGTAAGGTAACCCGAGTCAAAATATTGTCAATATATTCGGATGTTTTCTTGCCCGGACGAATACCGGGAATGAAGCCGCCATGTTGTTTCATCTGGCTGGCCACCTGCACCGGATCAAATGCTATAGCGGTATAAAAGTAGGTGAAGAAAATAATCATGGATCCAAAAATCAGCCAGTAGAACCAGTGGGTGGTTGAAAATACCCTCATCATCCCCTGCATAAATTCACTTTCGCTGAAGAAAGTGGCCACTGTACTAGGGATCATCATAATCGAACTGGCAAAGATGATCGGCATTACACCGGATGTATTAACTCTAAGTGGAATATGGGTGGACTGGCCACCATAGACTTTACGACCAACAATCCGCTTGGCATATTGAACCGGAATCTTCCGCGTTCCCTGAGTCAACAATACAACAAAGGCGATAATCATAAACATTATGGCAATCAGAATGACTTCCATTAAAATCGAATGCACACCTTCGCGTACTAATGAAATTTCGGTAATAATTACATTTGGCAGCCGGGCAACAATACCAACCATGATGATCAGTGAAATGCCGTTACCAATTCCCCGTTCAGTAATCCTTTCACCAAGCCACATTATTAATATTACACCAGTCACCATACAAACCATGGCGACAAATTTGAAACCGATCCCCGGGAATGGTACAACAGCAACCGTCATCCCCCCTACAGGTGCTGTAAGGGATTCCAGAAATAGAGTAATACCATATGATTGCATTAGGGCAATTAAGACTGTTCCATAACGAGTAATCTGCGTCTTCTTTTTTCTTCCTTCATCACCTTCTTTATCCAGTCGCTGGAAGTAAGGTACCACCGAACTCATCAACTGAATAATGATTGAAGCTGAGATGTAGGGCATAATTCCCAGGGCGAACAGTGTCGCTTTCTGGAAAGCACCGCCGGCAAACAGATCATATAATCCGAATAATGTATTCTGGAAATTCTGCATGGCAGCGCCGAGAGCCTCGCCATTGATTCCGGGTATCGGGACATGGGCACCGACCCTGATGACAATCAAGATGCCTAGTGTAAAAAGAATTCGCTTGCGTAATTCAGGTATGTTGAAGATGTTTCGAAATTTATCAATCACAGGAACGTAGCTGATCCTCCCGCCTTTTCAATTTTTTCTATAGCAGATTTACTGAAAGCATTGGCCGTCACGTTAACTTTTTTAGTTAATTCTCCACCACCCAATATTTTAACCGGGGTCTGAATATTTTTAATAGCCCCCTTCTCGTACAAAGTATCCAGGTTTACCGTATCCAAACCAAGTTTTTCAAGTGTATCCAGATTAATAATCTGCACTTCTTTTCTGAAGGGATAATTGGAAAAGCCTCTTTTGGGCAACCGCCGGGAAAGAGCCATTTGACCACCTTCAAACCAGGCGCGTTTCTTATTACCACTTCTGCTGCCAGCACCTTTGTGTCCGCGGCCAGAAGTCTTGCCGGTACCGGATCCGTGACCACGTCCTAAACGTTTGGTATTTTTTGTTGCACCTTCCGCCGGTTTTAAAGAACCTAATTTCATGCCACTTCCTCAACTTTTACTAAATAGTCAACTACGCGGATCATACCACGTATTTGATCAGTATCATTCAGTTCAACCGTCTGGTGCATCTTCTTTAACCCAAGAGCAGCCAGGGTTAATTTGGCTTTCATGGAATATCCGATTTTACTACGGGTTTGAGTAATCCGTAATTTTTTCTGTTTTGCTTTAGCCATGATTAATTAAATATTTCCGGGATAGTTATTCCACGACGATTTGCTACTGAAACGGCGTCGTGAAGATTTTCTAACGCACTAATTGTTGCTTTAACAACATTCATCGCATTGTTTGAACCAATAGATTTTGTCAAAATATCAGTGACGCCTACCTGCTCCATTACCGCACGAACATTAGCTCCGGCAATAATACCGGTACCAGGACTGGCTGGCTTCAGTAATACTTTACTGGAGCCATGTTTACCAATAATTTTATGTGGTACTGTGCCGTTTAATAAAGGCACACGAATTAAAGATTGTTTGGCACTTTCTTTGGCTTTGGTAATAGCCAGTATTACTTCTCCGGCTTTTCCAATGCCAACGCCAACATGACCATGACCGTCACCTACAACGGCTAAAGCTGAAAAGCGAAAACGTTTTCCGAGCGCGTTAACTTTTGCGACGCGTCGAATTTTTACAATTGTTTCTTCTTTTAGATCCAATTCTGCTGGATTAATGATCGCCAAGATTTTGCTCCCTGAGATTAGAAATTCAAACCGCTTTTACGAGCTGCATCAGCCAAAGCTTTTACTCTGCCGCGGTAGATGAAACCGTTACGGTCGAAAACTATTTCATTTATGTCTTTTGCCAATGCGCGCTCTGCCAATTCTTTTCCAACAATCTGACTCTGCTCAATTTTGCTGCCGGCTTTCTTCAGTTCAGCCTGAATTGCTTTATCCAAAGTCGAGCATGCAACCAATGTATGTTTATCAATATCGTTGATGATTTGACCATAGATGTGGCGCGCACTGCGAAATACAACTAACCTCATTCTACTGAGATCACCCGTAGCGGGCCGTTTGCTACGGTTGCGACGGCGTTGAAAACGCTTGGCATTTTTTGAAATTAAACTCATCAGGCCACTCCTACAGTCTTGCCTTGTTTAATGCGGACATATTCATCACTGTAACGAATACCCTTTCCTTTATAGGGTTCGGGCTTGCGGAAAGACCTTATTTTAGCCGCGACTTCACCAACTAATTGTTTATCAATTCCGCTGACAGTAATATCGGTACGCTTAGCATCTATTTTAATACCTTCGGGGGGATTAAATAAGATATCATGAGAATAACCCAACTGCAGTGAAAGTAAATTTTCTTTGATAGACGCCTGGTACCCGACACCAACAATTTTCAGATCACGGGTAAATCCCTGGGATACACCAGTCACGGCATTCGCTAAAAGCATACGATTGGTACCGTGAAGAGATTTAGATTGACGACTGTCGGAAGATCTTTCAACAACTAAATTATTTCCATCCTGCTTAACAGATATCTCCGAGTGAATATCGACAGTTAAAGTTCCTTTTGGACCTTTAACAAGCACTGAATTTTTTTCCAGAACGATTGAAACACCGTCCGGAATATTGATTTCTTTTTTACCTATTCTTGACATAATCTTACCAAACGTTGCAGAGTACTTCACCACCAATTTTCATTCTCTTGGCAGTCTTATTTGAAATTACACCTCTGGATGTTGAAAGAATGGCAATGCCAAGTCCGTCTAACACACGGGGTAGGTTATGGTTGCCAACATATACCCGGCGACCGGGTTTGCTGACACGTTCGATACCGGCAATAACCGCTTTACTGTTATAATCATATTTAAGGAATATCCGAATAATCTCGGTATTACCATCGGCTACAAAAATGAAATCCTCGATATAATGTTCTTCTTTTAATATGAAGACAATTCGTTTTTTCATATTCGAAGCCGGTACATCAACCCACCGTTTATTGGCGGCTAATCCGTTTCTAATTCGCGTTAATAAATCCGCAATGGGATCAGTCATTGACATCAGAAATTCTCCTTACCAACTGGCTTTTATTACACCGGGTATTTCACCCTTGAGTGCCATTTCCCGGAAACAAATACGGCACAGACCAAAACGTCTCATATAACCATCCGGGCGTCCGCAGTTAAAACAGCGATTATATCCTCTGACCTTAAACTTTGGGACTCTATTTGATTTAACAATTAGAGATTTTTTTGCCATTATGCAGCCTCAACACCTTCAGTTTTAACTGGTTTATTACGTAATGGAAAGCCGAATTCTTTCAATAGCCAGTAAGCTTCATCATCGGTCTTGGCTGTTGTAGATAAAGAAATATCCATTCCACGAATACTATCAATCTTGTCGTAATCAATTTCCGTGAACACGATCTGTTCCTTTACGCCAAAAGAAAAGTTACCTCGCCGATCGAATGATTTAAACGACAATCCATTAAAATCGCGGGTACGGGGCAAAGCAATTGAAATTAAGCGTAAAAGAAATTCGTACATTTGATTGGATCGCAATGTAACCCGACAGCCAACCGGAAATCCTTTTCTAACCTTAAAATTTGAAATATCTTTGCGTGATTTTGTAGTAACTGCTTTCTGCCCACTAATCGCTGATAATTCCCGCAAAGCACTTTCAAGAGCTTTGGGATTATTCTTGGCATCACCGATACCCATATTAATTGAAATTGCCTGCAATCTGGGCACTTCCATCACATTTTTGTAGCCAAATCTTTTTAACAGAGCCGGGATTACGTTATCCCTATAATACTTTTTCAGCAAAGGCGTATAGGCTTCGCTGACTTTTTTCACTGCAACCTTAGCACTGGTTTTTGCCGGTGCTTTTTTGTCGGCAACTTTCTTAGCTGGAGCTTTAGTGGTAGTCGCTTTTTTAGCCGGAGCTTTGGAAGAAGTTGCTGCTTTGGCAACAGCTTTCTTAGCCGGAGCTTTGGAAGAAGTTGCTGCTTTGGCAACAGCTTTCTTAGCTGGAGCTTTAGTGGTAGTCGCTTTTTTAGCGGCAACTTTTTTAGCCGGAGCTTTGGGGGAGGTTGCTTTTTTAGCTGGAGCCTTCTTGGTGTCAGCTTTAGCAACCTTTTTAGGCGCCTTCTGCTCTGCCGGCTTAGTTGATTTTGTGGGTATTTTCTTTTCTTCAGCCATCTCTATGACTCAATCTCTTCGCCAGTTCTGGTGGCAATTCTTACTTTAGTTCCATCTTCCAATTTTTTATATCCTATTCTCGATGTTTGACCACCAACAAGGATCATAACATTGGAAGCATTCAATGGTGCTTCTTTCTCTACGAACCCACCACTGGGGTTTGTCTGAGTAGGGCGGGTAGCCCGTTTAACAAAATTGACACCCTGGACAATAACACGATTGGTTTTGGGAAATACCCGTAAAATTTTACCCTGTTTTCCCCGATCTTCCCCGCTCGTTATCTTGACGGTCATTCCTTTTTTCACATGCATTTCTACAATACCTCCGGCGCCATCGATATGATTTTCATATATCCGCTATCACGTAATTCCCTGGCCACCGGACCAAAAATGCGCGTTCCACGGGGCTCACCTGAGCCATCTAACAATACAGCCGCATTATCATCGAATCGAATGTACGTTCCATCACCGCGTCGAATTTCTTTTCGGGTACGCACTACAACCGCGCGTGAAATCTCACCTTTTTTTACCATGCCACCCGGCAGGGCACTTTTTACTGTTACCACTACAATATCGCCTACGGATGCATATCGGCGACCTGAGCCACCCAGTACTTTGAAACAAAGTACTTCTTTTGCTCCGGTATTATCGGCAACTTTTAGTCTGGTTTCTTGTTGAATCACAACTGTGCTTCCAATTTTACCGATTCACGAATAATTTCACTCACACGCCAAGTTTTATTCTTACTTATTGGACGACTCGAAAGAATTTTTACAATGTCGCCTTCTTTAGGAGAAATCTTTTCTGCGTGTGCCAAATATTTTTTATAGCGTTTAATATATTTCTTATAGACCGGATGCAATACCCGCCGTGTAACTTTTACGACAACGGTTTTATCCATTTTAGCACTAACTACTTCGCCGGTTAAGGCTTGCTTGCGCTGATAATCCGCCATATCACTGTCCCTCTTCATTTTGCTTGCGAATACCGCGCTCGTATTCACCGAGTACAGTTTTTATCTGAGCAATTTCACGACGTAAAATTTTGATCTGCAATGGTTGTTCCAGTTGCTGCAGGGCTTTTTGAAACCGCAGATTCTGCAATGCGTCAATATTATCCACCAGTTTCACTTCCAGCTCAGCAACATTCATTTCTTTAAGTATATTCTTCTTCATGCTGCCTAAGCCTCTCTACGACTGACTAGTTTAGTTTTGATCGGCAGTTTATGACTGGCAGAGATAAAAGCATCATGTGCCATTTCTTCGGTTACGCCTTCAACTTCAAACAGAATCCGGCCGGGCTTTACTACAGCTACCCAGTATTCCGGTGTTCCTTTGCCTTTACCCATGCGGGTTTCGGCCGGTTTTTTGGTAATCGGTTTGTCAGGGAAAATGCGAATCCACATTCGTCCAACTTTTCGTACTACCCTGGCAATTGTAATACGTGCAGCTTCAATTTGCCGACCGGTAATCCAGCCTGGTTCAACAGCTTTCAGACCATAGCTTCCAAAAGCTACATGATTGCCACGCATTGCCATACCACGGCGATTACCGCGATGATGTCTGCGAAATTTAGTTTTTTTCGGTTCTAACATAATCCTTGCCTATCGAATCTCGCCGTTGCAAATCCATACTTTAATTCCAATTACCCCGTAGGTCGTTTGCGCCTCAGTTAGCGCATAGTCAATATCCGCACGCAAAGTATGCAGCGGTACCCGTCCCTGGTGAAATTTTTCACTGCGGGCGATTTCCGCGCCACCCAACCGGCCGGCAACATTAATACGGATACCCTGGGCACCCATTCTCATGGTTGACTGGATAGTTTTGTTAACTACCCGCCGATAGGAAATTTTACGAATCAACTGGTTGGCAATACTAGCACCTACCAGAGCCGCGTCAAGTTCCGGGCGTTTGACCTCAGAGATATTGATCTGTACGTTTTTCGAGGAAAGCTGATTTATTTCTTGTTTGAGACGTGTAACATTCTCACCGCCTTTACCGATTACAATACCGGGGCGAGCCGTATGAACCGTAACCGTCACGACCTTGGATGTACGATTAATAATAACTTTAGAAACGCCAGCATTGGGAAGACGATGTGCGATATATTTCCGAATTTTGACATCTTCAGCTAATTCGCTGGCGAAATCTTTGCCGGAATACCAATTGGACCGCCATGCTTTGTTGATCTGCAGTCTAAATCCGATCGGATGTGTTTTCTGGCCCAAACGTACCTCCTGTAATTATTCGTCAGTGACGACTATATTTAGGTGGCAACTTGGTTTTCTCAAACGGGCAGCACGTCCCATTGACGCTGCTCTAAACCGTTTCATAACTGGACCACCGTTAACAAAAATTTCTTTAATTTTCAATCCTTCCGGATCAACATTGCCGCCTTCACTCTTCTGCATAAAATTAGCCACTGCAGAACGCAGGGTCTTTTCAACAATTGCGGATGCCTTAAGAGGTGAAAAATGCAAATAATTTAACGCATTTCCCACTTTCTGGCCGCGTACTGCATCTACGGCTAACCGCATTTTCCGCGGTGATTGCCTGATGTAACGGGATTTAGCTAAGGCTTCCATCATTATTTCTTCCTGTCTCCAGAGTGCATTCGGAATTTTCTGGTAGGAGCAAATTCACCAAGTTTATGACCAACCATATTTTCGTAAACATATACGGGGATAAACTTGTTGCCATTATGAATTGCCAGCGTATGGCCTACAAATTCCGGTGTTATCATTGAACGGCGGGACCAGGTCTTTACAACTTTCTTTTGACCCGCTTCATTCATGGCCTCCACTTTCTTCATCAATTTAGGATCGACGTAGGGGCCCTTTTTCAAGGATCGAGCCATACTACTTTCTCCTCTTCACAATATAATCATTAGATTTTTTATTTTTCTTCCGAGTTTTGTAACCCTTAGTCGGTTTTCCCCATGGTGTAGTTGGGTGCCGACCACCGGAAGATTTACCTTCACCACCACCCATGGGGTGATCAACCGGATTCATAGCCACACCACGAACACGGGGTCTGCGACCCAGCCAGCGAGTTCGTCCGGCTTTACCGGATACAATCTGTTCATGGGAACGATTGCCAACTTCACCGATAGTCGCCAAACAGCGCTCCGGAACCAAACGAATTTCTGAAGATGGCAGCCGCAATGAGACAAATCCGCCTTCATTGGCCATTATCTGTGCTGAAGCGCCGGCACTGCGTGCCATCTGGGCGCCTTTTCCGGGTACCAATTCAATATTATGAACCGTGATACCGGTTGGAATATTTTTCATCGGCAATGCATTACCGATTTTTAATGGTACTTCTTCGCCTGAGACGACAATATCACCAACTTTTAAACCAAAGGGGGCGATGATATATCTTTTCTCACCATCGGCATAATTTATCAGCGCAATATTTGCTGAACGATTGGGATCGTATTCAATTGTTGCAACACGGCCCTCAATGCCAAACTTATCGCGCATGAAATCAATAATTCTGTATCTTCTGCGATGACCTCCACCACGATGTCGTATTGTAATACGACCTTTATTATTGCGTCCGCCGGATTTCCGTAAAGCTTTAGTAAGCGATTTTTCAGGCGTATCTGTGGTCAGATCGGCAAAATCATTGCGGGTAGCAAATCGGCTACCAGGAGTTGTCGGTTTTAATATACGAATTCCCATGATTAACCTGCCGCCTCACCTTTAAGAAGATCGATGGTATGGCCTTCAGCCAGGGTAACAATAGCTTTCTTCCAATTGCTTTTCTTCCCGATGGTACGAATTGAGCGGCCACCACTTTTAACGGTCATTTGTTTTTCTTTTCCAAGTCGATTCATAGTAGCAACTTTTTCGACTTGCACATCAAATTTCTTTTCAACCGCGTGTTTAATCATGATTTTATTTGCATTCTTGGAAACTTCGAAGGCATACTTCTTCTGAGTTTCCTCTAAAATGCTCATTTTTTCAGTAAACAACGGTCGAATTATTAAATGTTGATAATCACTCATAATCCTAAGCCATCAATTGATCATTTAGAATCGCGATACTGGCTTTGTCAACCAGCAATATTTCGCAATCAATAAGGTCCATGGTACTGGCTGCCGGTGCAGAACAGATAAATATGTTTGACAGATTCCTGGTAGCAAGATAAAGATTGTCTTCCATCACAGAAGTTAATACTGTGATTTTTTTATCAAGAATATTCAAACTTTGCAAAATACTAATAAATTCTTTTGTTTTAGGCTCTTTCACCTGCAAAGATTCAATTACAACCAGTTCGTTGTTCTGAGCTTTGAATGAAAGCAGCGAGCGACGTGCCAGACGTTTTACTTTTCTAGGCAGTTTATAGGAATATCCATGGGGCTGAGGTCCAAAAGTTGTTGCACCGCCACGCCATATTGGTGAACGGGTCGATCCGGCTCGGGCAACACCACGACCTTTCTGACGCCATGGTTTTCTTCCACCACCATGTTTAAGCGCTCTATTCTTGGTGGCATGCGTACCCTGCCGGCTGTTCGTCATTTCAGATTGAACCGTCTGATGAACGACAGTTTTATTTGGTTCGATACCAAAAACGGAATCATCAACCTTGATCTTTGAACTCTGAGAGCCGTCTTGATTTAGTACTTGTAATTCCATCATTATTTCTTAATTAAGATTATACCATTATTTGCGCCTGGTACTGCTCCGCGCAAAAACAATTGATTTTTTTCTTCGTCAACACGAACAACTTTTAAATTACTGACCGTTACGGTATCGACACCCATGTGACCACCCATCTTCATGCCTTTCCAAACCCGTGACGGATCTGAGGATTGACCGATCGAACCTGGATGACGTAAATATTCACTCTGGCCATGCGTTACATTCTGTTGATGAAAACCATGCCGTTTTATAACACCGGCAAATCCACGCCCCTTGGAAGTTCCGGTAACGTCTACTTTTTCACCTTCATGAAAAATGGATACTTTAAATTGCTGTCCGGGTTTGTATGTGAATCCTTCAATACCTTCAAATTCAGCAACTACCCGCTGCGATTCAACCCCGGCTTTGGTAAAATGCCCCTGCATAGGTTTGCTGGTGTGCTTTTCTTTTTTCTTGCCAAAACCAACCTGAATCGCATTATAACCGTCGGTCTCAATTGTTTTAACCTGAGTGACAACGCAAGGCCCCGCTTCAATTACAGTAACCGGAATTGCCGCACCAGAGTCATCAAAAATCTGAGTCATTCCGATTCTTTTACCAATTAATCCACGCATGTTAGACCTTTATCTCAATATCGACACCAGCCGGCAGATCCAATTTCATCAATGCTTCGACTGTTTTCGGGGTTGAATTCAAGATGTCAATCAGACGCTTGTGGATTTTAGTCTGAAATTGTTCACGTGATTTTTTATCCACGAAAGGTGATCTCAATACGGTGTAAATCGATCGTTTGGTGGGTAATGGTATTGGGCCGGAAATTACCGCACCCGTGGATTTTGCGGTTCTTACAATTCGCTCGGTTGATTTATCCAACAGAGTGTGATCGTAAGCCTTCAGACTTATTCTGATAGATTGTTTCGGCACTGCCAGTCCTCTACTCGATAATTTCAGTTACGACACCGGCGCCAACCGTATGTCCGCCTTCACGAATCGCAAAACGCAATTCCTTGTCCATGGCGATTGAAGTGATCAACTTGATTGTCAACTCTACATTATCACCAGGCATTACCATATCAGTTCCGTCCGGAAAACTCGCTACACCGGTAACATCGGTGGTCCGGAAATAAAACTGGGGGCGATAACCAGCGAAAAATGGCGTGTGACGGCCACCTTCATCACGCTTCAATACATACACCTTGGCTTTAAAATGGGTGTGGGGTGTGATGCTCTTTGGTTTCGCCAGCACCATTCCACGCTTTAAGAATTCTTTGTCGATACCACGCAGCAGCAGTCCGGCATTATCTCCAGCCTGACCCTGGTCCAGTATCTTGCGGAACATCTCTACACCGGTGACAACTGATTTCTCATGGGCATCCATACCCAGAATCTCAACTTCATCACCAACTTTTATGATTCCGCGCTCAATACGACCGGTTCCAACTGTACCACGGCCGGTAATACTGAATACATCTTCCACCGGCATCAGGAATGGACGGTCAATGTCACGTTTTGGCTCCGGAATAAATGAATCACAGGCATCCAGTAATTCAACAACTGATTTGGTCTTCTCTTCGTTAGACGGATCTTCCATGGCTTCTAAAGCACTACCCTGAATAATCGGGGTATCATCACCAGGAAAATCATATTCATTCAATAAGTCCCGCAGTTCCATCTCAACCAGCTCCAGTAACTCGGGATCGTCAACCTGATCAACCTTGTTCATGTATACTACCATACTGGGAACATTCACCTGACGGGCTAAGAGTACGTGCTCACGGGTCTGGGGCATTGGACCATCCGCTGCACTTACCACCAGAATAGCACCATCCATCTGGGCTGCTCCGGTAATCATATTCTTAATGTAGTCGGCGTGTCCGGGACAATCTACGTGAGCATAATGACGATTAGCTGTCTCATACTCAACATGGGCCGTCTGGATTGTAATTCCACGCTCACGCTCTTCAGGAGCGTTATCAATCGAATCAAAATCACGTATCTCTGAAAAACCACGACGTGACTGGATCATGGTGATAGCCGCCGTTAACGTCGTCTTCCCATGATCAACATGACCGATCGTTCCAATATTTACATGCGGTTTCGTCCGCTCAAATTTTGCCTTTGACATTGGTCCTCCTTAATTACCTATGATGCTTTTCCGTGTATCCGCTCAATGATATCAGCTTGCACATTGGTGGGAACTTGCTCAAAATGTGAAAATTCCATTGAGAAAATTGCCCGACCCTGCGTTAATGAACGAAGATCAGTCACATAGCCAAACATAGTTACCAGCGGCACGCGTGCATCCAGGACATGAGCATCTTTTCGCTGGTTCATTCCATTAATATTTCCACGGCGGGAATTGATATCCCCCATTACGTCACCAAGATATTCTTCGGGTACGATAACTTCCACATTCATCATGGGTTCCATCAATACCGGTCTGGCCTTTTTACAGGCTTCCTGAACAGCCATGGAACCGGCAATTTTAAATGCCAACTCCGAGGAGTCAACCTCATGATAGGAACCATCAATCAATTCTACCCGAACATCCTCTATTGGAAATCCGGCAATACTACCATTTTTGATAGCCTCGCGAATTCCCTGATCAACTGCTGATATGTATTCGCGGGGAATAACACCACCAACAATTTTATTTTCAAAATGATATCCTTTACCGGATTCGTTTGGCTCAACATTAATGACAACATGTCCAAACTGTCCGCGGCCTCCGGATTGTCGCACAAATCTGCCAACGATTTTTTCAACACGCCTGGTAATGGCTTCGGTATAAGCCACCTGCGGTTTGCCGATGTGCGCTTTGACTTTAAATTCTCTTAATAAACGATCAATCAAGATTTCCAGATGCAGCTCACCCATCCCTGCAATAATCGTTTGTCCGGTATCTTCGTTGGACGACACACGGAAAGAAGGATCTTCATCACTAAGTTTTGACAGCCCTTTGCTTAATGAATCCTGGTCAGCCTGGCTGATCGGCTCAACTGAAACTTCAACTACTGGTTCCGGAAAATCCATCGCTTCAAGAACAATTGGATTTTTGGCATCACAAAGGGTATGACCGGTATTAGTTTTCTTCAAGCCAACGGCGGCAACAATTTCCCCCGCACCGACGGACTTAAGATCTTCTCGTTTATTTGCATGCATCAGTAAAAATCTGGAAATACGTTCTTTTTTATAAGTATTCGGATTATAAATCGCGCGACCGGCCTCCATCGACCCGGAATAAATTCGCAGGTAAGTCAATCTACCAACATAGGGATCAGTCATGATCTTAAATGCCAAGGCACTAAAAGGTTCGTTTACATCAACTTTCCGGGATATTTCAATATCTAAATTGTCCGGTTCATGTCCTAAAATAACACCAATATCCATCGGTGAAGGCAGATAGTCAACTACTGCATCCAATACCCTCTGTACACCCTTGTTTTTAAAAGCAGAGCCACAGAGTGTTGGAATAAATGTGTTATCGATACAACCCATTCTAATAGCATTCTTTATTTCTTCGGCAGAGATCGGCTCATCGTTGACATACTTCTCAAGTAAAGTATCATCGTAAGCTGCTATTTCTTCAATAAGATGGTGACGCCACTCTGCAGCCAATTCGGTCATATCATCAGGTATTTTAGAATAGTCAAAACGAGTGCCAAGTGTAGAGTCATTATAAAGAATAGCACGATTTTCAATCAAATCGATCAAACCGGTAAAAAGGTCACCGGCACCAATTGGCAATACCAATGGGAGCGGATTAGCGCCGAGCCGTTTCCTGATCATTTCCAAAACATTCAGGAAATCAGCGCCGGTGCGATCCATTTTATTAACAAATGCTATCCGAGGTACAGAATAGCGATCAGCCTGCCGCCAAACGGTTTCGCTTTGTGGTTCAACACCACCAACGGCACAAAATACAGCTACCGCGCCGTCCAACACCCGCAAAGATCTTTCAACTTCAACGGTAAAATCAACATGTCCGGGGGTATCAATGATATTGATGCGATTATCATTCCAAAGGGTTGTTGTAGCAGCAGAAGTGATGGTGATACCACGTTCCTTCTCCTGCTCCATCCAATCCATGGTGGCCATCCCCTCATGGACTTCCCCCATCCGATGCAAACGACCGGTATAATATAAGATACGCTCGGTAAGAGTAGTCTTACCGGCATCAATATGAGCCATAATGCCAATATTGCGTACTCTATTAAGGGGGATTTTTTTCATTGTTCAGATTATCTAAAATGTGCAAAAGCCTTATTGGCTTCAGCCATGCGATGAGTATCGTCTTTCTTTTTAACTGCTCCACCTTCATTATTGGCAGCAGCTATCAATTCACTGGCAAGACGATCTGCCATAGCTTTACCGGAACGGCTACGAGCAGCACCGATCAACCATTTGGACACCAGGTAAAATTGGCGAGTTTTAGCTACCTCAATGGGAACCTGATAGGTAGCCCCACCAATACGCTTGGATTTAACCTCAACTTGCGGTGAGGCATTCTCAATCGCTTTTTTAAATATTTGCAGCCCATCGGACTTGGTCTTTTTATGGATCATATTCAGGGCATTGTAAAAAGTTTTTTCAGCCATTCCTTTTTTACCGCGCAGCATCAAATAGTTAACAAACTTTGCTACAGCTAAATCTCCGTAAACAGGATCAGGTGTAATTTGACGTCGTTCTGGTCTTCTTCTTCTCATAATTAAGCCTTCGGACGCTTGGTGCCGTAACGAGACCGGCTGGTTTTACGATCAGATACACCTGCAGTGTCAAAAGTACCTCGAATAATATGATATCGAACACCGGGTAAATCTTTCACACGACCGCCCTCGATCATTACGATCGAATGCTCTTGCAGGTTGTGTCCTTCTCCTGGAATATACGCGGTGACTTCGGTTCCGTTTGTTAAACGAACACGGGCAACCTTACGTAAAGCGGAGTTTGGTTTTTTCGGTGTTGTTGTATACACACGCGTACAAACGCCCCTTTTTTGGGGGTTTCCTTTCAAAGCTGGTGTCGCTTTTTTCTTTACGACCCGCTTTCGACCTTTTCTAATTAATTGATTTATCGTCGGCATAGCTATTCAAATAAAGCCTACTAATTTATTTCAGATTATTGTTCTCAGTCAATTCGTTTTTGACACGAATTGAATCTATTTCGGTGCGATTAATCCTGATCTTTGACAGCAATTTCATTATCCTCGGGATAGTCTTCGCCCAGTTGTGATTCTACTAATAAATTTTTTAAATGGGGGGAACCCGAACCTGCTGGAATCAATCGTCCAACTGCAACATTTTCCTTCAAACCAGTCAAATAGTCAGTTTTTCCGGATGTGGCAGCATCAGTCAGCACGCGAGTTGTTTCCTGAAATGAAGCAGCCGATAGGAAACTTTCGGTGTTTAATGATGCACGGGTAATTCCCATCAATAAAGGTTCGAAGGTAGCTGGTTGAGCTTTTCGGGTTTTTATGGGTGCTTCGCCGTCTTCCTTCAAAGAACGATTTATAATTACTACATCGGCTTTATCGACGAGAGCGTCTTTCTCAAATTCCGAATCACCGGGATCAGTTACGACTACCAGCTTAGCCAATCGCAAATTCTCTTTAAAGAATTCCTCTTTGGCTATCCTATCGCGCGTCAAGAATCGTGAATCACCGGCATCAGCAACACTAACCTTGTTCATCATTTGCTTAACAATCACCTCAATGTGCTTGTCGTTTATCTTAACACCCTGCAAACGATATACTTCCTGAATTTCATTTACCAAGTATTCGCGCACTTTTCCCGGACCAAGAATACTCAGGACGTCAGTGGGTGAAATCGAACCTTCGCACAAAGCGGTTCCCGCCGTAATAAAATCGCCTTCATGGACGATTACATGTTTACCATAAGGAATGGAATACAGTCTGCTCTCACCATCGCTGCCGGTAACACTGATTTTCCTGATACCGCGGCGAACTTCACCAAATTTAATCGTTCCATCAATTTGGCTAACAACGGCCAGGTTAGACGGTGTACGCGCTTCAAACAACTCGGCAACACGCGGTAAACCACCGGTAATATCACGGGTTTTACCAATATCGCGGGGTATTTTTACCAGCGTTTGTCCGCGCTGTACTTTCTGGTTATCTTTAACAACTAAGGTAGCATTTACGGGAAGAATAGCTCCACCGGCAGTCACCAGGCCATCATCGTCGATAATTTCAATATGCGGACTCAATTTGCGGTTTTTGGCTTCAATAATAACCATCTGCTTCTTTCCACCTTCAACGGCTTCAATACGATAGGTCTCATTATTTTCAAAATCGCGCAAAGCAACAGTACCATCTTTTCGTGCCAGAATGATATCAGTATACGGATCCCATTGGAAAAGTATCTGTCCGGCTTCAATCTTCCGTTCCTTTTTAACGATCATGTTAGCACCATAAGGTACATTATACTGTGCCCGTGGACTATTATTCTCGTCAAGTACGGATATTTTTCCATGGCGAATCATGCAACGAGTAACTGGGGTACCGGTTTCATCAATGCGAGACGCCATCTCAAAATTGTCCGAAAATTTTACTTTACCAGCCAATTTTGATTTCATTTCCGATTTTTCAATAATACGAGTTGCAGTTCCACCAATGTGGAAAGTTCGCAGGGTAAGCTGGGTACCAGGCTCACCGATGCTCTGAGCAGCCTGAATTCCAACTGCGGTACCAAGATTGACGAACTCATGGGTTGCCAAATTCCAACCATAACATTTTGCACAAACACCACGATGAGAATCACAGGTGAGTACTGATCTAATTCTGACGGATTCAACATTACTATTATCAATGATTTCGGCTTCTTTCTCAGTAATAATTGAACCACCGGTAATTTTTACTTCACCATCTACAATAAAATCATCAAGAGTAGTACGACCAAGAATGCGATCGGCCAACGGCTCGATAATTTCTTCCCCTTCTTTCAAGTCGGAAATATCAATGCCATTAATTGTGCCACAGTCTTCTTCACTGATTACAACATCCTGTGATACATCGACTAGGCGGCGAGTCAGATAACCGGCATCGGCAGTTTTTAAAGCAGTATCTGCCAATCCTTTACGAGCACCGTGAGTTGAGATGAAATATTCAAGAACTGATAGACCTTCCTTAAAATTGGATAGAATCGGGTTCTCAATAATTTCACCTTTTCCACCGGTCATGGCTTTCTGGGGTTTTGCCATCAGCCCACGCATACCAGCCAACTGTTTAATCTGGTCTTGACTTCCGCGAGCACCGGAGTCTGCCATCATGTAAACCGGATTAAACCCCTGGTCGTCATTCATGAGACTATCCATCATACTGGCAGCAACATGGTTTGTGGCATGAGTCCAGACGTCGATAACCTTATTATAACGCTCACCATCGGTTAATATTTGGCGCTCAAATTTCTCATGGATCGAGTTGACCTCATCCTGCGCTTTAGAAATTATCTCAGTCTTTCGCTTGGGGATAATAATGTCTCGAATAGAGATTGATATCCCACTTTTGGTAGCAACCGAAAAACCTAAGTTTTTAAGATCATCCAAGAAAGTCACAGTGCGGTAATTACCGGCCAGTAAATAACTCTCATTGACAATCTTCTCCAGCTTCCGCTTAGATATCATCTCGTCGACATAGTCAAGCTCGTCGGGTAATATAGAATTAAAGATTGCACGACCAACGGTGGTATTTTTATGCCAAATTCCTTTGTGCCGCAAATCAATTATAGTATTCAGCTCAACAATATTATTTTCATACGCTAAACTAACTTCTTTAATATTACCAAATTTCCGGCCTTCGCCCTTGGCGCCCGTACGTTGGCGGGTCAGGTAATAACTTCCGAGAACCATATCTTGAGATGGAATAGCAATTGGTTTACCATTGGCGGGGTGTAAAATATTATGACTGGAAAGCATCAAAATTCGTGCTTCCATTTGGGCTGGGATTGATAAAGGAACATGAACCGCCATCTGATCACCGTCAAAGTCAGCGTTAAAAGCAGTACAAACCAATGGATGAATCCGAATGGCTTTTCCATCAACCAGCACCGGCTGAAATGCTTGAATACCAAGGCGGTGCAAAGTCGGTGCACGGTTTAACATAACCGGATGGTCTTTTACCACAAATTCCAGTACTTCATAAACCTCGGGCTCACGGTTCTCGACCATCAGTTTTGCGCTTCTGGGAGTCTGAGCCAGGCCACGAGCAATCAATTCATGGATCATGTGCGGTTTAAACAATTCTAAGGCCATATTTTTCGGCAGTCCGCACTCATTCAAGCTCAATTCCGGTCCGACTACAATAACTGAGCGTCCTGAATAATCCACCCGTTTCCCAAGCAGATTCTGTCTGAAACGACCGGTTTTTCCTCGCAACATATCCGATAATGATTTCAGTGGCCGACGAGTACCGCTGCGAATGGCAGTACGGCGACGACTATTATCAAATAACGCATCAACCGCTTCCTGCAGCATCCGTTTCTCATTACGCAGGATAACATCGGGAGCTTTGATATCGATTAATTGTTTCAGCCGATTATTGCGGATAATTATTCGTCGATATAAATCATTCAAATCACTGGCAGCAAAACGGCCACCTTCCAAAGGAACCAATGGTCGTAATTCCGGCGGTATGACCGGTAAAACCGCCACTATCATCCACTCTGGGCGATTCAATTTCGGCTTGGTCGGGTCCGGTATGAAAGACTTGACCACTTTCAAACGTTTCAAAGCCTCTTCGCGAGCTTGTTTTGACCGTGAATTCTTGAGTGTATCTTCTAATGTATTGGCAAGTGTCTGTGGGTTGATCCTGGCCAGGATATCCCTGATAGCTTCTCCACCCATGGAAGCCATGAAATAATTTTCTTCTACCCGATCATCTTCGGAAACGGCATTAAAACCATATTCGCGCTCGAGCTGTAAATATTCTTCTTCGTCGATCAGTTCAAGCCTCTGTTTATCACTTTTCCCGGGCTCAACAACTACAAAAGTTTCATAGTAGATGATTCTTTCCAGGATTTTCGTGGACAGACCAATCAGGTAACTGAGTTTACTGGGAATAGAACGTAAATACCAGATATGTACAACAGGAACTGCCAGAGTAATATGCCCCATCCGCTCACGACGGACTTTTTTACGGGTAACTTCAACACCGCAACGATCACATATAATACCACGATAGCGAATGCCCTTATATTTCCCGCAATGGCATTCATAATCTTTAACCGGTCCAAATATTTTTTCGCAGAATAAACCGTCTTTTTCCGGTTTATAGGACCGATAATTGATCGTTTCCGGTTTTAATACTTCACCGTAGGAACGAGCCAGAATCATTTCTGGCGATGATAGCCCAATTGTTACCGCAGTAAAATCACGCTTGATATCAGTTTTTGACGATTGAATGTAAGTCAAACTAAAGCTCCATTATTCAAGTTCAACATCTAAGCCCAATCCTTGCAATTCTTTAATAAGAACATTGAAGGATTCAGGAACTCCATAAACGGGAAGATCTTCACCACGGACAATGGCATTATAGACCTTTGAACGTCCATCAACATCATCGGATTTGACAGTAAGAATTTCATGCAATGTATGAGCTGCACCGTATGCTTCCAGTGCCCAGCATTCCATTTCTCCAAACCGTTGTCCGCCGAATTGAGCTTTTCCACCCAGAGGCTGTTGAGTAATCAATGAGTAGGGTCCCGTTGAACGAGCATGCATTTTATCATCAACCATGTGGTTGAGTTTCATCATATAAATCTGACCGACAGTCACCGGATGAAAAAATTCTTCTCCAGTTCGGCCATCAATCAAGGTAGTTTTACCGGAAGTAGCTAAACCAGCTTTAATCAGCTCTTCCTTAACCTGTTCGGGGTTGGCGCCATCAAAAGCGGCGGTATTATACTTAAGCCCCAGCAAGTCACCAGCCCACCCAAGCATGGTTTCATAAAGCTGTCCGAGATTCATACGTGAAGGTACGCCAAGCGGATTTAGAACAATATCAATTGGGGTTCCGTCTTCCATATATGGCATATCTTCCTCTGGTACGATAGTCGCAATAACACCTTTATTTCCATGGCGTCCCGCCATTTTATCACCAATCTGAATTTTTCTTTTATTAGCGACAAAAACTTTAGCAAGTTTAAGAATACCGGGCTGAAGTTCATCACCAACACGCAGTTTAAAAACTTCCTTTTCCAGGATATTTTCAATCTGTTTCCACAATTTCCGATATGATCCCCAGATGGTACGAATTTTCTTCCAGACCGCGGGATCTTCCACCCAGGATTCGTCCAGCGCAAATCGCTCAAGATCAAAACTGTTGAGTCTTTTAGCGGTCAGCTTGGTAGATTTTTTTATCAGTGTACGTCCGGTACTGATATCACGAATACCGTTGGAGATCTGGCCCACAAGCGAGTCAAACAGTTTTTCATCACGAGCGGTTTTCAATGTCGTCTTCTCTTCGCGGGCTACTTTCTGCAACCCTTCGATAATCCGACGTTCTTCCACACGGTTACTACGATCACTTTTCTGGAACAGCTTGGAATCAATTACCACGCCTTTAATACCTGGATCGGCTCGCTTTGAAGCATCTTTGACTTCACCAGCCTTTTCACCAAAAATAGCACGCAGTAATTTTTCTTCCGGAGTCGGGTCAGTTTCTCCCTTGGGAGTAACCTTTCCAATCAGTATATCGCCTTCCTTAATCCGGGCACCGATTCGCACGATTCCGTCTTCATTCAATTCTTTGGTAGCTTCTTCGCTGACATTCGGTATTTCAGGCGTTAATTCTTCCTCGCCCCGTTTGGTGTCACGCACTTCCAATTCAATCTCATTGATATGGATGGACGTATAAATATCATCCTTTACCAGACGTTCGCTTAGGACGATGGCGTCTTCAAAATTGTAACCACGCCAAGGCATGAAAGCTACTTTAATATTAGATCCAAGTGCCAACTCACCATTCTCAGTACTGGTACCGTCAGCTACAACTTGTCCCTTTTTGATCTTTTGACCAACCTTAACGAGCGGTCTTTGATTCTGACAGGTGTTCTGGTTCGTACGCTTATACTTTTGCATCTTGATTGTGAGCAGATTTTCACCCTCAATCAAGGTCAATTCATCAGGTACAACTTCAGTTTTAAGAACGATTTTATCAGAATCGACATATTGCACGACGCCGGCTTCCGGAGCTGTGGTGCAAGTCCGGGAATCCACGGCGACCTTACCTTCCAGACCGGTTCCGACAATCGGTGCTTTTGGTCTCATCAAAGGAACCGACTGGCGCTGCATATTCGAGCCCATCAACGCACGGTTGGCATCATCGTGATCCAAAAACGGAATCAGAGCCGCAGCCACACTGAGAATCTGGTTTGGTGCGACATCCATAAATTTGATTTCATCCGGCTCAACCATAGGAAAATCGCCTTTAATGCGCGCACGAATGCGCTCATCAGTAAGCCGGTTATTGTTGTCTTTATCAAGAGTAATATTGGACTGTGCGATCAATACACGATCTTCATCATCAGCGGATAGATATTTCAACTCTTTAGTTGCAAAAGCTTCATTATCCTTGCGCTTGATAATTCTATAAGGAGCCTCGATAAAACCATGTTTATTAACTTTTCCGAGCAGCGCCAATGAGGAAATCAAACCAATATTGGGACCTTCAGGCGTTTCAATAGGACATAATCGCCCATAATGGGTATAGTGCACGTCACGAACTTCAAATCCGGCCCGCTCCCGTGTTAGTCCACCTGGACCCAACGAAGAAATGCGTCGTTTATGCGTGATTTCTGCCAGCGGATTTGTTTGATCGCCAAACTGCGATAATTGGCTTGTGCCAAAGAAAGTGTTAATAACTGTGGTAACAACCCGTGAATTAATCAAATCCTGCGGGGTTATACTCTCAGATTCACGCAAATTCATGCGCTCCATGATTGTACGCATCATGCGGCTAAGAGCAACGCTGAACTGATTTGTTAGCTGTTCACCAATTGTTTTAACCCGACGATTGCCAAGATGATCAATATCATCAGTACCACGCTCACCTTTACGCATATCAATAAGGAAAGTGATAACCATGATGATATCATCAATTGTGAGAACCGTATTATCGACAGATACATTCAGAGCGAACTGTTGATTCAGACGGTATCGACCCACTTGCCCCAAATCATATTTCTTGGGGCTGAAGAAAATGCGCTCAATAAATTTCTGAGCTGTTTCCAGATTGGGCGGATCGCCTGATCGCAGCAATTTATAAAGCAGTCCGAGTGCTTCTTCGGTATTAGCGGTGGGATCTTTTCCAATCGTATTCAACAATAATTGGGCAGTAAAATTCTCTTCGCCATTAACGACTTCGAATTCAGCTATTCCGGCTTCCGAAAGGGTTTTCAACATTTCTTCCGTTAGAATTGAACCACCTTCAAAGTAAATTTCACCAGTTTCCAGATTTACTATATCATCGGTAATCGTCGATCCGATAGATTTCTTGGCTTTCTTACCTTTAGTTTTAACTTTGGTAATACATTTAAAAGCACGAAAAATATCGGCATTAGTCGAGAATCCAAGAGATCGTAATAATATTGTTACCGGGAATTTTCTACGGCGATCAATGATTGCAAACAGACAATCATTAATATCAGTAGTAAAGTCGACCCATGATCCACGGAAAGGTATAATTCTGGCCTGGAACAATTTTGTACCATTGGGATGTATTGAGTCATCAAAAAATACGCCCGGTGAACGCTGTAACTGCGATACTATTACCCGTTCGGCACCGTTAATAATAAAGGTGCCTTTTTCAGTCATTTTGGGAATATTTCCAAAATAGACTTCTTGCTCAATACTCTGGGCATACTCGTTTTTATTGCTTTCGTCGGTAATGTGCAATATCAACCGTGCTTTTAACGGCACAGAATAAGTTACACCGCGATCAATACATTCATCCGGACCGTATTTCGGCAATCCCAATAGATAGCTTTTGTATTCAAGAACATAATTACGATGAGGATCCTCAATGGGAAAGGCATTGGAAAAAACATCCTGCAACCCAATTAGATCACGCTCGTCTTCTAATACATGTTCTTGAATGAAATCCTCAAATGCTCCCGTTTGAACAGCAAGCAAATCAGGAATCTCAACAATTGAAGGGATTCGTGAGAACGAAACCCGTTTTGTGCGCTGATTAATAGTGGCTCGCAAACAAGCCTCCTATGTCAATTTAATGATTGTGAAACAGTAGATTAAAACCAGAATAAATCAGACTATTTAAGCTCAACTGTAGCGCCTGCTTCTTCAAGTTTGGCTTTGGTTTCTTCAGCTTCAGCTTTACTGACAGCTTCCTTGACGGCTTTCGGTGCATTATCAACCAGTTCTTTAGCTTCTTTCAAACCAAGGCTGGTGAGAGAACGCACAACTTTGATAACATTGATTTTTTGTTGACCGATTGAGGTTAACATAACGTCAAATTCAGTTTGTTCTTCAGCTGCCGCGTCTTGTCCACCGGCGGCCGGGGCGGCTGCCATTGCTACTGGCGCTGCTGCTGTAACACCAAATTTATCTTCAATATCTTTAACGAGATCAGCGATTTCCATCATGTTTGCTGATTCCAGATACGTTAAAACGTCTGCCCTTGTGATCTCAGACATTGTTCAACTCCTATGCTTTAAGTGAATTAGGATTTTTGTTCTTTTAAACTATCGAGCACGTTTGCCAGATTGGCCAGTGATGCGTTTAATGTGGCAGCCAACTTGCTCATTGGCTGCTGAAACGCACTTAACAACATGGAAAGTGATTCCTCGCGAGTTGGTAAACTTGCCAATCTCTCTAATGCATCAGTACCATGTAAACTACCTTCGAATAGAACGCCTTTAACAGTAGGTAGTTTGTGCTCTTTTACAAATTTTTTCAAAATTTTTGCTGCTGCAGTTGGCTCTTCATAAGTAATCGCCAGAGCCGTCGAACCAGCCAATATTTCACTGATATCAACGAAATTATTGTTTTCAGCAGCAAGTTTAACAAGTGTATTCTTCGCGACCAGGTATTCAACATCGGATTTAAAAAATTCACTTCGGAGCTCGGTTATTGATGCAACATCCAAACCGAGATAATCAGTAAAATAAATTGTATTGGCGTTATTGAATTTTTCTGATAATTCTGCTACTTTTGTAATATTTTTTGTGTTCGGCATCAGAACTTACCTCATTGTTGCCTGATCTACGCGTACACCAGGTCCCATGGTCGATGAAATTGTTAATCGCTTTATATAAGTGCCCTTAACAGCAGCAGGCTTGGCCTTGAGAATAGTATTGAAAATCATTTTGGAATTCTCAACCAGCGCCTCGGCCTCAAAAGAAATTTTACCACAGGTACAGTGGATAATTCCAGTTTTATCAACCCGTAATTCGATCTTTCCAGCTTTAACTTCCTTTACAGCACTGGCAACATCGTTAGTTACGGTGCCACTCTTGGGATTTGGCATTAAGCCTTTCGGACCCAATATTTTGCCTAAGCGACCAAGCTCCGGCATCATATCAGGAGTAGCAATTACTTTATCCATATCCGCCCAACCGGTCTTTATCTTCTCGATGTATTCGGTATTGCCAACATAGTCGGCACCGGCATCAAGAGCGGCCTTTTCCTGTGGTCCCCGCGTCAGCACCAGCACTTTAACCTTTTTACCGGTTCCATGGGGAAGCGATGTGGTTACACGGATATTTTGATCAGCATGGCGTGGATCAACACCAAGGTTAATCGCCAAATCGACTGATTCATCAAACTTGGTAAACTTAAAATCTTTTACCATTTTAACAGCATCAGTAATTGTGTATTCAATGGATTTATCAAATTTTTCAGTGATTGCTTTAATATTTTTTGATTTTTTCATGGCCTTACCTATTTAACCGTGATGCCCATGCTTACAGCGGTACCGGCGATCATTCTCATGGCCTGTTCAATAGTATTCGCATTCAAATCCGGCATTTTCAATTCCGCGATCTGGCGAATATCTTCCTGGGTTACACTACCAACTTTATCACGATTAGGGATAGCAGATCCTTTTTCAATTTTGGCTGCCTTAATTAATAGAATCGAGGCGGGGGGAGTTTTGGTTACAAATGAAAAACTCCGATCAGCATATACATTGATTTCAACCGGGATAATCATGCCTGCCTGGTCTTGAGTTTTAGCGTTATAAGCTTTACAAAACTCCATAATATTCACACCATGCTGACCCAATGCAGGACCAATTGGTGGAGCCGGGTTTGCTTTACCCGCAGGAATCTGTAACTTGATCATTGTAATAACTTTCTTGGCCATATTCCTACACTATTTTTCTATTTCCACTTGTAAAAAGTCCAATTCTATTGGAGTTGGACGACCAAATATGCTGACGGTTACCTTTACTTTTTGTTTCTCAACATTGATTTCCTGGACATAGCCTTTGAAATCATTGAAAGGACCATCAACTACTTTGACTGCGTCTCCAACTTTGAACGGATGTGCCATAACCTCACGGCCATCCATCCCCTCAACTTCACCAAGAATCCGATTTATTTCCTCGGGTTTCAACGTTTGCGGTTCACCCTGTGGACCAACAAAGCTGATTACTCCATTGAGATTCTCAACCAAGTAGCGAGTTGCGCTGGTTAACTCCATCTTGATAAATAAATATCCGGGGAAAAAAACCTTATTTCTTATTTTTTTCTTTCCGTCGCGCATTTCAACTACATTTTCAGACGGTACTAACACCTCTGATATATCCAAAGCTAATCCTTCACGCTCGGCTTCAATAATCAAAGCATCGCGGATTTTTTTCTCTTTACCAGAGATTGCGCGTAGTGTATACCAATCCATAGATTACAGCAATATGGTCAACACGCGCGATAAAACAATATCTACTACAAAAAGGAATGCGCCCAGAATTATCGACAAAGATAGTACTATAAAAGTTGACCCACGCAATTCTTCCCAGGTCGGCCAAGATACTTTCTTCAATTCAAACTGTACGTCTAATAGAAATTGTTGAATTTTTTTCAGCATAATTTTACGCTTTACTTATTTCGCAGGAGTGGCAGGAATCGAACCCGCAACCCCCGGTTTTGGAGACCGGTGCTCTACCAGTTGAGCTACACTCC
>CAZIJQ010000024.1:0-37321 GCA_964539785.1 uncultured bacterium | reverse complement strand
CTATAACTCTTATACTCACCAGCTTTCCAAATATCAACCGGGTAAAAATCGTTAAACGCAATAAATTAATTTTTATTATGATTGTTAATTATCCCATAATTTCAGCAAAGCTATCCCGCAAATTTCCTGCACAATCGTTTAAAAACTAAAATTGAAATCATCCAAAATAATAGATATACCCACAATTGGCCCGATCCTGTTTGAACACAGTAAAAAGGCTAAAAATATTAGTATTTCCATTAGATCCCAACGGGGTGTCCGGGTGGCGGTTCCTGCGGGTATTTCATTTCACAGTGCCGAAAAAACTGTCCGTGGAAAATATGACTGGATTCGGAAAAAACAGTTGACGGTCTCTCAGCAGGAACAGGGCTTTGCCAACCTCCCCCCGATTCCGGTCGCCACTGCAAAATCAGTCTTGACCGACCGTATTCTAGTACTGACAAAAAAATACGGATTTACGGTCAACCGGATCACGATCCGTAACCAGAGAACCCGTTGGGGGAGTTGCTCAATAAAAAGCAATATCAGCTTAAATATCAAATTGTATTACCTGCCAGCTGAGTTGCAGGATTACGTGATACTGCATGAATTAGTCCATACGGTACACCACAACCATAGCTCAGCTTTCTGGGATACACTGAAAACCATCCTGCCAACAGCAAAATCACTCGATCGCCGGTTAAAAAAACACGGCTTACCAGTTGATTGAGATTTAGGCAATAGGATCATTGTAATTTTTAATTATTATTCAGAAATTTATTAATGGATTAATTACCGCTGGGTGCAATCTGGGTATCATGAAATACAATTTCCAAGTTGGTTGTCTCAATCGAAATCCATCTACAACATTTATTTGAATACCTGCAATGATCGAATCTGAATCAATAAAACCTATTTCTACAATCGTACTGGCCGGTGGTCGTAAAAACATCCGCTGGAATGACATCAAGACATTTTTTACGGATATGAACCGCTACCATGAGCACTATTTGCCTTCCAAAAGGTATAAAACGCTGAGACTGATGCCGGGAACAATCAACGGTGAATTCGGTCAATTTCCCATTATCTTGTATTTATTGTACACATTGACGAAAGCACCTTCAGTAGGAAAAATTATTGTCATTGGTCCAAAGGCAGAATTGGAGGCTGGTTTAGAGCAGGCCAATTTTCCGACGTCCCGCTTTAAGGTTATTCAGCAGGGTGATTCATTCGGTGAAAATATGATGCTGGCCTATAATGAGACCGGCGACAAAGGTCACGTTCTGGCGGTAATGGGTGATTCACCACTTACAACTTCCCGAAGTATAGAACATTTCGTCAAGCTCAGCAGCAATTACCTTGAATACGATAATATTCTACCGGTTGTGAAGGCAGCGGTACTGGATAAATACGCCCGGTTCATGCCCCGGCCATATCTTAAACTACTCCCGGATGGTCTTGAACCAGCCAGCTATTGTCAACCTGATGATATGGATAAGCGCGGCCGCATCGGAGTTCGTCTCACTAGCCTGGCAATGTGTAATCTGGAGGGTATGACAGCTGATAAAATCAATCATTTACGATCGTTGCGAAAAGTATTGCGCCCGGCGGTACAAAAAATGATTCGGCAGGATTTGGGATCAAGTGTACTGATTCAATATCGTCGGGGAATACCGTTTTCGTGGGTGTGTAAAAAATTCGAGCAGTTATACGGTAAATCCATAATCACGGTCGGTCTCCCTGATGCCGGTACGGCGATTGATGTCGATTCCAGCACTGATATACGGGCCGTGTCGCGTATTTTCAGTTATCGGCGTAAAAAACAATTGGCTGAATCGCCCTGATACAGCGCGACTAGTGTCGCGTCAACTGTGTTGTGTGCAAAAAGTCGTAGGAATTTTTATCCATAACAAGGCGAATATTTCTCAGCATAACCGTAGCTATGGTTGAAATATTCAACGAAGTTAGTGATGAAAAGAACAAGACTTGGTTGTGCTAATACAGGGTTGACACGGCACTGATTACTATCAGTCAAAAATAATTTCAAATTCGGTGTATTTAGCGGCAATCCGCTCCAGCGAAAAGCGAAATCCATGATTCATTAGTATTTCCCGGACCAAAGTCAACCCAATCCCCTGACCATTTTTCTTGGTGCTGAAAAAGGGACTAAATAATTGTTTTTTGATTTCTGCGGAAAAACCACTTCCTGAATCTCGGATAATTAATTTGGCTTTGGGCTGTCGCTGGGTGATAATTGTGATTGTCCCGTTTTCCATGATAGCTTCCATGGCATTCTTAATGATATTAACCAGCACATGCTCAAACTGTTGATCATCAAACAGAATATCAAAAGGCACTTCGGTTAATTCCCAACTCCATTCAATCCCCCTGTCCGCGCATTGCGAATGCAGCAGGATTTCCACTGTTTGCAATAGTTGATGCAAATCTTGCTTAATTGGTTCCGGTGCCGGTAATCGCACGACTTCAGCATAATTTGTCATAAATTTAGCCAGATGCCGATTGCGGGTTATGGCAATATCGATTGTGTTTTCAAAGTCTTCCCGGTCCGGTACAGGAAGGTGGGTTCCATAAGTTAAAAATGAATCCAGAATAGAATTAACGGCACCGATTGAATTATTAATCTCATGAGACATTAATCGAATTATTTTACCATAAGCTTGTTTTTCAGATTTATATAATTCATCGGTCAATTCTTCAATAATAATAAAATGATGATAAAATCCTCGGTCACGAAATTGAGACTTACGACATTTATAAGCCTGTATTCCGCTGATGGCAACGATCTTGGATTCACCGGGAACTAACTGGTCCAACTCCGAGATCAAATCCCCACTCAGATCGCCTAATGGAAGTCCAATACACTGGTCTTTATTAGAATCCAATAACTTGGCAGCCGTTGGGTTCAATTGCGTTACCAATCCGTCGAAATCAAGAATTATTATACCTACCGCAGCCGCTTCTATCAGGTGCTCCAGAAAATAATGCTGTTCCCTTTGACGTATTCGCTCGGAACGCAACTGATCAATCATGCGGTTATAAACACTGATCAATTGATCCATTTCGTTCTGGTGAACCGGCACCAGTTTGGTGCTGAAATCCTGATCTTTAATGGTCTCAATTCCACCCATGATCAAATTCACCGGGCGAATAAGGGAGCGATATAAACCGACAGAAAAACCGATTGACACAATAATCATAATTTCAGTTAATAGGAACCACCAGCGCTGTTTCTCCAGCAATTGGAGTGAAAGAATAAAAAAATGATGTGAATTATTACAACAAATGCCACGTACCGGGTACGGAGCTTCATACATTGATTCCGTATTTTTCCAAACGACGATATAAGGCAGCCCGGCTAAGCCCCAGCGACTGGGCAACCTGTTTTATATTCCCAGTGTGAAATTCCAACGCTTTTTGAATCATGGAAATTTCAATTTCTTCCAGTGTCATTTCGCCAACCTGAGGCAATGAGGTCTTTGTATTGGATTTTGGAGCCCGCTCAAGCTGGCGGGCAAAATCAGACTGCTGGATCAAATTTGATTCCGATACCAACACTGTGCGCTCTACCAGATTTTTCAATTCCCGAATATTACCGGGCCAAGATAGCGTTTTCAGCCATTCCAGAGCCTGGTTATCGACCTGTAAATCAGCGCGACCATAGATAATTTTCAGATTATCAACAAAATGTCGAGCCAAAATCGGGATATCGCCCACTCGTTCCCGCAACGCAGGTAATTTAACCGTAATCAAATTTATACGGTAATACAGGTCTTCTCGAAAATCACCATCGGTAACCATTTGATTCAGGTTCCGATTGGTAGCGCATATTAACCGAACATCCACCTGCCTGACCTGACTTGATCCAAGAATCTCGAATGTTCGGTCCTGCAATACGCGTAACAGTTTTACCTGGCTGGCTCGATGAAGATCACCGATTTCATCAAGAAAAATACTGCCGTGATCCGCTTTTTGAAATCGTCCGGTACGATCGCTGTGGGCATTGGTAAATGCTCCTTTTTAATGACCGAACATTTCACTTTCGAACAGAGTTGAGGAAATGCCACCCAGATTTACTTTGACAAAAGGCTGGTTGGCTCGCCCGCTGTTCAAGTGAATCGCCTCCGCCACTAGTTCTTTCCCGGTACCACTTTCGCCTAAGATTAAAATCGACGCTGAAGTTTTACTAACGCGACCAATCGTTGCCAGAATATCCAGCAACCGCTGATCTTCACCAATTATTTTTGATAAATCATATTTTACGTCCAATTCCCTGCGGGTACCTGAAATTGATCTAGCGATGGTTTGACCATCATAAATTTTTAAAGCAGTTTCAACGGAATCCAGCATATGGTCATTCTGCCAGGGTTTATTAATAAAATCGACCGCACCGGATTTCATACCTTCAACAGCTAAATCAATTGACCCCCAGGCTGTAATTAGTATTACCGGAATATTGGGCTGGTCACTATGGAATCGTTTGAGAAAGTCAAGACCTTCCTGGCCACTAGTTTCCCGGGAAAAATTCATATCTAACAGAACGAGATCAGGCGGAATTTCAGCGATGGCTTTGTCAGCTTGCTCCGGCCCAGAAATAGCTACTGGCTTATGCCCGGCATGTTTCAGTAACAGTGCCAGCGATGCCCTTACGGCAGGATCATCATCTACTATTAAAATCTTGGACATGGTTTTCCGGTCAATTTATCACTTCACAAAGGCTTATTCAATCATTCATCGTGCAAGGCGATTGCCGGCTGGATACCAGACGCCAGATTGCTGGGATACATGGCACAGATAACTGTTATCAGGTAAATCACTCCAATTGATACGATAATCGCAACGACGTAGGTTGCATTACTGATAAATGGAATAATTCCTAACATGGGGAATTGAACAGCCAGGAATAATCCTAGTATTATCCCGAATGTTGATAATACCAGCGCTTCTCCCACAATCTGGGAATAGACCTGTTTCATGGTGGAACCCAGCGCTCGTCGCAATCCGATCTCTGGGATGCGCCGATTCGTATTATACCAGATTACGCCAAACAGACCCAGGGCCACATTTATTATTAGAAATCCACAAATGATTGCCAGAATTACGGGAATAATCATGGCTTGCTTATTGGCTGATTCTCTCAAATCCTCTAGGCGTCCAATTTTAACCATCCAATCACTGGCAACACTGCTGGCAAGCTTCAGGATGTGCTCTTCAAAATCCATTCCGGTGCCTTCCGCAACTTCGAACAGAATGCGAATGAAAAACTCCTCCGATAAAAATGAGCGCGTGAATTCGCTTTCCAGTGATGACCGCTGAATTATCAGCCTCCTTGAGCCACCAAATTCACCGGAAGTACGCAGCTCACCGATTACTCCCACCACCTGCCGTTCTTCTTCATCCTCAATAATGATTTTACCAATGGGATCTTCAGTTCCGAACAATGCTTCAGCCGCATATTTGTTGATAACCACTGGCTGGCGCGCCATGGCATTATCCTCAGATCCGAACCAGCGTCCGCGCACCAGATCTATGTCCAGAACTTCAGCGAAATCATCCCCGGCGGATGCAATATGGCAGCTCATTGTTTTATCGGCAAAAGTAAAATTATCCATGGATGTTGCCGATGGCATAAAGATGTAGCTAATCGAATATGAATGAGACATAATCTCAGGTTGTGAATCCAGCGTTTTATCCAATTGCTCCATAGTAGCTGCAACCTGCTCTGTGCCCAGGTTTTTCCAGTCCAGGCTTAAATACCATACATCCTTATACTCAAAACCAAGTGGTTTGAGATAATTACCAAAATTATAGAAGATCGTGGTCAGCACCAGGAAAAGGGCAAAAAATGAAATAAATATTCCCGTCATCATCAGGAAATTCTGGCGTTTGCGGTTCCAGATCAGTTTAAACATTTGCTTGATCATTTCTGGTCTCCTCTCAAGGCATCAACCGGGTGCAGGCGTGACATCCTGTAGGCCGGGTAGACTCCGGACAATAACCCAAAGAACAGGCATAATACGATGCTGACTGTAAAGACACGAAAACTAATTTCCAGGTGCAAATGGGGAATCATTCCGCTGTTGTTTATTATCTGCAGTACTATAGCAGCAAGCACCAAGCTGATTATCCCGCCCAGCAATGTTATGATCACATTTTCAACAATGAATTGCCCGACCAGAGTAATAGACGAAGCCCCGAATGCTTTGCGGACTCCAATTTCTGAAGATCGCTCCATTATTCTGCTGATATTTATATTAACCAGGTTGACCGTAGGCAGCAGCATGAATAAAATTATCAGAATCATTATAAATACCATTAATGGGCTGTCAGTGTCTTCTTCCGTGCTGAATAAGCTGCGGGTAAATGCTTCAGCATAGGTGGATGCACCAGTTATTATTGTATCCCATTTGCCATCCGGAAATTCCACCTGATCAATATGTTTTTTGAATTCACGTCTGATCACCGGGAAATCAGCTTTATTGCGGGCCAATATCATGGCATACCAGCCAGGGAATCCACCACTAATACTAATCTTATTCAGATTTTCTTTAGAAAAATTAAGCGGAACCCAGATATCCGAATAGGGCATTATCCGCAGCAGCGAAACATTTTCAACCACACCGATTACTCGAAAATTCTGGCCGTCAGCTGCGATAGTTTTACCGAGGGCATTTTCACCATCGAAATACTGATCCCGGGTTTTTTGATTAATAATCGCCACTGGATTTTTATTATCGACATCTGATTTCTGGAAGCCATTGCCTTCCAGAAAATTAAAATCCATAATCTGCCAGAATTCGGCATCAACAAATTTGAGGGCGAAATTATGCTTGCGCTTATTTTTGTAGGTAATTATCGAATTGTGAAAAGAAGAAATTGAAACCAGTTCCGGCGTTTTTAGTGATTTCACATAACGATTCAGGAAGTAAGGACTGAATAATGGACCGCGGGCACTTCCGCCCTCTTTACTTCTCAAAATACCAACTGTAACAGACAGGGTACGATCAAGTTTTTTTTCCGGCTCAACCGGTCCGAAAGCATGATCCACAAATGATGATATTACGACCAGTATCAGTAAAGTAAAACTTATCCCGAACAGGCTGATAAATGTGAATAGCTTATGCCTACGTAAAACTTTTAAAGCAATTTTGATATAATTCTTCAGCATAGCAACTCCTAATTAACCTGGGCACCGTCAAATAAACGAATAATGCGATTAGTCTGCCGGGCTATTTTTTCATCGTGTGTTACCATGGTAATCGTAGTGTCAAAATCACTCACCAGCGTCTGCAGGATTTCCATAATTTCATTACCCATCACGCTGTCGAGGATTGATCTAGAACACACGCAAATAAACCGGGTTAAATTTTCATTCACAAATTCAACTACCATAGATCAGATGATCCAGCCACAAAGCGGGACGGTGCACAGTAGGGAAATATTTTATGAAAAATCGCACTATATTATGAAACCAGTTGTTCTTATGCGAAAATGGACAGACCGACATGCACAAGCCACAATCGGTGCCAACCCGGCGCCAGTAGGTATAACATTTTTCAATTTTAGTAGGCCATTTTTCAACTCCACGGATGGATTCTTTTTCATCCGTTGACAGTGCTTTGGACGGGCATTGTCGGGCACATTTCCGGCAGATTTCACAAAATTGTTGAGCGCCGAGAGCAATGGCCTGATTCGACCGGAGTTGCAGATCAGTGGTAACAGCGCCAATACGAACGCGACTGCCATATTTTTCGACTATCAGGATATTATTTCGACCTAATTCACCCAGTCCCGCCTTGATTGCCAGGGGTGGTAAAATCAAATCATAATGAGCATCAAATTGGGCTGTAGCCGAATAACCGGCTTGCTTCAAAACTGCGGCAATTGTCTGCGCTATCACCGCTGAAAAATAGTATTGCCGAGCGGATTCCAGAAGTGTATCGGCTTTGGGCGCCTTTTGCATTTGCTGGAAATCCATCTCCACTAAAAATACAATTGCCTGGGGATGAGTCAATTCAATCGGCTGACCGTATTTCGCATCAAAGCGACCTTTATGGGTATAAACAAATTCCTGATCCAGCCCAGTACAACCTACCGCTACCGCCCCCAACTGCCTAGCCATTTTTTTGATCAGATTGGTTTTGTCAGGCGCTTTTAGCAGACGATTGGACCAATCGCGCACTACTGTCTGATCAATGGAAATATCGTCAATATCGTCAAAGTATTTCCGGGCAGCAGCTGATAATTCTCGATCGAAATATAAACCTTCTTCGCTCATTAATTTAGGCATCATCCGCAGACGGTCATCAACATCCTGCAGTTCATGCCGCAATTGGTAATAATCATCGTAGGGTTCAGTCCCCGCCGATCGGGCCATGCGGGCAAACATGGTATCCCGCTCGTCAAAACGTTCGCTGGGCAGTTGAATGATATTTCTGGGACGCGCCAAGTAGGATTACCTTTTAAATATTTAACAACCTGAAATTTAGCGGTTAATTTACTGCCGGATAGGCAGAAATCCCCGGAGACATCGTACATTAGCACCGGATATCAATTAAATATTAGTTAAAAACGGATTATTATGGACCACATTTATCTTGATTACAACGCCACCACTCCCATCGATCCGCGGGTGGCCGAAGCGATGCAACCATACATCAGCCAACATTATGGTAATCCATCCAGCAGTCATTCGTTTGGGGTTACTGCTCGCAAAGCAGTTAACACTGCCCGGCGGCAGGTGGCTGACCTGTTGGAATGTTCAACAGCGGAAATCCTTTTTACCAGTGGTGGCTCGGAAGCAAATAATTATGCTATAAAAGGGGTAGCAGAAGCTTATCGTAACCGGGGCAACCACATAATTACCTCCGCAATCGAGCATCCGGCCGTGAGTGAAGTCTGCGCTTATCTGGCTACCCGGGGATATAAAATCAGCTATCTGCCAGTTGATAAATTCGGCCTGATTGATCCCCAGCAGGTGGAGGAAGCAATCACTCCCCAGACTATTCTGATATCAATCATGCACGCCAATAATGAGGTTGGTACTATTGAGCCAATCGCCGAAATTGCCAAACTCGCACATGACCACGGCGTGTTAATCCACAGCGATTGCGCCCAGTCATTGGGTAAAATTCCAACCACGGTGACCGACCTGGGTGTCGATTTGCTTTCGATTGCCGGTCACAAATTGTATGCCCCCAAGGGCATTGGAGCCTTGTATATACGCGAGGGCCTAAAGCTAGGCCAACAAATTCACGGCGCCGATCACGAATTGAATCGCAGGGCTGGTACCGAAAATGTGATTGAGATAGTTGGGCTGGGCAGAGCCTGCGAACTGGCCGGTGACGGACTGGAAAAATCGGCGGCTCATTCGCACAAGCTGCGGGATCGGTTGGAAGCAGGAGTAAAAAAAGAATTTTCCCAAATTCGGATTAATGGTCATCCAGAGCAGCGATTACCCAATACCGCCAGTATCAGTTTCCCGGGAATGGAAGCAAATACTATTTTGTCCGAACTGGATACCGTAGCAGCCTCCGCCGGTGCCGCATGCCACGCCGATCAAATTGATGTATCCACGGTACTGCAAGCGTTGGAAGTACCACTGGAATACGCTATGGGCACGATCCGTTTTTCAGTCGGGCGGTTCACCACTAGCGCTGAAATAGACCGTTCAATTGCTGAAATTAGACGAGTCATTAAACGACTGCAACCCAGCGAAACGGTGGTCGCTGATTATGATAATTCAACAGAAATCAAGCTTACTAAATTTACGCATGGTCTGGGCTGTGCCTGCAAACTGCGTCCACAATTGCTGGAAGATGTGCTACAGAAATTATCCGTGCCGGATGATGCAAATATTCTGGTGGGCACCGATACCGCAGACGATGCCGCTGTCTATCGCATTGATGATAATAACGCCATTATTCAGACAGTTGATTTTTTCACCCCAATTGTTGATGATCCCTATCAATTTGGCGCTATCGCCGCCGCTAATTCACTCAGCGATGTTTACGCCATGGGCGGTCGGCCGCTATTCGCATTGAATGTGGTGGGCTTCCCCAGCAGCCGGTTATCGATTTCGGTGCTAGAAGCAATTCTTTTGGGCGCTCAGGATAAGGCAGCGGAAGCTGGCATAGCCATCATCGGGGGTCACACCGTTGATGATACTGAACCAAAATTCGGTCTGGCCGTCACCGGCATTATCCATCCAAATAAAATTGTGGCCAATATTGGCGCCCAACCCGGCGATTCCCTGATCCTCACCAAACCTATTGGCACCGGGATTCTATCCACGGCCTTGAAACGTGGTTTACTGGAGCCTGACCAGGCCGACACACTCACCAAAACCATGGCTACTTTGAATAAATCCGCGGCCGAGTCGATGCAGACCGTGGGCGTTAATGCCTGCACTGATATTACCGGATTTGGCCTGCTTGGGCATCTGCTGGAAATGATGAGAGGATCCAGTACTACCGCCCAGGTTGATGCCGTTGCTGTCCCCATTTTACCAGGCGCTGCCGATCTAACGGCATCTGGCGTAGGACCCGGTGGTACCCGCGATAATCGTGATTACACGAATCCGTTTACTGAATATGCCGATAGCGTTTCGGAAGTCCAGCAAATTTTACTTAATGATGCTCAGACTTCCGGTGGATTGTTAATCGCTGTGGCTGAGGATAAGACGGATGAGTTATTGGAGCGTGTTAAGGGTAGCGCCAATTATGTCAAACAAATCGGCCAAGTAGTTGCTGGAGAAAGTAAACAAATCAAAATATTGTAAAATTAATAGTAGGGACAACTCGCGAGTTGTCCCTACATAATATTTAATGAATTGCAATGACCATTTCTATCCGTATAAATCATCCGGGTCAACGCTGGTGATTTCAACAAACAGGTTTGCCAGCTTTTCCGTAATCGCTTTATAATAGGCCGCCCCTTTCTTCGCTGTCGCTTGCCGGGGATCGCCAATACCGGTGTCGTCAGTGATCTGAGACCATTTACGTTCACTCCAGGCCCAACCCTCGCGAATGGCCGTAATTTTGGATAATCGTTCTTTGCCCAAACCAGCCTGATCCAGCGGCAGCACCAATTCTGGAACCAGATGCAACATCAAACTGGTTTCCATTTCATCGGCATGGTCACCGTCATTGGTGAAATATTTCATTTTATCAAGGGCACTATACCAATTGCAAAAGCTGAGGAACATGGCCGGGTATTTCAGGCCCAGTTCGCGCAGCAGGGGCTTGAAATCATTCCCACCGTGACTGTTCAAGACCAATAATTTTCTGATTCCCTGGCGGTTCAGCACTGTTATAATATCGTTCAGGATCGCAGCCTGGGTGGTCGGATTAATATTCATGACCAACCGAATATCGGTCTGCCCGGTATTTACACCGTAGGGAACGGTAGGCAAGACCACGATGCGGACTCCGCGGTTCCAGGCGGTTTCCGCAGCAGCGGCGGCCAGTTCATCCGATTCGATTACATCGGTGCCATAAGGCAAGTGATAATTATGGGCTTCGACTGCGCCCCAGGGCAATATCGCCAAGTCAACCTGACGATCTTTTACCTCGCCCCAATTGCATTCAGCTAAAATATATGGACGCATGATTACCTCATTTTACAATATTATTTATTTGATACTAAACTATTTTTTAGGAATCGCTCTAACCAATTTACCGTTTCAGCATGTGATAAATCAGCGGCGTGCAGAAATAGAATCCGATTTTCCAGATCACCCGCAACCACCGCTTCTTCTGCCAGCAGTTTGAAAGGTAGATTCCGTCGACTGAGATTTTTCATCAGGGTCACATTTTCTGGTGCCAGGTGATCGGTGAAGATACTACGGAAAATCATATTCTCATTGCTGGCGATCCAGCCTTCAAAAATATCCAATTGAGCATAAGTAGCATCCAGCAGGTAAACCTCACTGATTTTCTCGGTAAGCCCACCACCTTGCTTCAGAATCTGCCCGATCACTCGATAAGCACCACTATGACCGGAGAGAATGACCGAACCGAGATTCTGGTGATTAATCACCCATTCCATTTTCAATGTATCCAACACTTCTACTGCCAGTCGCTTGAAACCACCTGCCGATTCCAACTTACCACATCCTGAATCACGGACATTCTTCGGTCCCTGAGGAAATACCAGGATCAGATTTTTCCCACTGGCAGCCACCATCTCACACAATAAAAACTTATCCAACGATTTTCGAACGTTATTATTATGACCATGAAAATAAAACAGCAGATTCACTGATTTATCAGATCGGAATCCGGCTGGTACAAAGATCGCTACTGATTGATCATTATAATGAAGAGCAGCCGGATAGAATTCATCTTTGCGGGTGTATCCATCGGCTCTACTGGTATCCGGGTATGGTGCGTGCTCCATGGAAAATATTGCCAGTTTCCCTGCCGAAGTGGTTTCCCAATCTGTTGCCATAAGTATAAATTGTTGCAGGCAAAAAATCACGCAAATGCGATAGAGTATCAGTGCTATATTTTTCATGTTATTTGGCTGATTATTTTCACGGAAATTAGTTGCTGCCAGCAACCACCGAAAGGGGAAATCATGGCATTCAGGAAATTTTCCGAACATCCGGCAATAGCTGGAAAACTGGTATTTGCAGGATTATTAATACTTTTATCGTGGAGCTGTAAAGAAATGAAAGATACTACATTGATTATCACCAATGCCAATATCTGGACGGGCAATCCCGATCAGCCCCAGGCGACAGCCATGGCAATGACCGGCGATAAAATTCTGGTAGTCGGATCTACCGCTGAAATTATAAAGCTGACCGGTGCGAAGACAAAAACCATTGATGCTAAGGGCCAGTTTATCGTTCCCGGATTCCACGATGCTCATCTCCATTTTTTAAGCGGTGGGTTTAATTTGGCCTCAGTTCAGTTGCGGACATCTAGATCGAAGGAGGAGTTTGTCCGACGTATTGCTGAATATGCCAAAACGATTGAACCCGGAACCTGGATTACTGGCGGCGACTGGGACCATACCCTCTGGGGTGGCGAATTGCCGACCAGAGACTGGATCGACGCGGTCACGCCAGACAATCCGGTATGGGTCAATCGTTTGGATGGTCACATGGCACTGGCCAATTCACTTGCACTTACTGCAGGTGGTGTGGACGCCAGCACGAAGGACATCGCTGGCGGTACTATCGTCCGGGATACGGATGGCAATCCCACCGGAATTTTAAAAGACAACGCAATGGATCCGATAACCAGTGTTGAGCCAGAGCCACCGGATTCATTGAAATTTCGGGCTTTGAAAGCAGCCATGAAATACGTCAATCGCCAGGGCGTCACTTCTATTGGTCATATGGGCACCTGGGACGATCTGCGGATATTCGAAAGTGCCCGGAATAATGAACAATTATCCGTACGGATTAGCGCTGCTGTTCCACTGAGAACCTGGAAGCAGCTGGCGAAAAAAACCGCTACTGAAGGCACTGGCGACCAGTGGCTGCGCTGGGGCGGGTTAAAATCATTTATGGATGGATCGTTAGGCTCTCACACTGCCGCTTTTTTTGAACCTTTCATAGATGATACAAATAATACGGGTCTGCTGGTAAATGATTCTGAAGAACTTTACACTTTATACCAGGCTGCAGATGCCGCTGGGTTACAGCTTATGACCCACGCCATAGGTGACCGGGCAATCAGTATTATATTGGATTTATACGGTCGAGTGGCAGACGTTAACGGTCGCCGTGACCGCCGCTTTAGGATTGAGCATTCCCAGCATATTCATCCCAAGGATTTTGTACGTTACCACGACCTGGATGTGATCGCATCTATGCAGCCTTACCATTGTATCGATGACGGCCGCTGGGCGGAAGGTTATATCGGCTATGAGCGCTGCAAAACGACTTACGCATTCCGAACCCTGGCTGAACATGGTGTTACAATGTCATTTGGCAGCGACTGGTACGTGGCACCACCCACACCACTGGAAGGTATTTATGCGGCGGTCACCCGCCGGACTCTGGACGATAAAAACCCCACCGGCTGGATCCCGGAGCAAAAACTGACTGTGGATGAAGCGTTGCGGGCATATACCATCGATGCAGCCCATGCCACATTTGAAGAAAAAATCAAAGGTAGTCTGGAACCGGGCAAGCTGGCCGATTTCGTGATGATCGATCACGATTTAACCACCATTCCACCGGAAACTATCAAGGATGCACAGATAGTCCTGACTGTGGTGGGCGGAAAAGTTGTTTACAACAATCGATAGAAAACAGGTTACATACTAATGAAAAAAATTGTCCTTCTGCTTTCGATAAGTAGTGGAATATTTTGTCAGGAGCCGACTATTCTTTCTGATAAGGTTTTTGAATATCAGACTGATCACCAGAAAATCCATGGCTGGATTGAAGACCAGGGTATATTCATAGAAAATTCGGCAAAGCTGAAAAACCTCTTTTATCTGATTAACGTTGAACGCGAAAATCGGGTGGTTCACGTGGGCTATTTCCTGGACTGGAAAAATGAATTCCCCGATTTCGGCCGAACCTTTAAAACAACACCAAAAAAATTACTTGGCCAATTCTTCCTGCCCCTGGTTTATACCAATTTTCTTTACATCCCCAATAGCGGTGGACTCCAGCAAATCCAGTTCGGCAAACACGACGTGGAAGGAATTTATGCGAAGTATACTTATGATGATTCAGGACTGACAGAATTACTGGAACTACGATTCGAGCTACCAGGTCATAATGTAATTAAAGTACCCAATGAAAAACTGGAAATAACTATGGATGACGTGAGTCAGGACATGATCCCCTGGCTTAAAGTAGCTTCCTGGAATCATCTATTCGCTCCACCAGACAAAATCGGCCGGACCGAAAGGTTCACTGCCAAGCTTTTCCCAAAGGAAAAATGGCTGGAATACAACATGGACCGGAAAAGGGCTGAGGTTGGCAAAAAATATCTTTTCCCAGAAAATAATCAGTATCCTTCCTGGTTGCTTGGTGTAACCTGGAAGGTATCTCCCTATAGTGAAAATCACTTATTACGCCGCTGCCAGTATTGATGGCTTCGTCGCCAGAACCGATGGCAGTGTTGATTGGCTTACACAGCCGGAACAAGGTGGTGAGGATTACGGCTATACGACTTTCTACCAATCTGTGGATGCCCTGGTTATGGGGCGAGTTACCTATGAACAAGTCCTCAGTTTCGGCGATTGGCCTTATCCCGACAAAACAGTCTTTGTGCTGTCCAACCACTCACTAACAGAAGAACGCGATGATGTAAAAATTGTTGCCACCATCGATCAATTGATTGACGAATTAAATCAGTCCGGGTACAAGCACATCTGGCTGGTTGGTGGCGGCAAAACAGCATCGACATTTTTACAGACTGGTTTGTTGGACGAAATGATCGTATCCTATATTCCTGTTGCGCTAGGCTCCGGAATCTCACTTTTTTCCGAACCAACCGCCGAGACAAAAATGGAGATTATCAGCAGTGTTGATTATCCCGACGGTGTAGTTCAGATTACCTATAGAATAAAACCCTGATGGCCGATAACTATTCACTATCTGCCCGACTCTATGACCCATTGCTCTACCTGCCAATGCGCTCAATCCGCAAAGCTGTGCTTCAGGAATTGGTGGACAATCAGCAAGACGCCATAGTCGATCTCTGCGGTGGTACCGGCAACCAGCTTAAATTGCTGGCACGCAATGGGTTCACCGATCTGCACTGTGTGGACCTGTCGCCTGAGATGCTGGCGATTGCCGAAAATGAGGAAAATACAATGAATATTTACGAGCAGGATGCTACCGCCACCAGTTTCAATAATGAGCATTTTGCAGCTGCTATTATCAGCTTTGCCCTCCACGAAAAAGAATTTGATGTTCGCCTAAATCTCTTATCCGAAGCTCACCGAATATTAAAACCAAATGGGAAATTGCTGGTGGTTGATTATTTATTTGATGAGCAAACCCGGAAAACAGGTTATAGGAGTATTAATTTTGTAGAATGGTTCGCCGGTGGTGATCACTACCGCAATTTCAAGGATTATATAGCGCGTGGCGGATTGGTTAATTTAATAGACAACAGGAAATTTCGGCTGTTTTCGAATACGCGGCTGCTGCGCGGTAGCACGACTTTGAATACCTATTTAAAAATTTAATCTCACTATTAATAATTTTTGATTGACAAATATAACGGGGTTGATATATTATTGCATACCGGTTTGTGATACAAACCAGTATTTTTAACAAACAAGGTGTTTATTATGAACGAAAATCAAATTGACTTAAGTAAGATTGAAAAACAAACCTACCTAGCCTTTCATCAGGATGGCCTGCTGGATTTATTCGCCGGATTGATTATCATCATTCTGGGGGGATTGATGTACGGTGGCATGATGCAGTTTGCCGGATTACCGGGAATAATTTTATTGCTATATCTACCAATGAAGCAAAAAGTAACCTTCCCGAGGATTAGCTATATTAATTACGCCCCTTCGCAAAAAGCCCGTCTGACAATATTATCAATTGTCAGTATTATTGTTGGTCTTGCAGTTCTGGGTACCAATATCACCAATTATTTCTCTTTTGGTAGTGTCCTCATTGAGTATATGATACTACTGACTGGAATCGCACTTGGTGGCATTATTGCCGCTGGTGCTTATCTCGTTAAAGTGAAGCGCTATTATATTTACGCCTTGATTGTGGCACTTGGATTTGCTCTGGCAAACTTCAGTGTGGGCTACCTGCCTCATCTGTTACTGCTAATCGGCTTAATTATGGCTTCGGTCGGGATTATACTGCTAATTGCTTTCCTCAAAAATAACCCGCGCCAAATCTTAGAGGAATCATTATGACTGTTCTCCCTGATTTAAAACAACTGGAGCGGTCGGCCTTTCGGAGCAAATTCAATGACGGTTTGTTGGACATTACAATCGGATTTCTATTTTTCACTTTCAGCCAAATACCCCACTTAACCGACCTGGGTTGGGGTGATTTCTGGAGTTCAATGATTCTGCTGCCCGCTTATTCGATTGCCTGGTTATTCTATCGTCTGATGAAAAAATATGTTATCACTCCCCGAGCCGGTATATTCAAGTATGGGCAAGATCGCAAACAAATGCTGGTGCGGTTGAATATATTCAGCCTTGTTGTTTTATCGGCCAGTTTAATTCTCGGTTTGATATCCCTGTACAAATTCAGCCCCGGTAGCTGGAATCCACCTATTTCTTTCAGCTTAATCCTTTTGATTGGATTCTGTCTCTCTGGTTGGTACTTAAATATGGGTCGGTTGATCGTATATGGATTTTTAATCGCCCTGGCATTTGTCGTTGGTGAGTTACTTTTTCGGCAGGGATTGGCAACTCACCATGGAATTCCTTTAGCACTTGGCAGCACGGCCAGTCTGATCATCATGAGCGGTCTTTTTTTATTCCTGCGCTTTATTAATAAGCACCAACCAGCAGACCCGGAAATATAAAATGTCCACCGAATCTACAAAATCCGAAAAATTAGGAGCGTTAACAACAATTGACCGAATAGTCCACGAGCCAGCCCGATTACTGATTCTAGCCTACCTATATGTTGTGGAAAGCGCTGACTTTCTGTTTCTGATGCGCCAGACCAACCTGACCAAGGGCAATCTTTCCTCCCATCTCAGTAAGCTCGAAACAGCTGGCTATATTGAGGTCAATAAGGAATTTGTCGATAAAATACCGCGAACATTACTGCGTCTCAGTGATAGCGGCCGGGATGCATTTCAACAATACCGCGCTAAAATGCAAAACTTGTTGAGTAACCTTCCTGATTAGCGAGTCCTGATGAAAAAAATACTACTCACCGCAATATTCACTTTTCTCTCACTCTGTACCGCAGAACCAGCCTTTCGCTTCGCCTGGTTATCCGATACCCACATCGGCTCATCCGGTGCCGCGGCTGATTTGCATCAGGCCGTACTTGATGTAAACACCAAAAATGTTGATTTCACCATTATTTCCGGTGATATTACCGAATTGGATATCGGCAATTATCTGGATACCGCCAAGCAGATTCTTGATCAGCTCGAGCAACCTTATTACATCATTCCCGGCAATCACGATACTAAATGGTCGGCCAGTGGTGGACAAAAATTCGCGGCGCTGTGGGGCGACGATAAATTTCAATTCGAATTCGGCGACTTTCGTTTTATCGGCATTCATCAGGGACCGCTGCTGCGAATGGGTAATGGATTCATCGTACCGGAAGACCTGATCTGGCTCGATTCCCTCCTGGCTAATTTACCAGACCCCAATCAGAAATTGATTTTCATTACCCATTACGGCCTGGACAATTCGGTAAGCAACTGGTATGAATATCTGGATATTATCAAGGGTCACAATGCTCAGATGATACTCCATGGGCACGGCCATTCGAATAAGGTGCGAAATTATGAAACTGTCCCGGGAATAATGGGGCGATCAACCTTAAGTCGTGGGGAAAATCCCGGTGGCTATAACATCGTTTCGGTCTGGCCCGATAGCGCTCGATTCAGTGAACAAATATCTAGTGGCGAATCACTCCCGGCCTGGCATATCCAACATTTTGAAAATCATACTTATCCCGACACAACCGAATTTGAGCGACCGGATTTCTCGGGTAATAACAACTACCCGAATGTGCAGGTTCAATGGGAATTCGACACTGGCTTCGCCATTGCTTCCGCACCGACACTGACAGGTCAAATCACAATTGTAACGGATGGCAGCGGGTCAGTCACAGCCCTCGACATTGAAACTGGAGCATTACAGTGGAAAAAATCACTGGCAGGACCAATTTACTCCACTCCGGCGGTTACTCCCAAAAACGTTGTAGTCAGCTCCACCGACTCCACCATTTATTGCCTGTCAGCTAAAAACGGTCAATCACTCTGGCAGGTTAAAACCAGGGCCCCGCTGGTTGCTACCCCGGTTATTGAAAATGGAATTATCTACTGCGGTAGCAGTGATGGAATTTTCCGAGCTCTTAATCTTAAAAATGGTCAATCAGTCTGGAAATATTCCGGTGTGGAAGGCTTTGTGGAAACCATTCCGTTGGTCTACAAAAACAAGATCTTTTTTGGTGCCTGGGACGATAACCTCTATGCTCTTTCAGCTAAAACAGGTCAACTAAAATGGATCTGGAATGAAGGACGCAAAGGTGTTTTATATTCACCGGCGGCTTGCCACCCGGTGGCATCCGGCAATAAAATTTTCATCGTAGCCCCGGATCGGGTGATGTCCTGCATCAATGCCCGTAATGGAAAAACTATCTGGCGTGAAGACCGTTATCCAGTTCGTGAGAGCATCGGGATTTCAGAAGATTATAAAACCATCTTCGCCAAGACAATGTGGGATACGGTGGTGGCCTACTCGGCTCCTCCCCGGAAAAGCGCACTTAAATGGGCTGTCCATGCCGGATACGGCTATGATATCGATCCCTCTGCACCGGTGGAAAAGGATGGCACTCTGTTTTTCGGTACCAAAAATGGTTATGTTTATGCTCTAACTGCTGCCAGCGGTGATTTGCTATGGCGCTACCGTATTGGTGTTGGATTGGTAAATAATGTGACACCGCTATCGGCCACAGCGGTGATCGCCACTGCCATGGATGGGAAGGTAATACGGCTTGAATCACAAGCCACGCCTATTCAAGGTGTAAAGTCGCCAGGCAACTAATCTCCAACGGATGATTACAATGACATCGCCGACTGAAACTCATCTACTTCAAGAAATTCAGGTTGGGGCAACAGATCGAATAGCTCGCGTAATAACTGCCATTGATGCTGTTCAAGCCAATTCTGATATACACGCAACTCATTTACTGAGTACGTCAATCAGGCGGCTGATTGTTACCCGTAAATTTGTCAAACAACTTAATGGCAACAAAATTACAACCTCTCAAACCCACAAATATCTACGGCATATCAGGGTAAAACTTTCAATTGTGCGCGATCTACAGATTATGAAAAAAAAGGTGTTGGAAAACTTTTCGCACACTAAATCCACAGATCTTATTCTGGATTCTCTTAATAAGCTGGAAGATTCAAGTCTAATCAAATTGATGGCAGCGATAAATACAATTGAGCCCGGAATGCTGGAATATGCCAAAATTGAATTCTGGCCTGAATCACATTCAAATCAGTTAATTCCCAGGGTTAAAAAAATTATTGTCAGCGTAAATAAAAAAACTACCCGCTATTATCAACCGTCAATAATTGACGAAAATGATGCAGCCTTACATGAAATGCGAGTTAAATATAAAGCTTTACGGTACAGTCTGGAATTGATCGCACCGGTGTTTCCGGGAGTAATACCGGCCAACAGCTATTTAAAATCATTTCAACAGCAAATGGGTGAAGCCCACGACTGGTACATTTTGTGTAAATATTTTACTGCCAATGATTTTGCAACTATAGCCGATTCAAATCAAATTTTGGAATCACTGAAACAATTAAATATTAATGCTCATAGCCAGGCACGTTCCTATATTAAATCCGAGTGGCCGATTTTACAGAATCGTTTGGATTATTTTTCCTGACAATTTTTGTAAATATATTAGCTTAAGAATGTCTACCATGGTAACTGAGAACACTAATTCTCAGAATTTCAGTAAACCCGGTTGACAATTGTGCTCTATTGTTTATAAATTGTTGAGTGACTACTCAATCACATATCGATAAAAGAGCCAAAATATTGGATTCAGCATTGCACCTGTTTGTGGAGCAGGGCTTCCATGCTACACCGACTTCAGCCATTTCGAAAGCGGCTGGTGTTTCAGCAGGAATTCTTTTCCACTATTTCAAAACCAAGGAAGAACTGATTTACACCCTATTCCTGGAGACTAAGTTAGAATTCTTTCAGGTCATGATGACCGGCCTGGACAAGGTCAAATCGCCGGAAGGAAAATTCCGCCTGATCTGGTCCAATGTCTGGACATATGGTGTGGACCAACCCCACAAATTTAAATTTGTCCAGCAGATTCATAATTCACCATTCGAGAATAAAATCAAAGAAGATCGTGCAATTCTAGATATGACCGACCAAATGATTCAGTCGATTCAGGTTGCAATTGATGCCGGTATTCTAAAAGATGTTCCCATCGACCTGCACATGAATAATTTTTATTATCTAATCCTTGGATTGGTGGAATTGATCTGGCAGAAACCGGAATTGCGCAGTGACAATGCTTTCATTGAACAAGCCTGGGAATGTTTCTGGGACTGCCATAAGACATAAAAAAATTTACATGAACACTGAGTGACTACTCAATCAGATTTACATTATGAATAAAAGGAAATTGATGCTACTTATTATAATGCTACTAGCTGCGAGCTGGCTGTCGGCTTTAGGAATCCGACAGTACCGAGCTCGGATGCTGGTGTCGACAACAACAGCTGAAAATGCTGCTAATTACAAAGGTCGTAAGTTTTTCAATAGCTTGCCCTCCGATGAACTTAATTTTATCAATATGCTAAAAACCTCCATTAAGTTTATTCGCGGTGGTGTACCAGATAAATATCCGGTCAAACCATTACCGGTAATATCAATTACAGACCAATTTGATCAAGCACCGTCTACAGACCTGCGCTTCGCCTGGCTGGGGCATTCCTCCGTGATTCTCGAAATTGAAGGAAAACGGTTATTAATTGATCCCATGTTGTCGAAGCGGTCGTCTATGGTACAGTGGGCTGGACCCAAACGTTTCCAGCCAACTCCGATTGAAATCGAAAATTTGCCCGAAGCCGATGCTGTTTTGATCTCCCACGACCATTTTGACCACCTTGATAAAGCGGTCATTAGAGCCCTTTCAAATCGCGAACTGGTATTTCTCGTTCCGATTGGCGTTGGCCGCCGATTGCGTGATTGCGGCGTTACTGGTGAAAAAATTATTGAAATGAACTGGTGGGATGAACTCGATCTAACAGGGTTGAAAATAGTCGCCACACCAGCCCGTCACTTTTCAGGCCGTAGCCTGCTGGACCGGGATATGACCCTCTGGACATCCTGGTCTATTATCGGTAAAAATCAGCGCGTATTTTTCAGCGGTGATACGGGACTGACACCAGAAATGGCCGAAATCGGTCAGCAATATGGTCCATTCAATCTAACATTTATTGAGATCGGCGCTTACGACGATGCCTGGGGCTCGATCCATGCCGGACCCGTAAATGCCGTTAAAATCCACCAGCAATTAAAAGGAGACCAACTGGTACCAATCCATTGGGCTACCTTTGACCTGGCGCTTCACAGTTGGTACTCCCCGGCCGAAGAATTGATAAAAGATGCTGCCATAAATTCAACCAACCTGATTACCCCACTGATCGGCGAAATTGTAAACCCTGCTCAATATAAAAACAAGTACTGGTGGCAACAGTTCATACCAGATACCCAAAATTCAACTGAAAAATAGGATTACTCATGGAACTAAATTTTAAAATACCGGACTTGACTGGAAAAATAACCATTGTTACCGGCGCCAATAGCGGTATCGGACTGGAAACCGCCCGTACTTTCGCCACTAATGGCGCAACTGTCGTAATGGCCTGCCGAAACCCGGGAAAAGCACAGTCGGCAGCAAGCGAAATCCGCACCACCAACCCCAAGGCCAAATTGGAATTGCTGGAACTGGACCTGGCCAGCCTGAAATCAGTTAACAAATTTGCCAACGATTTCAGCTCCAAATATGATCGCCTGGATATCCTGGCCAATAATGCTGGCGTCATGGCTCTACCAGAACATCATAAAACCGCCGATGACTTTGAAATGCAGTTCGGTACCAATCACTTGGGACATTTCGCGCTTACCGGGGCTCTGTTACCGCTGATCAAAAATGCAGCTGGTGCCCGAGTCGTTAATGTTGCCAGCATGGCCCATAAATGGGGGAAATTCGACCCGGAAAACCTGAATGCGGAAAAAGGTTATCAAAAAATGGGGGCTTACGGTTTGGCGAAGTTATCCAACCTGCTTTTCACCTACGAACTTCAACGTAAATTTGAACAATTTAAAATCGATGCCATAGCCGTTGCCGCTCATCCCGGCTGGACTAACACAAACCTACAGAAATATTCCAACACATTCATGTTAGGTAACAAATTATTCGCGCAATCACCATATATGGGTGCCTTACCCACAAATCGTGCTGCAGTTGCCATGGATGTACAGGGAGGCGAATATTATGGTCCCAAAAACTGGGGCGGTTGGCGCGGCCAAGCAGTGAAAGTGGAGTCCAATGAAGCTTCTTATGATGAAGCTGATGCGGCCGCACTTTGGGAAGCTTCGGAAAAACTCACCGGTGTCAATTTCAACTTGGAAACTTAATCCGCTTCTTATCATTAAATGCAGCTTGAATTCAAAAATAAATGCAAAGAACACCGATGATATTTCTAATAGTGGTACTGGCAGTTCTGGGATTGATCCACGGCTACGTTGGCCTGCGGATTATCCCAGCCCTGGGACTTAGTACGCCCTGGACTGTGGCGCTCTGGTTACTGATTGCGGTCTTGGCATTGCTATCAATCGCGGGACCTGTTATGCGTTTCAACGGCGTAGAAAACCGTTTCACTGATCTCATATCATGGATCGGTTACACCAGTCTGGGTTTTTTTGTTATGACCCTGATGGTCGTTGTCGCCCGTGATCTGGGCTGGGGCATCTGGTTCAGCGGTACTAAAATTGCTGGTTGGTTACGGGGTTTAACAGGCAGTGAAATGGTATCAACCAGCGATCCCAGCCGGCGCCAGTTTATTATCACCGCCATGAATCTGGGACTGATAAGTCTCACCAGTGGATTCACCGCCTATGGATTTTTTCAGGCTCGGCGTAAGCCGGATGTAATCGAAGTAGATGTGCCAATTGATAAACTGCCGGACCAATTGGAAGGATTGCGGATCGTCCAGATATCCGATATTCACGTGGGACCTACTATCAAGCGCGATTTCGTTCAGCAGATTACCGATCAGGTGAACGGACTTAAGCCTGACCTGATTGCCCTCACCGGCGATCTGGTGGATGGCTCAGTCAGTTACTTATCAAACGATGTGGCACCATTAGCCGATTTACAGGCACCGCTCGGCAAATTCTTTATCACTGGGAATCATGAATATTATTCCGGGGTCGAGTATTGGTTGAAAGAAACCGAGCGGATCGGTTTGACTAATTTGGTAAATGAGCATCGGCTGATCAATATCAATGGTGCGACACTGACCGTGGCTGGCGTTACCGACCTGGAAGCAGGTCGAATGCAGCCCGATCATAAAACTGATCCAACCAAAGCTCTGGCTGGTGCACCTGCCGATTCAGTTAAAATTTTATTAGCCCACCAACCTGCCAGTATCTACGAAGCAAGTCGGCTGGGAGTCGACCTGCAGCTTTCCGGGCACACCCACGGGGGACAATTCAAACCGTTCCATTTGGCCGTGAAACAAGCCCATCCCTACGTGGCCGGACTACACAATCATAACGGTACCTGGATATATGTCAATGTCGGCACTGGTTATTGGGGACCGCCATTGCGACTTGGGATTCCAAATGAGATTACGGTCTTAAGATTGAAAAAAGCAAAAAAGAGCTAAACACCAAGCCACAGAGACGCAGAGATCACAGAGAAAAAATATTTAAAGGATAAAAACAAAAACTTCCAAAGCCACAGATTACACGTATTTCACAGAATTCTTATTGTTGATTACTTATTACAAATTGCATATATCTCACACCTCTTACTGGCCGCAGGCCAACTCACGTTTCTCACTTATTACTGATTACTTAACGCTCAATGCAGCTTAAGCACACTACCGCCAATAAATTCTCGTAACAAACAATCCGGTGGCAGGATCGATTCATCATCATATTGATCAATTTTAGATAATAATTTATATATCCTTTCAGCCCGGATAAATGCATCCCGGCGGGCGGGATCATGCTCCCAGGATTCAATAATGGCAGGGAGATAATGAAACAGATGCTTTTTCATATATGGCAGTTCATAGGGCAGGGAGCCATTCAATATAAAATCTACACTGTGGATAAATGGGATGATATGCTTGAGTTCGCTGCGACGAACATAATGCCAGTGACCGACTGTTTTAATGGGATCATAAGCTCGTTGCTCATTATCGCGCACCATTCGGCGCAACAGCCTGATATCAGCCCAGCGAACCCATTGTCCTGCCGAGTCTCGCAACTGAGCGATCGTCTCAATATAAATCTTGAATTTGGCACTATCCGGAATACTGCGGGTCATGGGCTCATGGAGTCCATGCAGGGTATCGAGTAAGATTACCTGACCCGGCTCAATCGATATTTTCTCGCCATTAGTAAAACGCTTGCCCTGGCTAAAATCATAACGGGGCATTTGAATCGTATGGCCGCCAATTAATTGTTCAAGATGATTATTGATAAGGGATATATCCAGAGCTACCGGTTGTTCAAAATCATAATCGCCATGCTCATCTTTGGGATGCATTTCCAGATTAAAGAAATAATGGTCCAGGTTCAACGGCACCGTATCAATACCCAACCGGTTCAGATTAGCTGATAATTTTGCGGTGGTAGTGGACTTCCCGGATGACGATGGTCCGGCTACGATGATCAAGCGTAATTCGTCCTTTTCATTGGCTATCGCCTGGGCGGCTTCCAATAAACTGGTATCATAAATCTGATCCGCTTCTTTAACCAGGTCTGGAAAGCTGTTTTCCCGAATCCGCTGATTTAATTTATCCGTCGTCTCACAATTGTGATCAATATTCCAAATCAGGGTTTCCAGAATCATCTTATAGGGCAGGGAATGTTCCTTGCTGCGTCTTTCAGACCGGCGATGGCGCTCGCGGCGACGGTAATCACGGTAAAGAATATAGGCTTTGGCGGTTGCGGCATTACCATTCTCAATTAAGACTTTTTCGGTAATATCCTGAATTTCTTCCACCAGCGGAATATGGGATGGCGTATAGTATTCGTTCAATAGGCGGACTACTTTTCGGGCAATATCCTCACTCATTTCCCGATCGCGACCACCTACTTCCAGGGCAGCCTTATAAACCGCGCTGACAATTTTATCGGTATCAAAGGGGACTGTCCGCCCATCCCGCTTAATTATCTTTTTGATTCTATTATCCATAGCAATTTCAAACGCCTACAAGTATTAAAGTCGGTTGAAGTTAGGGCGTAATCAGTTCGGGAGCAAGAATCTTAATCGGAAGGTCTTTCCGCCCTCTTAGCAATATACCACAATACCGCCGCACCAATCATCATTGCGATGCAGAGTACCTGCCCCATGGATAAGGATCCCAGGACAAAACCAAGATGCTCATCAGGTTGGCGATAAAACTCAATGAAGAAACGGAAAAAGCCATAGCCAAATATGTATAATCCGGAAATGAAACCGGTGAAGAGCTTCTTATTACGCAGGGGCCAGACAATAGCAAATAAAACCAGCCCTTCAAAAAATGCCTCATATAATTGCGAAGGATGGCGCAGTAGCCCATCCATGGCTGAGGGGAAATACATACCCATAGCCGATTCTGTGACACGACCATATAATTCACCATTAATGAAATTACCTAGCCGTCCAAAGGTAAATCCCAGGGGAGCCGCCGGGATAATCAAATCGGCAATTTTAAAAATCGACATTTTACTTTTCCGGGCAAACAAATACCAGGCTATCACTATCCCGATTACTCCTCCGTGATAAGACATACCAGCAATACCGGTGAATTTTAATTCGCCTCGGACCCGTGCAAATGGTGAAATGATACTCAATGGATCACTCAGGAATGATTCAAAATTATAAAACAATACATATCCAAATCGGGCACCCAGCAATAATCCGAGGATAGCCCAGGTAATCACATTGCTTACAAATTCTTTGTTATAATTCAATTGATCAAATTTAATACGCCAATTAGTTAACAGATAAACCGTCATAAAAGCGGCAATATACATGGTACCATACCAGCGGATCGGGAAATTCCCGATCGAAAAAATGGTCGGATCCATCTGCGCTGGCAGGTGCTGCCACCAGCTAATAAAATTTTCCATTATTATTTCTGTATCCGTTAGCTGCTATCCATCGCAAGGATAGCAGCCACTTGTTTGAGTTTTCTATTTACCTGTCAGTACTAATTTATAGCGGGCACTTTGTTCCACCAGATTACGACTTATAAAATCATTGTGGTATTCGTTGGCCAGATACAGCTCGGTTTGATCGCAATAATGGGGGCTGGCAGGAACACCGCACACACCGGTGGGAATCACCGAGCTGGATTTATCCCAATTACTGGGATCATAAATATGACGATGAGAAGCACCGTGGTTGACATGGTAAGGATTCTCGAATGAATAGGCATAGGGTCCCACAGTGTGGGACGCACCCTTTGTTTCATATGGTCCGCGATTAAAATTGAAAAGTCTGTCCAGAATCTTAACGCCGCCCATAGGATGCTCCAAAGTCAAGGTGTGGGCAACACCCCAACGCCAGTTATCCGGCCTGGACCCATAACGCTCACTTAATTGAACCACAGCCCGGCGGAAGCTCTGCTGGATGCAATCGGAGAAAGTTTCAATTTTGTCATCAGTATTAATATCGTCCCACCAGCGCGAGGATGGTTTACGGCTGATATCATTGATTGCAAATCGTGAGAGATAACTAGTACCAATATATTTTTGAAATAATTCATCGCCCAGTTCATCTTTGAGGACAACTTCCAGCAGCACATTATACATTTCTTCAAAAATCAATGCTGCTGAACTATTGCGAGGGTAGGTCCCATCCCAGTTTTGCAATAATTCAAATGCTGATTTCTCAGATTTATTCATGTCGGCAATCGAAATAATATTTTCATTAAAGATCGGTTTCAATTCCTGAACCATTGCCGATTTGTTGTCAGCATGCATCCGCTTGAAATCATCCGCTGAGAATAATTCCTTTTCATTCAGCATTTCCCGAATCCGGTTGATACGATAATGGAGCGCTGGCCACTGGGCTACCTGGGTTTGAGCGCTATCGCTTACTGATTTATTGTTAGCTGAGGATACATAACCCACGGCCGGATTATATTCGTGGGGCAGATCCTCAAATGCCACCAGGCCTTTCCAATCGTATTGATCGGTTTCACCTGGCACCAGTTCGATCCCACTCCAGCCCTCGCGAATCGGCACACCAGCGCAGCAATATAATCCTATATTCCCCTGCACATCGGCATACGCGATATTCTGACTAACGGACACGAATGTGCGTACGGCATTTTTAAATTCTTCCCAGTTTGCAGCACGATTCAAGAAGTAAAGCGTCCGGACTTCATCACTCATTTCATTACCAATCCAACGCATGGAAATTGGTTCGCTTTCATCGGCTTCGGATTTAAACCCATTCACAATGGGACCACGATGAGTGAAACGATTGGTCCGAGTAACAGTGGTTCCGTCTTTCAGCTTAATCACTTCTTCACGGATTTCCAGATCACGCCATTCACCATTGAATTCGTATTGATTTTGATTGTCCGGATTAAGCTTTTCCAAATAAAAATCCATGTCGTCCACCATCACGTTGGTCATTCCCCAGGCAATGCTGTCATTATGGCCGGCGACCACAAAGGGTTGCCCAGGCAGGGCAACGCCGGTTACATTCAATTCACCTTCGATAACCTGGTGCACCTGGTACCAGATTCCCGGTAAGCCAAAGTCAAGGTGCATATCGTTGGCAAACAATGGCATCCCGGTAACACTCTTTTCCCCGGATACAACCCAATTATTGCTGCCCCGAAAAACGGTTATTCCCAGTTCTTCCAGCGACTGGGTTTTGCTCACCAACAGATCGTCAAAATCCAACTCAGCCGGAACAGCGGAAAATTCCGGATAGGCCACGCTGGATTGGGATTCCAGATCAGGAAGCAATTGATTGTATTTGGATTCACCTACCCGTTTTCGAATATTGTGCAAAACCACTTCAATACTCCAGGGCATGGTCAGATCCCAGGCCATGTAGCCAATCAAATTCAGCGTATGTTCCGGCCGCCACAATTCCGGTTGATAACCGAGGATCGAAAATTCTAATGGTAATTTGTTCAGATGGGTCTCAATAAATTGATTAAGTCCAGAACTGAAAGCTTCCAAAGCTGCCAAGTGTTGTGGCTCCATTTGCACCAGAACCAGCCTTGATTTATCTGGAATCCGCAATGCTCGCAGCATATGATCGGCATCAATCATATCAGCACCGAATATTTCTGATAGTCGTCCGGTAGTAGCCCGCCGGATCAAATCCATATGCCAGAGACGGTCTTGAGCCATGCAGTATCCGGTGGCAATGTATAAATCAGTCTCATTTTCGGCATAGATGTGAGGAATACCGTAATCATCTCGCAGTATTGTAACATCGCTGGTTAAATTTGCCAGTTGGATTGTGCCGTTATATTCCGGTACACCTTTTAACGCTAAAGAACGCAGAAACAAACCTGCTCCAACAACAATAACAATAATTATTACAATCACTCCAAGAAAAATCTTACGACCTAATGACATGCAAACCTCCGCTCGATAATTGATCAGATAAATTAGCTTGGAATCAATGCTGTAGAACAGGGAAAATATGAATAATTATTATGTAAATTTGCCCCAGGTTTCCGGCACATGTGCGGTTATCGTTTGACACTACTACCAAACTGGTTTCATAAACCGAATTGATCCAGAGATAAATGCATAAAATTATCACAATAGCACCAGCTAAAAAAATATCTACCAATACAGCTTTACGGGAATTTCACCTGGCCCGCGATCTGCGCGACCAGCTCGATCTGGATGAAATATTATTTGCCCTGAACGGCAATGTAGTCCTCATAAACAATGAAGCCGCCCATCAGATTGTCCAAAAACTGAATGAATTAACTTCTGGCAACTTGCAGGCCTCCGATCTCAATGCTATGGGACTGATCGATGAAATCCTGCATTTCGTAGTTGATCGTTATATTGAACAAGTAAAACCGGAAGTTATTACTGCCGCTCTCGAGCACCTCGACGATGAATTTGGGGCAACCAAGATCGATTCGGCACTGGAGAAATTTATTACGGCATTCCCCCCGGTGGCTGTGTATAAAGATAACCTGACCGCTCAAGAATATTTATTGGACACATCCGAAGGCTTGCCCAACCGGGCGCTGGCTCTGGAAGAAATGGTACTGCACTGGCTGGCTAATCTTAATCCGGCCTTTGCGCCATTCAGGCTCTTATTCGATGACGAAAACCTGGAAGACTCGACCGGGTATCGCCAATTAATGGATGACATTCTAACGTTTTTCAGCACCCAGCCCCCCTACGGTCCTAAACTGCAAAATCTAATCGAAATGCTCCGGGAACCAGCTAAACAATCGCCGAATTCATTAGCTGGTCAACTCAAATATATGAGTGATAACTGGGGCGATTTATTGGGTACCTATCTGATGCGCCTGTTGCGCAGTCTCGACTTCATGGCAGAAGAACAGAAACATCGAGGATTGGGTCCCGGTGAGGCTCCGATCCTGCAATTTGGTCTTGGTGACGAAGAGTACGAACGATTTAGTCCGGACAGCGAATGGATGCCACGGGTTGTAATGATCGCTAAAAATACCCTGGTCTGGCTGGATCAACTGGAGCAGCAATACCAGCGGCCAGTGGAGCGCCTCGATCAAATTCCCGATGAGGAGCTGGATCGGCTGGCGAACTACGGCTTCACCACCCTGTGGCTGATTGGCTTGTGGGAGCGAAGCACGGTCTCAAAAAAAATCAAGCAATGGTGTGGTAACCCAGACGCGGAAGCCTCCGCTTATGCCCTTAAACGCTACGTAATCGCGGAATCACTGGGTGGTCCAGATGCCCTGGAAAACCTGAAAGCCCGCTGTTGGCAGCGCGGCATTCGTCTCGCCAGCGACATGGTACCCAATCACACCGGACTTGACGCCGACTGGCTGATCGAGCACCCGGATTGGTACGTCCAAATTGATCAGCCCCCCTTCCCAGCCTATAAATTCGAATCGGGTAATTTATCTGAAGATGAACGAATCAGCCTGCGGATCGAGGATCACTATTTTGAACGCAGCGATGCTGCTGTAGTATTCCAGCATGTGGATAACTCCAGCGGACAGGTGCGTTATATTTATCACGGCAACGACGGCACAACCATGCCCTGGAACGACACGGCCCAGCTAAATTATCTGCTGCCGCAAGTCCGTGAAGCGGTTATCCAAACTATAATTTATGTGGCCCGACAGACTCCGATTATCCGCTTTGATGCAGCCATGACCCTGGCAAAACGCCATTTTCAGCGCCTGTGGTTCCCGGAACCGGGTAGCGGTGGCGACATCCCATCCCGGGCTGAACACGGTTTATCAAAGGCCGAATTCAACCGCTTCTTCCCGCAGGAATTCTGGCGGGAAGTGGTGGATCGGGTTGCCACGGAAGTTCCCCACACCCTGTTATTGGCAGAAGCTTTCTGGATGATGGAAGGCTATTTTGTCCGCACTTTGGGAATGCACCGCGTGTATAACAGCGCTTTCATGAACATGCTGAAAATGGAAGAAAACGCCAAGTATCGCCAGACGATAAAAAACACCATCGAATTCGATCCCGAGATATTGAAACGCTTCGTGAATTTCCTCAATAATCCTGACGAAGAAACGGCTGTGGTTCAATTCGGTAGCGGCGATAAATATTTCGGTGTTACCATGCTGATGCTTACCATGCCGGGCCTGCCAATGTTCGGACACGGACAGATTGAAGGTTACCATGAGAAATACGGCATGGAATTCCGTCATGCTTATTGGGACGAACACCCTGATGAAGATATCGTCAGTCGCCATGAGAGGGATATTTTCCCGGTAATGCGTAAGCGCTATCTGTTTGCTGAAGTAGAAAAATTCAGGTTATTCGATTTATATGAAACTGACGGAACTGTGAATGAGAATGTATTTGCCTATACTAATCGCCTTGGAAATGAGCAGGCCTTGGTTATCTATAATAATGCCTATCAGCAGGCCAGTGGCTGGTTACGCACTTCTGCGGCTTTCAATGATAAATCAGTTGATGACACTTCGAATTTACAGCAAACGGATTTGGCACAAGCCCTTGCCATACCTAATGCCACCGACTGTTTTCTGATTTTCCGCGAACACATCTCGGGATTAGAATTTATTCGCCGCGCCAGTGACATTCATTTACAGGGGTTGCCAGTCAGTTTACGCGGTTACCAGTACCAGGTTTTCTGGGAAATGCGGGAAGTCTGGGATGATCAATACGGGCGCTACGGCCAATTGCACGATGCTTTAAACGGTCAGGGTGTCAGCAGCACTGAAGAATCGATAAAAGATTTGTTCCTGAAACCAGTTCGCAACTCGTTTTCTGCTGCCTTTAATAAACCACAATCGGCAGCCATCAAAAAATTAGCAGCCGAAATTGTCAAATTATCAGACAGCCAATTGGCTGTAGAAAAATTAGCAGCGGAAATTGTCCAATCCGACACCCTTATCGATCAATTTCTTAACCCAGTAATTGGTGCAAAAAAAGCTGATTTTGATTGTTTAAAGATCAAATTATCTGATGAAACTAATATTGCTACACTACGAATCTGGGCGTTTCTACGATCAATTGGTAAAGCAGTGAATCCTGTTGAATACCCACGCTTCAGCCGGCGACTGATCAGTGAGCTGGGATTGGAGCGGCCCATGACAAATATTCTTTCGGCGGCCGGTTTAGCGGTTGAGCAAATCGAAGGCAGAATATTACTGATCAAAATCATGTGCCGGTATCAACATCATATAACCGAAGCTAAAATCGATGATTCACGTCAATTATTCCGTAGTCTATTAGATGATGGACAGATTCACAATTTTCTGGGAATCAATTCGTTTGATGGAATAATCTGGTTCAATCAGGAAAGTTTTGATGAACTGATCCAGTGGCTGACTGTTATAGCCTTTGTGGATTTAACTGGTGTTAATCGTCCTGTTGATGAACTGTTAAATCTACTCCAACACTGGCAAGGAGCGACTATTAGATCTGAATTTCAACTGGAAAAACTTTTGGAAGAATTGGAATAATAGTCAGGGCGCTGACTGGTACGCAGCCCGGCGTGCCAGATAAATTTCACTCATTTCTAGAACCCTTTCCTCCTCGTAAGGCCGCAAGCCGCTCAGGATCAATTTCTTAAATCCGGTTCCAATTGACTCATTATTTTCATTCACCTTGAAATGCAGCCGGGCTTCGGCGCGCTTGCTGGTGATCTCCAAGGTGGTTTCCGTCAGTTCCAACGTGGGTTCGGTAAGTGATAGATGATCGAGAGTAATAGACATGCTGTCGTATATTACCAAAGGTCGGGCGGGATTAACCATAACCTGATGCTGGGCCATCAAAGGAACCAGAATATGGGGGAAATTCTGGCCAGAAAAAGCGACATACTTTTGTATAAGCTGTTCAATCAGGTTAGTGTTTGAGTTGATTTCCCCGTTACGATCAACCCGCAGACAGGTTTTATCTTTCTGATCTGTGATTGCGAACTGATCTCCTGGTGAGTCGGGGAATCGCAGTTCCGCACCATTACGCACCATTCCGGTAAAAGTGAACTGCATGCTCTGACTTACACCATACTTGGCTAGGACCAGGGCGAACAGTAAATCGCCAGGCACACAATAATATTTATTACCCGGGTCATGAATTGGATTAAAATCGCCGGAAATATCCTTGGCAAAACTACTGGCCTGATCAGCACTGATACGTACTATACCATTTATTTCAGAGTAAAATCGATTTAAAAACATGGGGAATATTAAGAACCGATCATTAAACTTGGCAGGTTTTAGATACGCCACCGTAATTTGAATAATAGTGGAAACAGACAATTAACCAGACAACTTTATCCTGTTAAACGTGTCTGATCATACTTATGAGAGCGGGAGGACTGCGTTCCAACTTGATAGCCCGCCAGCACCAACGACGAAATGCAGGATCAGGAATGAATCAGACCAAATATATTACAATTGCCCTTTTATCATTATCCCTGCTGGCTCTTGAGCTGGCCTGGACACGCATCTTTTCAGCAGAATTTTTCTATACTTTCGCCTTTTTAGTATTATCACTCGCTGTGCTGGGGTTGGGGCTTGGAGCCCTGGCAATTCGACTATTCCCGGTACTGGAACGTAATAATTCTCTGGGATTGATATTAGCGCTAACGGCTTTCATGTCCCTGATCGGGCCACCGATTGTATTTACCCTGGGATTAAAATTTTCAGCCGTTTTCACCAGTTGGGCCATGGTAGGCAAACTGGTCCTGACAATTCTATTACTCAGCTCAACCTATTTACTGGGTGGAATGGCATTGGCAATTCTGTTCAAACAAAATCATCAGGATATGCCCAAACTTTACATGGCCGATCTGCTGGGCGCCGGGTTCGGGGTAATTCTGGCTGTGGTACTGATGAATACATTCGGTACACCGATAGCCACCTTCCTGATTGCCCTGCCGGTCCTGATCGCAGCCCTGCTGGAATGTCGCGGCTGGCTCAAAAGTTTACCCTTACTGCTATCAGCCGGTATGATTCTGCTGGCAATCAATGCCGAGACGCTACTGCAATCGGATAAACCAGAGCGGGCACCGGTAATCTATTCCCATTGGGATGCCCAAAGTAAGGTCAAGATATATGATTTTGCTGAGGATTACCGCGGGTTGAATATTGATAATGTTGCCAATTCACCGGTGTACGGCTTTGACGGCAACTGGGATAAAACGGATTCACTGTTGTTTGAATTTGGGATTCCGGTGGAATGGCTGATCAAGCGTTTCGAGGATTGTTCCTTTCTGTCATTGGGAGCCGGCGGTGGCAGCGATGTAGTTCAAGCCTTGCAGTATGGCGCAACGGATATTCATGCTGTAGAAGTAATCAAACATATTAACGATCTCATGATCGACGGTGATCTGGCGGAATTCAGCGGCCATATTTATACGGACCCGCGGGTTACGGTAGCCACCGAGGATGCCCGGGCTTATGTTCGTAACCATCCGGGATATTTCGATATCATTTACTCCCTCAGTTCCAATACATTTGCCGCTCTGGCATCTGGTTCTTTCGCTATGGCTGAAAGCTACCTGTTTACCACTGAAGCATTTCAGGATTACTGGCGTGCCCTTTCGGATGATGGCTTCATGATGATGGAACACCAGTTTTACATGCCGCGACTGGTCTCGCAAGTGATGGATGCCTTGGAGGTCGAAGGGGTCACCAATCCCCAACAGCATTTCGCAGTCTACGATCTGCCACAATTACGCCGCAACGCTTTACTACTGTCAAAAAAACCCTTAACAGACGATATTCGCAATAATGCCATTATTGAACTGAACGAAGAAAACTATAGTTATATCCATCTGCTATATCCCGCACCGGATTCCACCGCTGACAATTTAATCAACCGGATTGTACTCAATGGCTGGCAGGCGAAACAGGATTCGGCCAATGTCAATATCTCACCCGCCACCGATAACCGGCCTTTTGTGGCCCAGATGGGTTTATGGAAAAACCTGAATACCAAAGCATTTGAACGGGTGTTGCCCTACGAATTTTTTGGTTTTCCGCTCTCAAAACTGCTCATAATAATTATCCTTGGTGTCGTCGTGGTCCTGGTAATTCCGTTGAATCTGTTGCCCTATGCCTTCAGTACCGAAAAGCTGCATGCCAAGCCGTGGTTATATTTCTTCCTGATCGGCGCTGCTTTCATGATGGTTGAGATTGTATTGATCCAAAAATATACCCTGTTTATCGGTCCATCGGTATATAGTCTGATCACGATTCTCCTGGCCCTGTTGGTCGGCTCAGGGATTGGCAGCCGCCAGGCGCCACACTTTAAACAGTGGACGCCATTTATCGGTATTGCCCTTTGGATCATCATTGATATTACTATTCTAGGTTTTATTACCAGCGCACTGACAGGCTTACCACTATTCCTGCGCCTGTTGATCACGGCCATTCTGATCGCACCCCTGGGTTTTTTCATGGGAATGCCCTTCCCCAAAGGTGCACAGAAAGTTGGAGCTCTAATTGATTGGGGCTTTGCGGTAAATGGAGCTGCCTCGGTAATCGGTTCAGTAGTTGTTTTGCTAATTGCTTTTGCCTGGGGTTATTCAGTGGCATTGAGCCTAGCAGCAATCTGCTATTTGTTAGCAGGTGTTGTGCTGGCTAAATCTTAGTCCAGATTATTAATCTAAGATGTGAAAAGCCCGGTACAATTCAGTAGCGGGCTTTTCCTTGATTTGCTGCTATTTTCAGACAATTGAACGCTTGTTAATTCAAATTGATAACTGTATCTTTTTAATTACAAACCACTATTTTAACAATTAATTGAAATTCAACAGCAAATTGATCAGCTACCCAGGTTATTTTACTGGCATATTGTTCCTCTGCGCTAATCTAACTGCCTCCACTTTCCCGGTTCGTTTTAACAATTATTCAACTGAACAGGGTTTATCTCAGAATACAGTATTTTGTGTGACTCAGGATAAATACGGCTTTATGTGGTTCGGAACCCGGTATGGTCTGAATCGTTTCGACGGGTATCATTTTAAGACCTTCTATCACGATCCCCAGGATTCACTCAGTCTGTCCCACAATATAATACAGGCGATTTGTGAGGACAGCAATGGCGATCTGTGGATCGGAACTGAAGGGGGTGGTCTGGACCGTTTCGATCAGTTCAATCAGCAATTTGAAAATTTCAGCCACCGACTAAATGATCTCGGCTCCCTGAGCAGTAATCACATAACATCCCTGCTGGCAGATTCACGAGATAAACTCTGGGTGGGCACTAAAAAGGGTCTCAACCGCTTAAATAATGATTCAAAAACCTTTACCGTATTTCTCCAGGATGATACTCCCGGGTTGGCGGACGACAATATTACCTGCTTGACAGAATACCCTGCTGGTATCCTCTGGATCGGCACTGCAAGTGGCTACCTTGTGAAATATAATATTGACAGTGGTGATTTCACGACGATCCATCCGGACATTATCAAGCCAAATCGTGTCAATAATAACTTTATCTCAGCCTTAAGTTACAACCAAATTGACAGCACCCTCTGGATCGCAGTTTTTCCCCTGGGCGTGTATAAATATAATATCAACAGTGGATTGCTAGACTTATTCAGAATCGATTCAGTCGACCCAAACAGGGCCAGTGTAATTGCACCCTATTCAATCAGTGTGGATCAAACCGGCAACGTGTGGATTTGCTCAGTCTATGGCTTAACTGAAATAAGGAAGTACTTCCGGTAGGTATACCCAAAGTAGTGGCTTTCGGGTGT
>CAZIJQ010000023.1:0-38160 GCA_964539785.1 uncultured bacterium | reverse complement strand
TTGAAAAACTAAAAGGCAATTGACTTCGGTTACCTTTTATTATGAGGCAACTGGCAAATACTATAATATAATCGGATCGTCTTATCCTCTTAAAATTACAGAAATTCCCCTAATTCAAATATTGAGAAATAGTTAGTAATAGTTTGCATCATCATAGCAAATGACCCGAATTTCTAAGGCATTTTTGGGGGCAGAAAGGATACCAATGAATACCAAAAACTTATATGAAAAATATTTTGCACGGGGAGCTGATTTTTTGGGAGTACGATACCCAATCATCTGTGGTGCCATGACTTGGGTCAGCGATCCGAAATTAGTAGCCACGATCAGCAATGCCGGCGGTTTTGCATCACTTGCTGCTGGCAATACACCAGTTGATATTTTACGCGATCAAATTGCAGAAACTCGGAATCTGACTGATAAACCATTCGGTATCAATCTAATTACCATTGCCCCAATGTATCAGGATCATATGGAATTGGTTGAAGAAACCAGACCGGAATTTGTTATTTTCGCTGGTAGCTTTCCCCGAGGGAAAGAAGTTGAGCGGGTGAAAAAAACCGGCGCCAAAGTAATGTGCTTTGCTTCCACCAAGTCAATTGCTGACCGCATGATCCGCTATGGTGCGGATGCCTTGATTCTGGAAGGGATGGAAGCCGGTGGCCACGTGGGACATGTGACACTGACAATTTTGTTGCAGCAGGTATTATTCGAAGTAGATCAGGTTCCAGTGTTTGTCGCAGGTGGCATCGGATCTGGTAAAATGTGTGCCCACCTGCTGCTCATGGGTGCCACCGGCATTCAAATGGGCACTCGCTTCGCCGTGGCCGAAGAAGCTAATACCCATAGGAAATTCAAGGAACGATTCATTACTGCCAATGCTCGTGACGCAATTGCTACTCCGCAAATTGACAGCCGGTTGCCAGTAGTTGCCGTTCGCGCCCTGCGTAATAAAGGTCATGATGATTTCAGTCGATTGCAGCTCGAATTACTTAAAAAAATGGACGCCGGCACAATCAGCCGGATTGATGCACAGCTGAAAGTTGAGGAATTTTGGATGGGCGCTCTCCGGCGGGCCGTTGTTGATGGCGAAGTGGACTACGGTTCGCTCATGGCAGGACAGTCAGTGGGACTGGTCAATAAAGTGCAGACTGTCGATGAGATAATTCAGGAAATAATAGCCGACACTGAAGCGGAATTACAGCGAACAAAAAAATTGCTATGTGAGTAATCTGGGGATTATTTGCCAACTCCTCACCGTAAAGTCACCGCTGCTTTCCACTCTTGAAATTATTTTCGATTTTGAGATGATCAGCTGATCAAATTCGACGCTGAATATATGGTAATCATGATCAAAACCGTGGTCAAGTATTCCATCGGACTCATCCAGAGCCCGCCCGATATCATCCGGGCAGCCGCATCATAGAAAGCCGCCGCGGATTTTCATTCCATCAACTTTGAAGATAGCCCTAGTCATTAATTAATATATATGAATTGCCAGGTACCAGGGAGGTGCCTGGCAAATATTTCATTTTAGTTTTTTACCAGCCGCATTGGTTTCAACTCCATGCCGCAGCCTTCACAAACACCCGGTTTGTCAGATCGAACATGACTATGTGCTTCCATTGGGCAACCGTAGAATTCCATATTCTCTACTGTTGTGACTACGCCGGCTACCATTTCCATTCCGCATTTACTGCATTTGCCAGGTACATGGCTGTGCACATCCTTGTGCTCGTCCATTGGACAAGTGTAATAAATCAATTGTTCACCATCGATTTCATCACTGGTCATTGCCATCTTGGAATGATCCATTTTTTGTCCCATCATTTCCGGTGTTTTCGATTTGCCACAAGCCCAGAAAACCGACATTATGACTAATCCAAAAATAATTAGTTTCTTGTTCATATTAGATCCTTTCGTTTTTTTAATTTATATATTTTCTAATTCAATTTCACCAGCAATTCGCCGTTCAGCGACTGTCGAATACAAGATCGGAACTACAAAGGTGGTTAATATGACAAATACCATTCCACCAAAGGACGGAATAGCCATGGGGACCATCACATCTGAGCCCCGTCCGGTTGAAGTAAGCACGGGAATTAAAGCCAGAATAGTAGTGGCAGCTGTCATCATGGCTGGCCGGACTCGACGCGATCCGGCAATCACTGTAGCTTCCCGGATTTCCCTGATCGTACCTGGTTTATGCTTCTTGAAACTCTGGTCAAGATACGTGCTGATAATGACGCCGTCATCGGTGGCAATACCAAATAAAGCCAGGAATCCCACCCACACGGCAACACTGAGATTTACCTGCTGAATCTGGAATAATTCGCGCATGTCAATTCCTGCTACACTAAAATTCAAAAACCAATCTTGACCATACAACCAGAGCATAGTAAATCCTCCGGCCCAGGCTACCACGATTCCGGAAAAAACTATGACAGTCGTTGACACCCGGCGAAATTGCAGATAGAGAATCATGAATATGACAAATAGCGCCAGAGGCAGGATTATTCGCAGTTTTTTCATGGCCCGGATCTGATTTTCATTAGAACCGGCAAAAGCATAGCTGACACCAGCAGGGATTACGAGTTCGCCGGTATCGATCTTCAGCTGCAAAAAACGTTGAGCCTGTTCCACAACATTAACCTCAGCCCAGCCCTCTTTTTTATCAAACAGAACATAACCGATTAAGAAAGTATCTTCACTCTTAATGACTTGCGGTCCGCGAGTGTATTTGATTTCTGATAATTGACCGATGGGTATCTGGGCACCATTGTTGGCAGGAACCAGGATATCTTCCAGAGATTCGATTGTGCCCCGCAATTCTCGAAAATAACGAACCCGAACTGGATATCGTTCACGTCCCTCAACCGTGGTGGTGACCTGTTTTCCGCCAATAGCTACTTCGATTACATCCTGAACCCGTTTTAAAGAAATTCCGTAACGGGCAATGGCTCGGCGATCAATCTCAATTTCCAGATAGGGCTTGCCAACGATACGGTCTGCAAACACCGCGGCTGCTTCAACTGCAGGTACTTCTTTCAGGTATCTTTCAAGCTCCAGTCCGACTTTTTCAATCGTTTCCAGATCCGGTCCCTTGACCTTAATTCCCATTGGAGCACGCATACCGCTTTGCAGCATAACGATCCGGGCTGATATGGGTTGTAAGCGGGGTGCAGATGTTGTACCGGGAATCCGGGCTACCTTCACTAACTCATCCCAGATATCCTGGTTAGTGCGAATATGATCGCGCCATTGCCGGAATGGCTTTCCGCGCCGGTCTGGAAGCAATTCATTATTTTCATTGCGAATATATTCGCCATTACTGTCAACCTGGAAGGTTAAGCGTTTGCCATCTGCATCGGTCATATATTCCGATTTATAATTGATCACCGTTTCGATCATGGAGATTGGTGCCGGATCAAGGGGTGTTTCCGCCCGCCCCAGTTTTCCGGTTACCAGTTCCACCTCAGGTACGGAATACAATGCCATATCCAATTTTCTTAGAACATCGGTAGCTTCTTCAATCCCGGCGTGGGGCATGGTAGTGGGCATGTACAAAAAAGACCCTTCGTCCAGAGGCGGCATGAACTCCTTGCCGATCCCCGGAAAAGTGTGTGAAATCCCCTGATAGACCCGGTTTGATTTCATGAAATCCGGCAGGAACCCGGTCAGATTTCCGAAACCCAGCCAGGCCGTAAACCCGATTATAACCAGTGTTCCCGGGATCGATAGTGCGATGATTTTATGATCCAATGCCCGGCGCAATAAACGGGGGTAAACCCGTGTAAAGAGCATAATAGCCCCCATAACAAAGGTCAGTAATGCTGCTACAAATCCGGCATTAGCCCACCAACTTCTGTCATATCCTAACGGCGACCAGGTACTTGCCAGTAATGCGCCTACCAGGAAAATTGCCAGAATATTGATTGCGACCGGCATTTTTTTATTGACGGAATTGCCGAGGTAACGTTTTATAAACGGGAACACTCCAAAGGCAATTACAATAACGCCCATCCACCACTTGACGACAATCATTATTACCAGACCAATCAGGATTGCAAGGATATTAAGAATTTGCTTCAAACGCTTATTTTTTAGCTTACCGGTATACAACACATGCGCCAGTGGTGGTAGGACGGTAAGAGCAATTATGACCGATGCAATCAATGCGAAGGTTTTGGTATAGGCCAGTGGTTTGAATAATTTACCTTCCGCCGCTTCCATGGTGAACACCGGTAAAAAGCTCACCACCGTAGTGGAGACAGCCGTCAAAACGGCACCACCGACCTCGGCGGCGGCCCGGTACAGGACATTCAGTTTGTTTTCATCCTCACCGGCCTGGTCGAGATGTTTCAACATATTCTCCGAGATCACAATTCCCATATCCACAATGGTGCCAATTGCAATTGCTATTCCCGACAGGGCAACAATATTGGCGTCAACGCCAAACACCCGCATCCCAATAAAGACCATTAGTACTGTCAGTGGTAATAATCCGGTGATCAGCAATGACGTTTTCAGGTGCATCACCATTAACAGAATTACGATAATTGTGATCAGGATCTCATCACGCAGGGCGTGACTCAGTGTGCTCAGAGTTTCGTAAATCAATCCGGTGCGATCATAAAACGGGACGATTGTGACCTGTGAAGTACGGCCGTCCGGCAAAGTTTTGGCTGGTAGTCCGGGGCTGATTTCTTCGATTTTGGCTTTAATATTTTTGATGGTAGCCAGGGGATTTTCGCCATAACGTACGACCACCACGCCACCGACTGCTTCGGCTCCTTCCTTATCTAGAACACCACGGCGCAGGGCTGGTCCCAGCACCACATTGGCCACATCCTTGATATAGATAGGAACATTATCGACCGACTTGATGACAGTGTACTCAATATCTTCGATTTGTTTAATAAATCCCAGGCCACGGACCACATATTCTACGCGATTGATCTCAATGGTACGGGCACCAACATCCAAGTTGGAATTGCGGACGGCTGTGAAAATTTCGGTCAGGCTGATTCCTTGCTCTTGCATGGCTGCCGGATCAACATCAATCTGGTATTCCTTGACATGCCCGCCGATGGAAGCCACTTCTGCCACTCCATCCGCCGACTGCAGGGCATAGCGCACATACCAGTCCTGAATTGAACGCAGTTCCTGCAGATCCCAGCCGCCGGCGGGCTGGCCATCTTCGTCACGACCTTCCAGAGTGTACCAGTAGACCTGTCCCAAAGCGGTTGCATCCGGTCCCAATGCTGGCTGCACCCCTGGCGGCAAGGTGCCGGAAGGCAGTGAATTCAGTTTTTCCAGTATTCGGCTGCGGGACCAGTAAAATTCAGCCTCTTCCTTGAAGATTACGTAAATCGTGGAAAAGCCAAACATTGAATAGGAGCGAATTGTTTTCACTTCCGGTACACCCAGCAAGGTCACCGTCAGCGGATAGGAAATCTGGTCTTCTACATCCTGGGGCGAACGCCCCATCCATTTGGTGAAAACTATTTGCTGGTTCTCGCCGATGTCAGGGATAGCATCTACCGGGACCGGATCGCGGGGCAAACCGGAGATGTCCCAGTCGAAGGGCGCCACGATGACACCCCAGCCAATCATCAGCACCAGCACTAATGCCACAATCAGCTTATTCTCAATACAGTATTTTATTGTTCTGTCCAGCAAGGACAGACGTTCCAGATCATTCATGGCTGTCGTGTCCCGGCATTGAATTCATGGCTATAGTTGGCTTTAGCTCCGATTTCACTTCACCGCAGCGCAGCATTTTGGCGCCGAAATAGGGATTATTCACCTTTTTAGCGGTCTGGAGCCAGGAAGCGCCCTGATTATTAAATGCCATGGGACAGAATATTTCATAATAGGTTTGTTCGCCACCATGGCCCAAACTTTTTTCCAGGTTATTAATAATAATGCTGACTGTTTCGAAGGCTTTCCGGGCGCTGTTAAAATCGGACCAGTGCTGGGCATGTTCAGTAGCATCCAGCAGGTCCTGTCGCGCTACCTGCCAGACTTTTAGTGAAGGCTCTGGCAGTTCCAGCATTTCATCTTTGATCGCGCCAGTTAACAAATTTATCGAGTAGAGGGCGGCCTTGGCCTGATTCAGCTCATCGCTGGCCAGTGCAGTTTGAGCAACAAAATACGCATCGAACAAATGCTTAACGGTATTGAGATAAGCCATACTGGACTCCAGTTTCTCGATCGGCTTAGCTGTCGATTTCACTGGTTGAGCTCCACCTCCGTGATGTTCATGACCGATCATTGCCACTCCGCCGACAGGATTCATCATGCTGGGCTTGGCAGCGATCTGCATGGCGCTGTCGATCTTGAAATTGCCATTCGTGACTACTACTTCTCCAACTGCTAATCCGGACAGAACGATGTAATTATCACCTGCCCGCGGTCCCAATACCACTTCCCGACTCACAAAAGTTGGCTCTTTCCGGTCGGGAAGTTTCACATAGACCAGAGCCCGTTTTCCCGTTTTCAATACGGCGCTGGCTGGTACCAATAGGGGTTGCAGATCTGATTTTGATATACTAACAATACCCAGTTGCTCTGCCGGCACCAGATCCATGCCGCAGACGTCACACTGGCCGGGACCATCTTTTACGACTTCCGGGTGCATGGGACTAATCCATTTTCCGGCAAGCTGGCTATTTACTGCCTGTCCATCAATATCCAGAATCGCCTCGACCTTAGCTCGTATAAACATACCCGGTTTTAATTTATAGTCTTCATTCAGCAGATTGATTCTAACTTGGACAGTCCTGGTTTTTGGATTCAGAATCGGATCGATAAAAGCAATCAGGCCTTTAAAGGAGTCGCCCGGAAGCGCCTCGACGGTGAATTCCACTTCCTGTCCGAATCGCAGCCAGGGCAGGTCTGATTCATAAGCATCAAGGATTACCCAGATTCGGCTCAAATCGGCTATTGTATAAATTGGCGATCCGGTTTTTACGTAGCGCCCTTCGATGGCGTTTTTATGGATCACTATTCCAGATAAAGGGCTGTAGATTGTTAATCTATCTTCCGGAATTCCGCGTTTCTCAATTTCTAAGATTTGTTTTTCAGTGATTCCCATCAGGGATATTTTTTCACGGGCTGCGTCCAAAGTAATCTGCGCTGCCGTGGCTGCAAATCCCTGGGCCCCATTCTTAACCGATTTGAGAGCCTGAATTAATTCTTCCTGAGCAGTATATAATTCCGGACTGTAAATATCCACCAGATGATCACCTTCCGCTACGGTTATACCGGTATAATCCACGTAGAGCCGTTCCAAGCGACCGGGTACCCAGGCTGTTATCGTTTTGACTCGGGTCTCATCATATTCTACTTTACCGGATAACGGGACTTCTGCTTTTGCCAGTCCGCGACCAACAATGCTGGTCGAAATTTTGGCCAATTCAATTGCCCCTGGCGATAATTTAAGCTCCCCGGGACCTACATCATCAGTACCCGAATCCATAGGTATCAGATCCATGAAGCAGATCGGGCACTGTCCCGATTTCGGTAGTTTGATCTGAGGATGCATTGAACAAGTCCACCACTCCGCCTCACTTTTATGCTCATGGGATTCCACCGCTAGCGGGGAAGCAGGTTCACTTGTTCCCCCACCGCGAATTAAGAGTCCGCCGATAAAAGCGATTCCAATTAGTATCCAGGTTAATCTCGATATTGATTTCAGATTAGTCAGATTCAAATCAATATTCTTCTTTAGTGAATCAATTAGTTTATTCATAATTTTCTCCCGACCAGGTATTCCAGCCTGGCGTAGGCTTTTTGGTATTGAACTAAAGATCGTTCGCTTTCCAATAAAAATTGTAGATAACGTCTTTGAGCATCCACCAGATTTAAAAAATCCAACTGCTCAGAAATGTAGGCCGCCTCGGTGGCGCGTAATGATTCAATACTTTTTGGTATTAATCTTTGTGAGTATAAATTGATTTTCCGTTGTGCATCTTCCAACTCGAACCAGATCTGCTCGAGTTCAGCCGCCAAATGATTTTCCAGGTCCGCTAAAGCTGCTTCGGACGAGCGTTGTTGATAGCGAGCAGCACTGACCCGGTTGCGGTTTTTCTTTACCCAAATCGGCAGGTTGAGGGATACCATGAATACCAGGGGATCCTTACCACTTTCGGCCACTGCAGTGCCATTGTTTGATTTAGCGCCAGTGCCAATATAGTCGAAGCCAACCCCCAGGTCGGGGTAATAATCCAGTTTGGCGCGCCGGATACCTGTTACACTCAGTCTTTCTTTGAGTGCGGCCATAAGATAACGTGGATTTGAATCGAAAATACTCTTTCGGATCTCCAACCGGTCTGGTAATCCGGTTACGTTGGGCAGCGAGTCCGGAATCATAATTTCAGTTAATTCAGAATCATTCAGAAGTGCGCGGAATTTTTCAAATAGTGGTGCCCGCCTAGCTTCCAGCGCTGAGCGGTCGTCTTCCAATTTGATCAACTCGATCTGGGTTTTTATCAGGTCCGGGTGACCGGCGCGGGCGGTCTTGTATTTATTGCGCACGACTTGTTCCCAGTTACGGACCAGCTCGATATTCTGGTTAGTTATATTAATTGATTGTTGCAGGAAATAGTAATCGTAATACAGTGCCGATAGATCATAGGTTAATGAGTTGATTACTTCCTGTAGTTGCTCCAACCGAATTTCTGCCTGCAAAGTTTGCAGGGTTCCATTCAACTTTAACTTACCAAACCAGGGAATCATCTGGGTCACACCGATCTTAAATTCCTGGGAACCAACCGCGGTTTCCACATTCGTAAGGAAGTAGCCGAAGTTTAGATTTGGATTAGACAATCCCCGGGCAACAGCGATTTTTTCGATTTCGGCCTGCCAACGGGCATAGGCGCTATGCACCCTGGAATTATTATACAGACCGGCTTGAATATAATCGGAGATACTGGGTTTAGTGGGGATACCAAACTTAGTTTCTGCCAAAAAACCAGACCGAACTTCTACCGGTAAATCTAACGCACCACGACTTTGGTCTGCGTTAACCGAGGTGATTAAAAATGTGGTCAGCAGACCCACACTAACTGTTTTCAAAAAATATGCTGATAACTTCAAAATATAGCTCCTGTTCAAACTACTAAATATGCGTACGGACCCTGACACGAATTGAAGCCGTAGCAGGGGAAAATCCGGATTGTTAACACCCGGACAGAACAGGAGGTTCTAAGTCAGCAGGGGGAGAAGAAAAGCGGGGGGTGGTTCGGGTGCAGCAGTCCGGTCTAAGTTTCCATATTGGACAATCTGCTCGAATACATAAAAACTGGTTTCTTTATGAAGTATAGTGATCGTCTCATCAACCCGGTGCTCAATTTTATTTACCGTAGCGACAATTATCGGTATCAGGAGCGGGGTATCACAAGCCGTCATGCTGGATTCACAGGTCACTATCTTGGCCATTTCACAGCAACTGAGCTCAGATTGGCAGCAGGGCATGTCGCAATTATCGAATTGCACTAGCGCGAAAGCCGGCGAACTCACTAGCAGCAGTATGATGATTATTGATGTGATCTTGTTCAGCATTGCTTCAAATACTCACATAAACTTAAAAAGTTTCAAGCTGCCAAAAAATCTTTTTTTGCGTCTGAATTAAATGCCTCTTTTAGAGTGACAGTACTAAATTGTATACACATTCCGATTAGGAAAATGAATTTGATTTCGCGTAAATAAGGGGTATCGTATGAAAATTCTAGCCAGCGGCAAGGGCAATCTGATTCAACCACCGGACCTGGATGCTTTCCGGGAATGGAATCGCACCAAAAAATCCAAAGCGCTTATAGATAAAGTTATGACCGAAAAGGAAGCCGTCGAGCGTTTCCTCAAGGATGGTGATTATATAGGGATCGAGCTATATGGGACTGTTCGCGCCCCCATGTCGCTGGTGCGGGAAATTATTCGCCAGGGCTACCGGGAATTGCGTTGTGCTGGTCAGGGGGTTTATGAATCGGACCTGCTTGCTGCTGCCAATACCATCCGTGAGCTAGATTGGACTTACATCGGATTCGAAGTTTACGGTCTATCTGCCAGTGCCCGCCGGGCAGTGGAAGGTGGATATGTTAAAAAGGTGGTGGAGTGGTCCAACGCCGCCTTATCCTGGCGTTTCAAAGCTGCAGCTATGGGGATTCCTTTTTTACCGACCCGAGTCATGCTTGGTACTGATACATTCAATAACAGTGCTGCCAAGGTGGCCGAATGTCCCTTTACGGGGATGAAAGTAGCTCTATTGCCAGCTTTGATTCTCGATGTGGGTTTCATCCATGTGCACCGAGCCGACCGTTTCGGCAATGCACAGATAGATGGTATCTCCGGGTTTGCGGCCGAGATGGCACGGGCCTCGAAGCGATTGATAATCTCAGCTGAAGAAATCGTAGATGAAGAAATTACCCGCCAACGGCCGGATCGTACCATAATTCCCTATTATCTGGTAGATGCGGTGGTGGAAGCGCCTTTCGGTGCCCATCCCGGAGAAATGAGCTATTGCTATGAAAGGGACGAAATCCACATCAAGGATTATGTAAATTTATCCAAGGATGCGGAACAGGCATTAACCTATCTTGATAAGTGGATTTATAAAGTGAAAAATCATCAGCAATACTTAGACCTGGTGGGGGCAAATACGCTGGAACAGTTGAAGTTGGGGGAGCAGTAAAATGAGTGAACCACGTTACAATCCATCCGAATTATTGATCTGTATTTCCGCTCGTTTAATGGCCGATAACGCCACTTGTTTTATCGGTACTGGTATTCCCATGTTGGCGGCATCGCTGGCCCAGAAAATGCATGCCCCCAATTTGATCTCCATTTTTGAATTTGGTGGGGTAGGGGCACAATTGGAGAAACTGCCACTGGCAGTTGGAGACATGCGCACTTTCAATCGAGGGCTGGCCGCTGCGGGTATCTGCGACATCATGGAAACAGCTGCTCGTGGATTTGTAGAGTACGGTTTCCTGGGCGGTGCCCAGATCGATATGTACGGTAATTTAAATTCCACAATTATTGGTGATGATCACGCTAACCCGAAGGTCCGTCTACCCGGTTCCGGCGGCGCCAATGATGTGGGGTCAACCTGCTGGCGAACCATCATAATTATGCAGCATGGCAAAAAGCGCTTCATACCAAAGGTCGATTTCATTACCACACCCGGTTATCTATCCGGGGCTGGTGCCAGGGAAGACGCCGGGTTGCCGCCAGGGACTGGACCCTATCGGGTTGTGACCAGCCTCTGTACACTGGGATTCGATGAAGATACCAAATGGATGAAGTTACTGGCCTTAAATCCCGGTGTTACCGTTGAGCAGGTTATGGAAAATACCGGATTCGAGTTGATTATCCCGGAAGCGATTGATACTAATCCTCCACCGAGTGCTGAGGAACTTCGCATTCTTAGGGATGAAGTCGATAAGGATCGCTACTACATTTAAGAATGAACTGCTACTCTTAATGATATCATGGAAGAATTTTAGTTAACACAACGAATACGATAAAATAAAAAGGGCGCTGATTAGCGCCCTTTTTATTTGGTAGCTATATTAAATTAGTTATTTAGTATAGTAATGGAAATTGGATGAGAGTTATAAATTGTATTCTATTGCAAAGTCTGAGCATAAGTCAGTATATCGCCGCTATCCTCATCCGATAAACCTGACCCAACCATACTTGGCATACTACTGCCTGGATGTCCCCAGCGAATCTTGTGGAGAATCTCCTGTGGATTATCATTGGCTAGGAAACCGACTCCTTGATCCCCATCATCATCATCAAAATCAATGGTATTGCCATCAACTCCATGACAGGCAGAGCAATTGCTATTATACAAAGTTGCGCCATTGGTGGAATCTCCAATTGCGGCTCCATTGGCATCAACAAATAGACTTATATCGATCATACCATCTTTAATAAATTTGGTTAAATCGAGTACGTCATCGTCAGATAAGACCGTAGAAAAGTCATGATCACCGCCTTCATCTTTAATAGCATCAAAGATGGCATCAATATCATGGCTGCTGGTAGCATAAACACCGGAAAATCCCGTGTAATGGCTGCCTTCGGAATAACGGTCGCTATCACCGATGTAATCCCAGCCATGACATTCTTTACAGCGCCAGGTATCTGATCCTGTTCTGGCATTTGTCGATTGTGTACTCCAGGTAGGATCAAAATCGGTCGTCGGTTCTGTTGCGCCATTGACCTTCCAGAATTTATCATATAGCAAACCACCGCGCACCTAATCCGCTGCGGACCAATTTTCCTCTGCAAAAGACTTATCCCCCTCATCATCCTCACAAGAAGCAATAAATAGTGAGATGCTAAATAAGATTAACAGGCTGAGTATTGTTTTTTTAAGATTCATAGTAACCTTTCATGTAGTTTGGGAGTAAAAAAACACTAGCGATATTAATATAAAAATAGTATTGTACCAATTGCTTATATACTAAAATAGACAGGACAAATTAATAATAATTAATTATGTTATTTGCGACCATTTTACAGTCTTCATATTGGTAGTAAGTATTAATAAAACAAGAATATGTTAGAAGTATTCTTTATCAAGTATCAACGTATTTGCCTACTTTGGGGCAGAAAAGTAATCTTGATCGATTTCATCATCAGAAGCCCATTTGATTGCCAGCAGAGGCTCTGGTAATAATGATAATGCTGGTACTATCATTTATTATTTTTTGGAACAGAATCGAAAAAATAGTATTTGATTAACTACTTGACTTTTATTGAAAAATGAATTAGCGTGCGCCGTGGAGGAAAGTAAATTACCAGCAGTTATTGTCACAGGTGCTTCTGGATTTGTTGGTCGCTATTTGATTGAGTCATTAAAACAGAATTACCAGGTGTTTGCTTTTGCAAGACGGACTCAAAGAGAAGCGCAAGTGCCCATCCATGACAATATTTCTTGGGTATTGGTGGATATATCCCAGGAAGAGCAATTAAATAAGATTATAACTGAAATATCGGCGCAAGCCTCGATTATATACATTATCCATCTGGCTGCATACTATGAATTTAGCAATCAACCGGACCAGGCTTATGAGACAACTAATGTGCTCGGGACGCAACTATTGCTGGAACATGCCAAGGGTTTAAAGGAATTAAAGCATTTCATATTTGCCAGTTCACTGGTGGCTTGTAAATATCCTGAACCAGGAGAGTATGTTACTGAATTGACACCGGCTGATGCGACTTACCCCTATGCTGATTCAAAGCGGAAGGGTGAGAATCTAATGTATGAATACTCCCAGTATTTTCCCTGTGCTTCGGTTCGATTCGCTGCTGTTTTCAGTGATTGTTGCGAATATTTACCACTTTATTATTTTTTGAAAACCTGGCTGTCCAATCGTTGGGATGCCAATATTCTGGCTGGTCGCGGTGAAACGGCTTTACCATATATTCATATCAACTGTGTAGTAGCACTTATATTGCAGATTATCAAGAGAGGAAAGAAGTTAAGTGCTTATGAATGTTTTCTGGCCAGCCCTGATCAGAATGTCTCTCATTTGGAATTATTTAATCTGGCCAATCGCTATTATTCCGGCGAGCGAAAACACCCCCTGTTCGTTCCTAAAATGTGTGCTTGGGTAACCATAAGCCTACGAGATTTGGTCGGCAGGTTAATTGGACGACGACCTTTTGAACGTCTTTGGATGGTCAATTATATTGACAAACGGATAGATACTGACAGCACTTATACCCGCGAAAGATTACACTGGCAGCCCAAGAACAGGCATACGATTCAGCGCCGGTTATTATTCATGATGGAAAACTTGAAAAGTTCACCGATTGAATGGCACCAGAAGAATATTGCACGAATCGTTTCTCCCAAAGCCCAGCGCTTAAATCTGGAATTGGCAGAAGAAATGCTCATGATGCGTGATGAAGTTGTTAATCAGGTATTGAATTATATTCGTGATTCGCAGAGAGCTAATATTTTCCGATATTATCAAAGCCTGGATGAAGAACGAGTGCGTTATTATATCGAGGTTCTGTATAACCATCTGATTGGTTCGGTTCGCAACGGGGATCGCTCTCTGATGATCAGTTTCGCGCAGTTCCTGGCCAACGTCCGGTTCAGCGAAGGAGTTAAAAAAACAGAATTATGTACTGCCTTGAATGTGACCGGACAAGTGATAACAGAATTGTTAAAACAGAATCGTAAATTGCAGAAAATGCAGTTGCTGGTACACGATTATATCATCCTGGCATTACAGTTGGCAATTGATGAAGTCAAAGACACTTATGATTTATTGAAGAAGGAAAAGAACCGGAAAGCAAGCAACAGTAATTTATAATTAACTTCCGGATGCCTGAGAACTTACCATTGGCAATATTTGCGTCATGTAGTAAGTTTGTAAAAACATATAGATTCAAAATTAGCTGATGAAATCAAAAAAAGAAACCAAAGTACCCGCATCTCTCCATTTATCACCAGATCAAATCAAGGAGTTAATGAGTCAGGTTCCGGATAATATTCGATCCTATATCTGCGATCTTGAGGATCAGGTAAATAATTTATCAGAAATTGGTCTGGCACTGTCGCGTGAAAAGGACATGGATGTCCTGCTGGAAATGATCCTGCTGGAAGCCAAACGGATTGCCAATTCCGATGGTGGCACGTTATATATGATGACCGATGACCAGCGTTTGAAATTCGAAATCATGATGACCGATTCGTTGAATTTTCATATGGGTGGCACTTCCGGGAAAGATATTCCTTTTTACCCGATAAAATTATATCTTGACGATGGTCAACCTAATAAAAATATGAATGTAGCTTACGTAGGATTGTATGGGAAGACACTTAATATACCTGATGCCTATGAAGCGGAAGGTTTTGATTTTTCAGGCACAAAAGCATTTGATCAAAAGACTGGCTACCGCTCCCAATCATTTCTAACAGTACCACTCAAGAATCATGAAGATGTAATCATTGGAGTTCTCCAACTTTTAAATGCCAAGGATCCCAGTTCTGGTGAAACGATCACATTCTCTTCTAAAATTCAAAACCTGGTTGAAGCACTTTCCAGTCAGGCGGCCGTAGCAATCACAAACAAAAAATTGATCAGGGATCTCGAAGTATTATTCGAATCTTTTATCAAATTGATCGCTTCGGCAATTGACTCCAAGTCACCATATACCGGCGGCCATTGTGAAAGGGTACCGGTAATAACCATGATGCTGGCCGAAGCCGTACATAATACGAGTAGCGGACCATTCAAGGATGTAAGCTTTAATGAACAGGAAATGTACGAGCTGCGTATCGCGGCCTGGTTACATGACTGTGGGAAAGTTACAACACCCGAATATGTGGTCGATAAAGCTACCAAGCTGGAAACTATCTATGACCGTGTTGAGACTGTTGCGCTACGATTCGAAATTATTAGACGCGATGAAGAGATAAAATTCATCAAAAAGAAAAATAGAATCGTCAATGACCAAATATTATCGAAGGCTGAAAAAAAGAATCTGCTTGTCCGAGCACGGAAATTATATCGAAAACGTATGCAACAACTGGATACCGATGTAGAATTTATCCGGACTACCAATATTGGTGGTGAATTCATGTCTGATGACAAGAAGGATCGGGTTAAGCGGATAGCTCGTTATCGCTGGAAAAAAAATGGCTCCACCAAACCACTCCTTGATGAAAACGAAGTTTATAACCTAATGATCTCTCGGGGAACGCTCACAAATGAAGAGCGGGAAAAAATTAATGATCATATTGTCATGACAATTGAGATGCTTGAACAACTACCCTATCCTAAACATCTGCGTAACGTTCCTGAATTCGCCGGTGGTCATCATGAAAAACTGGATGGCACTGGTTATCCCAAAGGTCTTAAAAAGGATGATATGTCAATTCAAGCGCGGATGATGGCCATTGCTGATATTTTTGAAGCGCTCACGGCCCGGGACCGACCCTATAAAAAAGGAAAAACTCTCAGCCAGGCCATGAGAATACTGGGCTTTATGAAGAATGATAATCACATCGATCCGGATTTATTTGAGATATTTATCGATCAAAAAATATATCAGAAATACGCTGAGGAGAATCTTGATCCCAGCCAGATTGATGAGGTTCAAATTTAATTTAAGTCATTATTTAGTAAACGACTAAACTGAATGATCTCATGCCTGAAGCTGTAGTTGTTATTAATCCTGGCTCATCGTCAACAAAATTTGGTGCATATTCTGTTAACAAGCAAATATTCAAGATTCAGCTACCTGGAAATCCACCCCCTGTACCAGCTCTCTACAAGATGTTGGTACCTTATCTTGCAAAAACTAAGATCGTTGCCATTGTCTCTCGGGGTGGCTTATTGCGTCCGCTGCCAGGTGGCATTTATTTGATTGATGATAGTATGCTGGCTGATTTAAGGGAGAATAAATTTGGAAGTCACGCCTCAAACCTTGGAGCGCAAATAGCCAGCGAACTGGCAATAGAATTCAGTGTGCCGGCTTATATTGTTGACCCGGTCACAAGCGACGAATTCGAATCACTGGCTCGAATATCAGGTGTTCCGGGGATAGAACGAACCAGCCGGGGACATTTCCTGAATATCAAAGCCGTAGCTCGTCAGGCCAGCCGGGATCTGGAATGCGATTATTTAACCAGCAGGTTTGTTATTGCCCATTTGGGGGGTGGTATTTCTATCGCCGCATTAAAAAACGGCCGCATCATTGATGTTAACGATGCCTTGCTCGGGATGGGGCCATTCTCCCCGCAGCGAGCCGGAGCTTTGCCATTACGATCAGTATTAGATCTGGCATACCAGAATTCACGTACGGAATTGGAACAATTGTTGTCAAAATCCAGTGGACTGGCAGGTTATCTTGGAACTGATGATATGCTGAAAATCGAACGCCGTATTATTGCCGGTGATCAAAAAACCAAATTGATCGTTGATGCAATGATTTACCAGATTGCCAAAGAAATTGGAGCCATGACAACTGTTTTACATGGCCAAATTCAAGGAATTATTATTACTGGAGGATTGGCTCATTCTGAATATATCGTTAAGGTGCTGGAAGAGCGAATCCGCAGCTTGGGAAAAATCCTGATCTATCCCGGTGAAATGGAATTAGAGGCTCTTGCACAGGGAGCCTGGCGAGTATTAAATGGCGAAGAACCCGCATTGAAATATGACTGATAGCACTAAACAGATTAACTCCTGGCAGGAGCTAATGGACCAGGTTGGATCGATGCAGCGGCAAACGGTAGTAGTTGCCGGAGCTGACAATACATCAATCATGGATGCTTTGAACCGGGCGACGATTGCAGGATTGGTAACACCAATTCTGGTTGGTAATGGTGCTGAAATACAACGGTGCTGTAAAGACAACTTCAATTCTGATTGGAAGGTAGTCAATGCCACACAGGGATCAATTGCTGAAGCGGCAGTGGAACAGGTACGTTCCATACCAGGAGCCCTGTTAATGAAAGGACGAATCTCAACCGCCGATTTGATGAATGCGGTATTAGATAGGAAAGATGGAATTCGCGGTGGTGGTTTGTTGAGTCACATTGCTGCAGTGGAATCCCCCGGATATGATAAATTATTGTTTATCACCGATGGTGCAATAAATATTCACCCCGATGAGTTTACTCTGGAGAGGATTACCCGCAACGCCATTGAATTCGTTCGTGCACTGGGAATACTACATCCCCGAACCGCGTTGATAACGTTGGTTGAAGAAGTCAATTCAAAAATACAATCTACCGTGATTGCCAGAAATATTGCTGAAAAACTAAGTGATCGTGAGGTTATTGAGGGACCAGTTTCGATTGATATAGCGCTGTCTCAAGCTGCTGCAAAAGAGAAAAATGTGAATAGTAAGATCAGTGGTCAAACTGACATAATGGTTATGCCCAATGCCATTTCCTGCAATGTTGTGGTTAAAGCATTGCGATTGGTCGGTGACGGCCGGATTGGAGGAGTGATTGTAGGGGCGAAAACACCGATTTTAATGGTTTCCAGGTCTGATGACTCCAACTCCAAATTCCGTTCAATTGTCTTAGGATTGATCTATCAGAATCGCCAGCGAAATACAAATTTAAATGGAACTTAAATCGAAGCAGAATATTCTATGTAACTTTTAACGAATATATTTATCAAACTAAATGGAAAAATCAGTCAATAATTTAATGAATCAGGAATCAGAGTTAATAAAACTAGCACGGGCGGGTGATCGCAGCGCCCAATCCGATTTGGTGAAAACACATTCGGGTCGGATATATAATCTGGGATTACGAATCATGCGTAATGAAGAAGATGCCGAGGATGTGCTACAGGAAACTTTTATTATTATGCTGGGCAAGCTTGATCAGTTCAGTGGTAAATCATCCTTATACACCTGGTTGTATCGCATTGCCACAAACATTGCTCTACAGAAATTACGGGAAAAAAAGAAGCTTGATGCTGAGATTTCAGTTCATGAACCAAATTTTGAGGCTTTGCGGGGATCACAGTTAAAAGAGTGGCCCGATCATTTGGAAGACAAGGTAAATGATGAGCAGTTTCGACATTGTCTCGCAGTTGCCATGGAAGATTTGCCGGAGAATTACCGGGCAGTTTTTGTTCTGCGCGATCTGGAAAATCTGTCTACCAAAGAAGCAGCTTCGGTTCTGAGTATCTCAGAAGCAAATGTAAAGGTACGCCTGATGCGCGCGCGATTATTCCTGAGAGACAAATTGGCTAATCACCTTAAATGTGTTGGAGATATTCGATGAAGCACCAGCATGATAATACAATGATTAAAAAAATTGAAGACCAATTAGGCAATGATTTTGATGCCGAAATCGTTGCTGAAGTAGCCGAACACATGCGCGATTGCCCTGATTGCAAGATTTATGTTGACAGTGTTAAACAGACAATCAAACTGTTTCGGGTAACTGAAACTGATACATCGGTTCCTGAAGATGTTTCCGATCGGTTGTTCAAAATGTTAAAATTGAAATGATGAATATGATTTTTGCCGATACCTACATTGAGGATTTGGTGAGGGAATATCCGATTCTGATACGACCACTGTCCGAGCATAAATTGGTATGCATCGCTTGTGGTGAACCGGTGTGGGGAACCCTGGCAGAGCTGGCTGAATCCAAGGGAATAACCAATCTGGATTCGATTATAGAAGAAATGAATAAAATATTATCGGAGCATTGATGATTCAGGAAAAAATACTAACTATGTGGCGCGGTAATCGCCTGATTAAAATAAGTGCCGGCGTTATAACAGGCGCTGCTTTAGGATTTGCCTACTGGTATTTTATCGGCTGCAATTCCGGAACCTGCGCTATAACCAGCAGTCCGGTTAACAGTAGCTTATATGGAGCAATGATGGGATTGGTAATCTCATATCCGCGAAAAAAGGATAAAGATTAGGATGGAATACGGTTATCAAAGAATTATTGATGGCAGTTTCGAAGAAATCGAAACAGTTGTAAGAGAAAAGCTACAGGAACAGGGTTTTGGTGTTATTACTGAAATTGATGTTAAGGCAACCATGCGTGCCAAGCTTGATGTTGATTTCACAAATTATAAGATTTTAGGTGCTTGCAATCCACCGGCTGCCCATGCAGTTTTAGTAAAGGATCCTGGTATTGGATTGTTATTGCCCTGCAATGTGGTTCTCTGAGAAAATGATGACCATTCGATCACCGTGGCAGCCATAGATGCGGTAAAATTATTAGCAATTACTGGTCATAATGAAATGCCTGAATTAGCTCAGCAGATCAATGAGTCGCTTAGATCCGTACTGGACAGTTTATGATAGACCTGATTGTTTTTTTTGCGGTCATCGTGGGCTGGTATTTTCTAAATAGCTACATTTTACCTAAGCTGGGAGTACCCACCTGAGCCGCTCCCAATCCGCCTCGGTCTGAGGATAAAAAAATTGATATTGAAAAGATTAAGGATTAATTATGCCAATGTTTGATTATCGTTGCCGGAATTGCGGTAACAAATTTGAAGAGTTAGTTTTTACCGCGTCCACACCAGATTCTGAAATTACTTGTCCGGAATGCCAAAAAAATGATTCCGAACGATTATTATCAGCGCCAATGGTTTCGACCGGGGGCAGTAGCTCAAGTTTTAGTGGTGGATGTTCATCATCATCCGGTTTTTCGTGAGCGTCCTGATTACTGCGGTCGCAGTATATAGAATATTTCTATTTTAATTGATTTAAAATCCAGCTACGTTTGTTGTCTGTGAAAGACCGGCAAATAACAGCTTCGCGCAAAGACCAGTTTCTCAATAATCCTACTCGTTCCCTGTGGACTCTGGCAATTCCCATGATGGGTGGAATGAGTATTCACATGATTTATAATATCACTGATATGTTGTTTATCGGGCGGGTCAGCCCGGATGCCCTGGCGGCGGTGGCGTTTAATATGCCATTATTCTTTTTTGCAATGGGATTGACCCAGGGAATCGGGTCTGGTGTGACTGCCGTTATTGCCAGGTTTATTGGATCAAATGATAAATCGAGCGCTGATAATACAGCCTTGCACGGTATAGTGATCGGATTGGTTTTAAGCGTAATTTTAGCCGGATCGGCAGGATTATTTGGCGAGCGAATCCTTAGCGCAATCGGAACCCCCCCTGATCTGTTTGAGTTGGCCTGGTCGTATTTAAGAATTATCGCTATCGGTATGCCGTTTATTATTTTGTCAGGGACTTTTCGATCAATAATGGCCGGTGAAGGTGATATGAAAATGCCAATGATGGTTGGTGGCGCCGGTACTTTATTAAATATATTTCTTGATCCATTATTTATTTTTGGTTTCAATCAGGGTTTGAGCGGTGCAGCTATGGCGACTGTCATCTCTCAATTTCTGGTTGTCTTAACAATGGTTTATATAATTATCATAAGAAAAAAATCTTATTTATCATTTAAGCCTACTGAATTTTCTCCCAGTAAAAAAGTTTTATTGGATATATTTACGATTGGCTTGCCGGCCTCTGCATCAATGCTAATCATGTCTTTTGGTGGCACGGTTTTTAACCGTATCCTGATTTATTTTTCTTCATCGGCTGTGGCAGCGTACCAGATTGCGGGACGAATTGAAATGCTAATATTTCTGCCAATAATGTCTATCGCTACCGGATTGGTAACGCTGGTAAGTATGTTCTTCGGAGCCGGGGACCTAGAAAAAGTGAAATTAATTATTAAATATAGTGTAACGAGAGCAGTAATAATTACTGTAATTGGTTCAGCCCTTATATTTCTATTCAGCCCGCTCTTTATTGCCTCATTCACGCCGGATCCATTGATCAGATCAATTGCTGTTACATATTTACGTATAATAACATTTATTTATCCATTGATTGCCATTGGCATATCTTGTGGGCGAGCCATGCAGGGACTTGGTAAAGGAACCCCCATGTTGATTACCACTTCTATCAGGATTTTACTGGTCTCAGCTCCCCTGGCTAGTCTATTTGTATTTGTTTTTGATAAAAGCATTGAATGGGTATGGTATGCCATAATGATATCGGTTGTAGTATCAGTAACCGTATCTATTGTTTGGCTGCGATCCGAGTTGCGTAAAGCGACAAAAAAATTGTCTGCATAGACTGGATTTCCCAAAATATTATTGCCCGGTATCCGGTCGATTCTGTATCTTGTTTGTATCTTGATTTTGAAACCTATGCGTAAATAGTTAATAAGCATAAGCATAACTGCGATTTGCATAATAGTCCGAATGACTGTGAGTGCAATCACAGTAAAATTAGACTCAAAAGGTTAATTTCTTTTCAGTTTATATGGTAATCCCAAAACATAATATTTCAACGGAGGATTTAATGATGAAATCAAACAGTAAAATAAATCCCTACTGGTGGTCGGTAATCATTTCTCTGATCGTATTATTTTCAATATCAATGGTTTTTGCGGCTGATGAAATTGTCAGTAGCCCCGATATTGAAAAAATCAGTCAGATGCGAGATAAGCAGGCAATCAGCGCTCAGAAGGCCAAATTTCTTAAGTTGAGCGAGCAAATGAGGCAGGTAAAAAGCAGGGATGTACGCAACCCCAAAAAGCTGGAACGCGATATGGCTCTGCCGAAGAATCCGTTTAACTCTACGGGCGATGGCATTTTACCAAGTCCAAGTTCTCGCGAAATTTTCTTTAATTCCGGCCGGATGTCAATGACCACTCCGCCCAATCCAATTAACGTGATGATCAACAATGCTGAGGCAGATACAATTGTACAGGGTGATGATATCATACTTACGATTGATTTCTCTGATAGCAGTTTTGAGGCTGATATCGCTATTTGGATCGACTTTGATGGTGATGGTCTATTTGACCCCGATGTCGATATGCAGATTGATGATAGCGAGCAAATTATGGATAATGATATGGAGGATGAAGATTCAGCATGGGGCCGCTATCAAATGACAATGCACGGTGATGATGATGAGGGTCCTAACCGTGTCAGTAATCTTGGAATATTCTTCGAGGCGATGGACATTGGTGGTAGTGATGTTGGTTATGTTTATATAGAGCCATTAAATGGTCCTTATTCGGTGTCCGGCACCGTGACCCCGCCAATGGAGAATATTATTATCGTTGCTGTACCGCTGGATTCACTTGTTGGTGGCCATGAAGATGGGCCAGCTCCCTGGATGACGGTAACCGATGTCACCGGCGCTTACACAAATTATGTTGCAATAGCTGGCAGTTATTATATTATGGCTTTCGACTTTCTGGAAGTCACTGATGGGATGTATGCTGATACATCCTATTGGGATGTGATTATTGATGATGCATTGGTCGGCTATGATTTCAATTTTATTACACCTACCTCCGCCATAGAAGGTTATGTTGAAGATGAGTTTGGTATGGCAGTTGAAGGTATTTATGTCTGGGCCGACGAAGACTGGGGCGATGGACCTGGTCGCCAGGCCGAGACCGATACCAATGGTTATTATTTTATGAGTATCGAGGAAGGTGATTACCGGGTTGGGCTTGACAGCTGGGATTTAATACCTGACTATCTTGTGCCGCGAGATTCGGTGATCTATGTCCCGGATTATGATACTGTTGGTTTAGATTTCGGAGTTTACAGCACTGATAGTTTTATCTCCGGAACGGTTTATCTGAATGATCTGCCTTTTGAAGGTGCTCTGGTCAGTGCTGAAAGCTGGTTAGGCTGGACTGAATCCCAGTCGGGATCGGATGGTTACTACGAATTGTCCGTATCCAGCCTGGCGGATGGCATGGGTGGCTACCATGTCAATATCAGGGACAGGGATGAGCTGCCACCGGGAACGGTTCAATTGAATTGGCCTGGTAATGTAATGACCGGTTCTGATACTATTGATATTTATCTGGCGACTTTCCCTGGAGGTGTCGAAGGTCGTGTCTATGATGATATGGGTAATCCGATCTGGGCCTGGATCCAGATTCACAACGAATTTAATCACTTCGATTGGGGTACTAATCATGAAGGATATTATAATTTGCCACTACCGAATGGTGATTATGAAATGATAGTCGGTTCGGATGGTTTCTATGCCACCTACGACAGCATTTTTGTCATGGACGGAATTGTGTACCGGGATTTCTGGTTGCAGCCTATGACCATTGATGGTTCGATATCCGGTTTTGTGTACAATCAAAACGACGGCAGCCCGCTGCATGGTGCGGTAGTAGAAATCGGGAATGAATTTTACTGGGATCAAACCTTTACCGATCCCTCCGGTCACTACCATTTTGATGTGCCGTACGGCGTGTACGGTGGCTGGGTCTGGATGGAAGGCTTTGCGGATGCAGGGCCGGACTCAGCGCTGGTGGTTAATCCCAGTATGCCAGACATTCAATATGATTATTATCTCCATCCCTTCACCGTAGATGCATCAATCGGTGGAGTGGTTGTCGATGGTGAATTCCAAACGCCAATTGGTGGTGCTAATGTTCATCTGCAGGGTAATTATTTTGGAATCGATGAGATGACCGGTCCGGACGGACATTTCTATTTTGAAGTTCCCAGCGATATGTACTGGTTGGATGCCTGGGCACCCGGATACCATCATTCCGACACGTATGAGGTATTCGTTGAGACGGATTCAACCACATGGGTTACCATTGAATTATGGCCCCAAGAATTTACGCCCCCGATGCTCCATAGGGTGGAAGACGTTCCTAATGATCAGGGCCGCCAGGTGCGCCTGGTGTGGAATCCCGGAATTCCTCCGCCCGGTCAGAACTGGACTCATTTCAGTGTCTGGCGTCAGGTCGATGATTGGTTATGGGATTTCATTGCAGCAGTTCCTTATCATGGTGATATGGATTATGCATATGTGGCTCCAACCCTGGTTGACTCCAATCATGTAACTGGTCCTACTGGTGATTACTGGTCGACCTTCCTGGTCAGTGGACATGCATTCAATCCTTGGGAATTCTATGATTCCAACTGGAATAGTGGTTATTCAACAGATGATCTTATTCCGCAGGTTCCAATGTATCTATTCGCTGCTAGTAATGATGTGGATGGTGGGATTAGATTGAACTGGGAGCCGGTCCCCGATGCTGATTTCGAATATTATACGGTCTACCGTGGATTGACCCCGAGTTTCGTACCGACTGAACCCTTTGCTTTCACAGTTGATTCGGCTTTTGTAGATGCTTCACCGGAAATCGGTAATACCTATTACTATCTGGTGACAGCTACCGATCATAACGGCAATGAAAGTGGTTATTCTGACGAGGTCAGCGTTAATTTCTTGACGGTGGACGATGCAAATCTGCTGCCAGAGGAATACGCCCTAATGCAGAATTATCCAAATCCGTTCAACCCGACAACAATGATAAAATATGCTTTGCCGGAAGCGGGACAGGTTTCGGTGAAGATATATAATCTGCTGGGTGTAGAAGTGGCCTCTCTGGTCAACAATTACCAGAAAGCCGGTCACTATGAAATTCAGTGGCAGGCCGATGATCTGGCCAGCAGTGTTTACCTGGTACAAATGCGGTCCGCCGGATTTACCCAAACGCGGAAAGCGATGTTGATGAAATAATCAGCGATAGATTGTTATTGTAAAAATGGCGGCCGGTTATTCGGCCGCCATTTTTTTTGCCCGTCGTAATAAAATCGATGTAATTTGGCTGGAAATATAAAGTCGGATCACGATGAAAATTATTTATGATCAAAAGCAGAACATTTTTTATTTAGATGGTCTTTGGGAAAAACCATTGCCATTCACGTTAAATATCAATTATACCGTCAACCTACCTGTCAATCAAATTCCTCAGGCTAGCGGTTCGCCATTTAAATCGCAAAAAAATGGTTGGTCAGCCGCTACGCCCGAACTTGGATTCAAATTACTTTGGCAAGTTATCGGAGCAGGAATCGAAATAAATATTCATATCAAAAATCAGACTAATCGCAATATTACGCTGCATAACATTAATCCGTCGGTGATTGAACTGGAAGAGTATAAATCTCATTTAGACAGGATGACTTTTTATCAGCATGGATTTCAGAGTAAGACTCCCAGTGGTCCGGTATCGGCTACTGGTCTCCAACAGTATCCGCGAATCAAATCTTTGGCGTTGCAGAGTCAAAATGTTGATTCACCATTCTGGGGCCGCCGGGACGGAATTATTTCAAGTCTGTTCACTGTGATTTCGGGTGATGCCTCCCCAGGTGATTTTCTGATCGGTTTTACCGGTTCGGATAAGGGACTGGGGGAAATATTTTTACGAAATCGTGGATTAACCCAGTTAATCAGTTTTCTGGATTACGGTGGTAAAACGCTTTCGCCCGGCGATAAACTGGTTACGGAGCCATTGTGGATCGGGTGTGGTGACCCAGATGAATTGATTGAATTTTACACCAGTCGCTTGGGATTAAACATGGCAGCCCGGGTTGCAGAATCGAGTTTGGTAGGTTGGTGTCCTCGGTATGAGTTTGATCTCAATAGCAATGGACAAAGCTCATTGGACAATCTGAGACAATTGTCACCGAATCCTGAATCTGGTAATGTAATAGTTCAACTAGATGTTAGTAAGCAGGAAGTCGTCCAGGGTAGGTTCTCACTTAATAAAGAATTTTCGGATGAACTGGAAAATTTTACTAGAGTTATTCATGAGCGAGGATTTCAAGCTGGCATCTCAATGGCTCCGTTCGTAGCAGCTAAAAATTCAAAGATGTATCAAGATAATCCTGATTGGTTTTTGAAGGATGATAAAGGGAAACCGGTCGACTGCGGATTGAAGCCTAGGTGGAAAACCCGCGCTGTGGCTCTGGATTTGACCCACCCCGAGGTTGAGAAATGGTTACACGATCTATTCCAGAAATTAGTGGAAATCGGATTTGATTTTTTCAAAATTGATTTCATTTTCGCAGGGGCGCGGTCTGGCCAGCGCAATAATTTTTCATTATCTCCGGTTGAAACCTATCGCTATGGTTTAAAGATAATCAGGAAAGCCATTGGGAAGCGATTTTTAGTGGGTTGCGGTGCGCCAATTGGACCATCAATTGGTTACGTAGATGCTCTACAGGTTTCCGAGGATTTGAAAGAAGAATGGGATAGTCCATTCCGGGAATGGCTGGGGAAAAAGTGCGACGTTTCGGGAGCCAAAGGCAGTTTACGAAATAGCATTCAGCGCCAATATTTTCATAAAAAAATGTGGTTGAATGATCCCGGCAGTCTGCCGGTGTGGGATAAAAAATCCCGATTAAGTCCTACTGAAATGCGCACAATGACATCTTTACTGGGAATGACTGGTGGAATGTTATTTCTCGGTGGTGATTTAGCACGCTTGAACCTGGATCGATTAGAATGGATAAAAGCTGTTTTACCAATCACCAATTTAAGCGGCAAACCAATTAATCAATTTGCTCGCAAGTATCCTGATGTTTTCATGTTAACCGGTGAAAAATCACAGGTAATCGCCATAACCAATTGGCAAAATAAACCCCAGAAATATGATCTTTCGAATTTAATCGGATCAGATATATTTATGTTTGATTTCTGGGGTGAAATATTCTGGTCGCCGGTCGTTGCCAAATTAGCGGCCCATGCCACTTTGGTATGCCAGGTATCCAATCCGACGAATTATCCACAAGTAGTGGGCACGAATTTGCATTTAGCTGGGCTCGCTGATGGCCGCATCATTCAGGAGTATAACAATGACCTGGCTATCCTGACCGTCACCGGAGAGCGATTAGCACGCTATAACGGCAAACTCTGGTTAGCGATCCCGGAAGGATATTCCTATTTCGGCGCTGAAATGAATGGGAAAATGCTAACGATCGAATCCTGGGAAGAAGGTGTGATTATAACGGTTGATAAACCCGTTTCCTGGAAATTGAAAATAAAGTTTTTAAACGTGAATTAAATCTATTTGAGTTTTTTCCTTGTTACACCGCTTCCGCGGTGTAACGCCTAAATTTCTCAAACTTTAACTTACCGTTTTATTTGCGAGTGCTGAGGGTGTCTGGCAGCCAACAATCGCCGGGGCTTCGTAGATGAGCTCGTCATTCTTGAGGGCCTCCACCATGAACAGGGCAAAGTCCACACGCCGTGTGATATCGCTCTTGAGGATAGGATCGCCAATATGCTGGCTCCACACCGGTAGGCCTTGGCTCTCACCTTCCTCGAGGCTGCTCCCGCGCACGACCGTCCACCGGGTCTCGCTATTAAAAACACGTCGGCATGCTTCAACCTGGTCGTCGATTTCTACAGCGCGAAATAACCGTCCGATCCAGCTGAAAGCCTTCAGTACCGCCTTGAAGGAGCGTGAATACACGTCCTGACCGTCCAGTGTAATATGCCAACCGCAGGAGAATATGAGGCGCGCATCCGGATGCGCATAATCGAGCACCGCCTGGGCTGTCCCTGATGAGTACTGTTGCACCCCCCAAGGTACCAGCACAGTAAGCACCCCGTCACACCCTGTGACCGCCTTCTTGATGACATCGCGGTTATTTGTTGCTCCGGAAATGATTGTGATGCGCCCCTTGAACGAGTCGAGTTTATTTACGCTGCGCTCCCGACAAACACCTACCACCTCGTAACCCCGATCCAGCGCGTGCTGCACCATGTATTGCCCGAGCTTCCCGGATGCCCCTACTATACAAACCTTCTTCATACTAATACTTCAGCCCCAGCTTTTTCTTTACCCGGGTTGTTAGCAGTGGTGCCAACCGGCCTTTTTCATGAGCGATTTTCATAAACATTTTACGCTTGGTCTTGGGCGGTAGTTTGTAATCATCCCGGGAGACCATTGCCAGGGCACCTTTCTCACAGGCCGTGATGCAGGCTCCACAACCGAGGCAGATTTCCGATTTAACCATGCTGACCCGGCCATTCCCGTTGCTGGCTACTTTATCCAGACCAATGGCTTTTACATTACAGGCGGTGAAGCAATCACCACAATAATCACAGATATCCTGATCGACGACTGCGATATAGGGTGTTTTATTAACGCCCTTATAATAACCGGCCTGCACACCAGCCATAATCTCGCAGCAACAACCGCAGCAATTACAGATGAAGGTGGGTTTTTCCCGGATATTATCGGTGATGTGAGTCAGGTGCAGGTCTTCTGCCATTTGTAGAATATCCAGTAATTCCTGTTTGGTTTTCTTTTCGGCGAAACCGCGCCGTGTCAGAAATTCAGAACCACGTCCCAGCGAAATACAGATACCATCGGTTGGAGCGCCTTTTTTACAGGATTTACCTTCGTGCTCCCGTTTGTGGCGACAATAGCACATGGACACAGCGCCGTATTTGGCATTCATGATTATTTCCTTAGCGCTATCAAACGATACAATTTCACTATTGACCGGGATGTGCTCCTCATAGGGCAGGGAGCGGGTAAGCTGGGTTTTACTGCCGAAAAATTCTTTCGCCTGTCCATCCTCATTGTCCCAGTGAAAATATTCACTCATGAGCCGGGCTACCTTATCCATGGGAATATCAGTACGGTTTTTCATAAATGTAAATTCGATGAACCCGATTACACCCGGCATCAACAGATAATAAACCTTATCGCCATAAGGCAAATCCATGATAATTCCTTTGTCGGCCATGGATTCCAGGATCGGCGCCAGTTTTTCCTCCAGGTAGCCGGTGCGTTCGATCATTTCAACCATGGTGGCTTCCATCAGTGGAAATTTGGAGCCCACATAAGCTTCATCTTCCGTGAAAAGGATAGAGAGCATTTCCCTCAGGATTTCATTATCCACCAGGCCAATCGGGTACTGGTTCAGACGGTCAATCAGCGGAACCAGGTTGGTTTTAGAATCGGCAATATGTCCCATAATCGTATTTCCCTATTTATTTCAATTGATAATATTCGATAGTGTGGTTGTAATCCAATCCACGATTTCTAAGAATCTTTCTCGAACTTGTCAAGTACACCACCGCTGGCGGCCGCCAGATGTCCGGCTAGAATGCTGGTATAATGCTGCGCCCAGGTAGTCATTATTTGCTCATAGGGCAGATCGGCAAAGGTACCGTGCTCTTCCAGATATTCCATGTGGAGATTACCTTCGCTGTTCAGAGAGTGAAATTGCGAATCGGTTTTTCCGTCAAAATCAGGTAATTGGAATCCGAACCGTTCACATAATGTTTTGTTGAAAGCCGGGGTAGCCTTAACCCATTGCCCGTTTAAATGGAATTCGGTGTACCCATGCCAGTAGAAAATATCAGAGCCCATGAGATCACGCAATTTTTCTGTATTCAGGTGATTGCGCACATTTACAAATCCCAATCGAGCTGGGATGCCGACGGAGCGGACCACCGCCGCCAGCAGGGTTGCCTTGGTAATGCAGAAACCGTACCTCTGTTCAATTACTATACTGGCCCGGAATTTTTTCGGCTTGATCGGAACGCGGTAGGGATCGTAGCGGAAATCGTCCCGAACGTGTCGGAATAAAATTATTGCTTGCTCAACCGGGTCAGTGATTCCATTGGTCAATTCTGAGGCGTAGTTTGCTACCGCCGGTTGATCAAAATTGATGAAATAGGTCGATTTCAGATATTGCATTTGGTTTTTAGTATTCACCATTTAAACCATACTTTGCATTTTACTAATCGATTTTCCAGCGCTGGTGTGGTAATTGGAGTAAAGGTTGGCGGTGAGACAGGAGTGAACCGGCAAAATTGTGACTAGGTCTCCAATTGCAACATGCTGCATCATATCTTTCGTCATTTGGATAGTGCCATGTTCCTGGGATAATGAAATTACTGGTGCGTAAGTGTCCGGCGGACCCCAACCATCAGTGGTTGTGGGAACCAGATACCCGTAGGTGGTTATCGTACTTGAATTTAAGCTTTCTTTTGACAGGTGTACGGAACCGCAATGAACGACAATCTCCCCTCGGTTGGGATATTTGCCAATTACAGGGCAGGTAACTGCCACGGCAATATCACTATAGCGGCAAGCATTAAGCCGTAATTGCGTCAAATCGTAAAAAACGAAATTTCCCGGTCGGATTTCGTCCACACCAGTGAAATTATTGGCCAGGCTACAACCGGGGGTATCGCCAATAGAGATGGAGCAGGTGCTGATACCACTGTCAAGAATATCCTTTTTCAGATCGACCAAACGGATCACAGACTCAGTGTGAATGCGTAAGACTTCATCGACACTGGATTGGCGATAAGTATGTCCGGCATGGGTCAGGATGCCACGAAAATCCATTTTTTCGGCAGACTGGATTTTCTGCGCCAGCTCAATCACTTCTTCGGTATTATACCACAGTAATCCACAACGATGGTAACCGACATCGATTTTAATCCAGATTTGTACCTGACTGCTAAGGTGTTCCGCTAAATATGCGACTGCCGATAGAGAATCGACCAGCAGGTGCAGATCAATCTGCTTGGCTACGTGATTTAACCGGTCAATATCTGGTAAATTAATTGGCATGGCAATTGTGATATCAGTCCAGCCGTCCCGGGCAAAATACTCCGCCATATCCACCGATGAGACGGTGATTGCCTCAACCCCGGCATTCCGGAACCAGCGGCCAATTGTTTGCGATTGATGAGTCTTGAAATGAGGGCGAAATTGGAGATTATTCTGCCGGGCTTTGGCGGCCATTCGTCTGATATTCGATTTGGCGCGATCTTCGTCTAATAGGAGTGTTGGTCTGATAATTGGGTTCATATTTTTGCCAGGTACCGTTCTACGCGATCCAATCCTTCGGCAATATTTTCCAGGGAATTGGCATAGGTAAATCGCAGGTAACCCTCGCCGTTTTCACCAAAATCAATACCGGGAGTGACACCTACATGAGCATTTTCCAGAATATCAAAAGCCAGTTTATAGGAATCATTGGAAATGTGCCGCGCATTGGCAAATACATAAAAAGCACCGGTCGGCACCACGGTAATTCCCAGCCCCATGGATTTGAGACGATCAATCATATATTTTCGTCTTTTATTATACGTATTGCGCATGTTGGCCACATCAGCGCTGGTCTTTTCCAGGGCTGAAATACCGGCAATCTGCACCGCCGAATTGGCAGAAATGAAAAAATTCTGTTGAATCTTTTGAATCGGACGAATGAATGGTTTGGGAGCAATCAGATACCCCAAGCGCAGGCCGGTCATGGCATATTGCTTAGAGAACCCATTTAATACAATTGCGTCATCAGTATACTCAAGAATTGTATGTTCTTTACCTTCGTAGACAAGACCGTGATAGATTTCATCGGAAATTATCAAAGGTGAAAGCTCGGCGATCTCACGCATTCGTGAAGCTGAAAGCAAATTTCCGGTGGGATTTGATGGGGAGTTGATAATTATGGCTTTAGTTCGGTCACTGATCTTTTCCCGGATTGCTGCCGGTCGGTATTGAAATCCATCTTCTTCATAAACCGGAATTTTTACTGGCGTGCCCCCCACAAAGCTGATGACATTCGAATAACAGGGGTAATGAGGATCGGATATTATTACTTCGTCACCCTGCTCAAGCAAGGCCGCGAATACCAGGAACATTGCCGGTGATGTCCCGGATGTTACAACCACTTGATCAGGATCCACATTTACGCCATAAGTGGTATGATAATGGCGGCAGATAGATTCACGAAGTTCGCGATTTCCGAGGCTGTGGGTATAGTGAGTATGACCGTCTTCCAAGGCTTGGCAGATGGCTTTATTTACCGCCACTGGAGTGTTAAAATCCGGTTCACCTACTTCCAGATGAATTACATCAATGCCAGCCTGTTCCATGGCGTGTGCACGATCGAGCACGTCCATGACGATGAAAGGGGTTATGTTTTGTGCTCGTTTTGAAATGATCATTTTGTTTAATTATGCGATTAGAGTTTTACCTGAATAACTAAGAAATATTCAAAGCTGCTGCCCCCAGAATTGCGATATAATCATCTTCTGAAATAGCAATTTTGATATGAGGACGAGTGTGCGGGAAAGCGAAATTATCTAATTCTTTTTCCATCGCTACTTGAAAATGAGAAAATGATTTTCGGACGGATCCGCCTAAAATTATGATATCCGGATCAATGGCATATTGGATTGTCTTTATCGCCTGAGCAAAATGATGGCCAAATACATTGAATACTGCTTGAGCCTCTTTATCCCCCTCCTCAGCAAGCTGCGCTAATTTAGCTCCTTCCATATTACCGTGATTCACAAAGAATTGACCGCTGCAATAATACTCCAGATTCTTATCCCGATAGGGAGTCATTCCAAATTCACCGGCTCCACCATTGGCACCACTGTAAATTTTCCCGTCGATCACAATGCCGGCTCCCAATCCGGTACCAACAATTAGTCCTACAAGATTAGGATATTTTTTGCTCTGGCCGAAATAATATTCACCCAATGCAAAGCAATTGGCATCGTTATTAATACGCACTGGCATGTTGAAGTGCTTTTCCAGGATATCTTTTAAATGCACTTCTTTCCAGGCCGGGATATTCTGGACATCATACACAATCCCGTGATCTATATCCATTATAGAGGGGAAAGCTATCCCGATCGCTTTAGCGTCCGGGGTTCGCACCTGCTCGATTAAACCAATGATCTGCTCCAGCACATCATCGACCGTACCCTGAGCTTTGATTGGTATCGATTCGAGTTTAGTTATTCTACCTTCTTCAATTAATCCTGCTCGAGCGTTAGTACCGCCGATATCCATTCCAATTAATGAGTGCTTCAATTTCATTTAAATAATCCGGATAGTTGTGAGAAATAATACACCTTAATTTAACTGGCTCCCATCTTATATTGATACATTAGGATGCGATCCATCATCCAGTTGGTGCGAGCGGCAGTTTGACCGCTGCTGGGACATGTCCCTTGCCCTTGCAGTTCATCAACAATCGATTGTATTAACGGTTGCTGGATTGTGATTGGATTGGTAATTGTGAATTGATCAGTCCGGTAACTGGTGGTTAATTCGATTGGGCTTTCGCCAAATATTGAAAATTCCAATTGTCCCGCCGTACCCGCAATGATTGTTCGGTCGATTTTGCTTGCGGCATTAAAATTCCATCTTCCCTTGCCACTGATACCATTTTCAAACTGGAATTGAGCGGTTACATTATCAACGGCCGGATACAACTTGGCTTCATTCCAACTACGTCCCCAGCAATTGGTGATGTCGCCAACAAGAAACTGGAGAATATCTATAGTATGGGGAGCCAGATCACCGAAATAACCGCCGGGAGATATCTCAGGGTTTAGGCGCCAGGGCATAGGTATCAGCGTATCTTCTGGTTTTGGTGGACATTGGTAAATTGTTTCAACTTGTTCGATTTCACCAATCATATTAGAATCAAGTAATTGTTTTATTTTTAAAAAGCGGGGCAATGCCCGCCGGTAATAAGCTACAAATAAGGGTATATTGGATTTCTGACAAGCTGATATCATTGTGTTACATTCGTTGTAATTCATTGCCATGGGTTTTTCTACATAGACCGGTTTTCCGGCAGCCGCAACCAGCAGGGTGTATTCGCAATGATATCGCGGCGGTGTGGCGATATACACGGCATCCACGTTGGGATCATTGACTAAATCATGAGCCGAATTATACCAACACGGTACTTTATGCCGTCGGGCAAAATCCTCTGCCAGCGCAGCATTCTGGCGCATGACCGCCACCAGTTGCGATCCTTCCACCTGCTGGAAACCGGGACCGCTCTTGATTTCGCAGACGTCCCCACAACCGATGATCCCCCAGCGGATATCTTGCATTAGATTACCTTGCCGATCATGCTAACCTTTTATAACCAACAGTGGTACCAGTCGCGCCACTTTCTTTGATAAGCCAGCTCGTTCGGTCACATCAACCACAGTGTTCACATCCTTATAGGCGCCGGGTGCTTCTTCGGCTACACCACGATAGGAGGGACTACGAACTTCAATGCCAGCTCCGGCAAGCTCCCTGACAACTTGTTGTCCCTGCCAGATCTTTTTAGCTTTAGTACGGCTCATGACCCGGCCGGCACCGTGGCAGGAAGATGAAAAAGCCCGGGCTTCACTTTCATTAGTGCCGGCTAAAATGTATGAAGCTGTGCCCATGGTACCACCAATCAGCACTGGTTGACCCACGGACTTATATCTTACCGGTAGGTCGGGATGACCGGGACCAAAAGCGCGGGTGGCTCCTTTGCGATGGATAAAAAGCAATCTTTCTTTACCACCGATTTTATGATATTCCTTTTTACAGGTATTGTGGGAGACATCATACAGCAATGACAATTCAGCACCGGGAAATAGCTGGGTAAATATGCCTCTGGTCAGGTGAGTGAGTATCTGACGGTTTGCCAGGGCACAATTGATACCGCCGTTCATTGCTGCCAGATATTCTTGCCCTAGTGAAGATCTGATTGGTGCGCAGGCCAGTTCACGATCCGGTAAGTTCAACTTGTGGCGTGGCGCTTCTGCCACCATGCGTCGCAGAAATTCGGTGCCGATCTGGTGACCCAATCCCCGTGAACCGCAATGAATGCTGATTTTAATATCGCCCATGGCGATACCGAAGACAGCGGCGATCTCTTGGTCATAGATTTCATCCACCAGTTGAATCTCAAGATAGTGGTTGCCGGAACCCAGGGTGCCCATTTCATCGCGCTGGCGGTCTTTGGCCCGCTGCGATACTGCAATTGGGTCTGCACCGATCATCTGCCCATTTTCCTCGCTGAAGTCAAGATCAGCTTGATTACCATAGCCATTTGTCACGGCCCATTGGGCGCCGCCAGTCAACATTTTATCCATTTGCCGATTGTCCAAATGAATCTTGCCCCGGCTACCTACCCCGGCGGGGATAACCTTGGCCAATTGGTCGGCGATTTGCTTTTTCAGCGGTTGAATATCCTTGGCCGTTAAACCGGTATGCAAAGTGCGCACACCGCAGGCGATATCAAAGCCGACCCCGCCGGCCGATATGACGCCACCCTGGCCAGGATCAAACGCCGCAACACCGCCAATCGGAAAGCCGTAACCCCAGTGAGCATCGGGCATGGCCCAGGCCGTTTTTACCAGACCCGGCAGAGCAGTAACATTGGTCAATTGCTGGCGGACTTTATCATCCATATCACGAATCAACGCTATATCAGCATAGATAATTCCGGGCAGCATCCGGTTACTGTTAGGATTGACCTGCCATTCGAATTCGGAAAGTTGATTAAGACGCTTAATATCCATATTTATAACTACATTGAAAACCGGTCGAATGCAATGTATTTTCGGGTTTTATCAATAAATATTTCAGGTCATTTCGACGATGTCCCGTTTACGAGGCGAGGAGAAATCTACATTGGTTTGGTACCCAACAAAATAAAAACCTTTATTGATATTTATTCTTTCGAAAGGTTTTAGTAGTATTCTACACCAACAACCTTCTAAGCAAACGCGGTGTATTTTATTCAGACATCCACGATACATTGCGCCAGCCACTGTCCAGTGGCATCCTGCTCCACTTTCAGTTCCGTGTAAGTGGCGGCTTTGATTTCAACGGTCGGCTGGTGGTGCTTGATGTCAATTGGTTCACCATATACGACTGCATTAAGCCTATTTTCAACAATTTGAACTTCAAATCGGCCATAAAGAAATTTGTCCTTCGCAACGTGAAAAATCAGTTGATTAAGCCAATCAAATAATAAATCATCGGGATTATCAGCCTGACAGGAAATGACTATGCTCTGGTCAGGATTGATGGGTGCTGACGTGATAACGTTGATTAGGGCGATGGCAACTTGTATGAATGCCTGATCCATGGTGGGGCCGAATCCGCGGATACCGATGTCGGCTTGGTGATAAAAATGTTCCCAGCTAGTCTCATCAGTGGTGGTCATACAACCTTACCGACAATCCAATCGGGAATGATTTTTATGATCGGAAACAGAATTCGCCAGGGCCAGGGGAACATATAATTTTTTTTCCCGCAAACTATGGCTTGAGCGATCAAAACGGCTGCCGGTTCTACATCCATTAGGAATGGCATAATAGTTTTTCGCCAGGCAGTCATGTCAGTACGAATAAAACCGGGATAAATAGTGGTGACCTGGATATTATGTTTTGCCAATGAAAAACGCCAGCCATCGGCCATTATTTTGACGGCCGCTTTTGAGGCTGAGTAACCACCGCGGCGCGGCAGCCCCCGGACACCGGCGATTGAGCTGACAACCACGATCTTTCCGGACTTTTGCTCAATCAATGCGGGCACAAATGGATAGACAGTATTGGATACGCCTGAGATATTAATTGATTGAATCTGGTTGATGCGAGTGGAATCACCGGTTTCCAGATAATCATCTGCGCTTTTCCCGGCGTTGGCGATCACATAGTCGATCCCAGCGTGCTGTTGAATGAAATCTTGAGCGGCGCAGGCGCAGGCTTGTTGATCGGTAACATCCAATTCATAACTGATAGCAGAACCACCCAATTGCCGGCATTTATCGGCGACTCTGTTCAGCAGGTCAATGCGTCGGGCAGCCAGACCTAAGTGATCACCCTGGGCAGCATAATGATAGGCCAGATGCTCACCAATACCACTGCTGGCACCGGTAATGAAAATACGGTTGGACATCAGAACAGACCTTTAATGGATCCTCCGTCGTGGACAATAGACTGACCGGTAATAAAACCAGCGTGGGTGGAACAGATAAAAGCGGCCAAGGCGCCTAGTTCTTCCGGTCTTCCAAGTCGACCGAGGGGAGTGTTGGTACCCAGTTTCTCCCAGGCTTCTTCCATAGAGCAGCTTTCGTCTTCCATGATGTCATTGACCAGGTGCTCCAGACGACTGGTGCGATGGGGACCGGGCAGTAAACAATTAACCGTTATCCCATGCGGGGCCAGGTCATTGGCGATTGTTTTAGCATAGGCCGTCAATGCCGAGCGGGCGGCATTGGATAAAACCAGACTGTCAATCGGTTGTTTCACCGCCATGGAGGTTATGAAAATGAGTCGCCCCCAACCATTGGTTTTCATTGTTTTCACTACTTGATTTACCGATGCTACAGCCGAATGAAAATTAGTCTGGAAAGCCTGGTTCCAGTCATCTTTGGTAAAATCGTTGAACTGTCCCCGGGGTGGACCACCGGCATTGCAAACCAAAATATCGGGATCACCGAATTCTTTACGGCACTGGCGGAATAGGGTTTGGAGTTGCTGATGTTTGGAAACATCGCATTGCACTGGGAGAACCGGGTTTCCGGTTGATTCATGGATTTGTGCCACAGCGTTATTCAATTCACTGGCCGTACGGGCACAGATGACGACTTTAGCACCTTCGGCGCTCAAAGCATGGGCAACACTATAACCTAATCCTTTGGAAGCTGCCTGCACAACGGCGATTTTATCTTTAATTCCCAGATCCATATGACCTCACGATTGTTAATAATAATGTGGCAAAGCCGGTAATAAAACCAGTGGTAAATGTACATTGAAGAAAGAAGGTGGGAAACCGCTAAATTTCCCATAATATTATCGAGTTGAATGTTACATACACAACGAGTGAAACTGATAAAACGTTAAATAATCACATTCACCCATGATCCATATAATTGTTGCGCCATTTAAATCTGGTAATTACTTTAATACAATCATTTAACCGGGGAGATAAAAAAATGAAAATAAGCATTTTACCATTAAGAGTTATATTTACTGTACTATATGTA
>CAZIJQ010000022.1:0-39218 GCA_964539785.1 uncultured bacterium | reverse complement strand
TTATTGGTGGGGCACGAATTACCGCAGATGCCTTACAGAAAGCCTTAAAAGTGGGGGCCGCCGGTGTCGTTTCCGGTGGTATTGATGACCAGGATTTGAAAGATTTCCTGGGTTATGATTTAGGTGTTGCTATAACAGGTTCAGAAAAATTGGGATTGACCGTAATTGTCACCGAAGGTTTTGGTGACATTGCTATTGCCGAGCGTACATTCGATTTATTGAAATCAAGAAATGGGGCAGAAGTTTCTATCACCGGTGCGACACAGATTCGAGCGGGAGTTATTCGTCCGGCGATTATCATACCGGTAGATGAGTCAGCGCCAGCAGCCAAACAGGAATCCGAACAGATTTCCGGTATTCTTGGCATTGGCTACGCGATACGAGCCATTCGTGACCCGTATTTTGGTCAAATTGGTAAAGTCTATGCATTACCACCGGAACCACATCAACTTGACTCGGGGAGTAAAGCGCGGGTATTGAAAGTTGAGTTCGAATCCGGTGAAATCGTCACCATTCCGCGTGCTAACGTGGAATTGATCGAAAAGTAGGAGACCTATGAAATCATCCATATTACAATTGGCTATTACCTTCCTGGTGGTGGTTGGTTGCGGTTTTGCGCAAGCTGATGGACCTGCGCCACCGACCAATCTAACTGCCAGTGATCATCCCTGGGATGGAGGCAGCAATATAGATTTGAGCTGGACTCTGTCGATTGATGATCCGGGCGCGGTAGCCTTCTACAAAATCTATCGTTCAATGTCTGAAGCCGAAGTGTTGAAGATGAATGCTGATAATCGCAGCAAGGCGATTAATCATGCTAAGCAGGAGGCCACAGCCACAGTCTTTGCTGATGCCAAAATGCAAGGCTTGTTAAAATCTGATCCAGAAATTTTAGTACAGGTCAGAATTGCACGCCAGTCAGCAGTAGAAGCTGCCATCAACCGGGTTAATGCTGAAATTGAAGCCCAAGATAGTGAGCAATATAAGTTTCTAACTGTTATTAAGCCGGGAACCGATTCGTTTACTATCGAAAAACTGGAGCGTAATACTGGCTATCTAGTTAAAATTGTTGCCGTAGGTGATAGTAATGTAGAATCCGAACCGGCAGTTCTGACGGCAGCGGTTATTCCTACCCGCCAAGGGTTTGACGGATCGCGATTCTCATTAATGCTGATTACTTTCATCATTTGTGGTTCAGTGATCTTTTTCATTCGTCTGGCTCGCAGTGGAATCAAACTTAAAGTTCGTCCGATTGCCGGTTTAGAAGCTGTTGACGAAGCCGTTGGCCGCGCTACAGAAATGGGCCGCTCGATTCTGTTTGTTCCTGGAATTCAGGATATGAATGAAATTCAAACCATTGCCGGACTCACCATTTTATCACGGGTTGCGAAAACAGCTGCTGAATATGATGCCAAAGTTGAAGTACCTACTTCACGATCACTGGTTATGACGACTGCCCGCGAGACTGTCCAGGCGGCGTTTATGGCAGCCGGACGTCCCGATGCCTTTAATCAGGATTTGATCTATTACGTAACCGATGAACAGTTCGGTTATGTCGCCTATCTTTCGGGAATGATGGTCCGCGAAAAACCAGCAGCCTGTTTTTATATGGGTGCCTTCTTTGCCGAGTCACTAATTCTGGCAGAGACCGGAAATGCAATTGGCGCAATACAGATCGCTGGTACCGCAATGCCAGCCCAGTTGCCATTCTTCGTTGCAGCCTGTGACTATACACTGATCGGTGAAGAATTCTTTGCAGCTTCTGCCTATCTATCTGGAGAACCAGAACAAATGGGCAGTCTTAAAGGACAGGATGTTGGAAAAGGCATTGTCGCTATTATTATGATCATAGGCGTTACCATGCTGTCAATAGCTGCACTGGTCGGAACTGACACTGGATTCGGGATGGCATTGGAAAATGCAGTCCGTTTTATTAAAGAAATTGTCCTGACCTAAGGAGTATAAACGGATGAAAAGAACAGTACCATTATTAATAACAGCTTTAGGCGGATTTGTTTTAATCATCGCCTATTTTATCCCGCGTACCCAGGGATGGGGTGAAATTGCAGCCATTTGGTTTGATGTATTGGCTTCAATCGCTTTTGTCCTCGGCGGCGGAAATTTGATTAAGATTCATTTAAAGAAAGTATCTGACCACAAATCAGGATGGGGATATTCCGGCATTACCTTAGCCGCTTTTATAATCACCCTGTCAATTGGTCTTGGGAAAATCGGAGTGAATCCGAACCTTCAATTTCCAACCCATGAATGGTCAGGTAGTTACCGTGAGATTGGAACTCCTTTCTGGTGGCTTTACGAATATGTCTTCAAACCTTTGACTGCCACGATGTTTGCCATGTTGGCTTTTTACGTTGCATCGGCAGCCTTCCGAGCTTTCAGAGCTAAGAATATTGAAGCTATCCTGTTGCTGGGAACAGCCTTTATTATCCTTTTGGGTCGGACCTTCGCTGGAGTAGCTCTAACAGCCTGGCTGCCCGAATGGTTAAGTGGTTTGAAATTGGAGAACCTCACGGTAATCATAATGAAAGTCTTTAACACAGCCGGTAATCGAGCGATCATGATTGGTATCGCATTGGGAATTGCTTCCACATCCCTGAAAGTATTACTTGGTGTAGACCGGTCGTATTTAGGCCAGAGTAAGGAATAGGCTATGTACGAATTCATTAAAAATATCGATCGACGGTGGATCTTTTTACTAATGTTCCTATCCGTGTCAATTCCTATTCTTTTACAATTGCAATTCCCAGAGAAAGCAACCGACCTGGCATATTCAACATTTGATGCAATTGAATCATTGGAACCTGGTTCTAATGTTTTGCTGTCATTTGATTTTGACCCTGCCAGTGAAGGTGAATTAGGTCCCATGGCAACTACTTTTTCATATCATTGTGCAGCCAAAGGTCTGAAGATGTATTACATGGCATTGTGGCCGGTAGGTCCGCAGATGATTGATGACCGCATCGAAATGGTAATTCATTCTGATTTTCCGGATATGGTTTACGGCGAAGATTATGTCAATCTTGGCTTTAAATCCGGTAACGAAGGTGTGATTAAGGTTATCGTAACTGACTTCCGTGAGCTTTATACCACGGATGCTTACGGAACTGCTTTCGATGATATCCCCATGTGCCAGGATATTTACAGTGTTCAGGACATGGATCTGGTTATTAACGTCAGTGCCGGCTATGCCGGAACCAAGGAATGGGTCCAGTATGCAGTGACGGCATTCCCGGATAAGATTAAAATGGTTGCCGGGTGTACCGGTGTGCAGGCACCCCTGCTTTACCCATATATTCCGGACCAATTACCCGGTCTGCTGGGAGCGATCAAAGGCGCTTCGGAATATGAAATGCTGGTTGGAGAAAGATATGGCTTGCAGGACCAGCCCAAATATCTAGAAGGTATCCGCCGCATGGGACCACAGTTGGTAGCTCACCTGTTAATGATTTTCCTCATTATAGTAGGTAATGTTATCTTCTTTATCGACAAGAAGAAGGAGGGACAGTCATGAATACTTCCACAAGAAATTGGATAATTGTCTTAGTTGTCGCAGCCATTATTCTTTTGATGAATGCTGGTTTCAGAGATGCCGGATCGGTTTATGTCAGAGCAGTTGATGTCGATCTGGTTAATGTTGGTACCGATACGGAAATGAACTGGATTAATGTTAATTCCGACGAAGCTCTTGATCACGATATTGCGGCTATCCCGGCAGATGAACACATCAAATGGACGCGCTATAACCGTGCTAACCCGGCTGACTATGCCGAAGCTATTGCTGCTGATGAAAATCAGACCGATTATCGTTATAGTTTCTGGCGCACCTTCGGCGTCTGGGTTGCTGCACTGTTTACGGTGTTTATCCTGTCTTTTCTGTACAAGGATAATCCGTTTTACAAAATAGCCGAATCGACGGTTATCGGTGTATCGGCAGCTTATTGGATGACGGTTGGATTCTGGGATGTTATCGTTCCCAATCTACTGGGTAAATTATTCCCGGCGATGGTAAAATCCTGGGCCATGCCCGGAATCAACGGACACAGTGAATGGCTGTATATCTTTCCATTGATTCTCGGAGTAATGTTGTTGATGCGCCTGTCTTCCAAGGGTTCATGGATCAGCCGCTGGCCGTTGGCTTTCATCATTGGAACCACTGCCGGAATACGGTTGATTGGCTTCATCCATGCTGACTTTCTCAGCCAGATCCGCAACAGTATCATTCCAGTAATTGTGATTGATCCGGTAAACGGATTTTCGTTTTGGGGATCAATCCTGAATCTTATTCTGGTTCTTGGCGTTTTGTGCTCACTGGTGTACTTTTTCTTCTCTGTTGAGCATAAAGGTGTTGTGGGCAAGACAGCTAAAGTTGGTATCTGGGTGCTTATGATAACTTTTGGCGCTGCTTTCGGATACACGGTTATGGGACGTATTGCCTTACTGGCGATTAGACTGGAGTTTTTGTTTGATGACTGGCTCTGGTTGATTGATCCAACTCTCAGACGATTGGGTGTTTAGAACCCGATAATTGAAGTAATTATGAAAAGGACTGTGACAATGTTACAGTCCTTTTTTTTATTAATAATTCTTGGTGGATATGTTTGAAAATCATTCTTGAACACCCTAATTTCAATCAATGTTTTCAGTTAAAAACAACTTGTAATCAATTAAATAGATTTTAATAATCAAACTGCATTAACCACAAAAACAGGATAGAGGATTGTCTATGGATATTTTAAAAGAATTAGGTATCAAATCAGAAAATTTTGGTGCCTGTTCAGGACCCGGAAAATGGAATACAACCACTACTGCTGGTAAACTGGATTCTATTAATCCGGCCAATGGTGAAGTAATAGCATCAGTTTACATGTGTTCGGAAGACGATTACGAAGCGGTTGTAGCACATTCTGTGGAGGTATTCAAAGAATGGCGCATGGTCCCAGCACCAAAAAGAGGGGAACTGATTCGTTTGATGGCAAATGCTTTGCGGGAAAAGAAAGATTTGCTGGGTAGCCTGGTTTCTCTGGAAATGGGCAAGATCAAAGCTGAAGGCGATGGTGAAGTGCAGGAGATGATTGATATCGCTGATTTCGCAGTGGGACTTTCAAGGCAATTATATGGTTTAACGATGCATTCGGAACGCCCGTTGCACCGGATGTACGAACAATATCATCCGCTGGGACCGGTGGGAGTTATTTCGGCCTTTAATTTTCCGGTAGCAGTCTGGGCCTGGAATTCATTCATTGCTGCTGTTTGCGGCGATACCACGATCTGGAAGCCTTCATCATCAACCCCACTGACTGCCATCGCAATTCAGAATATCTGCAATGAAGTTTGTGAAATGTACGGTTATCCGTCCATTTTCCAACTGGTTGTTGGTTCCGGTTCGAAGATCGGGGAACTATTGATAGGTGATAAACGGGTACCTCTGATTTCTGCAACCGGTTCCACCCCGATGGGCAAAAGAATTGGTACAGTCGTTGGTGCACGTCTTGGTAAAACGATTCTGGAATTAGGCGGTAACAATGCCATTGTTGTCGATGAAAGCGCCGAAATGCGCATGTTGATTCCAGCCATTGTGTTTGGTGCGGTTGGTACTGCCGGACAACGCTGTACTTCCACGAGACGTATATTCCTGCCGAAATCAATTTTCAAGGATGTGGCCGACCGATTGATCAGCGCCTATAAACAGATTCGTATCGGTGATCCGCTGGATGGCGACACTCTGATGGGTCCGGTTATCAATCAGACTTGCATAGAAGATTATAAACATGCACTTGATCGGGTTGCCGATGAAGGCGGTGAAGTATTGTATGGTGGAAAAGTACTGGATGGCCCGGGTTTTTATGTGGAGCCAACAATTGTGAAAGCCAGAAATGAGTTTAAAATCGTGCAGGAAGAGACTTTCGCTCCGATCCTGTATCTGATTGAATATAATGGCATTCAGGACGCCCTGAATCAGCACAATGATGTTCCCCAGGGATTATCCAGCGCCATGTTTACCAATACATTGCAGAATGCTGAGAAATTCCTGACCCATTCAGGCAGCGACTGTGGTATTGCAAACATCAATATTGGCACATCCGGGGCCGAGATCGGTGGCGCTTTCGGTGGCGAAAAAGACACCGGTGGTGGCCGTGAATCAGGTTCCGATGCCTGGAAAGCCTACATGCGTCGTCAGACTAACACCATCAACTGGGGATCCGATTTGCCATTAGCTCAAGGGATCAAATTTGGCGATTTTTAAGTGATTTGAATATTGCGCAGAAAAAGGCCATCCTTGTTTGGATGGCCTTTTTAATTATAACTATCATATTGAAAAAGAACTGTTTAAATTATAACTTCATAGAGTAAGTAATGCTAGCAGGGGATGAGAAAATATCAGGACCGATCATAAGGCGAATCTTGTGAACACAGAAGTAACTAACATTATTTTAGTAATAGCCTATTATGGTACAATCAATTAATAAATATCCTCGGCTCTGGTATATTTATACCCGTCACCTGGTAATTCTGGCATTTATCCTAATTAATTATAACGTTCGGGCCGATGACCTGGCAATTATGCTATTTGACTTCAAGGGTATGGACAAAATTGAAATTACCGATTTTAGTCTGGTTCAATCGGTTATCACGGATGATTTATACAGTTCCATGGATTGTGAGGTAGTGAGCGGCCAAGAGCTGAAAGATCTTCTGGCACAGTCTGGATTACGTGCCTGTGATGGAATCGCCTGTATTTCAGATATTGGGCAACAACTGGATATCCCAATAGCTATCATAGGGGCGTTTAATACCAGCCGCCAGAAATATTCCTTAGATATAAACTTCATTAATACCAATAATGCCGGATTAGTAGCTTCTGAACATATTAATGGACCGCTGGATAAAATTGAGTCGGAACTGGGCTGGAAATTGCAAAAAGTTATCAAATCGGTAATTGATGATAATTTTGGTCAAATTAAACTGCAGGTCAATACAAAACCGTCCAAGGTAACTGTAGCGGTCGATGGTCGGAATATTGGTCAAACTCCCCTGGATATAAATGATTTGCGTCGCGGTTTTCAGTATAATTTTAAATTTGATAAAACCGGTTTTGAATCACAAGAACAAGCACTGGTTTTCAAAAAGAAGAAGGAACGATTGGCGATTACTTTAGCAGCGATCCCAGGTGGTTTCATTTTCAACGGTTATCCTGCAAGTAGTAAAGTATTCATTGATAAAGTGTTTATTGGTTCCCTGAACGATCTAACTTATAATAATACCAGTGGTCGTTATAAGGTTTTAGTTAAAGAACCTGGTTATAAGACTTATAAGCAAACGCTGGAGATTGACTCCGGAATTATGCAGGATGTGCCGGTATTCTTACGGAAAAGATCGAAGCTGCCACCATTATTAACCTCGTCGATTATTCCCGGCAGCGGACAGCTGCTACATAGCCGTTGGCTACGAGGATTTATTATGCTGGCAGCCACTGCTGGAGTTGGTTATCTGACATATCAGGAATATTTGGTTTATGACGGTAAATATAGCAATTACCAGGAGGCTTTAACGAACTATAATGATCAACGCGACTTGAATAAGATTGAAAATGACCAGGCCGTTGCCAATCAGCGCTTTTTAGCAATGAAAGACCATGAACAATTCTTGAATCAATATCTGGCAGCGCTGGGAGTTGTCTGGACAATCAACCTGTTTGAAATACTAATATACTGATAATGATGAAATACGCTAAAATTCTTGCACCACTAACGATAATTATATTGTTCATCTCCTGTACATCAGAGAAAGAACCGGAATGGAATAATCCGTTCTATCCGGTATTCGGACCGGCTGTTACTATGAATCCGATTGAGATTCAAACTCAGGTCAACACAACATTTGAAGTAGCTGTTCGATTTGAAGAAGTAATTGATGTGATCGGCTTACATGCAGATATACATCATGATACACTAGCGCTAAACTTATTGGATGTACAAGTAATGACGGAGGGTGAAGATTTATTACTTACTACCAATGCTGAGATTTTATCATTTTTTACCAATTCAAATGGTTTGATTACTATTGACCTTGGAATTGCTCAGGGTGATCCTTACGGCATAAGCGGGTCGGGGGATGTAATTATGTTGGTATTTGACGCGCTGGAAGTAGGGGAAACCTATCTCACTTTTGGAGGTGGTTGTCGCTTGACTGACCGCGATCTGAATGAAATTGCCATTTTCCAGACGCGGGGGGGAGTGGTTTATGTTGAGTAGAATATTAGTCTTGCTCGTAGTCCTTACTGCTACTTCTTACAGTGAGGAGCAATGGAATTTCAGTGGTACTGTAATCAATGGTTATTCTATTGCTACCAACGATGGAAGCGCCGCTATCAATTTACCGGGCTTTAAAAACCCCTACGCCGTAGGTGTAGCTGGCGACGGTAAAATTTGGGCAGGCACATATTATTCACGTAGATTGGAAAACACCGATGGATTACCTGATCTGGATCGATACCCAGATTTATGGTATGAAATTAATGGTATCGACACAACTGAAGTCTGGAATATACCAATCTGGGTATTCGATCCATCCGATGGAACTATTGATACGATCAGGTTTATGGATTTTACAAATGGTACACAAGATACATTATTTAGTCATCGTGGAATGGCAAGATCTTACGATGGTAACATGATCGTTGCTACCAAAGAGTCAGTTTATAAAGTAAACTGTCAGACCTACGAAGTAATTGCTAAGTGGACTGCTCCAGAGGAATCACAACCTTTGCAGACTTTAACCTGTGATGCAGATGGATTTGTATATACCATGAGTCTTTGGGGTGGTATCGTATACATACTTGATCCTGACGATCTGAGCGAATACTCACAGATCACATCTGCAACAACTAGTATCTCACGTGGCAGTGCCGTATCCACGGATGGTCATGATATATATATAAGTATGCTACAAGAAGGTGGTGCTATTCACTATCATAGCGATTTTGGTCCCGATGGAGTTTATTCACTAATTGATACGGTTGGCCAAGCCGTCATTGCGAGTGGAACAGCATTTTGGGATCCGTCTGGATATTTATGGCTTAGTACTGTTATTGATCAGGGAAATAAAATGTGGAGTTTTGATCCCGGCAACAATTATGCAGTCGTTGATAGTACCAGTTTTTCATATCCGAGTCCAGCTGACACGACTATTTACGGATATCCTGCGCCAGAATTCATACGTTGTCCCAGGGACGGTGCCTTCAATCTGGCTGGTGATAAAATGTATCTAGCGGATTTTTACAGTTACTCTATCAAAGAATTTCAACGGCAAAACGGTGTATTGGTAACCTTCCTGGCCAATACCTGCGGCGTACCGGATACCCTGCACGAATACAGCACTGTTCAGTTACGTGGAAATCTGGACGTTCTGGGGCAATGGACCAATGACTCCCAGGTTTTTATGGACAATATTGAGGGAGACTACTGGTCAACTAGCATTTTTATCGATAGCACCATTGCTGCTGATCAAGTAATTAATTATAAATACTGTACCGACCCACGGCGGAGGGTTGATATTGTCGATCCCTGGTATGGGTGGGAAATGGGTGGGGATTGGTCACTGGATTTATCAAGTTTTACGGGGACAGATACCACGTTAGAACTCCAGTATGTTCGCGGTTGGGCAGATGTAGAGCCGGAAGCCGTACCATTCAGCGCCAATAACCCCGATTCTATCTATGTCTATCTGAGAGTTAATATGCAGGCAGCCCGAGAAAATGGACTTTTTGATCCGACACTGGATTTAGTTGGTGTGCGCGGCACAGTTGGCGAAACAATGAATTGGGGGGAGACTATGGAGTTAAACCAGGAATCCTCGCATGCTAACGGTGAAGTTGGATCCGATTACGATGGTACCAATTTTTATTCACGCCTGATTCTGGTTCCCGGCTATTTTTCCGGAAATGTGGAATATAAGTTTGTGTTTCACGATGCCTCCGATGGAGGCTATGTTAACTGGGAAGGTGATGTGGGACCTGGGAACAGACATTTTGTGTTACCGGCAGAAGGGGACACAACAATTCACTGGGTCTGGTGGGATAACCAGCCGCCCCAGAACGGAACTGGCAATCAACAGATATTGTATGTGGCTACTTGGGGTGATGATAATAGTGGTGATGGAAGCGAGGGAAATCCATTCGCATCAATTCAAAAAGGGATTGATGTGGCGATTGACAGTGATACGGTAATGGTTCAGCAGGGGGCTTATTACGAGAATATTAATTATAATGGCAAAAACATTACAGTCGCCTCTAATTATATAAATAGCAGTGATTGGTCGGATGTTGAACAGACAATTATTGATGGACAACAACAGGGGCATGTTGTATTAATTGAAAATGGTGAGACATCACAAGCTACTTTAAATGGATTTACAATAACTAATGGCCGATCCGGGTTTGGTGGAGGGATATCCTGCCAGAATAATTCCAGTCCTGTGTTGTTAAATCTTATTATTGCCTATAATGCTGCGGATACCAGTGGTGGTGGGATTAGCTGCTACTTAAACTCAAATCCAACAATCACCAATGTCTGGATCCACGATAATCATGCTGGACTCCTGACTGCGGGTAGTGCCGGTGGATTAAGTGCTGTGATTGGATCAGCCCCAGTTGTTTCGAATTGTCAAATCTGGAATAATTCTTCCACTTTAAATGGAGGAGGTGTCCGGGTTCATGATGGTGGAATAAATTTGACAAATTGTGAGATATATTCGAATAATGCTGTGTACGGTGCCGGAATATGTATAATCAATAGCAGTAGTGAAGCTGTTGATGTATCAAGCTGTATTGTCCACGATAATTTTGGGGAAGAAGGTGCTGGAATAAGCATCAGGCAATCAAATGTGGTAATTAATGGACTAGTAATAGAAAACAATCAAGCTAGCAATAATGGTGGGGGCATACAAATATCTGAAAACGCGAGCCTGTCCACTCACGATAGCCAGGTAACCGGTAATCATGCCGAATCCCTTGGTGGTGGAATATATATTGACTCCAGCTATGTAAGTTTTTTCGGGGGATCAATAGGTGCAAATACTGCCGTATCTGGCGGCGGTATTATGGCTGGTAACAATTCCAATCTTATAATTAATAATGTCCAGGTAACGGATAATGTTGTTGATTCTTATGACGGTGGTGGTGGGCTCCGGATGCTTCAGGGTGATGTATATATTGATAATTCCTATTTTGCCCGGAACACTTCAACCGGTTGGGGTGGAGCAATCAACGTAACAAACCAAGATTCGGTTAATGCCCACACAGTTAATATTAGCAATACTGTAATAGAAGAAAACTACGCTGCAGATGGCGCTGCTCTGGATCTTTGGACTTATACCAACACACCTAATACTCTTTACGGGGAAGTCAATAATTGTATAATTATACGCAATAGTGGATTACGACGCATTTCAAGTATTACGGGAACAAATACTAACATCAATTTCCAAGATTGCCGGGTTAGTGAAAATACCGCTGAAAATTACGGTGCTGGACTTCATTATTATGATAACATTTACTGCCGGATCAGTCATACGTTGATTAATAATAATGTTGTTACCAATGGCCCAGGTTCCGGTATTTATTTTAGGGGCGGGTCAATGCTAGATGTTCAATTCTGTACAATCACTGAAAACTCAGCCAGTGAAGGAGATGCACTTATATTAAGCGGGGGTCAGGGATCAATTGTAAATACAATTATCTGGAATAATGGTAATCGCCCGGTTGACGTAACTGAACTGGCGGGTACACCGGGCCAATTGGTTATCGAATATAGCGATATTCAGTTTGATCTCGATTCATTACAGATAGAAGGTTCAAGTGGTGTTGACTGGCTTGAGGGTAATATTGATGCTGAACCTCTGTTTGTTGATCCGTCAGTGTCAGATTTCAGCCTGCAAATAGGATCCCCCTGCATTGATGCCGGCCACCCGGACCTGAACGGTGATGGATTCACTTGGGAAACTGATCCCGATGATCAGGATCCCGATGGCACCCGGATGGATATGGGTAGTTACCCCTATTCCCAGGGTCAGTCTAATAGATATTCGTTGATATTTGAGAATTCTACTTCACGCCTCGACATTCCTCATTCTAATTCCTTGGACTATTCAGGTACGGATCTAACCATGGAAGTCTGGGTTAAAGTTTCTAATTTCAATCAGATTGACAATTATTGGATTATCTGTAAACAGGATATTGAGGGTATTCGGTCGTATGGTTTTTACATTAATCAAGACGGAGAGGTTTGTGCCAGTATTCATACCAGTAATGGTCACTTGGAAGAGCCTCTAACAGTAGCAGGATCCATTATTGAACATATCTGGCAGCATGTAGCTGTTACCTATGATGGTAATTTTGCGATGGTATTCATTGACGGTCAACTGTCCGGACAGATGGAATGGCATGGAGACATTCTTAGCTGTAGTAATGAATTAAACATAGGTTATACCTGGTGGTCAGGAGATGTTGGTGATCATCACTATGGTTTGTTAGATGAATTACGCTTATCAAGTGTTGTGCGCTATTCAACGGATTTCCAGCCTAATTATTATAATTATCCGGACAGTTTCACAATGGGATTATGGCATTTTGATGAAGGTGAGGGTGATAATGTCTTTGACCTCTCCGGAAATGGAAATACTGGGCAAATTTCAGATGTCGACTGGTCTACTGATGTTCCAGACCCAACAGTTGGTAATGATATTATTTACGTTGCCACCTGGGGTGATGCTGCTGGTGATGGCACCGAATCAAATCCATATCGCACGATTCAGCATGGAATTGATGTAGCTGTACCAGGTGCGGAAATCAGAGTGGCTACGGGACTTTATTCTGATTCAATATATGTTAACAATAAATCATTGTTCATTCTTGGTGTAGAAGGACCAGAGAATACAATTATCTCAACAAACAATACTGATATTGCAGCCATAACTCTATACGACAACCCCAGTCCGGTAATTTTTGAAGGATTTTCAATCAGCAGTAACCATCGAATAGGCAATGAAGGGTCAGCTTTTGAAATAAGTAGTAGTGTTTTCCAATTAAATAATTGCTGGTTGATTGACAATACATCTGAATCTATTGATGAATGGAGTGGTGTTATGACAATCAGTGGAGCTGAGCATAGTGAGTCCTACATCAATAATTGTTTGTTTGCGGGTAATTCCAACAGGAATGAAGGGGCGGTTTTCAGAGTTGAAGATCAAGCTCTTCATATTTCATCCTCTGTCATTGTTGATAATTCGGAATGGGCATTTCATATTAATTCTACGGATATTGACATTACAAACTGTACTATCAGCAATAATGATTATGGCTTGCTGTTAAATACAAGTTCTGTGGCCAGAGTCTATAATTCAATATTCTATAACAATAGTCCAGCTGAAATTGATATTGATAATTCTGCTATTGATATCCAATTCAGTGATATTAAAGGTTATTCAAATGGAGCCGGTGTTATTGATTCGCCGCCAATGTTTATGGATCCAGATAGTGGAGACTACAATTTACAATTTGGGTCTCCCTGCATTGACACCGGAGATCCGGACTTAGACGGCGACGGAGAAACCTGGGAAACCGACCCGGACGATCAGGACCCCGATGGCACCAGAATGGATATGGGGGCCTATTATTTTGACCAGAGCTCTGGTGGCGAAACTACTACCGCCAGTATTAACCCGGGGTCAGGTTCGTGGCTGGCTCAAACTGATACGATCTGGATAGAGTTTTCACGACCAGTAAACCTGGACATTGTGGCATATCATTGCGAGCTTACCAGCACTCATTTTGGTGATTTTGGTTACCATGTTGGACAGAGCAGTGACCAGCGTTATTTCATTATTCCAACCGATTCCTATCCATTCATGGATCTGATCTTGCTCAATTTTGTTGAAGGAATACATGATGATTTGGGTAATCCAGTGGACATTTCCGCCATTTCTGATAGTGAATTCTATACCAGCCTGCCAGCTGATTATAACAACGATAGTATCGTTGATTACCTGGATTTTACCACTTTTGTTGATTTGTGGTTCAGTGACGATATTTATTTGATCACACAAATGGATTTATATCCCCGTATGGGAGAACTGCCCAATATTACCGTTCAATCAGATGGTACATTCGGGTATGATGAATTAATGACCCTGGTTTACATGTGGAATTGGTCGCATCAGGAAACTGGTCGTTTGGCTCGCACCCCTGTTGAATTCATGGGTGAATCGCCAAGCTTTGAACAGGATGGATCCCAGGTCTTGATGACCATGCCTGAGGCAGCAGAAGCCGGTCAATTAATCATCAGCTATCAACCGGATGCCGTTCAAATAAATAAAACAGCGGTAAACCACTCGGAAGATTATCTTGTTTTGCAGGACAAAGATGCAGAGGGCGGTGAATTACTGATCGAATATGTCAACCTGAAAAACAACCCAAAAAACCTGATCACCCTGGACACACGTGCATTAAAGCGCAGTAATTTCACCCTGCAAATCGAATATTCTTTTCTATCAGATGAGAACCATTTGATTGGTCAGGGCAAGCAATTGTTTGATCTGGTAGCGATTCCGAACCAATTTGCCCTGCATCAGAACTATCCCAATCCTTTCAATCCGGTCACGACGATTGAATATGATCTACCGGATGATGGTTTGGTCAAGCTGACGATTATTGATATTCTCGGCCGCCAGGTTATTCAACTGACTAATGAGTATCAAACGGCCGGTTATAAATCGGTGAGCTGGAATGGTCGCAATACAATTGGAAAGACCGCCAGTACTGGTATTTATTTTTACATCCTGGAGAGCGGAAAATATTCGGATATTCGCAAGCTGGTAATCCTGAAATAAGCCGGACAGGCACGACACTTCCATAATCCGATCAATTAGCCAATTCCTATTAGATATAAAACTGCTGTAATTAAATTCAATCCGGATCATGGGAACTAATCCCTATTCTTTGATAATATTGGATAATTGTTGCACAAACCAGCCACCATGAGATCACTGAGGTTAATGATGAATAAATTTCTATTTCCTGCCGTAGGTTTAGTAGTTCTAACAGGTCTGGCCCTGGCTGATAGTGCTGTCAGACAGCATGACCTGATGCCGGTCCCGCAAATGGTTGAGTTTGGCGACGGCAGATTTATTATTGATCGAAATTTCACCATTGAATTGACTGGCGCCTGTGGCCATCGAGCCGAGCAAGCGGCAACGCACTTACTACGACGGTTATCCGGACGCACCGGCTATTTTATTGATCAGGGATTTGTATATAAAAATCAATCGATGGCCGAACCTAAGCTGATGATCGCCTGTGAACGAACTGGTGAATTGGTTTTAGGTGAAGATGAATCATATTCCTTGAATATCAAACCGGGACAAATTGAAATCAATGCACTGACGGAATTTGGTGTGCTGCACGCCATCGAAACCCTACTTCAGCTATTTGAAACCGATGGTAAAGAGTATTATTTCCCCGAGGTAAGTATTAATGATACTCCACGATTTCCCTGGCGGGGATTGATGCTGGATGTTTGCCGGCACTTTATTCCAATGGAAATAATCAAACGGAATATTGATGCCATGGCTGCAGTTAAAATGAATGTACTACACCTGCATCTAAGCGAGGATCAGGGATTTAGAATTGAGAGTGAAGTGTTCCCCCGTTTACATCAATTCGGTTCCGATGGCGACTATTTCACCCAGACACAGATGCGGGAAATTATTGCTTATGCAGATCAACGGGGGATTCGTGTAATACCTGAATTTGATATGCCTGGTCACGCTACCGCCTGGTTTGTGGGACACCCGGAGCTATCCAGCTACGATACCACTTATACCATCGAGCGCGGCTGGGGTGTGCAAGATCCGGTGATGGACCCAACTCGAGAATCAACCTTTGAATTCCTGGATGCCTTCATCGGGGAAATGGCTGCCTTGTTTCCCGATGCTTATTTTCATATCGGTGGTGATGAGAATAACGGTGTCCACTGGGGTAACAATCCGGACATTCGGAAATATATGGAGCAGCATGGATATGAGAATACCCATCAGCTGCAAAGCTATTTCACGGACCGTGTACGTCAGATCGTAGAAGGCCATGGTAAAATAATGATTGGCTGGGATGAGATATTTGATCCCGGTATGAATAAAAATATCATATCTCAGGTCTGGTCCTGGAATGGCATGAAACAGTTACCTGAAATCCTGGCTCAGGACTTTCAGGTCATTATTTCCAACGGTTATTACATCGATCTGTTCTGGTCCACCGAGGCGCATTATCTCAAAGATCCGGCCCGAGCGGGTTTTGTTGATGATGTTGCATTGGAAAAAAACATTCTTGGCGGAGAGGTGCCATCGTGGGCCGAATTTAATACCCCGGAAGTGGTGGATGCCCGAATCTGGCCTCGGACGGCGGCATTGGCCGAACGATTCTGGTCAGCGAAAGAAGTGCGGAATGTGGATGATATGTATCGGCGCCTTGAGCGAGTCAGCTTTCAGTTGGAAGAACTGGAAATTCAACATATCCGTAATTATGAAATGATGCTGCGGCGCTTGACTGATAATAATGATATAGCAAGTCTAAAGTGCCTGGCGGACCTTGTGGAACCGATCGAGGGCTATAAGCGGCACCGTTTTGATCCGAATCGAAAATATTTATCATATTCACCATTGACCCGCTTGGTGGATGCCGTCCAGTCCGACGCGCTGGCAGCCCGTAAGTTCAGACAGACGGTCGCGAATTATTTACAGGAGTGGTCAATACTAAATAAAGAAGCGGCAAAGTTGAAGGGGCGAAAGCGCAGACAACAATTCGAATCATTGGAAAATTCTCCGGAACAGATCAAGATTGTAAATACACTTACGATCTGGCAAGCTAATCATGCTGAGCTGGGTAAGATAATTGATTCTTCACCAATCCTAAGTGAAATCGAAACCATATCATTGAATCTATCTGAGGCAGGTGAGGTGGGACTCGCAGCAATGACATATCTAGGCCAAGGTAAATTTGCATCTGCCTCCTGGACGACAACCCAATTAAATAGATTAGAGCTGGCCGCTAAGGCAGAGGCGGAACTGGAATTGAGAGTTGTGTCCGCGGTCGAAGATCTGGTTAGAGCGGCAGGGAATCGTCCGCGAGAAATAGATGAGGAATAGTATTTTGTTTAAAATAATCAGGACAAAGAAATTGGTATTTCTTGGTGCAGTCTTTCTATTGTTGTCCAGCCTTTCAGCAGAGATGACGGTGGAAGATTGGTTAAATTATATTGCTACCGATGATACGCTGAATCGGGCACAATGGAGTATTTATGCTGAATACACCGATGGTGGCGGATCGATTGTCGATTACAATTCCCGTATTAGTCTGGCGCCGGCTTCGAGTCTGAAGATTGTTACCACCGGATTGGCGTTGGTTAAGCTGGGGCCGGATTTTCAATTTTCTACGCAATTGTATTATTCTGGCAATCTAAATCGCAAAGGCACCTTGAATGGGGATTTGATAATTGTTGGCGGGGGGGATCCAACCCTGGGTTCTGAAATGGTACCAGGCAGTCTGGGACTTGATAGCTTAATGCTGACCTGGATCGAGGCAATCAGAGCAGCCAGAATTCAACGAATAAATGGTGCTGTGGTCGCCGATGTTGCTTTATTTGAGGAACAAGCCGTTCCCGATTACTGGCCCTGGATCGACATAGGTAATTACTACGGTGCCGGCACCAGCGGCCTATGTATTCACGATAACCTGTACTACTTGACCTTCAAACCTGGTGGCTCTGTAGGTGATCCGGCAGAAATCGTCCGAGTTGTACCACCGATACCCGGACTCAAATTTAGTAATAATATGCGTACTGGCCGGGAAGGCTCCGGTGACAATGGTTACATCTATTGCGCTCCCAGACAGTATAGCGCCACACTAAGGGGAACTATACCGGCGGGAGTTGAAGAGTTTACAATTAAAGGCTCAATACCGGACCCGGCACTATTTGCAGCCCAATTCCTGACATTCGGTCTGAATGAAGTTGGAGTAAAAATCAAAGGAAAACCGCAGGTCAAGCATACATCATCCGTTTATGATCCGACTAAACTAATTTATGAGCATCATTCTACCGAACTGGAGGAGATCGTTCGGATCACGAACCAAAAAAGTGTCAACCTTTACACAGAACAACTATTGAAATTTACTGCCTGGCAGGAATCGGGGACTGGCAGTCTGGCTGCCGGATTAGAATTGATCGAAACTTTTCTGGATACACATAAAATTGATGCGCTGGGCTGGCAGTTATACGACGCCAGCGGATTGTCCCGTACCAACCGTATTTCCGCTCAGCAATTGAGTAAATTCCTGTCGCACATGTCTCACACGCCGGTATTTGATGAATACTACAATTCCTTCTCTATCGCGGGTGATACCACCGGGATAGGATTTGTTAAAAGGTTCGGCATGGGAACACGGTTGGCAGATAACGGCCGGATCAAGACCGGTATGATCAATGGTGTTCGCAGCCATACCGGTTATCTTACTACCAACTCCGGCCGATTGGTTACCTTTTCATTGATCTGCAATAATTATCCAGTCAGTACCAGCAGAATTAATAAAATACATGAATCCATCCTGATCCGACTGGTAATGCTACCCTAAAGGAAAATCAACCTATGTCCATTCGAAAACTAACCATTTTTGCTTTTGCATTATCATTAAGCTTTGCCCAGATACCGCCGGTTTATCAAACCAAAGTAGTCAACCTGCCATCTGAATCCGAAAACTCAATCAGTGTGATTAACCCAGCACTAGATGATTCGTTTTCAATTCGGCTATTTGAAGGGTATTCCGAGGGTGATACGGTTGTGATTTCTACCGATAGCACACAACTACTAAATCTAACTAATGCTCTAATTGACCAGGATTTATTTCAAATTACCTTTCCAACTGAAAAAGGCACAATACTCGGCTCTTTAATGATCGATAGATTTGTGGCTGATACGCTTGATTTGGACTCGCTGGAATTGATCTACAAGACCAATCTGTTAACCCGTAATTACCATCAATTATATCATTTGGAAGCACCAACCGATACGACCAATTATTTTCTTTCAATTTCAGGTTCAAATCACTTATCTGATGGTTTAATTAAAATCGAAGACCTGATTGACTGGTTAACCGACTCAACGGGGAATGAATCCTTCCTGAAACTGGTATACCCAGCTATTTCAGATACAATTTACCTGCGACTATTTCCCACCCAATATCCCCGGGATTGGATTGAACCGTACTCAATTGAGGATATCTTCGCAAAAATGATTGCTGATCGGGATTCTGTGCGACATTTTCTGTTCACTCATCCAGCCGATTCGGACACTGTTAATAGCGCTCACTACCGGTTTGGTGGCTGGGCACGAGATACTTCAGCCGTCCTGATGATTGCCAATGACACAATACCCATATTCAGCAGCGGATCATTCGTTGGTCTATTTGATATTGAACCGGGCTGGAATTCTTTTCAATTCAGTTATTCCACCGATACCTGCCAAATCGATTCGACGATCAATTTATTTCGTCCGTTACCTTTTGATCCGGATCTACCGTCTACTCAAATCGATCAATCTTCAATCATACCTAAAAGAAATATCACTATTTACCGTCCTGATCGTTTGATAGTAAGATTTCAAGGTACCACCAATGGCAGCGCTCAATTCAAAATACCGTCTGTTACCGGTGGTTATTTGCCCATGAGTGAAATAATTTCTCCAGCAACCGGTGATGGGACCGGTGTTTATGAGGGTAGTTACCAAATTTATGCGGACGATAAATGCCGTAATAAGCCGGTATTATTCAAATTGAAGGGACCCGATGGTAATACCGTAAAGCTGAAATCCATTGGTCGTGTATCCATATCGATGACAAAACAACCGGTGCTACTGGAAACCAACTGGAATACTACCTTGGTGCGGCATGCTCCCAATGGTGAGATTTTAATGATTTTGCCGGCTGGGATAATGTTGGAAGGATTAGCCGACTTGGGACGCTACTGGAAAGTTGCACTTTCGAACCAGCGAATCTGTTACGTTACCCGACGTGCGGTAACACGGTTACCCAGTGGACGCGATCTGCCTCAGGCTGGTATGTATGGGATATCCACTAAAGTGGACTCGGGCTGGCTATCAATCCGGTTTAATCTCACAGAACAGGTTCCATTCAAAATCGTCCAATCGACCGTTCCGCAAAAATTAGCAATATATTTCTACCACACTAGGTTTTTGAACGAATGGACGGTCTATGCCGACAGTTGTCCCTTAATTGATCATTATGAATGGGTGGCAGAAGATGATGACGTTTTGCGGTTTGACATATATTTGAATACCAACCAACAATGGGGCTACCGGGGATACTATGAGGATAATCGATTCAGATTTGATATAAAAATACCGCCAGAACTAAATCCTGCCAACCCATTTGAGGACTTAACCTTTATTCTTGATGCCGGCCACGGTGGCAAGCATCTAGGAGCTGTGGGTCCATCAGGAATAACTGAGAAAGATGTCAATCTGGTTTATACTCAATATCTGGGGAAGCTGCTACAGGAGCGGGGTGCCAATGTAATTCCCACTCGTCAGGTGGATACAACCCTCCAATTATACGAGCGGATGATAATTGCCCGCGAATCAGAGGGCGATATTTTCCTGTGGCTGCATAACAACGCTCCCGGGTCTTCCCGCAATCCCATGGACGTCAGTGGAACCAGCACCTACTACACGAGTCCCCAGAACTGGCCATTTGCCCGGTCGGTTTTTCCCCATTTAGTCGATTTGGGGTTAGAACCGTTTGGACAGGTCCATCGAACCTATTATATCACCCGGCAAACCGATATGATCATTTTCCTGGTGGAAGGCGCTTTCATGTCACATCCGGAAGATGAACTATTTATGTTATCCGATGACAACTTGCAGAGATTGGCTAACGCAGTGCTCCTGGGCCTGGAAGGTCACCTAAAGACACTTATTAATAACGAGTAGAAAATGAAAATCAGCTTAAATTTTGAGATTGTTATGCAAAATATCGATAAAATCATTGTAACAGGATTATTAATTGGACTAACCGGTTGCGCCCATTTCAAGACCTATCCTGCTCCGGCGGAAGAAGCTCGTGGAATCTGGTTGTCAAGGTTTGAATACTGTCGATCCAGTCCAGATCATAATCAGGATACGATTAAGGCTTACATTTCAAATATTATCGAGAATGCAGCCCGATCGAATTTTAATATTATCTTTTTTCAGGTGCGGGGTAATGGCGATGCATATTACACACCGGGATTAGAGCCCTGGGGACATTTATTAACCGGTGAATTTGGCCAGGACCCAGGTTGGGATCCCCTGGAATATGCCATTTTTGAGGCTCATTTACGAGGCCTCGAACTACATGCCTGGATTAATACTTTTCCTGCCTGGCGAGGCCCGGGAGAACCGCCAGTTACCGAACCATTATCACCTTATCTGGCTCATCCGGATTGGGTTGTCTGTGATTCCAGTGGCATACCAATGCCGATAACCGACCATTATGTCTCATTTTCGCCCGGGAATACCGCTGTTCATGATTATCTAATCAAGATCACATTGGATATTGTAAATCGCTATGACATAGATGGTATTCATTTCGATTATATTCGCTATCCGGAGCAATCACCGGAATTAGGCTATTCCCATGATTCCGTCAGCGTGGCGTTGTTCAATTCGAAATCCGGCAATCCTGACAAATTGGACTGGGCCGACTGGCAACGGGAGCAGCTTACAGCATTTGTAGTCAAAACTTATAATTCAATTACGGTCACTAAACCTTGGGTTAAAATGTCCGCTGCTGTTATTGGTACATATATTGATCAGGGTTGGACAGCTTATCATTCAGTTTACCAGGATCCGCGACGCTGGGCAGAATTGGGAAAAATTGATTTTGTCGCCCCCATGATGTATCATCCCCGGTCGCACCCAACGGCATCCTTTTCCAAGCGCGCCCTGGATTGGAAAAACTATTATACTATGGATCGTTATGTTTTCCCGGGAATTGGCAGTTATCGCTATAATACCCAAAAATCGCCTTACACTTGGCGTGAAGCCGAGGGACAAATCAATTTTTTACGCCAGCAGGGAATACCGGGAATGGTTTTCTTCAGTGCTGGCAGCCTTACCGAACATTGGGAGAGTATCGCGACTAAATATTATACCGATCAGGCAGAAGTACCACAAATGCCCTGGAAAAGTGACCCGGTTCTGTTTGCACCTCAGAATATTTCAGCTCAAATCGAAAATGGGATCCTGAATATCGCCTGGGAAGATAGTTTGAATACTGCCTTAATAAATGAATACAAGATAACTTTTTATACTATTGCCGATTCGGCCGAAAAAACGATTTTCGTCCCCGACAACATTTCAAACTCCTGGTCCGGGCCGGTAAGCGCTTTTCCTGGTTATGCTATGTTATCGATTTCCACCATTGGTTATCGCGGTCACGAAAGTCCTCAATCAGAAATAATAGCGATTATAAAACCTTTCTAATGCCGATGCCCGGCCAATCATTCAGGGTAATTTTCCCATCGACAATCTTCATCCCAACGAAGGGATCATTGTCGATAAGTAAGTTGCCGTCAAGATCAGCCCAATCAACCAGTGGCGACAGATGAGCCGCTGCCGATACTGCGCAGGAAGTTTCGGTCATACACCCCAGCATGACTCCCATTCCCAAGGAACGCGCCAGAATCAGCATTTTATGAGCCTCCCGCAGGCCGGTACATTTCATAAGTTTAATATTTATACCTGAGTAAACGCCCTTCAGACTCGGTACATCCGCCAGGCGCTGCAGCGCTTCATCGGCGATCGTCGGCAGAGGACTGTTTTCCGTCAGCCAGGCTGTCTCGTCGATCAGTTCTTTGGGCATCGGCTGTTCAATCAGCAGGCAGTTACGTTCATTCAACCAGTGGATCATATCCAATGCCTGGTGTTTATCGGTCCAGCCTTGATTAGCATCTATGGTGAGTGGCTTATCAGTATAAGATCTGATCGTTTCGACTATTTCCCGGTCGTTATCCCGACCAAGTTTAATCTTAATGATGTTATAGGGTTCTGCTTCAGCAAGTTTTTGCCGGATTATATCCGGTGTATCGATCCCGATCGTATAGGTTGTGTCAGGTGTATTGGCCGGATCGAAGCCCCAAATTTGATACCACGGTTTCCCCAACAGTTTACCAATCAGATCATGCAATGCAATATCGACTGAAGCCTTGGCAGCGCCATTGCCGGGTGCTAGTGAATCGATATAATTAAGAATTTTCTCCAATTGGAACGGGTCATTGAATTGAGTCAGATTGACCCGGGACAGAAATTTTATTACTGAGTCCTGAGATTCACCGAGGTAGGGCGGCATGGAAGCTTCACCATAGCCGGTGATGCCTTCATACTCAATCTCAGTCAGAACAGCAGGTGTGGTAGTACGGGAGTGGACAGCTACCGTAAAGACGTGCTTCAATTCCAGTGTATATGGTCTGAAGGAAAGTCGCATTGATTACCGGCCTATTTTAATACATAAGCTGGATGGTCTTTCACCAGGCGAATTCCGTTTTCATTGAGCGAAGTCATTATCCGTCGGGCTCTGATAAAGGTATCATAACGGTACTCGTTGAAATTGATCCGCGTGGAATCCAGGCTGTTAATTTTTACTAATCCGGAAGCATGAATGAATTCCGTATCACCCATATATAGACCAACGTGGGTAACCCGTTCTTTGGTCGAATCGGTGGCGGCTCGACCGAAAAACAGGAGATCGCCTGGTACCAGGTTATCGAACCCATCATCAGTATCGACCGGGTGTCCGGTATAGACCTGTTGTGATGCATCCCGGGCCATGACGACTCCATTCAGATAAAACACTGTTTTTGTAAAGCCGCTGCAATCAAAATTTTTCGTGGAGGTACCACCCCAGAGATAGGGGAGACCAATGTATTTGCGCGCATCACGAATAATATTATTTACATCCGGTTCCCCTGCCAGCCAATCGGCAAATATATCGGCTTCTGAACTAGGTACAAAGGCGGTCCGTCCATCAGGAAAACGCACATGATAAAAATCAAAACTTTCTTCCATTAATTCCAATAAATCCCCGGCTACCAGGTCTGATACCCGCTCGCTGTTGCGAAGTGGCGCAGAGTAGGCAAATCCATTGTCTGTTAGATACAATATTTTAGGATTTTTCTTCCACTGGTCCGCCGTTTTAGCCGTGACCAGCGTGATTCCGCTGGCATCGACCCAGGCTAAATAATCATCGGGTGTTTGGACCAAATACCAGTAACTTGATTTTTTGTAGATTTTAACAACCGTGCCAAGCAGTGCCTGGGTCGCCAGTTCCGCCGAATGAGCTGGTTTTGACCTGATATTTGCTACCGAGAGGCGAATTATACCAAAATGTTCCTCACCGAGACTTTTATCCGGTAATACATTAATATTATCGATCACATTGATTTTATTATTTTTAAGCTGTTCAATCAAATCATTGTGGGCTTCGGGCAGGTTGGTTTCACCAGTCAAAGTAATGATTCCGGCGGTTTCATCTGAATCGATATTAAATATAGCTATGCGCTTATCAGGTGCCCACTGTTGTTTTACGGAACTGATAATTTTATTGATCTTATTCATATTATCGCCTGATCTATCTGGTTGGCAGCTGATTAGAAAACCGGCGACCAGTATTGCCGTGAGTATTGTTTTAAACATTTTTACTTCCATTTCTTGTATCAATTTTATGATAATTAATATGATAAATTGAAGTGAAAAATACTTGCTCAGATACCCAGGTCTTGTCATTGTTACGGATCCGTTTTCCATTTAAACCAATTTTATCGCTTGATAATAATGTTAGTATTGGGTAGTTTCACTTCAAACATTAGAGAAATGGCATAAAATTTTTATTATTGCTTGAATTACGATGTTCCGCGAATAATAAAATGACTGAGGTTTGAGGCCAGACTGATCTTAGGAAATGTCATTGAAATGTTTGTAAACATTTTGGGAATTTGGCATGGTACTATTACAAAAGAGTGTTGTTGTTAACATTTCGATTGCTGTTAGTATCCCGCTACCATTAATTACCTGTACTTACTCAAAGTTTGCTTACAGTTCTCAGGCCTGGATTTTAATATTTTAAGGGGACAATAAAATTACAAATGAATAAAGCATTACATAATTCCACAATTCAACGGAGCGATTCGATGCATAAGTTGGTTAATAGATTGTTATTTACGGTTTTCCTGATTAATCTGGTTTTGGCTGGGGTAACTGGAAAGATAATGGGTACCGTAACCGTCGAAGAAACAGGTGCGGCGCTACAGGGTGTCAACGTCTTCCTGATAGGTAAAACGCTGGGAGCCAGCACCAATCAAAATGGTGAATTCATTATCCTGAATGTGCCACCCGGTGAATATACCTTAAAGGCGGCGATGATCGGTTATGGCATGGTCAATGTTGAAAAAGTCCGGATTTCAATTGATTTAACAACGATGATCAATGTAAAACTATCACTAGAAGCACTGGAAGGTGAGGAAGTGACTATTACGGCGGAGCGTAAATTACTGAAGGAAGACGAATTTACTTCCCGCCATAGCGTTACTGCTGAAGAAATTGACATGCAGCCCGTGGATAATTTCATTTCAATCGCCCAAAACCAGGCCGGCGTAGTCGGTTCCCACTTTCGTGGTGGTCGATCCAATGAGATTCTGGTTTTGGTCGATGGAATTGCCCTTAGGGATCCGGCAGGTACCTATTCCGGTGAGATGGGCGGATTCACTGCCAGCATTCCGGAGCAGGCTATTCAAGAGCTCGAGATAACCCTGGGTGGGTTTGGGGCTGAATATGGTAACGTTCAGTCTGGTGTACTCAACCTGGCCATGAAAGAAGGTGAAGATAAATTCCACGGCCGCTTCCGGTTGGCCAGCTCCAATTTTGGTGAAAATCTGAATAAAACTTTAATGGGGGAACGAGATACTTGGGGTGGTATCTTCCATCGTTATTTAAATGAGAATGAGGTCTGGACTGATACACTGGTTTACGGAAATAAGTATCAACACAAACTGATGAATATTTATCAGTTAAGCCTCAGTGGCCCCTTGACTGGGTTGGCGAATTTTTCACTGTCAGCTGAAATTACGGATAAGTCTCAAGGTTATTTTATCAATCAGGAATCCTACAACCAGTCCTACCAGGGAAAGGTCACATTTAAATTATCGCCAAAAATGAAACTGGCGCTCGGCGGCCTGTATTCAACTTCGACCTGGGATAAATTCTATTTCCCCGCTGCTAAATACGGCCCGGCTCCGGATTATCCAGTCAATGAGTATATCAAAGGGGTTAAAGACTCAACCCTGATACGTTATGAATATGTCACAAATCCTTATGATTTCGATCAGAAGGGGGTAATAACTGGAGACTATGGTCTGCTGGAAATGATGGGTGACAATGGTCTGTTGGATACGTTACATTATGATTCTACATTGACTTATTACATAGGAGGCATGCAGGAATATCTCTGGGATCGGACCAAGCAGAATACCACTGGCTACGCCATTTTCACCCACAGCCTTACTTCTCGAACATATTATGAGTTACGCTACCAATCAGCTTATTCCAGCTATAAATACTCAACCACTGATGTGGATGACCGGGACCTCGACGGCAATACTTCGGAGGATCTGGTTTGGGATAATTCTGATACCAGCAATGTAGCTCACCCAATCGAACGGGAGCGTACAGAAGATAGTTATTGGTGGATCAGGGGTGACGATCCCGGTTTCCGCGATCAAGAGTCCTGGTCGAATACTTTCAAAGGCGATATTACCAGCCAGGTGACTTTTCACCACATGTTAAAAGCTGGTTTTGAACTGGGATACCATCGGACTAAGGTTGAGAATATCAGTTGGACTCTTAGCTATGGCACCTTCCGCCAGGATATTTGGGATCAACAAACGCTTGACTTAGGAGCCTATGTCCAAGATAAAATGGAGTATAAAGGTATCACTGCCCTGATTGGTCTACGCTGGGATCTATTCGATCCCACCGGTTGGGATGGAGATATCTATTATCCGATAAATTACAGCGAACCGAAAGATTTGATGGAATTTTACGATGATAGTACCAACGTTACGATACCCAACGAAACAACTTTAAAAAAGGCTTCCGCCAAGAACCAGTTCAGTCCACGGATTGGTATTTCGCATCCGATTACCGACCGGGATGTCCTCCATTTCACCTATGGTCATTATTTCCAGCGTCCCGATGGTTATTACCTGTACCGTAATTATAAAATTCAATCATTAACCAAGGTGGGTAATTATGTTGGTAACCCGGACCTGAAACCGGAGAAAACGGTCAGTTACGATTTTGGCATCGAGCACTTGTTTACCAATGATATTAAGCTGTCAGTAACCGGTTATTATAAGGATATATCAAATCTCCTGGATTGGTATAAATATTCAACCAATTTGCAGGGTACGGAGTTAAATGTATATACCAATGTCGATTTCGGTAATGTCAAGGGTCTGGAATTATCCTTTATCAAACAGGTTGGTTCCAATTGGGGTTGTTCTTTGAATTACACCTATTCAATTGCCAAGGGTCGTAGTTCCAGCCCCAACGAGGGAGCTGGTACTTTCAGTGCCGCAAAGAAGATGTTGATCCTGGACTTCGATCAAACCCATACCATGAATGCTAATATTACCTTATTGGCACCAGCTGACATTTTGGAACCATTGGCAGACTGGCGGGCCAATTTCCAGATTAAGTACGGCAGCGGACTGCCATATACTTCCGATGGATCGGATGTGGTCAATGATGCTCGCCTGCCGGGAAAACTGAAGGTGGATCTACGGCTGAATAAGCAGATACCCCTACCGGGTATTGTCAGTATGGATATTTTCATCGATGTCTATAATTTGGTTAACCGGGAGAATGTTGACTGGATTGGCAGTGCCAAAAATTTTAGTGAGACGGGTGATTATTCCGTAACCCGATTGAAAGAAACTACCGGTGAAATGGTCCGTAATCCACAGACTTTGAATGAAAAACGGCAGTTCCGCTTTGGATTTGCGGTGCAATTTTAATACCTAATTAAGTGAGTTTTTATTAGAGGAATTCCATGAATTTGACTAAAGAATCCAAAACATTATTGTCCTTGCTTAGTATTTTAATACTGACAGGTAGCCTGATTGCCGCTGATTTACAGGATAATCGCAGACAGAGCGGTATCCCGGTTGAATCTCGATCTTCCGGCATTATCCAGGATGATAATTTCAAATGGCATACAATTGGGACACTCTGGAACCGCGTGACTAATTGGAGCTATTTGGGAGATGATGCTTATAATGATCGTACTCCTTCCTGCGATTGGCCCGGAGGTTCTGGGAATTCCTATTTGTATCGTGGAACGATCTGGTTATCGGGTACTGTCGATGGCGCATATCACATTACCAAAGGTGATGATCATGAATTTGCTTCCTTAGATTCGGTACATCTGTTTACCGGTGATGGAACGAGATCAGAGGAAGATACTTACACCCGTTACTATGATGTTGTTGCTCCACTGGCTGACGACCATTTTCCTTTGGGCCTGGAAATAACCGAAAGGACCTACGCCTGGAGTTCCAGCTATGCCGATGATTTCGTTATTTATGAATACACCATTAAGAATGTTGGTATTGATACTGACGGCGATAGTTTACCGGACATGCCCCGGACTATCGATGATTTTTACTTCACTATCCGTCTGGATGGCGATGTGAGTAAATTGCCCGACTGGGGCGCCGAGTATCGCTTCTCTAACCAGGATGATCATGCCATAGCAAATGGCGTCCCCTGGGACTGGGTAGAGCAATTTCCCGATATGACCGGTCGTGACCACGGTCTGACCGATGCGGATATTGACAGTTCAATGGTGATCATGTTCGACGGTGATAATACATCCTGGCCTGCTGATAATGGGGAAGACAATGATTTCGGCAATCCCGGCGCCGATGGAAAATTGCAGACCCCTGGTTTCCTGGGAATTAAAATTTTAAAATCCGAACCCTATCTGCCACCGTATTCATATCATATTTGCCATATCTATAATGATCCTGTTTCCGACGATGATACCTGGGATTTTCTAAAAGATCCGATATTCGAACCGATCTTTGACGGTGGTACAGGTAGTGGTATTCCACTGCCCCATGATTACCGTGGTATTATCACCTTTGGACCCCTGGACAGTCTGGCGGCAGGTGATTCGGTCGTTGTGACCACCGCCCTGGGAGTAGGCTGCGATCAGGATAGCGGAGGAGTATACAGTCTGGTGGAATTGGTTAAAATCATGGATGTGGCTCAGTTTATTGTGGATAATGATTATGCAATATCGGCCGAAGCACTATCACCAGCCGCTCCTGTCGTTGAACTGGAAACAGTCATTGAAAATGAAATTACAACCGGTATAAAAATACTATGGGATTCAACACAGATCTCTCACCCGAACTTCTACAAATTCTTAACATGGAAAGGCCAGAAAAATGCTTTGGGTTCAATTGACTGGACCCCGCTAGGGTTAGGTTCTTTTACATTAAATGACAGTAGCAGTTGGCCACCGCCAACCAATGCAACTGGAAAATATGAATTGATTGATACCGATGTGATCAATGGTCTGGTATATTATTATTCAGTACAAGCAGCAACCGATTCGATCAACGAGCCGATTCCATTCGGTGTGATTAGTACCAATATCCAAGATGCTAATAGTATGAAGGTGATTTCTCCTTCTAACCCGATTGCTAATTCACTGGATAATATTAAGGTTGTACCAAATCCTTATATTGGTAGCGCTGGACCCATTTGGAACAATGCCCGCCCTGGTGATTCATCACCTTGGGAACACCGTATCCAATTCACCAATCTGCCAGCTGATGCGATAATTAAGATATTCACCCTTGATGGTGACTTTGTCGATGAAATCCGAACTGATGAAACAGTGATTGTCGGTGGCGGTTTCGATACTGCCAGCCCAAGTGTCGCCGAATGGGATCTGATGACCAGAAACGATCAGGAAGCCGCTCCAGGTATGTACTTGTTTGTGGTGGATTCTCCATCACTGGGGCAAACTATTGGAAAATTTGTAATTATCCGGTAAATCCATGTTGCTGAAGGACAAAGACATGACTAATAAACAAAAAACTACTGTAGCAGCTTTCTTAGCATTGACAATCTGTTTGCATGCCGGTGATTTCGCACCCGTTGGAACAACCGTTGCCCAATTTTTAGAAATTGGAATAAGTGCTCGAGCAGATGGTATGGGCGCAGCTTATACGGCTGTAACTAATGATGCCGGATCCGTATTTTGGAATCCGGCTGGATTGGCAGATGTAAATGCTCCATGCCTATTTGTATCAAACAGTTACTGGCCCGCTGATATCGCAATTGGTGGAATCGCTATTGCCGGAAAATTTGATCGAATAGGTAGTTTCGCCTTTAGTGCAATCTCGCTAATGACCGATGACATGGAAATAACTACCATCTATGATAATGAGGGCACTGGTGAGTATTTTAGCATAAACAATAGTGTCATAGGATTGACCTACGCCAAATTCCTCACAGACAGGGTATCAATTGGATTAACCGGAAAATATGTTCAAGAAAAATACCTTGATTACGGATATTCCACTTGGGCGTTGGATTTAGGAACCATGTATCGAACGGATTTCCGTGGTTTGAAAATTGGTATGTCAATCCTGCACTTCGGACCGGAAGTTGGTTTCTCCGGTGAGTATGTAAATTACAGCAACCAAGATTCATACGTTGATCTCACCGATGATACCGATGATATACCGATGTCATTCGAAAAATATTCACTACCGGTCAACTTCAGGGTCGGGATAAGCATGAATGCCTTTCGGTCCGGAAATCATTTGCTCACAGTTGCCTCCGATATGGTGCATCCCAATAACAACCTTGAACAGTATAATTTCGGTTTGGAGTACAGCATTAACAACTTGGTCTATCTGCGTACAGGTTACCGTGCCGGTCTTGATGAAGGTGGATTTTCGTTCGGAGGCGGTGTGAAGTTGGACATGTTGGGCAGCACCGGAATAGAGGTTGATTATTCCTATTCAGATTTGGGAATATTAACAAATAGTCATCGGTTTTCTTTATTATTAGCACTATAATCAGTACTATAAGAATAACTGTTAACCTAAAAAAGGAGAATAAAATGAGAAAGAAAGCTAATATTGGATTGTTAGTAATTCTTCTCTTGGTAATCTGGCCCGGGAGTATTTTTGCTATCAACGGGTTTGAACGTGCCTACGAGATTGATATACCGGAAGCCACGCTGAACAATGGTGGTGTGGGTAGTATGATCAGTGGTGTTGATGTTGATGGTGATGGTGCCACGGAGATTTACCTGGTGAATGATAACTGGAACGATGGAGCTACAGAGACAATTCCAAGGATCTATAAATTGGAATTGAGCGGCAGCACCTGGGCGGTTGTCTGGTCAGCGGTAGCTCCGGTAGCCTACCAGAATACCTGGCCGGTACTGGCGCTGGATGATCTGGATGCTGATGGCAAGACTGAGATTATCTGGGGACCGGTAAACTCTACAGGTACTGAGTCAAATCCATATCGAATCGTTGTTTATGAACACGTGGCCGCCGGCAGTGATAATTTTGGTGTGGAACAGACTGATGGCAGTTTCCTGCCTAATTCCACCTGGACGATTACCACCGTGGATGATGAAAATATTCGACCAATGGATATGGAGATAGCCGATCTGGACAGTGATGGAACCAAAGAGCTGGTAATGGCTGACCGCAAAGGTAATAACAGCGGAATGTATTTCTTAGTGTGTTCGGTGGATGATATTCCGAATACCGGTGATGGTTCGGAGACCTGGACTTTAGAGACCAGTGGACTGGATCACACCCTGTCGCTGACGCCTGAGAATAAGTGGGATGTTGCCGTGATTGGTAACAATGCCTATTTCTGGAGTGAAACTGAGATCAGCAAACTGTCTTGGGATGGCAGTGCCTATGTCTACACGGCCCTGTCCCCGTTGGCGGGTGGATCTTTCAACCAGTCTTCCCAGGTCGTTGATCTGGATGGTGATGGAACGATGGAGATCGTTGGTGCCATTTATGATTGGGGCGATGATAGCAAGAAAGGTATTTACCTGTTGCAGGAAGATGCCGACACCCTGATCGCCACCGAGTTGGTGAACATGGCTCATTTCTGGTCCAGTGGTTCCCGTGGTGCCTGGGGCGGCGCTTCCGGCGACATTGATCAGGATGGTAACCTGGACTTCGTCTTCGGTTCCCGTGGTGGTGATGTGAATGCTAATATCTTCCGCCTGGCTTATTCGGGTGGTAATCTTACCAGTCCGTCCAGCTACTCCTTAACGGTCATTGATAGCGGTATCGTCGCTGGCGGTATCTGGAGTGTCCTGAATATAGCCGATGTGGATGATGATGCCGAACTGGAGGTTCTGTATACTTCCAGCTCCTCGGTTGGCGATCTGGTTCCCTATTCCTATCCGGTAGTGGTATTGGATTATGTTGGTCTCTGGGCCGGTATAGAAGATTTTTCTCGTGCCTACGAGATTGATATACCGGAAGCCACGCTGAACAATGGTGGTGTGGGTAGTATGATCAGTGGTGTTGATGTTGATGGTGATGGTGCCACGGAGATTTACCTGGTGAATGATAACTGGAACGATGGAGCTACAGAGACAATTCCAAGGATCTATAAATTGGAATTGAGCGGCAGCACCTGGGCGGTTGTCTGGTCAGCGGTAGCTCCGGTAGCCTACCAGAATACCTGGCCGGTACTGGCGCTGGATGATCTGGATGCTGATGGCAAGACTGAGATTATCTGGGGACCGGTAAACTCTACAGGTACTGAGTCAAATCCATATCGAATCGTTGTTTATGAACACGTGGCCGCCGGCAGTGATAATTTTGGTGTGGAACAGACTGATGGCAGTTTCCTGCCTAATTCCACCTGGACGATTACCACCGTGGATGATGAAAATATTCGACCAATGGATATGGAGATAGCCGATCTGGACAGTGATGGAACCAAAGAGCTGGTAATGGCTGACCGCAAAGGTAATAACAGCGGAATGTATTTCTTAGTGTGTTCGGTGGATGATATTCCGAATACCGGTGATGGTTCGGAGACCTGGACTTTAGAGACCAGTGGACTGGATCACACCCTGTCGCTGACGCCTGAGAATAAGTGGGATGTTGCCGTGATTGGTAACAATGCCTATTTCTGGAGTGAAACTGAGATCAGCAAACTGTCTTGGGATGGCAGTGCCTATGTCTACACGGCCCTGTCCCCGTTGGCGGGTGGATCTTTCAACCAGTCTTCCCAGGTCGTTGATCTGGATGGTGATGGAACGATGGAGATCGTTGGTGCCATTTATGATTGGGGCGATGATAGCAAGAAAGGTATTTACCTGTTGCAGGAAGATGCCGACACCCTGATCGCCACCGAGTTGGTGAACATGGCTCATTTCTGGTCCAGTGGTTCCCGTGGTGCCTGGGGCGGCGCTTCCGGCGACATTGATCAGGATGGTAACCTGGACTTCGTCTTCGGTTCCCGTGGTGGTGATGTGAATGCTAATATCTTCCGCCTGGCTTATTCGGGTGGTAATCTTACCAGTCCGTCCAGCTACTCCTTAACGGTCATTGATAGCGGTATCGTCGCTGGCGGTATCTGGAGTGTCCTGAATATAGCCGATGTGGATGATGATGCCGAACTGGAGGTTCTGTATACTTCCAGCTCCTCGGTTGGCGATCTGGTTCCCTATTCCTATCCGGTAGTAGTATTGAACTATGGACCTACTGTAGGAATTGATGAAGAGGATTTCATTACCCAACCGACGCAGATTGTACTTCATCAGAACTACCCGAATCCATTCAACCCGGTCACGACGATCAGCTACAAATTGTCTTATGCAGCCAATGTGAATCTGGTTATATATGATATGCTGGGCCGCGAAATAAAAACAATCGTCAATGAATTCCAGAATTCCGGCGAACAGCAGGTTGTCTGGAATGCAACCGACCGTTATGGTAACAAGGTCAGTTCAGGTATGTACATTTATGTCTTGATGACAGAGAATTCCTCACAATCAAGAAAAATGTTACTACTTAAATAAGTTATATCTAAACGATAGAAAAAAAGGCAGGGATTTTGCTCTCTGCCTTTTTTTTAATTGAACACCAGGGATTTATTTCAAATGGGTAAATTTTGTGATCTGGCGCTGATCATTTATTTTAATCATAAGAAAATAGATACCTGAAGCAAGCGGCCGATTATAACGGTCATATAATCTGATGTGAGAATGATATTGATTAGCACCGGATATAGTATAATTAGCCTTGATAAGCTCCCGCCCAAGTATATCGTAAATCCGAATTGTCATTTCACCGGTCAAAGGAGAATCAGAGCTTAATGAATAATTTAGATTCGCATGTCGTCCCGGATTTGGATATACGCTGACTTGAAAGTCCTGATCAACTGTTGGAGAAGTTATTTCTACTTTGAAATATTCGATTATGTGAGACATTAAATTATTTCGATTTTGTTCGGGGTAAATGGTTTCAAACGGTACTGCCAGATAAATCAGCCTTCCATTGTGGTCACTTGTGCCAAATTTCCCTTGATATTGGATACCGGCACCACCGTTTTCATTAGGATCTATCTCGGCATATTCCAAGCATAGATCAGCTCCGCCAATCGGTAGGATTCCATCTGGTGAACTAACATTATATGTTCCGTGGCTACCATCATCAAAATAAATGTTGCTGTTACCAATAAAGATACCTTGCAAACTGCCGGTGCAGGTATAATTGTTATAAAACTGTTCACCATTATCGCTTTTAAAATTAGCTTTTAGATAAGTCCTATAGAATTCTTGATCGTAACTGGTTCCACGATCAACTAAGTCCCAGCCAATTTCCGAACCTGTAATCATCAGGTTGCCACCACTTTCCAGATAATTCATGATGACCTGTTGCTCCATAGCGTCTATGGTTCCAGTTTCGCTTCCCAGATCACCGCAACTCCAGATCACCATCTGATAATCGCTCAATTCTAGCAGACCTGATACAGTTGCAGTTCCGGTGGCATTATCGAATCCAAATCCGGCTGATTCTATGGCTTCAACCGGCCGCTCAAGATAATCCGGAGACTGGGTATTGGCTGTAGCCATAAAATCGTTGATAAGAACAATTTCAACTGTTTCTGAAGATAGTGCAACCGCAATGCGATCAGTAAGCGGGCTTTCCCCAAATTCATTAATTCCTTTTATTCTCAGATAATATATCTGGTCAGTGATCAAACCGGAGATTATTACAGGTCGTTGTCGATAGATTCCAATTGTGTCGTATACCGATCTATTCCAATCGTCGTTTATTATCAGATATTCCTCTGCACTGGAAGAACCGCTAAAATCGATTTGAAGCATAGCTGAACCCAAATTGGTAACGGCAATACTACTGATGCTGCCGGGTGGTGCGGTAGTTGGAATTGTATCAGTGGAAACAATATTGGATAAAGCCGACTCATTCCAGTAACGATCGAACTGGCTGGTACCATAACTGAATTGACCCAGGTACTCCTGATTTCCGGAAAATATGTCCTGAACGGAATACGGTTCCTTCCCAAAATGGATATCAATTATCGGATCCTTTTCAATATCCAAATTCAATCCTTCGGAGCGGTAGACCGTAAACCAGTTGTCTAAAAGACTATCGACCGGAACAACCGTAATTTCATATGTAAAAGTATCTATTTTTGTAATCGAAATAGTTGGCGGATTAGGCTGTTGTCCCAAAGGATCTGGAGCGGAGCGAATCTTTGATTTGGTGTTAAAGAATGAATTGCTAGCCGCTATCCAATAAGCATGGGATTGCCAGGAATTATAAGCAAAAAATTGAAAACCATCGACCCAAGGGATCAAACGACAGGTATTGATTATATCTTCATGGTTATTCCAGATACCATTTTCAGCCAGGATGTAAGAGCCAGGACCTACGGTAAACAGGCGGCCGGCTGCAAGGCCGGGCTGAATATAATCGCTCCAGCAATCTGGACAATCACCCGTCAGCATATCAAAAAAACCTGCTCCCGTAATCCAGTGATAATGCATTGGTGTCAGCTGATCAATGTAACCTTCATTAAACCACAGGGCCGCGTCCTGGTAAACCGTTCCATAGCCCTGCCACCCTGACCAGTTGTACTTACCAAGCGCGGCCGCTGAAAGTCGGATGTGAGGTTTGACAGATTGAATTGAATCATGCAGGTCAGTGACAAACTCGGTGACGCTCCAGCGCCACCAGTCTTCCCAGGAGTTGAATCCCTGGGGGACACCATTGCTGTAGGGATGTTCGATATCATATAAATAACGTCCGGACCGATTGCTTAATAGATCTTGCAGGCGTTCTGGTTCGATAAAACCATCCAGATAGGGGATTTCCTCTTTATTTTGATCATACGCCTGGCCGCGAGCTGAATTTGTATGTTCATTCCAGCGGACATAATCCAGATGCAGGCCATCAATGTCATAATTATTGACTATTTCCATTGCTACTTTTACGGTGTAATTACGTACAGCCGACAGACCGGGGGAGGTGGATCGATAGGAATCCATCGGATTGCCATCCTGGTCCCGGCATATCCATTCCGGGTGTTCTGCGGATGGCGAACCTGCAATAGTACTTGAACATTGAAATACATTGAACCAGGCATGCAGTTCCAGTCCCAGTTTATGGGCTTCGCTGACGGCATACGCCAGGGGATCAAATCCCGGATAGGCGTAACCAACATAAGAACCCCAAGGTTCATAGGATGAAGTGAAATAGACTGTACCGCCCTGGCGAACCTGAAATAATACGGCATTCATATTTGCAGTTGCATGCCTTTCCAGGATTGCCTTGATCCGGGCTTTACCGGTATTGGGTGAATCGGAAGGTTTGGAATGGTCCCAAGTGATGACCCAAGTTGCTCTAAATTCCTCGTTAACAGGTTGGGACAAGCCTGCATTGACTATCAGCAGAACTGTCAGGAAAGCTGTAATCTTCTTCAATATCAGGTCTGCTTATTAAAAAAAAAGCCCCCTACGCAGGAGGCTTTTTTCTCTGCTCAATTTACTTCATGAATGTCATTTGTTTGGTATGGGAGAAATTACCAAACTGCAGGGTGTAGAAGTAGATACCACTACTGACAGTCATTCCATTGGCATCGGAACCGTCCCACTGGACGAGATGCGTACCGGCATTCTTATATTCATTATCAACCAGGGTAATGACTTCCTGGCCTAGCATATTGTGAATCCTCAGCGATATCTTCTTATTGATTGGCAAGCTGTACTCAATCGCAGTTGCGGGATTGAACGGATTGGGATAATTCTGAGATAGCTTGAAATCACCGGGCATAATGAGGACCATATCTTTCACCGATACGATCGTCGGGTCCCATTCAGCGATGCGGAAAGTATGATTACCATTGGGATCCAATCCGCCACCAACTTCATCATTTACACTTTTATAACCCAGTACCAGCTCCAGGTTGCCATCATCATCTAAATCAACTACGTTGCTAAATTTAAATACACTACCGGAAGTTGCACTGAGTAAGGCATATTCGTTATAGGTCCAGTCAGCCGAATTCAGGACATTTCCGCCGGTATTAAGCGTATACATATGAATATCATCCACTCCGGCTTCACCACCTACGAAAACGCCGAGCCCAGCGGTAGCGCCAACACCATATTGACCATCACCTAATATGGAAATCTCCGAATTACCGATCCAGGTCCGTCCGGAAATTCCCGTTGTATCAAAACTGAGGGCATCACCGTCTGAATCAGTAATGACATAGATTTCAGCGTCGTCAAAGCCTGAAACGTAGACTTCATCTTTGCCATCGCCATCCATATCTGCAACTGCTGCCCCCAGGGTCCAGGCATCCAGGTTAGCCAGTTTCAGGAACGGTGCTTTTGAAGAATCGACCAGGCCGGTTACTATGGCTGTATCCCCAAGCATGTAGGCATTCGGGCCAGTGGCTTCCAGGAAGAACATCGCCAGATTATTCCAAGAAAAACAGGCCGCTTCCATCAGACCATCGCCGTCGGTATCGCACATAACCATATCTTGTGGGCTACCACCACCAAGGGCATTTTCTCGGACGCCATCTTTGTTAACATCCCGGGGGGAAACGGCAAATTCCTCAACTAATGCAGCGCCGAATCCACCGATATCACCGGTGACTCCCAGGATAATGAATCGGTCTTCGGAATAGGCCGGGGAACCATCGACGGTACCATAGATGGGATTTGACCCGCCATTGCTGGCTAAAAGAATTTCGTCTTTGCCATCACCGTCGATATCACCCACTGAAAAACCTTCTACGCGAGATTCATGGAGTGAATCGTTAAGGGCGGCATGCAGGTTTACGATAAGATCAGCCTGGGAACCGTAACCATCATCGGTGGACCCATCCCATTCATAAATATAAATACCGTTATCCGGATTTGCATCGGGATACCTGCCAATTGAAGTGATCATTTCCAGCTTTCCATCGCCATCCAGATCCCCGGCATGTACGTCGCGGGGATAAGAAGTCGCTGAACCATCTGATTCCAGTAAAGACGGTGAAGCCCAGACGTAGGCGAATGTATCGGTCCCTGATTCTTCAAAACAGGTGATTCGGCCCCCGTTATCATAGCTGGTAAGCCAGACTTCAAGTTTTGAATCCTGATCGAGATCAGTACCACTCAGGACACCGCGTGCGGCATCATAGGGGACACCCCCGAACAGGGTATCACCACCGACAATATAAGGCGGTGCTACCGCAGTCTGAACAAATCCACCTGCAAAAACAAAAGCAGTTATACAAGTGAAAATGATAACCGTTTTCTTCATATTACCTCCAGTTAATTAATGAGTAAAATATTAAGTGTTGTATATTATGGAATATCTTCCCGGATTGTCAAGTAAAGGATTGACATCTTCCTGGAATCGATTAAAATAAGTTACTAATAAACAATAATAATAACCCGTTGTGCAAATTAAATGAGCGCATGTTTAACATGGTTTAGAGGTCTT